>CACOMW010000008.1 GCA_902628365.1 uncultured Marinoscillum sp. | reverse complement strand
GTCAGGTAATCTAAATGGAAATTCAGAGGTAGAAATCGATGATATTCTTAATAACTACAATTCAATTAGTGAGTCAAATAAAATTGAATCCCACAAGGTTGGTTTTATGTATGGTATTTCAAGGAAAATAAATTTAATGACATCAATTGGATTCACTCTTAAAACTATGAATTTACTTTCGAAAAAAAACCAAGCTTTTCAAGTAAGCTCATCTGGAGTTGAAGATATTAATTTTTTTGGTTTATATAGCCTTATCGATAAAAGCATGAATAAAACACATTTAAATATCGGGGTATCTTTTCCTGTTGGGTCTATAAATTCAAATGATAATTTTTCTTCTTTTAGTATTACTAAACTTCCCTACAATATGCAAATAGGTTCTGGAACATGGAATACTAGACTTGGATTAACTACATTTTTTCAACTTGAAAAAATTTCTTTTGGGATTCAACCATCATATAATATATATATCGGAAAAAACTCATTTAATTATAGCTTTGGAAATGATTTAGATATAAACTACTGGGCCGCATTAAAAATCTCAAATTGGATAAGCGTGAGTTTAAATTTGCAAAATAAATTTTCTGATAAAATAAGAGGTAAAGATCCTGAATTAACCACAACTATTGTTACAGAATCTAATGCTTACAACTATGGTTTTTATGTTTTTAACTCAAGTATAGGCATAAATATTATTCCACCTTTTGGAAAATTGAAAAAAATTAGAATTGGTATTGAATATTTTTTACCTTTGCTGCAAAATTATAATGGAATTCAGATGGGATTAGATAATAGTTTTCTAATTGGACTACAATTTTCACCTGGATCAAATAAACATCACTGATTATGAAAAAATTATTTTTATTAAGTTTTTTACTTTTATTTTTTATTGGGTGTACATCAACTACAAGTGATATATCAAGTGTTCATTCTGAAAATATGGCTTTATTATCAGATATTATCGAACAACATGATGAGGTAATGAAAAAAATGTCCACAATAAATTCATTAGAAAATGATTTATCAAATAAAGAAATTATAGATTCTAATATTGATTTAGCTATTAAAAATTTAAAAGAATCTAACATGTCAATGATGAGTTTTATGAAAAATTTTAGCGATCAGTTTCCATATGACTCATATCCTATGAATAAAAAAATGGAAGAAAAAAAATTAGATTTTTATCAGGATATAAATCAAAAATTAAACCTTAAAAGAGATGAAATTTTGAAAATTGGCAAACAGTTTGAAGAATCAATAGCTAAAGCTGAGGAATTAATTTAAATTTATTATAGAATCTATCTCATTAAATTCCAAATTCATAATTTTATTGTTGCATAATTTGAAATCAAAGTGCCACCATTCATATTTGTAAACTTGAAATCCATATTTTTTCATTATAGTAATTAAAAGATTTCTATTTTCTCTTTCTTTTTTTGTTCCGCCCACGTATGTTGGATATGCTCTTTCAGTGAACTCATCATATCCTGAAATCATCTGTATTATTTTTCCATTTTTAATATTATATAATCCAATATCTACGGCACAACCTCTATTATGAACGGATCCTGATGATGGGTCTGCAACAAAGTTTTTTAATGAATCTGGTGTTGCTTCCCAAAACATTTTTGTAACAAACCAAGGCCTATATGCATCATATATAACTATCCCATATCCATAATTACCTAATTCTTGATGAGCTTTTATTAACATCTTAGCAGCATCACTGATTAAAAATGCTCTAGGTTCGGTATAAAATTCTGTTTGCATAAAATTATTTTTTGAAGCATATCTTATGTCAAGTTTAACGGATGAATCTAAATTATAAATATCAACTAACTCATCAGACTTATCCTCTAAACTATCTTCTAATGGGACTGATGATTTTAATGCTATTTTTTTTAGTTCCTCCACAGGGTAAATAGGTTGAATTGTAAAAATTTTATTTTCTTTTGATTCTAGATTATTAAAGCTTGTAAAAATTGAGAATGATCCTATTATAAAACAGTAAATAGAGAAGTATATTAAATTACTTTTTTGAATTATTTTTATCATCCACTTGCATGCTATTATTCCACTGACTAATGCTGAAAAGAATCCAATTGTTAAAGAATTTAGCTCTATTTCAGTTGTTAAAGTTTCTATTGAATTAAAACTTTCGAATAATTTAATAATCATAATTCCAAATATTGGAATAAGGACCATTAAAAATGAGAACTTTGTAGCTTCTTTTTTATTTATTTTTAACAACAAAGCAGTAGAAATTGTCATTCCAGACCTTGAGATTCCAGGTAAAATTGCAATTGATTGTGCTATTCCAATAATGAAAGCAGATAAAAAAGAAACTTGTTTTTTTGAATCTTTTTTTTGTAAATGAGTAATAGCTAAAATAATAGATGTTATTATTAGCATTATGCCTACAAGAAAAATGTTACCATTAAATAAATTTTCTACTTTGTCTTCAAAAAAAATTCCAATTAATCCTACAGGAACACTCGATAATATTATTTTAAAAAAAAACTGGGTATCATCATTATTTGAAAACTTAAATAAGGATGAAAAAATTTTCTTAATATCTTTTTTAAATACGATTAAAATACTAAGAGCAGTTGCTATGTGAACAACAATTGAAAATAATAAATTTTCAGATGTATTTGTGTGTAGTATGTAAGAACCAATTTCTAAATGTCCACTACTACTTATTGGTAAAAACTCAGTTAATCCTTGGATTATTCCAAGAATAAGTGCTTCCCAACTATTCATTTAATTTTTAGGATTATAAAAAATTGCAAAAAACTCAATAATGAAACCTGAAAGAACAATTATTGGACCTAAAGTAAGCCCAAGAAATCCAAACCCATAATCCTCCTGATCTAAAGACATTACAATAAAACCAATCGCAATACAAATTACTCCAGCAATCATAATTTTATAATTTGAGCTGTCAAATGGAAGGTTAGATTTCTTATTCATTAATTTTTAAAATTAGTACAAATCATCTAAGGTAGAATTCAAATATTTGTTTACTGAATTATATGTGCTAAATGACACAATTAATATACCTATTAAAATCATATTTAAAGATATAATTAAAAAACTTTTTGAATCTATGATACCCATAATATTTTCCATTCTAGAATTTAAAAACATTAAAATAATAAATAATAAGATTGAGGATAATATCCCTGAAATTATTCCGTATATCACACCTCTAACAAGAAATGGTTTTTGAATAAATAATGAGGTAGCACCGACTAGTTGCATACTTCTAATTAAAAATCTTTGAGAAAATAAAGCAAGCCTAATTGTATTATTAATTAAAATGCTAGATATAAAAAGTAATATAAAGAATATAACAATTAACATTAAGCCAATTTTGTTTACATTATTATTAATATCGTCAATTAAATCTTTAGGATAAGTTATTTCATAAATTCCATTAATTTCCATAAGATCTTTTTCAATTTCTAGTAATTTTTCTCCATCGAAATAATCTTGATCTATTTTTAGAATAAACAAATCCCTTAATGGGTTTTGGCCTAAAAACTTTATAAAATCTTCTCCCAGTTCATTAGAATACTCATTTGCGGCTTTTTCTTTAGACATGAATATAACTGATGATTCATCTTTATTTAAAACATAATTTTTAGAAAGAATAATTTTATTAATTCTTTCAATATCATTTATTGAAACAACCTTGTTTAAATAAATATTTAATTCAATGTTTTTTTTAATATTTAATTTCATCTTATAGGATGAAATTAGCAAAATAGAAAAAATACCGAGTAAAAATAAAGAAAGAGAAACACTAAAAATTACACTAAGAAACGGATAATTTCCTAATGTTTTTTTTTTAATTTTTTTCTCTTTCTCTAACATCAAATTAAAAGTGGCGCTATTACTAAAGCTACAACAGAAATTAATTTTAATAAAATATTTAGTGAAGGCCCAGATGTATCTTTAAATGGATCACCAACAGTATCTCCAACTACAGCTGCTTTATGAGCATCAGTTCCTTTTTGTCCAGCTTCTTCAATCATTTTTTTTGCATTATCCCACGCACCTCCAGCGTTAGACTGAAATATAGCCATAAGAACTCCAGATGAAGTCACTCCAGCAAGAAGTCCTCCAAGCATTTCTGCTCCACCAGATAAACCAATTATTACTGGAACAGATATTGCCATAAGTCCAGGAAGAACCATTTCCCTAAGTGCAGCTTTTGTAGAAATCTCAACACATTTACTATATTCAGCAACACCGTCTGCATCATTAAATATTTTCATATCTGCCTTAGATGCTTTTGATAAATCTGAGTTATGCTTTCTCATAATTTTTAATGCAGCTTTAAGTTTAGGCAACTCTCTGAATTGTCTTCTAACTTCTTCGATCATACTCATAGCAGCCTTACCCACTGCATTCATTGAGAGTGCAGAAAATACAAATGGTAACATGGCTCCAATTAGAAGTCCTGTCATTACAATAGGATTTGAAATATCAATTGTACTAATTTGAGCAGTTTGCATGAAAGCAGCGAATAGAGCTAAAGCTGTTAAAGCAGCAGAAGCAATAGCAAAGCCTTTTCCAATTGCTGCGGTTGTGTTACCAACTGCATCTAATTTGTCAGTTCTTTCTCTAACCTTCGGTGGTAGTTCAGCCATTTCTGCAATTCCACCAGCGTTATCTGATATTGGACCATATGCATCAACAGCTAATTGAATTCCAGTATTAGCAAGCATTCCAACGGCAGCAATTGCAATACCATAAAGTCCTGCAGTATGAAATGAAATTAAAATTGCAGCACAAATTAATAGAATTGGAATTGCAGTTGACATCATACCTACTCCAAGGCCAGAAATAATTGTTGTAGCGGCACCTGTATCAGATTGTTTAACGATAGATTTGACTGGTGCTTTTCCTGTTGCAGTATAATATTCTGTAATTTTTCCTACTCCTAATCCAGCTAATAAACCAGCAAGAGTTGCATAAAAGACACCCATAGAAGTATATTCTTTTCCGTTAAAAACCCAAGCATCAGGTAGAAACTGATTTATAAGGAAAAATGTAGCTACTATCATTAGACCAGCAGATGAGAATTCACCAGCATTCAAAGCTGCATGTGGACTTCCTCCTTCTTTTACTCTAACAAATAAAGTTCCAATAATTGACATTATAATACCAGTTGATGCGATAAATAAAGGAAGAAGAATAGCATTTGTTTCAATACCTGAAAACTCTTGAAGACCTATAAAAGCAGCGCCAAGAACCATTGCCCCAATTATTGAGCCAACAAATGATTCAAATAAATCTGCACCCATTCCAGCTACATCTCCTACATTGTCTCCTACATTGTCTGCAATTGTTGCTGGATTAAGTGGATGATCTTCTGGAATACCAGCTTCAACTTTACCAACCAAATCTGCTCCTACATCAGCAGCTTTTGTATAAATACCACCTCCAACTCTTGCAAATAATGCTATTGAACTAGCTCCTAAAGAAAAACCGGAAATAACTTTAATAACTGTATCTATCTCTTGAAACAAATTACTGTAAAATAAGAAAAGTGAGCCTAGTCCTAGTACACCTAAACCAACTACTCCAAGTCCCATTACAGCTCCACCTGAAAAAGCTATTTCCAAAGCTTTTCCAAGAGATTTTTGTGCAGCATTTGTTGTTCTTACATTTGCTTTAGTAGCAACCTTCATACCTATAAAGCCTGCAAGTCCAGAACATAGTGCACCTACAATAAATGATACAGCTACAAGATAACTTGTTCCTTCTGCTACACCTTTAAATCCTAAAAGTACTGCAGTAATTAAAACAAAAACAGATAAAATTTTATATTCAGCTCTTAAAAATGCCATTGCACCGTCAGATATATTTTGTGCAATTCTTTCCATCTTTTCTGAACCAACTTCTTTTGAAGCCACCCAATTATTTTTTAAATAAACAAATAATAAAGCGACTATACCTGAGCCTGGTATAAGGTATAAAAACATTTCATTCATAATATTTATATTTAATTTATCGGCAAATATAGTATCTTAATTTTAGCAACAGTACTCTTCATATACGTTTTTTAGATGTTCACTTATCATTAGAGCATTTCTTCCTTCTATATGGTGTCTTTCAATAAAATGTATAAGGTTTCCATTATCAAAAAGTGCAATAGCTGGAGAACTAGGAGGATAAGGAAGACACATTTCTCTTATTTTATCTACAGCATCAAAGTCAACTCCAGCAAAAACAGTAAATAGTTTGTCAGGTTTAAATTTCGAATCTTTAATAGAATCTTTAACACCAGGTCTAGCTGCACCTGCAGCACAACCACAAACTGAGTTTACTAATACTAAACATTTTCCAGAATCATTATGAAGTTCTTTTATCACTGATTCTGAATCTTTTAATTCTTTAAAACCTACAGATGTAAGTTCCTCGATCATAGGTTTTGTTAATTCATCTGGATACATAATAAAATTTTTTTGTTAACAATATTTAAATAAAACCAAGTTCAAGTTTAGCCTCTTCAGACATCAAATCAGTTGAATATGGTGGATCAAATGTGATTTCAACATCAACTTCATCAATTTCTTTAATCATTTTGACTTTATTCTTCACATCGGAAGGGATTGTTTCAGCTGCGGGGCAATTGGGTGATGTGAGAGTCATTAATATATGTATATTATTAATAGGTAAAATATTTATTTCATAAATTAGACCCAATTCATATACGTCTACAGGAATTTCTGGATCAAAAACATTTTTTATTGCCCTAATTATTTTTTCTTTTAATTTAGTTTCTTCCTTTTTATTCATTTTATTTTTTATTTGATAAAGCAATAATTTTAAATTTATTTTCCATTGACTCTAAGCCATTTGATCTTTGCGTTCCTATAAATCTACAAAGTCCTGTTTCATTAATAAAAAATAATTTGGTTTTTATAATTTCCTCAGCTGTTTGATTTGAAAAAACTTTAATTAATAAACTCAATAATCCCTTTGTAATGGAGGTATTACTATCTCCTGAGAAGAAAAGTTTGTTATCTATAATTTTATAGCTTAGCCAAACCTTAGATTGACATCCTTTTATTAAGTTATCATCTTTTTTTTCTTCTACATCAAACTCATCTAATTTTTCTCCTAATTCAATTAAATAATTTAATATCATTTCAAAGTCATCATCTAATGTTTGAAAATTACTTATAATATCTTTTTGAATAGAATTAGTAGATTTCAATTGATTAATTGTTTAAGTTTTTCAACAAAATAATCTATTTCATTTTTAGTATTATATATAGCTAAAGAGACTCTAGCAGTTCCTTCTAAATTAAATTTGTCCATAAGGGGTTGAGTGCAATGATGACCAGTTCTTATTGCTATTCCTTTTGAATCTAATAATAGTCCTAAATCATAATAATGAATCTTATCCACGGTAAATGAAAAAATACCAATTTTATTTTTAGAATTACCTATAATATTTATTCCTTCAATTTCATTAAATGAGTTTGAAGCATAATTTTTTAATTCTTTTTCATACAATGAAATATTATCCAATCCAATATTATTAATAAAACTTAAGGCTTCATTGAATCCAATAACATCTCCAATATTTGGTGTTCCCGCTTCGAATTTATAAGGTAGTTCGTTATAAGTTGTTTTTTTAAAATTTACATCTTTTATCATTTCTCCTCCACCCATATAAGGTGGCATTTTTTCTAGTATTTCTTCTTTACCATATACAATACCTACTCCTGTAGGTCCATACATTTTGTGAGCAGATAAAACAAAAAAATCACAATTCAAATCCTGAACATCAATTTTTGAATGTGCAGAAGCTTGAGCTCCATCAATCATTGTGATTATATTGTTTTTTTTACAAATTTCAATCATTTCTTTTATAGGATTAACAGTTCCAAGTGTATTTGATGTATGAACTATAGATAAAAACTTTGTTTTATTACTAATTAATTCTTTGAAATTATCTAAATCAATTTCTCCATTTTCAAAAACATTTATTGTCTTTAAAATAATCTCATTTTCTTCACAAATCATTTGCCATGGGACAATATTAGAGTGATGCTCCATCTCACTTATAATTATTTCATCTCCTTTTTTTATAAAGTTTTTCACAAAAGAGGATGCAATCAAATTTATTCCTTCAGTAGTTCCTCTTGTAAATATGACTTCTTTTTCTGATCTAGAATTTATAAATTTAGATACTGTTTTTCTTGTTTTTTCATATTCTTGAGTAGCTTTTTCAGCCAATGTATGAATGCCTCTATGAATATTAGCATTGTATTCAGAATAATATTTATTAATAGATTCAATAACTTGTATTGGTTTTTGCGTTGTTGCAGCGTTATCAAAATAAACCAACTGATTATTATTTATTTTTTTATTTAAAATTGGAAATTTGTTTCTAATTCTGTTTGGATTAAACGATTTAATGCTCATTTAGGTAGGATTCAATTTTTGAAGATAAAATTTTATGTACTTTATCTTTAATGATATTTTGATTTATTTTCTGAATTATTTCATCAAAAAAAGCATTAATCAAAATAGAAACAGCTTTATCTTTATTTATTCCTCTAGATTGCAAATAAAAAATAGCATTTTCGTCTAGTTGACCTGTAGTGCATCCATGAGAACATTTAACATCATCAGCCCAAATTTCCAGTTGTGGTTTTGTATTAATTTTTGCATTATCAGATAAAATAATATTATTGTTTGATTGAAAAGCATTTGTTTTTTGTGCTTCTTTTCTAACAAAAATTTTACCATTAAAAACACCATTTGAATTACCATTCATAATTCCTTTATAATGTTCGTTACTAATCGAATTTTTTTGTATATGATCTACAGAGGTATGATTATCTACGTGTGAATCATCGTTTAAAGCATATATACCATACATATTACAATAACAGCTTTCATCAATCAAAGAAATATTTAAGTTATTTCTAATCATATCACCAGAGAAAGAAAAAGTAAATGTATTTGATATACTGTTTCTTTTTTGTTTAATATTAGTACTATTAAATGATGTTGAATTGTTTTTATCATTTTGAATTTTAAAATAATCTAATTCTGAACGTTCTTCAAGAATAATTTCAGTTACATTGCTATTAAAATTATTTGAAGCTAATGCGCAGTCTAATTCACATATTGATAATTTTGAATTTTTTTCCATAAAAATAAAATTTCTCAATTGAGAACTAAAAATATTTCTTTCAGAGGTATAAAAATTATTTATAATTATAGGGTTATCAACAATTTGATTCTTTTTTATATATATAAATAATCCTTTAGACCATAGAACTCCATTTAAAGCAGAAAAAACATCAGAATCAGAATCATCATTTTCTCCAAAGTATTGATGTAATATTTTTTTCTCTTTTTTATCTAATTCTTCGAAGTTTTTAAAAGATATTTTAGAAGGAATATTAGAAAATTTTTTTATAATTTTTCCATCTAATGTAATGATCTGATAAACACTATTATCATTAACAATGTATGGTAATATTTTTTTTTCAATATTGGAAGGAATATTCTTATCAATTTTGAATTCTAAACTAAATTTCTTTTCTAAAGACTGTTTTAGTGGTGTGTATTTATATTCTTCTTTAATATTAAATTTTTTTTCTCCTAATTTTTTTAAAAAGTTATTTCTACTTTTTTTTAAGAACGGATTTGATTCTTTATTAATGAAATCCTTAATTTTTTTACTATCAAGTGTTAGACTATCTGATTTAAACATTTTTTATTTTTATTTTGTAATGATTATAGCCAATCATAACCTTTATTTTCTAATTCTAAAGCCAAATCTTTGTTGCCACTTTTTACAATTTTTCCATCAATTAAAACGTGAACATAATCTGGAATTATATAGTCTAATAATCTTTGATAGTGAGTTACAACAATAGTAGAATTATCTTTAGTTCTTAGTTTGTTAACGCCATTTGATACTATTTTTAGGGCATCTATATCTAATCCTGAATCAGTTTCATCAAGTATTGATAACTTTGGTTCTAGCATTGCCATTTGAAATATTTCATTTCTTTTTTTTTCACCTCCTGAAAACCCTTCATTTATTGACCGACTAAGTAGATCTCTGTCAATTTTTACAAGATTCATTTTTTTCTTCATAGTATTTAAAAAGCCTACAGCATCAAGAGGCTTTTTCTTATTAAATTCTCTAATTCTATTTAAAGCTGTTTTAATAAAGTTTATGGTTGAAACTCCTGGAATTTCAACTGGATATTGAAAAGCCAAAAAAATTCCCATCATAGCTCTTTCATCTGGTGAAAAGTTATTAATATTTTTTCCGAAGAATGAAATTGAACCGCTTTCAATTTTATAGTTATCATTTCCTGCAATTACAGACGCTAATGTACTTTTTCCTGATCCATTTGGACCCATTATTGCATGAACTTCTCCATTTTTAATCTCAAGGTTTAATCCTTTTAAAATTAAATTATTTTCTATTGATACTTTTAATTTTTTAATAGATAACATATTATTTAAATTTTAACCTACACTGCCTTCCAATGTTAAAGATAAAAGTTTTTGAGCTTCAACTGAAAACTCCATTGGAAGTTGTTTTAATACTTCTTTGGCATAGCCATTTACAATAAGAGCAATTGCATTTTCTTCGTCAATTCCTCTTTGTAAACAATAAAAAATTTGATCTTCCCCAATTTTTGAAGTAGTTGCTTCATGTTCTACTAGTGATGACTTATTTTCAACATCAATATAAGGAAAGGTGTGGGCCCCACATTTATTTCCTAGCAATAGAGAATCACATTGTGAAAAGTTACGAGAATTTTTCGCTCTTTTCATAATTTTAACCTGTCCACGATAGCTATTTTGGGAAAAGCCAGCCGATATACCTTTAGATATAATTTTAGATTTAGAGTTTTTTCCAATATGAATCATTTTTGATCCAGTATCAGCTTGTTGGTAATTATTAGTTACTGCAACTGAATAAAACTCTCCAACAGAATTATCTCCTTTTAAAATACATGATGGATATTTCCAAGTAACTGCAGACCCAGTTTCAACTTGAGTCCAAGAAATTTTAGAATTATTTCCAAAACAAATACCTCTTTTTGTTACAAAATTATAAATTCCTCCTTTACCATTTTCATCTCCAGGATACCAGTTTTGAACCGTTGAGTATTTAACCTCAGCATTTTTAGCGGCAAAAATTTCAACAACAGCTGCATGTAATTGATTTTCATCTCTCATTGGAGCTGTGCAACCTTCTAAATAACTAACATAAGAGCTATCCTCAGCAATAATTAATGTTCTCTCAAATTGACCAGTGTTTGCTGCATTTATTCTAAAATATGTAGAGAGTTCCATAGGGCATCTAATACCTTTTGGAATGTAGCAAAAAGAACCATCAGTAAATACTGCTGAATTTAAAGCTGAAAAATAGTTATCATTTCTTGGAATAACAGTTCCTAAATATTTCTTTACAAGCTTTGGATGTTCTTTTACTGCTTCTGAAAACGAACAAAATATTATTCCCAATTCCAGTAATTTGTCTTTAAAAGTAGTAGCAACAGATACTGAATCAATAACTGCATCAACAGCAACACCAGTTAATTTTTTTTGTTCATTTAATGATATACCTAATCTGTTAAACGTTTTGATCAATTCAGGATCAACATCATTTAATGATTTGGGTGATTTTTTTTGTTTGGGTGCGGAATAGTATTTTATTTTTTGAAAATCAATTTTTGGATAATTAAGATTAGCCCAATCTGGTTCTTCCATTTTTTTAAATATCTGAAATGCTTCCAGCCGCCATTCGAGTAGCCATCTAGGTTCTTCTTTCTTTTTAGAAATAAACTTAATAATATCATCATTAATTCCAATTGGAGCTTCATCTGCTTCTAGGTTGACAGACCATCCGTGCTCATACTCTTTTGATGTAAATTCTTTTATTATTTTAGATTCTTCACTCATATTTTTTATTTATAAATATAATTACAAATTTAATTAACTTAATTTCTTAAAAAAAGTTTAATTATTATTCGTTTTTTTTTATTTATTTAAAGTAATATTTCCTTAGAATTTTCTTCAATAGAAAGAAAAGATTCGGTTCTTGTTATACCTTTAATTTTATGAATTTTTTGATCTAAAACTTTTCTTAAGTGTGCTGTATCTTTACAAAATATTTTTATAAATATTGTATATCTACCTGTTATTGCATGTATTTCAACGATTTCTTCAATCATTTTCAATGATCTAACTGTTTGTTTATACAAGTAACTTTTTTCTAAAAAAATACCCATAAAACACGTTATACTATATCCTAATTTTGAATAATCAATTACCAATTTATTTCCTTTAACTATTCCTAGTTTTTCAAGTTTTTTCATTCTCACATGAACTGTTCCTCCAGAAACAAAGACTTTTTTAGCTATTTCAGTATAGGGTGTTTTAGCATTTTTTGAAAGAAGAGATAATATTTTTAAATCAGTATTATCAATTTGATAATTTTCATTCATTATTTGATGTTATTTTAGATAAAGTTCAAAATAAATTATTTTTTTTTATAAATATTTAAATTCTTTTAAAAAAAATCATTAATTAATATAATCAATTAATATTATAATTAACAAATTTTTAAATTAGCGATTCATTTTTGGGTTAATGTTGTTTACATTAGGGGATTTGTTTTCAAGTCCCCTTTTTCTTTTACTATTATTGGATCAAAACTATTTTATTTATATTATCAAATTATTATTTTTAGACTAAATAAAATTATACCTAAAATGAAAGATAAAATCTGGCTAAAAAATTATCCTGATGGAGTTAATAGTTTAGCAAATCTAAATGAATACAATTCTTTTGCTGAATTTTTAGATGATGGCTTCGAAAATTATTCTGATTTGGTTGCATTTGAAAATATGGGTAAAACAATTACATATAAAGAATTAAATACTCTTTCGAAAAATTTTTCTTTATATCTAACTGAAGAGTTAAAATTAAAAAAAGGTGATAGATTAATAATACAATCACCAAATGTTTTACAGTATCCTATTGCACTTTTTGCAGCTTTAAGATCAGGTATTGTAGTGGTAAATACAAATCCATTATACACACCGAATGAGATGCAGCATCAGTTTAAAGATTCAGGTGCAAAGGCAATTTTGATACTGTCGAATTTTGCTTACAATCTTGAAAAGGTTATTTCTAAAACAGATATTAAACATGTTATAATCTCTGATTTGGGAGATATGTTAGGTGGAATAAAAGGGTTTATAACAAATTTTGTTGTAAAACATATTAAAAAAATGGTTCCTAAATATAATCTTCCAGAGGCTATATCTTTTAAAAAAGCAATAGATATTGGCTCAAAATATGATTTTAAAAACCATAATGTTAATTCAGATGATATTGCATTTTTACAATATACTGGTGGAACAACAGGAGTATCAAAGGGTGCTATGCTTACTCATTATAATGTTTTATCAAATATTTCTCAGATCCATGAAGTTATGAAAATTTTGTTAAAGGATAAAAAAGAAATTTGTATTACTGCATTACCCTTGTATCATATATTTGCATTAGTATGTAATGCTCTAGTTATGTTTAAAATGGGTGCAAAAAATGTATTAATTACCAACCCAAGAGACATGAAAGGTTTTGTAAAAGAATTGTCCAAACATAAATTTTCTGTTATAACAGGTGTTAATACATTATTTAATGGGCTAATCAATGCTGATGGTTTTAAGGACTTGGATTTTACAAAATTAAAGGTTGCATTTGGTGGAGGTATGGCAGTTCAAAAAATAGTTGCAAATAAATGGAAAGAAGTAACGGGAAGTCCATTATCAGAAGGTTATGGTTTAACAGAAACATCACCTGTTGTAACTATGAATCCATTAGATGGAACTGATAAAATTGGAACCATTGGCCTTCCTCTTCCTAGTACAAATGTGAAGTTTATAGATGATAAAAATAAAGAGGTTAAACTTGGTGAAAGAGGTGAAATTTGTGTTAATGGCCCTCAAGTAATGAAAGGTTATTGGCAAAGACAAAATGAAACATCCGAAGTTATGTTAGGAGACTGGTTAAAAACAGGTGATATAGGAGTCATGGACAAAGATGGCTTTATAAAAATAGTTGATAGAAAAAAAGAGATGATTTTGGTATCCGGATTTAATGTTTTTCCAAATGAAGTTGAGCATATTATATCCTCACATCCAAAGGTTTTAGAAGTTGGTGTGATAGGGGTGCCTGATAAAAAAACTACCGAAGCGGTAAAAGCTGTTATTGTAAAAAAAGATGAATCATTAACAGATAAAGAAATTATTGAATATTCTAAGGAAAAACTTACTTCATATAAATGCCCTAAACATGTTTCATTTGTTGATGATTTACCTAAATCTAATGTAGGTAAAATTTTGAGAAGAATCATAAAAGAAAATGATCTAAAAATAAATAGCTATTAAATTTATTTATTTAGAAATATTCTAAATAAAATAGATAATTGATTATTTTTTTGATGTTAATTTCTCCATAATTACATTTGTCCAGAATTATGATTTTATATGTTTTTAACTTAATTTTGTTATAGTTAAATGATCAAGAATTCTTCTTACAGAATCGTTTCTAAAATGAATTTTACTTCGGTAATTTTCACCTATATCTTTATATTATTTTCATACTTAAATCCATATAATTTATTTGCTCAGGATTCAGATCCTATCGATAACTCTATTGTTTCTAATGGTGAAAAAATTTTTAAAGGAAATTGTACAGTATGTCATGCAATTAATGATGTGGTAATTGGCCCAGCTCTAAGAGATGTTCACGAAAGAAGGTCTGAAGAATGGTTATATGCTTTTATTAGAAATTCTCAAAAGGTAATTCAAAGTGGAGATGAATACGCTGTAAATCTTTATAAAGAATATAATAATACTTTAATGACATCATTTGATTTTAATGATGATGAATTAAATTCATTATTAGAATATATAAAATCTGAGTCAGCAAAACCTATAGAAGTTGCAGTTGTTGAAGAGGATAATGATCTGGAAATTTCATCCGGTGCTCAATCAGTTGTTTCAAATACCACAGTTAATATTCTTACCACTTTGGTTGTAATTCTATTAATAATAACTTTAGTTGTATTGATTCAATTTAATAAATTATCAAAAAAATATATTTTATTAGAAGATACAATTAGTGGAAAAAAATTATCTGAATCTGACAAAGAGTTTATCGAGTATAAATTTAATTATAAAAGATTCTTAAAAAGCGATTTTATTCTTGGTGCCACAACTTTTATATTTACAATAGTTTTAGTTAGATCTTGTATCGATGGTCTTTATACAGTTGGTATACAACAAAATTATCAACCAGCACAACCGATTGCGTTTTCTCATAAAATTCATGCCGGTCAATATGAAATAGATTGTAATTATTGTCATACTGGTGTCAATATCTCTAAATCAGCAAATATTCCATCAGTAAACATATGTATGAATTGTCATAATGCCATTGAAACTGATAAACCGGAAATTCAAAAAATATTAACTGCATACGAAGAAAATAAACCAATTGAATGGGTCAGGGTACACAACTTACCTGATCTCTCATATTTTAATCATGCTCAACATGTAAAAGTTGGTGGTATTGAATGTGAAACTTGTCATGGTCCAATTAAAGAAATGGATGTGGTTTATCAATATTCAGAATTAACAATGGGTTGGTGTATTAATTGTCATAGAGAAACAGAAGTAAATTCTAAAGGGAATGAATATTATGATAAGTTGGTAGCTTTACATGGTAAAAACTCAAAGAATCCATTGAAAGTACAAGATATAGGAGGCTTGGAATGTTCAAAATGTCATTATTAATATGAAAAAAGAAAATAGAACATATTGGAAAGGTATAGAGCAATTAAAAAATGATAAAGATTTTATCAAAAATGCTCAAAACGAATTTCCAGAATACCTACCAATTAAAGGGAGTTCAAATAATTCAAGAAGAGACTTTCTTAAAATGATGGGATTTGGATTATCTGCAGCAACTTTGGCTTCCTGTGAAGCGCCTATTAAAAAAGCAATTCCATATGTTAATAAACCTGTTGATATCGATGCAACAATTCCTAATTATTATGCTTCTTCGTATGTAAGTGGTAGTGATTATTGCAGTGTGCTTGTTAAAACTCGTGAAGGTAGACCAATTAAAATTGAGGCAAATAAGCTTTCACATATTAGTGGTGGAGGTACATCATCACAGGTAGAAGCATCTGTATTGTCACTTTATGATAAAGAAAGATTACAAAACCCATTTTTAAATGGAAAGAAATCTGATTGGAAAGAAATTGATAATTATATATTTGAAAATTTAAAGTTTAATAGTAAGTCTAATAAAAATAACTACATAATTTCTAACTCTGCTTTTAGTCCTTCTTCTCAAAAAGTTATTCAAAAATTTAAAGCCAAATATAATTTTAAGCATGTTCAATACGATCAAGTTTCTTATCATGGTTCACTTGAAGCTAATAGTAAATCATTTGGACTTAGAAAAATTCCTTATTATGATTTCTCCAAGGCAAAAGTCATTGTTTCTTTTGATTACGATTTTTTAGGTAGTTCAATTAATCATACTTTATTTAATAATCAATTCGCTAAAACCAGAGCTGTTAATTCTAATAAAAAGACAATGTCAAGATTATATTCATTTGAATCAAATTTGTCTTTAACTGGCTCTAATGCAGACTATAGAATTCCAATTAAAAGCTCTGAACAAGTTTTTTACATAGCAAGTTTATATAATCTTTTAGCTAAAAAATATGGAAAAACTCCTATCCAATTTAAAAATGAAATAGTTGATAGTAATCTCAGTATGATAGCTGATGATTTGATTAATAATTTTGGAAGTTCAATTATAGTTTCAAGTTCAAATGATGAATATGTTCAAATTATAATAAATGCTATTAATGAAATTTTAAATAATTACAACACAACAATTTCTTTTGATACACCTTACAATTTAAGAAATGGTAATGATTATGAATTTAATAAATTCATAAAAGATATTAATAATGATAATATTGGCGCTGTGATTTTCCTAAATTGTAATCCTGCTTATGACCACGCTTTAGGATCAATAATATCTAGTAAGATTAATGATATTCCATTATCTATTTCTACTTCTGATAGAATGGATGAAACTGCATCTTTAGTAAAAGTTATTGCTCCTGATAATCATTATTTAGAATCTTGGAATGATTATGAACCAATTAAAGGTTTTTTTAGTTTTTCTCAACCTACAATTTCAAAGCTTTTTAATACTAGACAGTTCCAAGAAAGTCTACTAAAATGGTCTGAAGATGATTCTGATTATTTTGACTTTATGAAAAGTAATTGGAAAAAATTATCTAAAAGTGAAGGAATAAATACCAATTTTCAGATCTTTTGGGATCAATGTTTACATGATGGTTTTTATGAGTTAAAGGATAAAAAGACATTTAGCTTAAATAGTGAAATATCTAATTTATTAAAAAATGTTTCCTTCTGGATAGACCAAAATTATTCTCCATCTGATGGAAATGAATTGGTTTTATATTTAAATTCTAGTGTGGGAGATGGTATTCAAGCAAATAATCCATGGCTTCAAGAAATGCCAGATCCAATTTCAAGAGTGTGTTGGGATAATTATTTATCAATTAGTTCAAAATTAGCAAATGAATTAAACCTTCAAATAGGAGATATGACAACCCAGAAACTTTTACTCAAATTAGATTCTGGAAAAGAATATTTAATACCTGCAATAGTTCAGCCCGGTCAAGCTGAGGGAACAGTTGGTTTGGCTTTAGGTTATGGACGTAAAAAATCTGGTGCTGTTGGAAATAATGTTGGACAAGATGCATATGAAATGATTGAATTTTTAAAAGGTTATCAAAGTTTAACTATTAAAAATATTCAATTATCAAATTCAAATGAAGAATATAGAATAGCTCAAACTCAAACTCATCACACTATTATGGGCAGAGAGAGTGTTATTCAAGAAACTACTCTAAAAAAGTATGTAGAAGATCCTAATTCAGGACAATATCAGATGAAAATTTATACAAGTAAAGGATATAAAAAACCAGAAGATATTTCCTTATGGAAAGGCCATAAGTATAATAATCATCATTGGGGATTGGCTATTGATCTTAATGCTTGTACAGGTTGTGGATCATGTACAATTGCCTGTCAAGCAGAAAATAATATTCCTGTTGTTGGAAAGGATGAAGTTCTAAATAGGAGAGAGATGGCTTGGATTAGAATAGATAGGTATTATTCAAGTGATGCTGATGTTCATGATTTAAAAGGTTTGGAGAAAGCTTCAGAAAATCCTGATGTAACTTTTCAACCAATGATGTGTCAGCATTGTAATAATGCTCCTTGTGAAACTGTTTGTCCTGTTGCAGCTACAACTCATAGTACTGAGGGTTTAAATCAAATGACTTACAATAGATGTATTGGAACTAGATATTGTGCAAATAATTGTCCTTACAAAGTAAGAAGGTTTAATTGGTTTAAATACCATGATAATGAGCAATTTGATAAGAATTCTTCTATGAATAATGATTTAGGAAAGATGGTTCTTAACCCTGATGTAACTGTTAGATCTAGAGGTGTCATGGAAAAATGTTCAATGTGTATCCAAAGGATACAGGCAGGAAAATTAAAAGCAAAAAAAGAAAATAGAAGATTAAAAGATGGTGATATAAATATGGTCTGTGAAAGTTCTTGTCCATCTAATGCAATGGTTTTTGGGGATATGAATGATCCAAAAAGTAAAATTTCAAAATATTTAAAAATTAAAAGAAAAGAAGAAAATAAATTACAAGTAAATGAAGAAAGAGCTTACAATGTTTTGGATGAGCTAAAAGTTAGTCCAAATATTTGGTACATGAGAAAAATTAGAAATAAAAAAGAAAGTTAAAAATATGCATGTTGAATCTAAAATAAGGACACCATTAATTACCGGAGGTAAATCCTTACATGATGTTTCAAATGATATATCAAGAAGGGTTGAGGATAAACCAAGTGTATCATGGTTAATAGCTCTGGGATTATCTCTAATTATGCTTTTGGTAGGTGGTTATGCTGTATACAGAACTTTATGGGATGGAATAGGTATGTGGGGACTAAATAAAACTATAGGTTGGGCATGGGATATTACAAATTTTGTTTGGTGGGTAGGTATTGGTCATGCCGGAACACTTATTTCAGCAATTTTACTTTTATTTAGACAGAGATGGAGAATGTCAATAAATAGAGCTGCTGAAGCAATGACAATTTTTGCGGTAATTTGTGCTGCAATGTTCCCTCTACTTCATATGGGAAGATTATGGGTAGGATTTTTTTGGGCACTACCACTCCCAAATACATATGGTTCTTTATGGGTTAATTTTGCTAGCCCTCTTTTATGGGATGTTTTTGCAATAAGTACTTATTTTTCAGTTTCTCTAGTTTTCTGGTATATTGGATTAATTCCTGATTTTGCAACAATTAGAGATAGAGCAGTTAAGGCTGGAAGAACAATTTCAGCATCTGTATATGGTGCTTTGAGTTTTGGTTGGAATGGAGCTGCAAAAACCTGGTCAAGGTATGAAACTGTTGCTTTGGTATTAGCTGGCTTAGCTACGCCTCTTGTTTTATCAGTTCACACAATTGTTTCTATGGATTTTGCAACTTCTGTTATTCCTGGATGGCATACAACAATTTTTCCACCTTATTTTGTTGCTGGTGCTATTTTTTCTGGATTTGCAATGGTACTTACTTTACTAATTATTACAAGAAAAGTATATAATTTAGAAGACTATATTACTATCAAACACCTTGAATTAATGAATATAGTTATTATAGTAACTGGTTCAATTGTTGGTATTGCATACATTACAGAATTATTTATAGCTTGGTATTCAGGAGTTGAATATGAGCAATATGCTTTTTATAATAGAGTTACTGGCCCTTATTGGTGGGCATATTTTTCTATGATGGCTTGTAATGTTGTTTCACCTCAACTTTTTTGGTTTAAAAAAATAAGAACTAATATAGCTGCTACATTTATAATTTCCATAGTAGTTAATATTGGTATGTGGTTTGAAAGATTTGTTATTATTGTTACTTCTTTGCACAGAGATTATATTCCTTCAAGTTGGGGAATGTTTTATCCGACAATGTACGACGTAGGAATGTATCTTTTTTCATTTGGATTTTTCTTTACAGCTTATTTACTTTTTTCAAAATATTTTCCAGTAATAAATATGGCTGAAGTAAAAAGTATTTTAAAACCAACAGGCGAAACAAAAAAAAATTAAAAAATGGCTGATAGTATTAAAAATTATGTTTTAGGAGTATTTGAAGATGAAGATGTTTTGTTAAAAGCTATAACTAAAGTAAGAAAAGAAGGAGTAAATATTTATGAGGTATATTCTCCATTTCCAGTACATGGTATTGAGAATGCTCTAGGATATAATAGATCTAGGTTATCAATAGCTGCTTTTCTTTTTGGGATGACAGGAACATGTTTAGCTCTTACAATGATGATCTATATGATGACAATTGATTGGCCAATGATCATAGGTGGAAAAGATTTTTTGCCTTTTCCAACTTTTATTCCTGTAACTTTTGAAATGACTGTGTTATTATCAGCATTTGGAATGGTTGGCACCTTTTTAGTAATTAGTGATTTGAAGCCTTGGGGAAAAGCCAAAATGTTTGATATCAGATCTACGGATGATAAACATATCGTTGCAATTGAATTAGAAAAAAACAAACTAGATAAAACTAAAATAAGTAAGCTTTTAAAGGCCTCTGGTGCATCAGAAGTTAATGAAAAGCAAATGGATTAAATGAAAAAAATAAAAATACTTTTAATTTGTTTATTCATCTCAGCCTGCGCAGCAAAGGATGATTATCCTGGTGTTGAATATGCTCCTAATATGTATCATTCAGTTCCCTATGAACCATTATCTCAAGTTAAAGATAAAGAAATTGGTAGCTGGTTGGATTCAAATCCTGAGGATAACCATGGTGAATTTTATAATTCTAATCCATATAATAATTATGAAATGACAATGAGGGAACCAGTTCCAGGAACAGTTAAGAGAGGTAATTATTTACCTTATAGAATTCCTAAAGATAGTATTGATCTAGCATCCAAATTGAAAAGTCCTTTAGAAGATTCAGAAGAAGTTTTAAAACAAGGAAAGGTTTTTTACACTAGATATTGTATTCATTGTCATGGTGAAAAAGGAATGGGTGATGGACTAGTTGGTGTAGTATATAAAGGCGTAACAGCATATAATTCAAGAGCTGTTAAAGATAAAACGGAAGGTGATATTTTTCATACTATTACCCATGGTAAAGGTAGAATGTGGGCACATGGATCTCAAATATCAATTGAAGATAGATGGAAGATTGTTAAATATGTTCAAACCTTACAAAAACAATGAGTTTAGGAAAAGACTATATATTTAGATTACAAACTAAAAAGCAGTTATTAATTTTATTTGCTTCGGGAATCCTTTTAACAGTTGTAGGAGCTTTTATGATAATCAATGGAGATGGTCACCACGAAGAAGTTTCCAGTATTGCTTCAGAAAGCTCACATTATGAATTTCATTGGTATCAAAGATTTTTTTCAAATTTGTGGATTAATAATGTATATTTTACAGGTATTTCAGTATCAGCAGTATTTTTCCTTACAATCCAATATGTAGCTCAAGCTGGATGGTCAGCAGGTTTGATAAGGGTTCCTATAGCAATGGGAAGCTGGTTGCCTTATGCTTTTATTTTGATGCTTCTAGTTTTTGGAGTTGCTAATCATGATATTTTTCACTGGACTCATGAATATTTATATGACGTTAATGATTATAGATATGATGCTGTTATTGACGGTAAAAAAGCATATTTGAATGTCCCTTTTTATTTATCAAGAATGATTTTATTTTTTATTATTTGGTATATATTATACCTTATGATTGTTAAAGAGTCTGATAAAGAAGATGTTAATGGAGGGGAAACTCCTTGGAGAAAAATGTTCACTATATCAGCAGTATTTGTTGTTGTTTATGCTGTTACTAGTTCTGTAGCTGCTTGGGATTGGATTTTATCAATTGATACCCATTGGTTTAGTACAATGATAGGTTGGTATGTTTTTGCAAGTTGGTGGGTATCTTCACTTGCATTTATAACTTTAATAGTTATAGCTTTAAAGGAAAATGGAAATTTAGATTTTATTAATCATAGTGTTATTCACGATTTAGGAAAATTTGTATTTGCTTTTAGTGTTTTTTGGACCTATATATGGTTTTCTCAATATTTATTAATTTATTATGCACACATTCCCGAAGAAACAATATATTATGTGGAAAGAGTTAAGAGTGGCATTTATGCTCCCTTCTTTTATTTAAATTTAATTTGCAACTTTTTCTTCCCTTTCTTGTTTTTAATGACAAGAGCTAGTAAAAGACATACTAGGTTTTTGAAGATAGCTTGTCCAATAATTTTGTTTGGTCATTTTATTGATTTTTACCTAATGGTAACCCCAGGTGTTTTAAAAGAAAATGGTGGATTTGGCTTTATGGAAATTGGAATATTAGTTGTGTATCTTTCTTCATTTTTATTCGTAGTATTACGTAGTTTAAGTTCTCGAAGGTTGGTACCAAAAAATCATCCAATGCTTGAAGAGAGCTTGCACCATGATGTTTAAAATTTTTTATTATTGATGAATTTAATTTTATTTATTTCAGCGATTCTTTTCCTTCTAATAATTTTTCAATTATTTAGATCATCCGAATTGTTAGCCATTACTGATAAAGAAAAAAAATTTTCTAGCTTTAATGATAAGTTAAATAATTTAAATGCTATTGGTGGAATCATATTTTTACTTTTACTAATTGTAGGTCTTGTTTGGTATTCTGTTGCAGAATACGATAATTATGTACTACCAATTGCATCTGAACATGGACATGTTACGGAAAGACTTTTTTGGGTTACAACAGCTGTTACTGCATTTGTGTTTATTGTCACTCAAATTGTTATGTTTTATTTTGCATATAAGTATAAATTTAGTGAAAAAAGAAAAGCTCAGTTTTATCCAGAAAATATCAAGCTTGAACTCATATGGACTATTATTCCTGCAATTGTACTTACTGTATTAATTGGTTGGGGATTAATAGTTTGGGGTGAAATAACTGGTCCACCACCTGAAGATCCTGAAGTAATTGAAGTTGTTGGGTATCAATTTGCATGGGCTTCAAGATATCCAGGAAAAGATAATAAATTAGGATCGTATAATTATAAACTTATTGATGTTGATAATATAGTCGGAATCGATTTTACTGATTCTGCTTCCTTTGATGATTTTATGCCTAGAGAAATACATGTACCAAAAGGAAAACCCGTTCTATTTAAAATTCGTTCAAGGGATGTTATACATAGTGTTTATATGCCTTACATGAGATCTCAAATGAATGCAGTTCCTGGAATGCCAACTCAATTCTGGTTTGTGCCAACTAAAACTACAGAGGAAATAAGAGAAGAAACTGGTAATCCTGATTTTAATTATGAAATTTTATGTAACAAAATTTGTGGTAGAGCTCATTTTTCAATGAAACATACAGTCATTGTTCAAGAAGAATATGAATATCTAGAGTGGAAGAAATCACAAAAACCATGGATTGAAAAAAATCCTGAATATTTATCAAAAATTCAAGTAAAAAATAATTTTCAAAAACTATCTTTACGCGACTAATTATGGAAACTAAATTAAAAACAACTACAAAAGTTAATGTTGATCACGAAGAGCATCATGAGGAGCATCATGAACTTGGATTCATTAGAAAATATATATTTTCAGAGGATCATAAAATAATAGCAAAACAATTTCTAATTACTGGTATATTTTGGGCAGTAGTTGGTGGGCTTTTTTCTTCTCTATTTAGAATACAATTAGGCTTTCCAGATTTGGATCTAAGTGCCTTAAGTCCAATAATTGGTAATTGGTTAACCCCTCAAGGAAAGATCGATGCTGAAGTTTACCTTGCATTAATAACCATGCATGGAACTATCATGGTTTTCTTTGTTTTAACTGCTGGTCTAAGTGGTACATTTAGTAACTTTTTAATACCACTTCAAGTTGGTGCAAGAGATATGGCTTCAGGATTTCTTAATATGTTATCATATTGGTTTTTCTTTTTATCTAGTATTGTAATGTTTATTTCAATTTTTGTAGAGGGTGGACCTGCTAGTGGAGGTTGGACCATATATCCACCTCTAAGCGCATTACCTCAAGCGGTATCTGGGTCTGGTTTAGGTATGACCTTTTGGTTAATATCCATGGCATTCTTTATTGTTTCAGCTTTGTTAGGTGCATTGAACTATATTACTACGGTTATCAATTTAAGAACTGAGGGAATGACATTTTTTAGAATGCCTCTGACTATTTGGGCTTTCTTTGTTACAGCTATCTTAGGAGTTTTATCATTCCCTGTTTTATTATCTGCAGCATTACTGTTAATAATGGATAGATCTTTTGGAACAAGTTTTTATTTATCTGATATTTATATAGCTGGAGAAGCATTAGCGAATGAGGGTGGTAGTGCAATTTTATTTCAACATCTTTTTTGGTTTTTAGGTCATCCCGAAGTTTATATTGTTATTCTTCCTGCACTTGGGATAGCTTCAGAGGTTATTGCTACTTGTTCTAGAAAACCAATTTTTGGATATAAATTTATGGTTTATTCAATTCTTGCTATAGGAGGGCTTTCTTTTGTAGTTTGGGCGCATCATATGTTTATTTCTGGAATGAATCCTTTTCTTGGTTCAGTTTTTACGGTATTGACTCTAATAATTGCTGTTCCTTCAGCAATAAAAGCATTTAATTATATTGCAACTCTTTGGCGTGGTAATATAATTTTTACACCTGCAATGTTATTTTCCATTGGTCTTGTTTCTACTTTTATTTCAGGTGGTGTTACTGGAATATTTTTAGGAAATTCTGCTTTAGATATTAATTTGCATGATACATATTTTGTAGTAGCACATTTCCATATTGTTATGGGTGTCTCTGCATTTTTTGGTTTGTTTGCAGGAGTATATCATTGGTTCCCAAAGATGTTTGGTAGAATGATGAACAATGGTTTAGGATATATTCATTTTTGGTTAACATTTATTGGTTCTTATTTAGTCTTTTTCCCACTTCATTATATAGGAATGGCAGGTTTTCCAAGGAGATATTACTCCTTTTCAACTTTTCAAGCTGGAAACATTGAATCATTTGTTGACTTAAATGTATTTGTCTCTTATGCAGCACTAATTACTTTTGCGGCTCAATTTATTTTATTATTTAATTTTTTCTACAGTATGTTTAGAGGAAAAAAGGCCTCTGAAAACCCTTGGAGATCTAACACTCTAGAGTGGACAACTCCTGTTAATCCTGGCCATGGAAATTGGGTAGGTCCTATTCCAAAGGTAGAAAGATGGGCGTACGATTATAGTAAAACTGGTTCTAAGGAAGATTTTATTCCTCAAAATATTCCTTATTCTAAGACCCCTGAATCTAATCTACCTGATGATGATCAACATTAGAAATAATGATTAAATGGCTTGGTAGTCGATTCAGACAAATTAATTTAATTACACTTGTTTTATTATACTTATTGATACTAGCTGGTGGAATTGTTAGAAGTACAGGATCTGGTATGGGTTGTCCTGATTGGCCTAAGTGTTTTGGTAAAATTATTCCTCCAACCCATATTTCAGAGTTATCTGATAATTATAAAGATGAATTTATAGAAAAAAGAAAAAAGAAAAATATTAGACTCTCAAGGTATTTATCTTATTTTGGATTTAGTGAATTATCCCAAAGACTTTTAGATGATAAATCAATTTATGAAGAAGAGGATTTTAATGTCTACAAAACTTGGACGGAATATTTAAATCGACTTTTAGGTGCTATAGTAGGATTATCAATTTTTTTAACATTCTTATCATCAATAAATTATATTAAAGTGAAAAATTCATTATTTTTTATTTCATTCTCTACATTAATTTTAGTTTTATTTCAAGCATGGTTAGGGTCAATAGTTGTATCGACAAAATTAATGCCTGGTATAATTACACTTCATATGATAGTTGCATTATTAATAATTATTTTGATGATATATTCCTATTTTCTATCGAAAAAAAATAAATCTTTTTTGAATTCATTTCTTAAAAAAAAAGAAGTTAAATTTTTTATTATTTTAAATTTAACTGCAATGTTTTTTCAAATAATTTTAGGATCTCAAGTCAGAGAATCTATAGATCAGATAGCAATTATTTTTGGTGAAAACATGAGGAATACTTGGATAGCTAATTTAGGATTTGAATTTATAATTCATAGATCCTTTTCATTATTTATTTTAGCATTGAATTTGTATTTGGTCTATTTACTTTTAACTACTAAAGATTTTTTAAACTCGAATTTTAGAATTGTTTCAATAATATTATTTCTAATTATTTTAGAAATTTTGTCTGGTGCTGGAATGGCTTATTTTGCAATCCCAAGTTACTTGCAACCAGTACATTTATTGATAGCCTTCCTTATCTTTGGTTTATTGTTTTATTTATATTTATTGGTTGATTCATCAACAAAAAATGAAAATTTTTGAATTTAATTTATCTAAAAATATATTTGCTGAAATAAAGAGTATTTATGATTAAAATTATAATTGAACTTACCAAATTGAGATTATCTCTTTTAGTTGCTTTTTCAGCTACTTTTGGATTTATATTGGCTTCTTCTGAAGGAATTAATTATATAGATTTATTCTTTTTGTTTTTTGGTGGCTGGTTAATAACATCTTCTTCTATAATAAATAATCAAATTTTGGAAAAGGATTCTGATAGTCTAATGAAAAGAACTATGAAAAGACCTATACCTACAAAGAGAATTACCGTAAAAACTAGTATGATTATTTCTTTATTATTTTCATTTATAGGATTTTTAATTTTATATTATTTTCTTAATTTTTATACAGCTTTTCTATCCATTTTATCTTTAATAGTATATTCTTTTGTTTATACACCTTTAAAAAAAATTAGTTCAATAGCTGTCTTTATTGGTGCATTTCCTGGAGCTTTGCCTCCTTTGATTGGATGGGTTGCTGCTACCAATCAGATATCGATTGAAGCAATAATAATATTTTCAATTCAATTTATTTGGCAGTTTCCTCACTTCTGGGCTATTGCATGGGTTTCTTATGAAGATTATAAAAAAGCAGGTTTTAAGTTACTACCTAATGGAGGAGGAAAAAATTTTTCTACTGCTATTAATATTATGACTTACACACTCATTCTTTTACCATTGGGACTGCTACCAACAATTTTTGGAATTACTGGTTTAATATCAGGATTTGTAGCAATATTATGTGGCGTTCTTTTTTTGATACAAACTATTCATTTAATAAAAGATTTTTCAAAAAAATCTGCATTGAGAGTTATGATTGGTTCTTTTATTTATTTACCAATTGTACAAATAAGTTATATTTTAGATAAAATTTAGTGCCTATGAAATCAAATGTTAAAATTTTAAGAATGAATCCAAATATTTTTATTACTTGGATATTTATAATTTCTATTTCTATGATTTTTGTTTCCTTAATTAGTGCTTATATTGTTAAAAAAGGAGAGCCTGGTGGATTAATTATTAATTTGCCAAATATGTTTATATACTCTACAATAGTAGTTGTATTAAGTAGTTTATTCAAACAGATAGCATATTTTTCTGCTAAAAAAGATGATTTAAATAAATTAAATTATTTCTTATTTGCATCAATTTTGTCAGGCGTGTCATTTCTCATTCTCCAATATTTTTCTTGGGGAGAATTAGTCAATTCCGGTGTATTTTTTGTTGGACATCCTGATGGATCTTTTATATATGTTATCACTGGAGTTCATGCATTTCACTTAATTAGTGGTTTAATTTTTATTGCAATAGTTTTATTTAAGAGTTCAAAACTAGAAGTTCACTCTAAAAATTTAAATTTAATCGAAATGTCAACAACATATTGGCACTTTCTTACTGGTTTATGGTTGTATTTATATGTAACTTTATACTTATATAATTAAATTGATTTATGTCAGATTCAATTACATTAAAATCAAATAATAAAAATTTATGGGGTGGTGGTGTTGAACCATTTAAAGCCAGTTATGGTAAACTTATGATGTGGTTCTTTTTAATATCTGATGCCTTCACTTTTTCTGCATTTTTGATTGCTTATGGAGTTATTAGGTTAAAACATCCTGCCTATGAAGGTACTTTATCTGATTTTACCTTTTCTCAATCATATTGGCCTGTTCCTGAGAAAGTTTTTGAAGCATTTCCTTTCTTTCATGGAGTTGAACTTCCTTTAGTCTTTGTAGGATTGATGACATTTATTCTAATACTTAGTAGCGTCACAATGGTATTAGCTGTTGAGGCAGGTCATAGAATGGATAGGAAAGGTGTAGAAAAATGGATGCTTTGGACTATAGTGGG
The DNA here is from genome assembly GCA_902628365.1 of uncultured Marinoscillum sp. Taxonomy (GTDB): domain Bacteria; phylum Bacteroidota; class Bacteroidia; order Cytophagales; family MED-G16. Next base: position 15,765 of record CACOMW010000008.1, on the reverse strand, counting down.
AGGGTTTACATTTTTAGGCTGTCAAGCATGGGAGTGGTCTCATTTTATACATGGAACTGATTTAGGAAGTAGATTATTAGATGGTTCTATTATTTATGGTGCAAATTTGCAGATAAATCAATACGGGCCCCCTGACTTTGCTGCATTTTTCTTTTTCATAACAGGATTTCATGGATTTCATGTATTTTCTGGTGTTGCTTTAAATTTTTTGATTTTTTATCAAACGACTGTTGGTATCTATGAGAAAAGAGGACATTATGAAATGGTTGAGAAAGTCGGTTTATATTGGCATTTTGTCGATTTAGTTTGGGTTTTTGTATTTACATTTTTTTATTTAATTTAATTTTATGTTGGAGCCAGAAAATTCATTTGTTACACCCAAACCAGCTGATAAGTCTAAAATTTGGAAAATTTGGAAAGTAGCTATCATTCTTGGTGTTGTAACCGCAGCAGAATTTTATGTTGCCCTTCAGTTTCCAGAATCTTGGAAAGAATTTAAACTTTTATTATTTATTGGTATGACTTTTATAAAGGCTGGATACATTGTCGGAGAATTTATGCATCTTGCGCATGAGAAAAAAACTTTAATGTGGACTATTTTAATTCCAACTGTTTTTGTGATATGGTTATTAGGTGCTATGGTAATTCAAGCTGATGCGATTTATCAAGCAATATATTCTTAATGAGATCTAGTCTAAAGTGGTTTGTTTTATCAATTTCAATTATTATTCCATTAACTATAAGTTTTTTCCTTCACTTCTTTGGTAAAAACAATTATGAAGTTCCAATTTTTCATGAGGAACGTATTGAAAGTTATTCTTTTTGTTTGCTAGATGTTGATTTTCCGTTTTATGTAAAATCTGATAGTTTTTTAGAAATAGGACAAAATTTTATACTCGTAGATATCAGATTAGATGATAAAAATCAAAGTTTTATTAATAATGAAATTGAAAGATTATTAAATAATAATTTTATCATAGATCTATATTCAATAACTTCCTCCAGACTCGATAATAATTGGAAAACATTAAGATTAAATAAATCTGAATTATTTAAATATGTTTCTTGTAAGTTTTTATATGATATCAACTTTTCATCCTTAATTTTAATTGATAAATTTGGAAGGATTAGAGGTTATTATGAAAGTAATTCAGAAGATGAATTTGAAAGGCTATCCGCTGAACTTAAAATATTAATATCATCATGAAAAATGATAGTATTTATAAAAATTTAATTATTTCAATTTCAATAATAGTTCCAATTGTGGTTGCTTTGTTATTATTTATGCCTAGTAAAATTGTTTTATTTGGAGATTGGACATCCAAGCTTCCTCATTTTAACGCTATTATTAATACTTCCACATCTATTTTTCTTTTATTTTCTTTTTATTTTATCAAAGTTAAGAAGAATGTGAAATTACATCAATCACTAAATACAATCTCTTTTATTTTTGGTTCTATATTTTTAGTTTCCTATATAATATATCATTCTTCAGTAGAAAGTACTTCCTATCAAGGAAATTTTGGATATATATACTATCCAACTTTAATTTCACATATTTTACTTTCTATCGTTGTTGTGCCATTTGTTTTGTTTGCATTTTATTTTGCTTTAACCAATCAAATAAATAAACATAAAAAAGTTGTAAAATATACTTTTCCAATATGGTTATATGTATCAGTTTCTGGTGTAATTGTATATTTAATGATTAGTCCTTATTATTAATACTGAACATTTATTATTAATTTTCGTATCTAAAAATGTATATATGCATTATAAATTCTTATTAATCTTTGTTATTATTTTTTCATTCAATTTTGAATTGATCTCTCAAGGATGTTCAATGTGCAAGAGTATTGTTCAAAGTGAAATAAGTGCTGGTAATGAAGGCATTTCATCGGGTATTAATTTTGGTATTATTTATTTGTTTACCTCAACTTATTTGTTGTTGACAGCAGGAGGACTTTTATGGTACTTTAGAAGTAAAAAAGATCAAAAAAATCTTGAAATCCGAAATAAAATTTCTGAAAGAGTTGCATCAATTCATAACTAAGGTTTAATTTTTTTCATAAGTTTATTTGAAAAAATAAATTCATCTAATTCTTTAATTTTATTATTAAAAATGTTTTTATTATTTCCTTCCCATAATTTTTTTCCTTGATGTATAAACATAATTTTTTCTCCAATTTCCATAACAGAATTCATATCATGAGTAACAACAATTGTTGTAGTTTTTAGTTCATAAGTAAGTTTTTGTATTAAATTATCAATTTTTATAGCAGTTAGTGGATCTAATCCTGAATTTGGCTCATCACAAAACAAATATTTAGAATTATTAACTATAGCTCTAGCGATACCAACTCTTTTTTTCATTCCTCCACTCAATTCCGATGGCATCTTATTATTTATATTTTCCAGTCCAACAAGTTTTAAACAGTGATTTACTCTTTCAATTTTTTCATCTTTTTTCAATTTGCTTAATATGTTTAAAGGAAACATCACATTTTCTTCTACATTTTTTGAATCAAATAGTGCTCCTCCTTGAAATAACATTCCAATTTCTCTTCTAATTTCTGTTATTAGTTTTTTAGAACCGTTTGTAAAATCTCTATCATTGAATAGGACATTTCCTTTATCTGGTTTTAAAAGTCCAACTAAACATTTTAATAATACACTTTTTCCTGTTCCACTGGCACCAATTACAAGATTAGTTTTTCCTTTTTCAAATAATCCAGATATATTAAACAATACTTGATTATCATTGAACGCTTTATTTATATTTTTTATTTCAATCATATTAAAGTAAAATTTGTGCTAAAACATAATCAGCAATTAAAATAGCAATACAGCTTTTAGTAACAGCTTGTGTACTTGATTTACCAACCTCTAAAGCACCTCCTTCTGTGTAATATCCCTGGAAAGATGAAATGGATGCAACCAAAAAAGCAAAAACATATGACTTGATAAGTGCAAATGGAATATTAAAAGGGTTAAACTCGTATCTTAATCCATAAATATATTCCGTACCTGCTATAACTTCGGAAATTGTCCCTGCTATATAACCTCCTAAAATTGCAAGAAATGCTGACATAACAACTAAAATTGGATACATTAAAATAGATGCAATTATTTTAGGCAAAACCAGGTATGAACTTGAGTTGATTCCCATAACTTCAAGCGCATCTATTTGTTCTGTAATTCTCATTGTCCCGAGTTCTCCAGCTATATTAGAACCTACTTTTCCTGCAAAAACTATTGCAATTATGGTTGGAGATAATTCTAGCAATGTCATATCTCTAACCACTAATGAAATTACATAATCAGGAATCAAAGGCCCTACAAGATTAAATGCAGTTTGTAAAGTAGTAACAGCACCCATAAATATTGAAACTATTGCTACAATAAATAAACTTTCGTATCCAATCTTTATACATTCTTTTACAGATAAGTTAAAATAAGTTTTAAATGATTCTCTTCTTAGAAAAAGGGTAGAAATAAAGATGATATATTTTCCAAAGTTTTTCATTTATTTAATATATTTTTAACAATGTTTATTACAATTTCGTAAATTATTATCATAATTTAAATTAATGAAAAATAAATTGCTAGTAATTTCTGGAGGATCAAAAGGAATTGGGAGATCAATTATCTTAAAGTTTGCTAAAATGAACTTTGATATAATTACATGTTCAAGAAATTTAGATGATTTAAACAAATTAAAAATCGATGTTGAAAAACTATCAAAAACTGTTACCATAAATTTTATTAAAGCCGACCTTTCAAAAGAAAAAGAGTGTCAAAATTTTATTAACTATGTTAAATCTTTTGAAAGAAATTTAGATTTATTAGTTAATAATGTTGGTATTTTTTCGCCTGGAAAAATATATAATGAAGATGAAGGTATTTTGAAAAAAATGATCAATACCAATTTATATTCAAATTATCAAATAAGTAGAGGTCTAATTCCAATTATGTTATCTAGAAAAAAGGGTCATATATTTAATATTTGCTCAATAGCTAGTAAAATAGCTTATAGTAATGGTGGATCATACTGTGTCTCAAAGTTTGCTTTTTATGGTATGAGTTTATGTTTAAGAGAAGAATTAAAAGATAAAGGAATAAGAGTAACTTCTGTATTACCAGGAGCAACCTTAACATCAAGCTGGGATGGTTCTGATTTTGATAAAGATCGTTTTGTTCAACCTAATGATATTGCAGAATCAATATTTTCAATTTATAATATGTCTAGTGGTACCAATGTAGAGGAAATTATAATAAGACCACAGCTTGGTGATATTTAATTTTTTAAAAATTGAAGAATACCTATAACAATCATTTATTTAATTACAAAAGAAGAAAATCTTTATCTGTTTCTATCGGTGATTCAGCAATAGGTGGTAGTAATCCTATTAGAATTCAATCCATGACTACTTCAGATACAATGGATACTAATGCAACTGTTGAAGAGTCAATAAGAATGATCAATTCCGGTTCTGAATATATTAGAATTACCGCTCCAAGTATTAATGAAGCTAAAAATTTAAGAAATATAAAAAAAGAACTAAGCGATAGAGGTTATAATATTCCATTGATTGCTGATATTCATTTTACACCTAATGCAGCAGAAATTGCTGCTAAAATAGTTGAAAAGGTTCGAATAAATCCTGGGAATTATGCTGATAAAAAAAGTTTTAAAAAAATAGAATATGACGATAATTCCTATAATGCTGAGATTGAAAGAATTTATGAAAGAGTTTCTCCGTTAATTAAAATATGTAAAAGTAATGGAACAGCTATGAGAATAGGTACTAACCATGGTTCATTATCTGATAGAATTATGAGTAGGTTTGGTGATACACCTTTAGGTATGGTTGAGTCTGCTTTAGAATATCTGAGAATATGCGAAGATCATAGTTTTTACAATATTGTTTTATCAATGAAAGCAAGTAATCCTCTTGTAATGGTCCATGCTTACAGATTACTTGTTGAAAAAATTGATAATTCGAATTTAAAAAAATATCCTCTTCATTTGGGTGTAACTGAAGCTGGAGAAGGTGAAGATGGAAGAATTAAGTCTGCTATTGGTATTGGAACATTACTTGATGATGGTATAGGCGACACTGTTAGGGTTTCACTTACAGAACCACCAGAATTTGAACCACCTATAGCAAAAATTCTTGTAGATAGATACAAAACTAGGGAAAACCATAAAAAGATAGAAATTCCTAAAAAAATTAATTTTTCACCATTTCAATATGAAAAAAGAGAATCAAAAAGAATTAAAAATATTGGTGGAGATAATGTGCCTATTGTAATTTCTGATCTTTCAAAAATTGAAAAATTAACAACAGAAAATTTAAAAAAAATAGGAATATTATTTGATATAAATCAACAATCGTTTACAAAAACAGATACTTCTCCAGATTATCTATACTTAGGTAAAAATAGAATTGATTATGATAATTTTAATTATAATTTAATATATGATTATATGACTTGGAAAGAGTTAGATTCAAAAATGTCATGCTATCCCTTAATTAATTTTTCTGATTTTAAAAAAATAGATAATGAGTATTCTGATAAAATAAATTTTCTAATGTTAAATACAGATGATTTGGAATATTTAAAAAAGATAAAAATTCCAAAAAACTTCGTCTTAATTGTACAGTCAAACAATGAACATTATATGTCAGATATACGTACATTTTTTATGCAAATTAGTGAATTGGATAATCCTGTTATAATTTACAATAACTACGAAGATATTTTATATGAAAATATTATAGTTTATTCTTCAACAGATCTTGGTGGGCTATTTATTCAGGGCTTTGGAGATGGGATTTTTATTTCGTCAAACCAAAAACAAATAAATGAAATTGAAAAAATTAATTCATTATGCTTTAAAATTTTACAAGGGTCAAGAGTAAGGGTTACATCTACAGATTTTATTTCTTGTCCTTCATGTGGAAGGACATTATTTGATTTACAAGAAACAACTAAAAAAATTAGAGATAGAACTGATCATTTAAAAGGTTTAAAAATTGGAATAATGGGTTGTATTGTAAATGGACCTGGTGAAATGGCAGATGCAGATTATGGATATGTTGGCTCAGGTAAAGATAAAATAACACTTTACCGAGGTAAAGAAGTTGTAAAGCGTTCTGTATATTACAAAAATGGAGTTGATGAACTTATTGAATTAATTAAAGAAGATGGAAATTGGATAGAACCAAATTAAATCGTTATGAATAATAAAAAGAAAAAATTATCTTATTATTTTGATTTTTCTGAAGTTGCAAACTATTTTTTCAGAAAAAAAGATCCTAAAAGAAAAACTAACTTTAGTTTAAAAGCAATGCATACAGTTAATAAAATATCTATTATTATGTTTTTATTAGGTGTTTTATTTATAATCTTTAGAAGATTAATCTAGTGATAAGGTTTTTGTTTTTTTTATTTTTCTTTTCTTGTGCTTACAAAAATGAAACTACAAATCATTTAACTTATCTTGCTTTAGGAGATTCTTATACTATTGGAGAATCTGTTGATCATTTGTATTCTTATCCTAATCAATTGAAAAATAAATTAAACTTTAAAGAAAAAGTTTTAGATAAAGTGACAATAGTTGCAAAAACTGGCTGGACAACTGATGAGTTAATAGATTCATTAAATTCATTAGAAATTAATAAAAAATATGATATGGTTTCCCTTTTAATAGGAGTGAATAATCAATATCGAGGATATGATATTTCAAAATATAGTAATGAATTTGAAAAATTGTTAGTTAAGGCTAGAAATTATGCAAAGAATAAAAATAACGTTTTTGTTTTGTCAATCCCAGATTATGGAGTTACATCATTTGTTAGTTCTGAAGAAGATAAAAAGAGAATATTCAATGAAATAAATTCTTATAATACTATTAACAAAATGATTTCAAATAAATATAATGTAATGTATTTTGATATAACAGAAATTTCAAGATTAGCTCAATTTGATACAACTCTTATAGCATTTGATAATTTACATCCTTCCAAGAAAATGTATAATCTATGGGTTGAAAAAATTAGTAATCCAATTTTTAATCGAATAGTAAAAAACTAAAAAACTATATTAATTATTTTATTGGGTACGGTAATAATTTTTTTGACTCTATTACCCTTAACCCATTTTATTACAGTTTGATTTTTCATAACTAATTCTTCAATTTCTTGTTTTTTTAGATCAAGAGCAAACTTTTGTTTACTTCTTAATTTCCCATTAATCATTATAGGGTATTCATATTCGCTTTCAACAAGATAATTAGAATTATATTCTGGATATATTTCTTTTGTTACAGATTTTTTATTTCCTATTTTTTCCCATAATTCTTCACAAATATGAGGTGCGAAAGGAGAACAAACTATAATCATTGGTTTAAGAATTTCTTTTTTATTACAATTCAACTTTATTAATTCATTTATAGTGATCATTAGTTGACTAATACAGGTATTAATAGATAGTCTTTCTATATCTTCTTCGATTTTTTTGATTGTATTATGTAGTATTTTTAACTCTTTGCTGTTTGCTTTCTCTTCACTTACTTCAAACCTGTTTTTAACATGAAATAAATTCCAAAATTTATTTAAAAATTTAAATACACCTTCAATTCCATTTGTATTCCATGGTTTTGATTGCTCTATTGGACCTAAAAACATTTCATACATTCTAAGTGTATCTGCACCATATTTTTTAATAATTTTATCTGGATTTACAACATTACTTTTTGATTTCGACATCTTTTCTATTTCAGAGCCACATATATACTTATCTTTTTCTAGAATAAATTCAGAATCTTTTAATTCTTTAGATGAATTTTTAAATTTATTTATATTTAATTGATCATTTTCAACAAAACTTACATCTACATGTAATCTTGTATAGTCATATCTTTTTCTTAAATTATATGAGACATATTTATTACTTCCTTTAATTCTATATACAAAACTAGATCTACCAAGTATCATTCCTTGATTAACTAATTTTTTAAAAGGTTCTTTTGTATTTACATAATTCAAATCATATAAAACCTTATGCCAAAACCTAGAGTACAATAAATGCAGAACAGCATGTTCAGCTCCACCAATATATAAATCAACCGGCATCCAATATTTTATTTTTTTCTTTTCGGCAAAAATTTCATCATTATTTGGGTCTAAATATCTTAAGTAGTACCAGCATGAGCCAGCCCATTGAGGCATAGTATTTGTTTCTCTAGTATATTTTTTTCCATTTATTTCTGTTGATATCCATTTTTTATTTCTAGCCAATGGTGATGATCCATCATCAGTTGGAAGATAACTATCAACAGAAGGTAATTTTAATGGTAAATCATTTTCATTTAAGGCTATTCTTTTATTATCTGAATGTAAAATTGGTATTGGTTCACCCCAATATCTTTGTCTAGTAAATATCCAATCTCTTAGTTTATAATTTATTGTTTTTTTACCTTGACTTATCTCTTTTAACTTATCGCAAACTATATTTTTAAACTCATTGTTATCAATTCCATTGAATTCACCAGAATTTATTATTTTACCATTTCCAGTAAAACATTTTTCATCTGATTTACTTTCAATTACTTTGGTTATTTCGAGATTAAATTTATTAGCAAACTGAAAATCCCTTTCATCATGGGCAGGTACTGCCATTATTGCACCAGTGCCATAACTTGCTAAAACGTAGTCAGATATCCATATAGGAATTTTTTTATTTGAAATGGGGTTTAAAGCATAATTTCCAATAAAAACACCAGTTTTATTTTTTTCATTTTCTTGTCTCTCAAGTTCACTTTTTGATAAAGTTTTATTTATATACTCTTTAACTAATTTGGTTTTATCTTTAGATGTAATTTCTGGAATTAATTTATGTTCTGGTGCAAGAACCAAATATGTTGCGCCAAAAATTGTATCAGGTCTAGTGGTAAAAACTTCAATGAGTTTATTATTATCTACTTTAAATGAAATTTCTGCTCCTTCAGACTTTCCTATCCAATTTTTTTGAGAAGTTTTAATAGATTCAGGCCAATCTAAATTTTTAAGATCATTTAAAAGTCTTTCTGAATATTTTGTAATTCTCATTACCCACTGTTTCATAGGTTTTTTCACGACGGGAAAACCGCCTCTTTCACTAAATCCACCAATTACTTCTTCATTAGATAATACTGTTCCTAGTTCCTCACACCAATTTACATTTATTTCATCGATATAAGCTAGTCTTTTAGAATCAATAAAATCATTTTTTTGTTTTAAACTCAAGCTTTTAGGTATAGTAAGTTTTTCAATTGGTAGAGCCTTATTTTTTTCTTTATCAAAATAACTATTATACAATTTTAAAAATATCCATTGAGTCCATTTATAATATTTGCTATCACTTGTTCTAACTTCTCTGTCCCAATCAAAAGATAATCCAATTGTATTAAGTTGTTTTTTAAAAATATCAATATTTTTTTTGGTTGTTTCTTTAGGATGTTTGCCTGTTTTAATTGCGTATTGTTCAGCTGGTAGACCAAAAGAATCAAATCCCATTGGATGTAATACATTAAATCCTTTTAATTTTTTATATCTAGAAATAATATCTGATGCAATATATCCTAGTGGATGACCTACATGTAATCCTGAACCTGATGGATAAGGAAACATATCCATAATATAATATTTGGGCTTTTTATTTATTCTGGTTTTATAAGTTTTATTTTTTAACCAAAATTTTTGCCATTTATCTTCTATTTTAGAAAAATTGTACTGCATAATATTGACACAAAAATACTATTAAATTATTATTATTATTGAAATTATTTCTTTCTAAATACAAGTGAAATAGGAACACCTTCAAAAGAAAATTTTTCTCTTATTTTATTTAATAAGTATCTTTTATAAGGTTCTTTAATATACTGTGGAAGATTACAAAAAAAAGCGATCGTTGGAGTATTTGTTGGTAATTGTGTTATATACTTAATTTTTATATGTTTACCTTTTTTTGCTGGAGGTGGGTATTTTTTAATTTCTGGTAAAATGGAATTATTTAGCTTAGAAGTACTAATTCTTTGTTTTCTATTATTGTAAACTTCTTGACAAATATTTAATAATTTATGAATTCTTTGTTTTTTTAGTATTGATGTAAAAATAATAGGAACGAAATCAAGAGGTTGAATTTTATTGTTGATTTGTTCTTCTAATAATTTAGATGTATTATTTTTTTTTTTTATCAAATCCCATTTATTTATCATCAAAATAATTCCTTTTTTATATTTTGTTGCAAGACTTAGAATATTCATATCTTGACTTTCAAAACCCTGACTAGCATCAATCATTACTATACATAAATCACTATTTTCTATTGCTTGAATTGATCTCATTACCGAGTAAAATTCAATATTTTCTTTTACTTTAGCTTTTTTTCTTATTCCAGCAGTATCTGTTAGAATAAATTCATTATTATATAGCTTATAAACTGAATCTATAGAATCTCTTGTTGTCCCCGAAATACTTGTTACTATATTTCTTTCTTCTCCAAGTAATAAATTAATCAGTGAAGATTTACCGACATTTGGTCTTCCAACAATAGCAATTTTAGGTATTTTATTTTCTTCAAGTTTATTAATATTATCATCTAAATTTTTTGTTACAAGATCAAGTAATTCTCCCGTTCCAGATCCACTTTGGGATGATATTGGCATTAATTCTGATTCTTTAAATCCCAATTCAAAAAACTCATTTGAATTTAATGAAATTTTATAATTATCAGCTTTGTTAGCTACAATAATTGTTTTTTTATTTAATTCTCTAATTATTTTTGAAAAATCTAAATCTAAATTAGTCAAACCATCTTTACAGTCAACCATGAAAAGAATAACTGAGGCTTCGTTTAATGCCAAAATAACCTGTTCCTTTATTTTTTTTTCAAAAATATCTTTGCTTTTTTCAACATATCCACCTGTATCAATAACTGTGAATTTTTTTCCATTCCATTCTGAAATACCATAATGTCTATCTCTAGTAACACCACTTTCATCATCTATAATAGCTTTTCTTTTTTCAACTAATCTGTTGAAAAGAGTAGATTTACCAACATTTGGTCTTCCAACAATAGCTACAATGTTACTCATTTATAATGAATTAGAAAGATTAAAGAAATAAATACGAAATTAATTAATAGATATTAAATCGATACCAATGTTTTTGATTTCGTTATTGAGATTTTTTAGTTCTTCGTTTTTAATTGAATCCCATTTTTTTAATTCCTGATTTATTTTTTTAATCAATTCATTTTTAACTTCAATCATTTGATCAGTTGGTTTGTAATTTCCATTTGAAGAAACACTGGACAAATGTGCTAGTTTATTATTTAATTTAATTGGATAATTAAGAGGATCTTGTCTACTTTTATTTTTTGTTTGATATAATTTGTTTTGGATTATATTAATTTCATCAATTAAATTATTCATTTTAGTTATTATTTCTTTATTATTATCAATTTTACTTTTAAAAGTATTTATTTGATTTATTATGAGTCTCATATCTGAAATAGATCGATGGATTTCAGTAACTTTATCTCTTATCTCAATTAAAAAATTGAATTGATCTTTTAAATCGTTAATGGTAGAATTACTTCTTTCATCTTTCAAAATAAAAAATTCAGTCTCTTTAGATTCTCCATTTACTGTAAGCTTTGCAAAATACTTTCCAGGAATTGCTTTAGGACCAGTTAAACTTGCAGCCCACATAATTAATCCATCAAAACCTTCTGCATTTTTGTATCTCATATTCCATACAAATGAATTTGAACCATCCTTGATTTTTAAATTATTTTCTTTTGAAAAATTTGAAAATATTTTAATGGTTTTTCTATTCATATCCATAAATTCAAGGGAAACTTTTAATGAATCATTCCATACTTTAGTTGAATCAATATTAAAAAATATTTTAACTCCATTATGATGGTTAGTTCCGTTTTTGGAAGAGTTTGTTCTCCAGCTTGGGTAACCCATTCTATAAGAATCAATAGGTTTGAAAACATGAAATTTAGAACTTAAAATTTGATTATTAATTTGATGAAGTGGTGTTAAATCATCAATTAACCAAACTGATCTTCCTTGAGTAGCAGCTATTAAATTATTATTTTTAATAGTTAAGTCAGTTATTGGAACTAGGGGGAGATTTTGTTGAAATGAGTTCCAACTTTCTCCATCATCAAATGAAATATATACACCAGATTCAGTTCCAGCGTAAAGTAGACCTTTTCTTTTTGGATCTGCCCTTAATACTCTAGTAAAATGATTTTTTTCAATCCCTAAATCTATTTTTTCCCAACTTTTACCGTAATCTTTTGTTTTATATAAGTATGGTTGATAATCTCCAGTTTTATATAGCGTTCCAGCAGCATAAAGTCCGCCTTTTACAAAGGGATCAGGATCAACACTATTCCACATTATATGTGATGGAGAGATTTTTGGTGTAACATTTTCCCAATTATTTCCACCATCTTTTGATAAATGAATGAGACCATCATCTGAAGCAGCCCACAATAAATCTTTTTCATAAGGTGATTCACATGCTGCAAATATTGTAGCATAATATTCAACAGCTGTGTTATCTTTTGTAATTGGACCTCCTGAGGGACCAAGTTTTTGCTTTTCGTTTCTAGTTAAATCAGGACTGATTACTTCCCATGTTTGACCTTCATTAGTTGTTTTGTGAAAATGGTTTGATGTTGTATATAATTTTTCTTTATCCCATGGTGAAAAAAATATTGGAAAATTCCATTGAAATCTATATTTCATATCTTCAGCTCCATGACCCATTGGATTATTAGGCCAAACATTTATTGATCTAGATTCACCTGTTTCATGATCTAATCTTGTAAGATAACCTCCATAACTACCTCCATAAACTACTTTTGGATTTAGAGGGTCAGCAGCTAAATGAGCACTTTCTCCACCTGCAGAAGATTCCCAATCTTTTTCTGATATTCCACCTCTATTTACCCTATGAGGTATTCTTTGTGTACTATTATCTTGTTGAGCAACTAAAATATTATATGGAAAACTATTATCAGTAGCTACTCTATAATATTGTGCTGTAGGCTGATTCATATAAGTACTCCAATTTTTTGCATCATCATAACTTACTTGAGCACCTCCATCATCGGCAACTATCATACGTTTGTTATCTAGTGGGTCTATCCATAAATCATGATGATCACCGTGAGGAGTATTATAACTTTTGAATGTTTTTCCACCATCTTCTGATCTCCAAAATTGAACATTCATGACGTATATTCTATCCTCAAATTTAGTATCTGCATAAATTCTAGTATAATACCAAGCTCTTTGACGAAGGTTTCTATCTTCATTTATAAGTTTCCACGATTTTCCAGCATCAATAGATTTAAAAAGTCCACCATTTTTATTTTCAATCAAAGCATAAACAATGTTTGGATTAACTGTTGAAACAGTAATGCCTATTTTGCCCCATATTCCTTTTGGTAGTCCATCGTTATTAGATATGTTTTTCCATGTATTTCCTTGATCAGTAGACTTCCATAAGTAAGATCCATTTCCTCCACTTTCAAGACTATATGGGGTTCTTCTAATATTCCAAGTAGAAGCATATATAACCCTAGGATTTCCAGGTTCAAAGGTTATATCATTCCCTCCTGATCTTTCGTTAATATATAATACTTTTTTCCAATTTTTACCACCATCTAATGTTCTATATATTCCCCTTTCTTTTGAGTTTTTAAATAAATCACCAATTACTGCTATGAATACAACATCTGGATTTTTTGGATGAATAATTATTCTTCCAACTTGAACTTGATCAATATCTAAATTTAATTTTTCCCATGTTTTGCCAGCATCATATGACTTCCAAAAACCACCATATCCCGGTGAAACATTTCCCCTCACAGTTTCTTCTCCATTACCAACATAAATTATATTTGGATCAGATATACTAACTGAGATTGCTCCAATTGAACCTCCAAAATAACCATCTGATATATTTTTCCATGATTGCCCACCATCTTTAGTTTTCCAAACACCTCCTCCAGTAGCACCAAAATAATAAACATTTGGTTGTCCAACAACACCAGCAACACTTGATGCTCTACCTCCTCTAAATGGACCTATTGATCTCCATTCAATACTGCTTGGAATTTCAAGGGAAATTAAAGATTTTAATCCTTTTTTCTTTTTTTCTTTTTGGCTAAATCCAACTATCGGATAGACTAGTAATAGTAATAAAATTGGGAATAATTGTTTCAATGTTTTCATATCATAAAAATAGTAAAATTAATTATTTAATCTATTTTTTAGGAGTTTATTGTTTAGTATAGAATAAATTTCAAACTCCTTTTTATAATCATAATACAGTATTGAAATTAATTGATCACTAGGAATATTTATTTTGGAAATTGAATTAGTTTTTAAATTAAATATTGTAATATTATTTTTTGATTTATTTAAAATAGATAACATTTCATTATTCCCTCCAAAATAATAATATTGATAATTTAAACCTTTTGTTTCAAATAAATCATATTTAAACTGTACTTCATTTTTTTCAATTACGTAAATTGTTGTTTCATCATTTACAACTATTTTATAATTTTTCTTTGTAGGATCAATTAATAAATCAAATTTTGAATTAATGGACGGTCTATAAAGTTGGGTTTCCTCAACAATAACTCCATTCATATTTACTTTAATAATTTTTCCATTCTCTAATAGAACTGTAATTAAAGATTTTTTTGGGGTTGATTTTTTTTCTATGAATATATTGCTGTCAATATTTGTATCAAATTTTAATGGAAATCCAGGATAATTCTTTCCTTTTCTATTTAAAACATTAATAACTCCTTTTTTTTCTATTATAATAATATAATCTTTATTTAATATTCTTATATGAAAAGGTGATTGACTTAAAGGACTAAATTTTAATGGGTTCCATCCATTAAGAGTTTTTCCAGTTTTATCTTTTAAAAAAACATTTCCTTTAACGTCACTTAAAATAAGTCTATAATTTTTTGAATTATTGTAATCAATTATATTGAAATGATCTATTTCATTATTAGAAGGGTTTTTAATTGGATATTCTATTAATTCATTTCCATTTCTATCATATGAATGTATCATATTTTTAGTAGAAAAAATTATTTGTTTTTTATTGTTTTTGTAATAATCGATTTGATAAATCTTACTGTTGATTTTAGCCGATATCGAATCCATCCAAATTTTCTGAAAATTAGATGAAATTTGATATATATAATTAGAATTATCTTGAAATATAATTTCTGTTGAATTATCTAAATGACTTTTTATAAGGTAAGGTTTTGTATTGATTTTTTTATCTATTTCTATACGATTATTTTCAATAAGATTTGAGGATTTTTTTGAAATTTCATTAGCTGATTCAGCTTTACTTAATACTAAACTAGTATAAAAATTCTCATCTAATTTTGTTATTTGCAATGATAAGAAATCAAAATCTTTAAATATGTCAATGATATTATTTTTAAAGTTATATTCAATTTTTGGTAAAAAATAAATGATTGTTTTTGGAAGATTTACAAATAAATCAATATTTGATTTATTATTAAGATTCGATAATAAATTATTATAAAAAATAGATTTCATCCAAATCTCTTGAGAATCTACTTTTTTTAAATATTCATTTATGTTTATCAATGAATTAGAAATTATTATGTAATTATCAATACTTGTAAAAA
>CACOMW010000007.1 GCA_902628365.1 uncultured Marinoscillum sp. | reverse complement strand
TTCAGGATATAATTCAATTTTATGATATTTATTATCTTCGCTAAGGTAGTTTTGTTCAAACCCATCTTTATATAAATCAAAAACATTATTTAATGAAATTTCTTGATCATCATATTCAAAAGTTGATATATTAACCTCATTAAGTTCTGGTATATAAGTCCAAACTGTTTCACCATCATTAATAATTTCTTGACCTTCAATTTTCAAAAGATATTTTTCCTCTTTAATAGTAATTTTTCCTTGAAAAGAATCTTCAATATCTTCATCAAGATTTACCATTGAATATTCAAATGTTGAAGAAAAGCTATCCATACTTTTATATAGATTGCTCATTTTATCTAATATTTGAAGAGCTTTTTTATTATTTTCTTGCGAAAAGGCACCCTGAATAAAAATAAAATTAATAATTAAAGCAATTATAAAAATGAATCTGTTCATCATTGTTATTATTTAATATACGTAAAATTATTCAAGTTCGTTTAATAATTTTTCTAAAGAATACTCATCAGGAATTAATACTTCTCTAGCTTTACTTCCTTCAAAAGGACCAACAACTCCTGCTGATTCTAATTGATCAATCAATCTTCCTGCTCTATTATATCCTAATTTTAATTTTCTTTGAATCAATGAGGTACTTCCTTGTTGATGCAACACAAGTAATCTAGCAGCCTCCTCAAATAGTGCATCTCTATCTGATAAATCAATTTCTTTTAAAGATTTTTCATTTTCGTCAACATATTCTGGTAGTTTATATGCTGATTCATAGCCTCTTTGATCACCTATCCAAACACATATATTTTTTATTTCATCAGTATCAATAAATGGTCCTTGCAGCCTAACTAAATCAGATCCATTTGAAAGTAGCATATCTCCCATTCCAACTAATTGTTCAGCCCCACCTATATCCAAGATAGTTCTTGAATCTACTTTTGAAGTTACTCTAAATGATAGTCTTGCAGGAAAATTAGCTTTTATAACACCAGTTATAACATTGACAGAAGGTCTTTGAGTGGCAACAACTAAATGAATCCCAATAGCCCTTGCAAGTTGAGCTAATCTTGCTATTGGGTTTTCTATTTCTTTTCCTGCAGTCATCATCAAATCCGCTAACTCATCAATAACTAAAACTATATAGGGTAAAAATCTATGCCCTTCATTTGGGTTCAATTTCCTTTTTTCAAATTTTGTATTGTATTCTTTTATATTTCTTGCTTGAGCATCTTTTAATAAATTGTATCTAACATCCATTTCTATGCATAATGAATTTAATGTATGTACAACCTTTTTTGTTTCTGTTATAATAGCTTCTTCACTATCAGGAAGCTTTGCTAAAAAATGTTTTTCAATTTTATTAAATAATGTTAGCTCAACCTTCTTTGGATCAACTAATACAAATTTTAATTGAGAAGGATGTTTTTTATACAAAAGTGATGCTAACATTACATTCAATCCTACAGATTTTCCCTGTCCTGTTGCACCAGCAATTAATATATGCGGCATTTTTGTTAAATCAGAAACATAAACTTCATTTGAAATTGTTTTACCCATAATAACAGGAAGATCATAATCACTTTTAACAAATGCTTCTGTTGTCATTACTGACTTCAAATCAACCATTTGTCTATTTTTGTTTGGAACTTCAATACCAATAGTCCCTTTTCCAGGTATTGGAGCAATTATTCTTATTCCAAGAGCAGACAAACTTAAAGCTATATCATCTTCTAAATTTTTAATCTTAGAAATCTTAATTCCGGCTTCAGGAACAATTTCATAAAGAGTAACAGTTGGTCCAATAGTTGCTTTAATTTTTGCAATTTCAATTTTAAAATTTTTCAAGGTTTCAACTATTTTATCCTTATTAGATTCTAACTCATCTTTTGTAACTTGAATTTTTTTATCTGGATAATCTTTTAATGATTCCAGTTTTGGATACTTATATGAAGATAAATCTAGTTTAGGGTCATAAATATCAATTTTTGATAATCTTTCAGGATCATCAAATTTTTCAACTTTTAATTCTAAATCATCTGAATTTTCTTGTTGAAATGATTTATCAATAGTTGATACTGACTTTTTTGTTTCTATTTTTTCTTTTGGTATGCTTAATTCTTCTGTAATTTCATCTATATCATTTAAATCTTCTTCATTATCTACCTCATCGCTCTTTAATTCAATTTCTTCTTCTTTTGTATCAGTTTCGATCATTTTTTCTTCCTCTTCATCAGTTTCTGCAATAGCCTCTTTATTTTTTAAAAATGAAAAACTTAAAAATGAAATAGGAATAGAAAATGAATATACTTTAAATTGATATATTATAAAAAGAAATAAAAATAGCAATAATATTAAAGGTGTAGCTAAGCCAAATAAATTTTCAAATAATAAAGCTAAATTATAACCAATCTCTCCAGAATAAAATGAAAGGAATTGATTATTCTCAAATATAGTTAACAAAAACCCCATTAATGAAGTAATCCAGATTATAAAAAAAAGACTAAAGAATGTTATATCATAAATAGAAAAATTAAAGTCTTTGAAAACTAATTTTAAACCAGAAAATAAAAATAAAGGAACAAAAAGAATTGAAGAAATACCAAATCCCTCATAAATTAAATAATGAGATATAAAAGCTCCAAAATATCCTAACCAATTTTCGACTTCTGTTCCAGCATTTAGTACTGAAACATCAGATACAATAAGATCAAAATCTAATTTTCCGGTAAAATAGAAGGAAATTGATGAAAATAATATAAATATTGATAAAAATAGAAAAAGTGATCCAAATACTATTTTGACTTTATCCTGAGCACTTTTAGAATCAGAATTTTGATCATCCAATTCTTCATTACTGTAAAAATTATCAGACATTATTTTTTTTTACAAATTAAACAAATAGATTAATTTTTTGATAATTCATTTACCATAATTTTATTCATTTTTTTAATTAGACCTGGTCCTTCATAAATCCAACCTGTATAAATTTGAACTAAAGAAGCCCCTGCATTAAATTTATCAATCATAGTTTTATGATCATAAATACCACCTACACCAATAATTGTTAATTTATTTTTTGTTTTTTTTGAAATATATTTAATTATATCTGTAGATTTTTTATGTAAGCTTTTACCACTAATGCCTCCCTCCTCATAATCTTTCGTATTTGGGAGAATACTTTTATCAATTGAAGTATTAGTAGCTATAATTCCATCAATTTTTAATTTTTCAACAACAGTTATAATATCATCAATTTCATTTTGTGAGTTATCTGGAGAAATTTTTAATAAAATTGGTTTTCTAATTTGATACTTTTTATTTTCCTTTTGTAATTTATTTAATAAATCAAATAATAAATTTTTATTTTGTAATTTTCTTAGCTCCGGAGTATTAGGAGAACTGACATTAATCACAAAATAATCTACTAAATGGAAAAGTTTTTTAAAACAAAATAAATAATCTTTCCAAGCATCATCATTAGAAGTATCTTTATTTTTTCCAATATTAGCACCAATAATACAATCTACATTTAAATTTTCTAATCGTTTAGATATTATTTCAACCCCATCATTATTAAAGCCCATTCGGTTAATCAACGATTTTTCACTGTACAATCTAAATAACCTTGGCTTTTTATTTCCATCTTGAGGTTTAGGGGTAATTGTACCAATTTCAATATGACTAAAACCAAATAATGAAAGTTCTTTAATTAAAATTGCATTTTTATCGAATCCAGCTGCTAAACCAATACTATTTTTGAAATTTAAATTGAAAATTTTTTTATTTAAAACTTTGTAATTTTTTGAAAAATAAATTCTTAAAATAGAAGTCATAAAGGGAACCATACATATTATCTTGATCATAATAAATGATATATTATGGATAAACTCAGGAGGAAATAAAAAGAGCAAAGGTCTAATAACCAACTTATACATAACGCAAATATAATTCCATTAACTCCTAGGATGAAATTCTTTTATAACTTGCTTCAAATATTCTCTATCTAGATGGGTATAAATTTCAGTTGTTGTAATAGATTCGTGACCTAACATTTCTTGAACCGCTCTCAAATCAGCTCCACCCTCTATCAAATGTGTAGCGAATGAATGTCTAAATGTATGAGGACTAACATTTTTATTTAACAAACACTTATTTGATACTTTTTTTATAATTAAGAATATCATTTCTCTTGTAAGTTTTCTTCCATATCTATTTAAAAATAAAAAACCTTCATTACCCTTATTTATTTTTTTATTATGTCTGTATCCATTTTTGTACATATTTATATACTTTATTGCGTGTCTACCAATAGGAACTAATCTTTCTTTCGATCCTTTACCAATAACTTTAATAAAACCAATATCTAAAAAAAGATTTTGAATAGATAAATTAACTAATTCCGATACTCTTAAACCTGAGCTATATAAGGTTTCTATAATTGCTCTATTTCTAACCCCCTCCATAGTAGATAAATCTATACTATTTAGCAGGATATTAATATCATTAAGAGATAAAACCTCTGGAAGTTTTCTCTTCAATTTAGGTGATTCAATTAAATCCATTGGATCTTTAGAAATTTTTTCTTCTAAAATCAGAAATTTAAAAAAAGATTTTAATCCTGATACTATTCTTGCTTGAGAATAAGATGAAATATCTAATTCATTTAAATATTCTAAAAAGTCATTGATTATAACTATATCAATATCATTGGGTTCTAAATCAATTTTTTTAAATTTAATAAAATCTCTTAACTTTTTGATATCATTCAAATATGCAGAAATTGAGTTTTCTGATAAAGATCTTTCTAGTTTTAGATAAGAATAATAATCATTTAAATAAAATTCCCACATTGTTTTATCTTTATTTTATAAATTTATGAGATGAAATTGATAATAATTAATGGCCCTAATCTAAACCTTTTAGGAGTTAGAGAAAAAAAAATTTACGGAAATAAATCTTTTGGATCTTTATTTGATGAACTACAAAAAAAGTATAATGACATTTCCCTAGAACAATATCAATCAAATCATGAAGGAGAAATTATTGAAAAAATACAAGAAGTTGGTTTTTCATACGATGGAATAATTATTAATGCCGGTGGTTTTACCCATACATCAATCGCAATTAGAGATGCAATATCTTCAGTAACTACTCCATGCCTAGAAGTACATATTTCTAATATTTTATCCAGAGAAAAATTTAGGCAAAATAGCTATTTATCTGAAGTTTCTGTAGGAATTATCTCAGGTTTAGGTATGAAAGGCTATGAGTTAGCTATTCAATACTTTAAATCAAAATAAGATTTAAATGATAAAAATTTATACTGACGGATCAAGTAGAGGTAATCCAGGTCCTGGTGGATACGGGGTGGTATTACTTTATAAAAAGAATAGAAAAGAAATAAGTCAAGGATATAAAAATACGACAAATAATAGAATGGAACTACTTGCTGTAATTAAAGCGTTAGAAGCTCTCAATGAAAATAATTTACAAATTAAAATTTTTTCAGATTCTAAATATGTTGTAGAATCAATCGAAAAAGGATGGTTATGGAATTGGGAAAAAAAGAATTTTAAAAAAAAAATGAATGTAGATCTATGGAAAAGATTTATACCACTATATAAAAAATACAATATAAAATTTGAATGGGTGAAAGGACATAACGGATTAATAGAAAATGAAAGATGTGATAGACTTGCAAATCTAGCTACAGAAAAAAAGGATCTTAAAATTGATGAAGGCTATCAAAAAATCTATTCTAAAGATAAGCTAGTGTAAAGGGCAGCACCTATTATACCAGCATCATTTTCTAATTTTGCAGGTAAAATTTTTGATCTAGATTTAAGCAAGGAATCATATTCATTAAAGTATTTACTAATTCCACCACCAAAAATAATTAAATCAGGAGATATTAAGTCTTCAACATATTTAATGTATTCATTAAATCTTGAGCACCAGTCATTCATTGAAAGGTCTAATTGTTTTCTAACTGAATTTGAAGCATATTTTTCGGCACAATCACCATACATTTTTAAATGACCAAATTCAATATTTGGAATCAATTTGCCATCAATAAATATTGACGTACCAAGTCCAGTTCCAACAGTAATCATTAAAACCGTACCTTTCTTATTTTTGCCAGAACCATATTTCATTTCAGCTAAACCTGCTGCATCAGCATCATTTAACACAAAAGATTCACAACCTGTCTTTCTTGAAATTCTTTTACTAACATTAACTCCGACCCATTTGTTACTAACATTTGCTGCAGATAGTATTTTATTTTTATTTACAATTCCTGGAAATCCACACCCCACATACTTATTCCAATCTAATTCTTTAATTATATTTTTTTTTATTTTTTTAATAACCCTTTTAGGTGAAGATGGAGATGGTGTTTCAAATCTAATTTTCTGAGAGACTAATTTTCCAGTCTTTGTATTAACAATACCTCCTTTAATTCCTGAACCTCCAATATCTATTCCTAAAATTTTCATTTATTTAACTATTCTTAACCTAGCAAAACTCAATAATAATGTTTTTTCTCCTACTAATTTGAAATTTACAACCGCTTTTTGATGATTTTGAGTTTTATCAATACTTTTAATTAAACCATAACCAAACTTTTTGTGTTCGATTTCCATACCCTCTTTTAAATCATTTAAATCACTTTCAATAAAATTTTTAGAGGGGTTGTGTATTATATTGTTTTGAATTTTATTTTTATTATCAGAAATTAAATTTTTTGCAAAATTTCTATTTTTAGCTATCACAAATGAATTCTCAATATAATTTTGATCAATTTCATCGATGAACCTACTTGGTTGACATTCTTTAAGAATTCCATATCTATATCTAGTATTTGAATAAGTTAAATATAATTTTTTCATTGCTCTTGTAACAGCAACATAAAATAACCTTCTTTCTTCTTCAAGATCATTTCTAGAACTTAACATCATTTGAGATGGAAATAAATCTTCCTCCATACCAACGATAAAAATCACTTCAAACTCCAAACCCTTTGCCATATGAACTGTCATCAATGATACATAATTTTCATTATTATTTTCAGAATCTTGATCTGTAAGCAAAGCAATTTCTTGAAGAAAAGAATCTATAGATGATTCTTTATTATCCGTATCAATAAATTCTTTTATTGAATTAAGAAGTTCTTGAATATTTTCATATTTATTTAAACCTTCAATAGTTTTATCATCATAAAACTCTTTTGTTAAACCAGACAAAGAACAAATATGAGATGCTGAAGTATAAGCATCATTATTTTTAGAGTATATAATAAAACCTTTTATCAAATCAGAAAATTTTTCCAAGTTCGATGCAGTTCTTGAATTAAAATATTTTTTAGCATCTAAAATAATATCCCATATTTTAAGATTATTTTCATTTGCAATTAGTATAATTTTTTCTAATGTATTTTTTCCAATTCCTCTCCTAGGAAAGTTTATTATTCTTCTCAAAGATTGCTCATCATTTTGATTAATTGTAAATCTTAAATATGCTATTAAATCTTTTACTTCTTTTCTTTGATAAAATGATATTCCTCCATAAACCTTATACTCAATGCCAATTCTTCTTAATGCCTCTTCAATTGATCTTGATTGGCTATTTGTTCGGTACAATACCGCAAAGTTTGAATTTGAATAATGATTTTTATTTTTTTCTTCAAAAATTAATGAAGAAACCATTTTTCCTTCTTGATTATCTGAAAATGATTTTTTTATAGAAATTAATTCTCCTTCATGATTATTAGTCCATATACTTTTACTTATTTTAGATGTATTATTTTTAATAATTGAATTAGCTGCTCCTACTATATTTTTTGTTGATCTATAATTTTGTTCTAATTTAACTAAGTTTAGCTCAGGGTAGTCTTTTTCAAAATTTAAGATATTATTAATATCAGCTCCTCTAAATGCATAAATACTTTGAGCATCATCTCCAACAACACAAATATTTCTTTTGACAGCAGATAATTTTTTTGTTATTAAATATTGTGAAAAGTTCGTATCCTGAAATTCATCAATCAAAACATAATGAAATTTTTGTTGATATTTATTTAAAACATCAACGTGATCTTTGAATAAAATATTAGTATTAAATAATAAATCATCAAAATCCATTGCCTGTGATTTAAAACACCTTTTAACATATTTTCTGTAAATAATTCCAATATTAGGCCTCAAGGATGATATATCTTCTTCTTGAATAATTTTATTATTTAGATACTCATTATAAGAAATTAATCTATTTTTTGCATTTGATATTCTATTATAAATATAGTTTTCTTTATAAAGTTTATTATCATATCCCAGTTCTTGTACAATACTCTTTATTAGAGATTTAGAATCTTGAGTATCATAAATTGTGAAATTTGAAGGATATCCTATTTTATTACCTTCAGCCCTCAAAATTCTTGCAAAAACTGAATGAAAAGTTCCCATCCATAAATTTCTAGCATCTGTTCCAACAACTTGCTCTATTCTATCCTTCATCTCATTTGATGCCTTATTTGTAAATGTTAATGCTAAAATAGAAAAAGGATCCACATTGTGTTTTTTAATCAAATGAGCGATTCTATATGTTAAAACTCTAGTTTTACCTGAACCAGCGCCTGCTATAACTAGACAAGGTCCTTCAACATTTAAAACAGCCTCCCTTTGGGATTTATTTAATTGATCTATGTAATCCATAATTTTTTTTAAAATAAGTAAAGGAATCTAATACATAATTAAAAAAAAAAATACTTAGTTTTGAAAAAAGTTTTAAAAAATGGAATATAATACGACAAGAGAAAAACTAGTATTAAGAGAATACGGAAGAAATTTTCATAAGTTAATTGATCATGTTAAAAAAATTAAGGAAAAAGAAAAGAGAACAGACTTATCTAAATTAATTGTTAAGCTTATGAATATGGCTCATCCTGAGTTAAAAAATCAAAATGAAATAGAACAAAAACTATGGGATGATTTGCATATCATGTCAAATTTTGAACTTGATGTAAATAGTCCTTATCCTATACCAGAAGTTGATAAATTAAAAGGAATTGAAAGATTAGAATATCCAAAAAATGTCATTAAATTCAGACACTATGGAAAAAAAATAGAGCTTTTGATAGAGGAAGCATGTAAAATTAAAGATTCCAAAGAAAAAGAATCAGCTATAATTCATATTGGAAAAATAATGAAATCCTTTTTTGGTATGTGGAATAAAGAAACTATTGATAATCAAGTTATAATAGATAATATTAAAGAACTTTCAAATGGTAAACTAGACATCGATATTAAGAAAGTTGAAGAACTAAATCTCTTTTATAAAAATACTAGAGAAAGAGGTTCAAAATCTTATCAAAGAAAGT
This sequence comes from uncultured Marinoscillum sp., assembly GCA_902628365.1. Lineage (GTDB taxonomy): Bacteria > Bacteroidota > Bacteroidia > Cytophagales > MED-G16. The sequence goes on along the minus strand of CACOMW010000007.1, from coordinate 37,126 downwards.
TTTCAAGACCAAAAACCATGAAATCTTTTAGAAGAAGAAGAACATAATGGATTCATTTAGAATTATTGGTGGCAAAAAATTAAAAGGTGAAATTATTCCTCAAGGAGCAAAAAATGAAGCTCTTCAAATAATTTCTGCTACCTTATTAACATCTGATAAAATTACAATTAATAATATACCTGATATTAAAGATGTAATGATGTTGATAGAACTTTTAAAAGAATTAGGGGTAAAAGTTGAAAAAAATTCTAAAAACTCTTTTTCTTTTTCATCCACCAAAATAAATCTTTCATATTTAAACTCTAGTGATTTTTTTGAAAAAGCTTCAAAAATTCGTGGCTCGATTATGTTAGTAGGACCACTTCTTGCAAGATTTAAAATTGCTTCTTTTCCAAAACCAGGAGGAGATAAAATTGGAAGAAGAAGAATAGATACACATTTAAATGGATTAAAAGAATTAGGTGCAGAATTTAGTTATAATAATAAAAATTTCTCTTACAAAATTTCAACAAAAAAATTAAAAGGAAAATATATTTTACTTGATGAAGCTTCTGTGACAGGTACAGCAAATATTATTATGGCATCGGTTTTAGCTGAAGGTATTACTACAATTTATAATGCTGCATGCGAACCATATATTCAGCAGCTTTGTTTAATGATTAATAAAATGGGAGGAAAAATATCTGGTATTGGATCAAATATGATAAAAATTACTGGTGCTAAAGAATTAAAAGGAACAACCCATTCAATCTTGCCAGATATGATTGAAATTGGCAGTTTTATTGGTTTAGCTGCAATGACGGGATCAGAAATAACAATTAAAAATGCATCTATAAAAAATTTAGGTGTAATTCCTGACACATTTAGAAGGTTAGGTATTAAGATCAAATTTAAAAATGATGATATTTTAATTCCAAGTCAAAAAAATTATGAAATAGAGTCATTTATTGATGGTTCTATTATGACAATATCTGACTCAATATGGCCAGGGTTTTCTCCTGATTTATTGAGCATAGCGCTTGTAACATCCATTCATGCAAAAGGTACAGTATTAATACATCAAAAAATGTTTGAAAGTAGGCTTTTCTTTGTAGATAAGCTTATTGAAATGGGAGCACAAATTATACTTTGCGATCCACACAGAGCAACAGTTATAGGGCTAAATAGAAAGCACCCACTTAAAGGTATAAGAATGTCTTCTCCAGATATTAGAGCTGGAGTTTCTTTGTTAATTGCTGCACTATCTGCCGAAGGCGAAAGTATTATAGACAATGTAAATCAAATTGACAGAGGTTATAGTGATATTGAAAATAGATTAAAAAATCTAGGAGCAAATATTGAAAGAGTTTAATTAAATTCTTTCTGTAAATTTTTCATTGCATATAAAGGACTTTGTGTAATAAACATATCTGTAATCCAGGTAGGAATTCCCTCAATATCAGAATTAGATTGAAGAGATACTTTCGTTTTAAATTTATCTAAATACTCAAGAGTCCAAATAGAACTTGAATTTATAATTCTTTTATATTTATCGTTAATAGGAATAAAGTTTGGTTGAGATTGTAATTCAATTTTTATGATTTTTTTTTCTTTTATATTAGAAACTTCCATTATTAAATCTCTATCTTCTAGAGGCCAATTCATTTTTATCGTAAAATATACATAGAAAGTTTTTTCATTAACTGGTGTTATAATTTTACTTGATTTTATTTTGTACATCCATTGATTTGCTTTATTAAAATCCATTATAAATGAAAAAATACTATCCATAGTTGAATTTAATATGGTCTCACCTAAAAATTCTTTTATACCATTATCTAAACTTCTTGTAAAAACTTTAACATTATCTTGATTTTTTTTCAATTCCCAATCATTTAAGTTTTGATAGAAAAATGAAATTAATGTAATAAGAACTGAAAAAATTAAATTCATGATATATAAATTTCTTTCGAATGAAATTTTATTAATTTGATCAAAATTATAACTTAGTCAATAAATATTTGATAAATAATCAAAAAGTTGATGAATATAATATCAAACTTCCTATTAATTATATTTTTATTTTTATTATTTCAAACAAAAAGCTATAGTCAAGCTCTTGGAGATTCAACTGAAATTATTAAAGATAGTGTTACAACCAAAGTTGAAATATTTGAAAATGAAAGATCAAATTCTGAAATTTTGTTCATCATCGATCAAATAAAAGTAAATAATAAATCAATAATAATTGAACCTAATGATAGAGACAGTTATAATGTTAAGCTAAATGAAAGAGATACGTTAGAAATGATACTATCAATTAATTCTAATTATGAAATTATTTTTAATTATTTTTTTAATGACAATCAAAATTATAGGGTACTAAATAATGGAAAAATCGTTTACGATAAAGCATCAAAAAAAATATATTTTGATTTTATACCTGATAATGCACAAGCTTTAAATAAATTCATCACTTGGAATCTCTTTGCAAATAATTTATCTGGAGAAATTGGTAAATATAATCTAACAATTGAGATAACTGATTTGGATTATCCTCCTAGAATTTTAAACAAACAAATAGATAAGATCATTAGAGAAAAATATAATTTTTCATATATACCTATAATATCAGATGGAGATGATGGAGTCTTATTTTCTCTAGATACAGATGCACCAATTAACGAATTTAATCCAATAGATGGTAAAATTGTTTGGACAATTGATCCCAACGAAATTAAAGTTTTAGAAAAAACTTTCTCTTTTGTTATGAAAGTATATAAAAAAAATAATTCGGAAAAATTTGATACTGATACTTTTAAAATTATTTATTCAGAAAAAAATTATGCTCCTATTTTTGGTAAAACTTCTAAATGGATAGTGGAAGAAGGAAAATATCATGAATATAAAATTCCAGTAGAAGATCCAAATGTTAATGACTCAATTAAAATTGAAAACATTGGAGCACAATTCCCCAGAAATATGATTCTTGATAGTAAAAATAAATTGATTAAGTTCAGTCCTGATTATGAACATGTAACAAAATCTAATGGATCCCAAAATTATAATTTGCAATTAAAAGCTACTGACATTTCAGGTCTAAGTTCTCAGAATTCTTTAGAGGTAGTAGTTTTAAATTCATTAAATCCAGAAAAAGTTCAAGAAAAAATTAATATTTTATTAAAAGAACTAACTAACCAACAAAATGAACTTAATGGTATCAATGAAAATTTAAAATGGATAGAAGCCAAATCAAAAAATAATAGAAAAATTAGGACTTTTTCGGCTGCAGGAATAACCTTTTTAGGAGGAGTAGTTGGAGTTTTGGCTTCAAATTCAGAAGTTTCTAGAAAAGGATTTAGACTAGCAGGTCCAATTATTGGGGCAAGTGGAGCTGTCTTATCTGTGTTTAATGAAGTCTTATCTGGAGAAGATAATGAAATTAAAAACCTACTTCAAGAAACCATTAAACTTCAGTCTAACGTAATAGCAAAATATGACAGATTAAAATATTTTAAAGACTCAAAAAATAATACTGATTTTGAAAATCAAGAAGTTGATTTACTTATAAGAACGATTGAAAATGATAGAGAATCATTAAATAAGAACTTATTTACTATTTCTGAAAATTATAAAAGAATTATATCGGAGAAAAGAATAAAAAATATGCTTCTAAAAAAATGAATCCCTTTAAATTATTTATTTTTTTATTTCTCTTATCGTCTTGTTCATCTGTAAGTAATGAAGAAAGAATGGAAGAAATAAATATTGCACTAAACTACGAGAATTTTGGTGATACATATTTAAAAATGGATGAATATTTTGATACAAAAGAAATATATAATTCTGATGAAATCTTCGTTTTCCCTAAAAGAGAAGAGGTCGAACTTCCTAAAGAGTTTGAGTACAACGATAACATATTCAACACAATAAAATATATAGATTCTTCTTATACTCAAGGATTTTTAGTTTTACAGAACGACAGTATATCTCATGAATCCTATTATTTAGGACAAAAAAAAGATACAAGACATATTTCCTGGTCTGTAGCTAAATCATTTGTTTCTGCGCTTATGGGAATTGCTATTGAGGAAGGTTACATAAAGAGTATTGAGGATAATGTAGAAAAATATCTTCCAGAACTAAGTTCATCAGGGTATAAAGGGGTAAAAATACGAGAGCTATTACAAATGTCTAGTGGCATTAAATTTGATGAAACTTATTCAGATTCCCTTTCAGATATTAATAGATATTGGAGAGGATTTGTGCTTGGAGATTCTCAAGATAAATTTGCCGCAACACTAGAAAATAATATAACCCCAGGAACATATAATCAGTATGTTAGTATTAATACTCATATTCTTGGAATGATTATAGTTAGAACAACCGGAAAATCTTTGACTAAATATCTAGAAGAAAAAATATGGAAAAAAATAGGTATGGAATATGATAGTTACTGGTTAGTCGACAGTTATGGTATGGAAATGGCACTTGGTGGTCTTAATGCTACTGTAAGGGATTATGCAAAAATGGGAAAATTATTTCTAGATAGTGGAAGGTGGAAAGGAAAACAAATTGTTCCTGAAAAATGGGTATTGGAATCAACTTCAATTAACGCTGAACATTTGGAGGCAAAAAGTAATAATTCTGCACATCCAAATATTGGATATAGCTATCAATGGTGGATACCTGGAAATTCTGAAAAATATGGTGATGAGGAAGAATTTATGGCAATAGGTATTTATAACCAATTTATTTATGTTAATCGTTCTACAAATACAGTAATTGTAAAAACATCTGCTAATAAAAATTATTATGACCGCTTTAATAATCCTTATGCAGGTAAACATGGAGCAATAGAATTATTTCGAGAAATAGCTCATATGCACGAGTAGTATTAAATGAACTTTAGTTCTTTACCATATAACCCTTACTAGGATCAATTTTTCCTTTCAAGGATTTTAAATAAAGTTCATGAATATCTTTTGGATCATTATAATATTCTAGTTTAATATAATTCTTAACTTTCGTAATAAATTCTTTAAGCAATTCATCAGCCATTAAGGTAGTTTTTTTAATTCCCATTTCTCTGTATCTTTTTTCAGCATGATTTGGAGCAAAGAAAAATTTAGAATTAGGAATTGATTTAAAATTAGTTTTAGAAGACCAATCTGCTAATCCAATCAAACTCACATGTTTTAATCTATCTCCTAAATGATCAGATAACTTTTTTAAATAATCAGAGTTACCTGCAAAATCAACTATTACTGATTTTAATCTTTTAAGCTTTTCTTCTGCATTATCATAAGATAAAATGATATCATAAAATTTAATTTCTGAAACAAATTGCATGTTTTTTTCTGATGTAATAGCTATTATCTTTTTCTTGTCTTTTGATTTATATTTTGATAATAAAAATGCTAAAGACAAAGCTGTTTTAGATGATGAACTTGTGAGAATTATTTGATCACAGTCAAAAAATTTTTCATCTTGCAAGAAAAAATAATTTAAAAAAGAAGTTAAAAATAGAGGTTTTATTAAAGGATGATATTCTAGTGATTCATCAGCATATTTTATGATTTTAGAATAATGATTGTACACGGGTGGAAGTTTTCTTCTATGATTAGAATCATCAATAAAACCAAAGTCATTTATCTTTTTTGGCATCACTTTTAAGTATCTACTCATAGGAAAATACCCATAAAATCTATCTCCCTCTATAATATATTCATTTTTAGATAAGGTAACATTTGCAAAACCCCAAACTGGAATAATACCATAAGGTTCCTCAGCTGGAAAGAAATTCCAATAACCTAGAGTATCTCCAATAACTCCATAAGTTATATTATTTGAAGTAAAAGCATACCTTTTAATTTCTAATATGACTTCATTTTTTCTTGAAATAGGAATTTTTTCATCTGAAAAAGTAGTTTCAAAAAGATCATACTTATTTACTAGAAAAATCGAGTTTTTTCTATTCATAAATTATTTGTTATAAAGTTCACTTTATAAGTAAAGTTAAAATTGTGGAGTCGGCGGGATTCGAACCCGCGTCCAGCTATGGAAATAGTATCCCGTCTACATGCTTAGATAATTTTTAATTTTCGAATTAGAGCAGGAAAATATCAACCAACATCTAACCTTATCTACTAGATTTCCTAAATAGATTCGCAGAATCATCTAAATAGTAGATCTTTTTATGACATCATAAAAATTAGTCAAAGATCGTAAACTAATAATGATGTGACTATTCAAGTTCTTAGAACTTAAACTGCCATAGCGTATTCGTGTGTACGTTCGCCGTTTAAAAGTAATAGTATTTGATTTCGGATGTTTACTATATCACCCGACATGCAAAAATAAAATTTGTCATACTGTCAATTCCAGACGACCCCAAAAAAACAAAGAACAAAATCTAGCTCAAAGATAAAATATTATTTAATTTACAAGTATGGATAACTATGTTGTTTCTGCAAGAAAATATAGACCGACTAGCTTTGATGATGTTATTGGTCAGGACCACGTAACTACTACTCTAAAAAATGCAATTGAAAACAAAAAAGTTGCTCAATCATTACTTTTTTGTGGACCAAGAGGAGTAGGAAAGACAACATGTGCAAGAATTGTTGCTAAAATGGTTAATAATCTTGAATGGAATGATCCCTTAAAAAATAATAATGACTTAAATATCTATGAACTAGATGCTGCATCAAATAACTCAGTTGATGATATAAGAAATTTAATTGAACAAGTTCGTTATGCCCCTCAATCTGGAACCTTTAAAGTTTACATTATTGATGAAGTACATATGCTTTCGAATGCTGCATTCAATGCTTTTCTAAAAACCCTTGAAGAACCCCCATCTTATGCCATTTTTATTCTTGCTACAACTGAAAAAAATAAAGTTATTCCAACAATATTATCCAGATGTCAAATTCATGATTTCAATAGAATTGAGATTGATGATATCAAAAATAGACTTAAAAAAATTTCTAAACTAGAGGGTGTATCTACAGAAGATGATGCTTTACATATAATCGCACAAAAATCTGATGGAGCTTTAAGAGACGCATTATCTATTTTAGATCTTATGATAACTTATTCCACTGAAAAAAAAATAACCTATGAAAATGTAATCCAGAATCTAAACATCTTAGATTATGATTATTTTTTTAAGATTACTGATTTTATATTAAAGAATGATTCCTCTTCATGTTTTTTAATCTTAGATGAAATTTTGAAGTTAGGTTTTGAAAGCAAACATTTTATTACTGGATTAGCTGAACATTTTAGGAATTTACTTTTATGTAAGGATGAAAGTGTGTCAAAACTAATTGAGGTTTCTGATGGAATTCAGACAAAGTATAGTAAACAATCTGAACAGATTTCTAATGAAATTATCTTCAACACCTTAGATATTCTTAATTCGTTTGATATTAATTATAACTTATCTAGTAATAAAAGACTCCATGCTGAAATTGTAATTGCAAAACTTTGTAGGTTAAAAAAAAAAAAACAAGTAGTATCTAAAGATACACCAGAAAAAAAAGTTAAAAACTCTGAAAATAAAAAAGAAGATAATAATAATAGTACTCAAAATAAAAAAGAGGAAGCTCCTGATAAAAGTGAAATTAATGTTAATGCCCCCCCTCCAAAAAAAACTATTGCTAAAAGCTCACCTGATTTAAATTCTATCTTAAATGAAGAAGTAAAAGAAGAAGTAAAAGGTAAAGATGAAAAAATAAATTCTATTGTAAATGAAAAAAATCAAAATCTTGATAAGAAAAATTTGAAAAGTTTTCTTGATGAATATATAAAAATAAAAAATATATCAAACTCTAAATTATCTGTTCTAAATAAAGAGTTTACAATAGATAAAAATGAAATCAGTATTAAACTCGGAAGTGATCTTGAAAATGAAATATTTGAAGATCTAAAAAACGATTTATTAATAAAAATTAAGGGCCATTTTAAAAATCAAGAAATCAAGTTCAAAATATCAATTGATAAAAAGAAAAAATCAAAAAAACTTTACACTGGAAAAGAAAAATTTGATTTTCTAATGAAGAATAATAAGGAAATAAAAAATCTAAAGAATCAATTTAATTTAGATTATGAATTTTAAACTTCCCACCCTTTTCTATAATCTCTAGTTACATATTTATTTGCATCTTCATAGTTAGTTATTTTCATCGCATCACCATCCCATAATAACTTCCTTCTCCCTGGAAAAGCATTACCCAAACCAGATTTCTTTTCCATATAACTTCTTATTGCAATATTCCCCATTAGTACTGTTTCAGTCATTGGGCCTGAATAATCAAATGATGATGTTAAAGCTTTATGCTCAGAACTATTAAACCCTGCCTTGCACGCAGCCACCCATGTTGAATGATGACCATATTCGTTTGTTTGATTAGATGTATCAAACTCAACTACTTCCTCACCTTTTCTATATAATTTTGGTGTAAATCCATAAACACCTGTCGTGATTATCCCTTTTGATCCTATCATCATCACACCATTTGAACTATCAGGAGTTCCTAAGGAATCATTTGCAGGAATTAAATCTGGATGTGGAGGTCTAATTCCACCATCTAACCATCTCATCTTAAGAGGAATTTTATTTTTGTCAGTAGCTGCAAAATCTAAAGTCACAGAAGAAGAAGGAGGACATCCTTCAGGTATATATTCTGGAGTCCACATTTTAATAAATACTTGGCCAGCACTACATTCTACAGCTTTAGGATAGTGTAAACCTAAAACCCTAAATGGAACATCAATTAAATGACAACCCATGTCTCCTAAAGCACCTGTTCCGTAAGCCCACCATCCTCTCCAATTAAATGGATGATATGCATCAGTATAATCTATTTTTGGAGCTGGACCTAACCATAAATCCCAATTTAATCCTTCAGGTACTGGAGATCCACTTGATTTAGGAACAGGTATTCCTTGAGGCCAGACGGGCCTATTTGTCCAAACAAAAACTTCATCTACTTCGCCAATTAAACCTTTATCAAACCATTCTTGAGCTTGTATCATTCCAGTATTAGATGCCCCTTGGTTACCCATTTGAGAAACAATTTTATTTTCTCTAGCTTTTTCAGTTAACATTCTTGCTTCTCTTATGTTGTGAGTTAATGGTTTTTGTACATAGACATGAATACCTAAATCCATTGCAGCGAGAGCCTGAATTGCATGTACATGATCTGGTGAGGAAATTGTAACAGCATCTATATTTTTTTCTTTATCAAACATCTCTCTAAAATCTTGATAAAATTTTGCTTTGGGAAATCTTTCTCTAGACTTTTGACTTATTTTACCCATATCAACATCACATAACGCCACAACATTTTCCTTTCCTTCATCTGAAGCATACCATAAATCAGAGGTTCCTTTACCTCCTACCCCAATGCCAGCAATATTTAATCTATCACTTGGAGGCAAATATTCTTTTCCACCTAAAACAAACCTGGGTACAATAAAAAAACTTCCAGCCGATAAGGCACTTTTTTTAATAAAATCTCTTCTTGAATTTGATTCTTTTATTTTTTTCATAATTTATATCAATTGAAATTATTTATAAGAAATCTAATTTTTTTTATTATAACATAATTTAAATATTTTTTTTTTAACTTAACATTATTAGTAAATAAATCCTTTATAGTGAACAATATTAAACTATCTATAATGATGTTTCTCCAATATTTTATTTGGGGGGCTTGGTATGTTACTGCTGCAACATACATGTCAAAAATATTGAACTCTTCTGGTGCTGAAATTGGAAATACCTATAGTGCCTTTGCTTTTGCAGCTATAATTTCTCCATTTTTTGTTGGAGCTATTGCAGATAGATACTTTTCTGCACAAAAAGCAATGGGAGGATTACATTTAATTGGAGGATTACTTTTATTGTATGTAACTCAAGTTTCTTCATCGTTTCTTTTTTTATTAATTGTTCTATTTTATTCATTAATGTATATGCCCACAGTTGCTCTTTCAAATAATATTGTTTTTGCTAATGTCAGTGATACTGGAAAAGTTTTTCCAATAATTAGATTTTTTGGAACTTTTGGGTGGATCATTGCAGGTTTAGTTATTGGTTCTAATATAATATTCGGACAAAAATTTGGTTTAGGATTAGAAGCTAGTAATACTACATTACCTTATACATTTTATATTGCATCTGGAGCCTCTATACTACTTGGAGTTTTTTCTTTTACTTTACCAGATGTACCACCAAAAGGAAAAATAGATGATTCAAGTTTTGGTCTTGAAGCACTGGTACTTCTAAAGGATAAATCGTATTTGATTTTCTTTATATCTGCTATTTTAATTTGTATTCCATTATCATTCTATTATTCATTTGCAAATGTTTTTCTTAATGACATAGGAATGGAAGGAGCCGCTGGTAAAATGATTCTTGGGCAGGTATCAGAAGCCATATTCATATTATCTATCCCATTACTTTATTATAGATTAGGAGTGAAAAATATCCTTATAATAGGAATAGCCGCATGGGCATTAAGATTTTTCTTTTTTTCAAATGGTGATATGAGTAATGATTACTATTGGATGTTGATGGCGGGAATTATTCTTCATGGAATTTGTTATGACTTTTTCTTTGTTACAGGATATATGTATACAGAAAATAAAGCAGGAGAAAAAATTAAAAATGCAGCTCAAGGATTATTTACGGTTGCAACATACGGAATTGGAATGACTATAGGTTCTTGGTTTTCTGGAATAATAACTGATAGTTATACTGTTGATGGAATAAAAAATTGGTCAGAAATATGGATGATTCCAGCTTATATTTCTGGAGCTGTTTTATTATTTTTAATGATATTTTTTAAAGAAAAAAAATAAAGAATTATGCAAAAAATTTCAATGTTAGGATCAGGTTTTATTGGTAGATTCTATACAGATTCATTACATGGTTATAGGAATAAAGATCGAGTCATTTCAATTTATTCCAGAAGAGAAGAAAGTGCAAAAAAATTTGCTAAAGATTATAAGGTTCCACACTGGTCAACAAATATGGAAGAATCTATTTCTCATAAAGATGTAGATGTCGTATGTATATCTTTACCTAATAATTTACATGAAGAGGCAGTTCACTTATGTTGTAAACATAAAAAATCTGTTATTTGCACTAAACCTTTAGGAAGAAATGCTGATGAAGCAAAAAGAATGGTTGAAGCTGTTGAAAAAGCAGGAATTTTTGCAGGATATCTTGAAGACCTTTGCTATACACCGAAATTCTTAAAGGGTTTAGAAAGTGTAAAATCAGGAAGCTTAGGAAAAATAATTTGGGCAAAATCAAGAGAAACTCATCCTGGACCACATAGTGAATGGTTTTGGGATAAGGAATTGGCTGGTGGAGGTTGTATCCTAGATTTAGGTTGTCACTGTATTGAAATAGCAAGAAGTTATATAGGTAAAGATATTAAACCAATAGAAGTTATGTGTTGGGGAGATACACAAGTAAAACCTATTGATGCAGAAGATCATGCTATTGGTTTAGTTAAATACGAAAATGGTGCTATTGGTCAATTTGAAGTAAGTTGGACGTTTAGAGGTGGAATGGATTTAAGAGATGAAGTTATGGGAACTGAAGGAACAATATGGGTAAATTCATTTCTTCGAACAGGTTTTGAAATGTTTACAACAGGCAAAGGAAGTGATTATGTTGCAGAAAAAGCTGAATCTGATTCTGGTTGGTTATTCCCAGTAGGTGATGAACTAAATGAACTTGGTTATAATCATATGTTTGCTGATATGTTTGACAGTCTTGAAAAAAATAAAACCCCAAGAGAAACATTTTATGATGGTTATATTGTAAATGCAATCATTGATGCATCATACAAATCCATTAAGAGTAAAAAATGGGAACCAATAAAACTAGATTTATGGAGAGGCAAAAAAGGAGTTGAAAAAATAAATACGTTACAAGATTATGATGAAAACTATTATTTGGTAAAAGAAGAGACAACCCATTATGGAGATAAAAAACTACTATTAAAAAGTAAAAAAGATGGTAAAATAATTGAAAAGATTATAAAATAATTTTTTTTTAAAACCATATACTATTTCTCAAAATAATTTTCTTGTTTAATGGTAATTGATTGTTTTGGATATTATTTAATTTTTTAAGACTTGAAAGGCGAATTCCAAATTTTTGAGAAACGTTCCAAAGCGTATCATCACCGCGAGGATTATATGTGAAAACTCTAGCTCTTTTCCTTTTTCTCTTTAAATAATAAATATTTCCATTTTCTATTTTTTGATTATAATCCATATCATTATATTTTTTTAAATTCTCAATAGAAATTTTAAAAGTTTTAGAAATACTATTAAAGGAATCTAATGAATCAGCAATTATAGCTGGAAGACCATTCAAATAAATTATAGCCAAATTAGCTATTGATATTATATTTTTATCAAATTCTGATTCATTATATAAAACTGCATTTTCAGAAACTGCATCAATCTTAATATTTTGAAAAGCTAAAATATTTTTTTGATTAAATGGAATAATTACAAAATATTTTTTATCATCAGGAATTTGTTTTGATTTTATCCATTTGTTATAAGAAATTAATCTATCATAATCAATATCAAATTCATCTGAAATACTTTTTATCGATCTATTATTATAATTGGAATATTCTTTAAGAATAATATTTTGAGAGTTTTTATGGTTAAGTTCTTCTTGAAAAGCTACCTTATGAGCAATGAACTTTTTTATATACCAATGAGTTTTTTTATCAATTTTCAACCTTTTTGCACCATACATTTTTTCATCTACTATTGAGCGTGCACCTGTCAAACCAGTCATATAAGATAAAAGAGAATAAATCCAGTTATCAAAATAAAAATTATTTTCTTTCAAATATGAACATGCTGCTCGGGTTGAAGAGATAATATTTAACCTTTCATCAACAAACTTATTTATTTGAAGGCCATGTGATTTTGCAGTTTCAGATTTAAACTGCCAGAAGCCAACCGCATTTGAACTTGACTCAGCATCGGAAATTAAAGAACTTTCTTGAATAGAAAGGTATTTGAAATCATCAGGTATATTTTCTTCTTTTAAGATTTTTTCAATTATTGGAAAGTAAATCGATACTCTATCTAGTATAAGCAATAAATATTTTCTATTTAAATGTAATGCATCAACTTCATTTTGAATTTCTTTTCTTGCATCATCATTTATTTCTATTTTCATATTATCTAGAAAAAATGAAGATGGAACTTGTGGCGTAGCATAATCTTGACTTTGAGAATTTAAATTCTCAATAAAAAAAAATAAAATAAAAAATAAAAAAATATACTTCTTCATTTTTTTTGAATTAAAGTGATTCCATCTCTAACAGGAAGAATTACTTTTCTTATTCTATTATCTCTAGAAATTTTTTTATTGAAATTATCAATAATTTTGGTCAACTTATCTTTTTTTTCATTTAAAATTTTTCCGCTCCATAAAACATTGTCTACTATAATAAATCCACCTTTTGATAATTTTGGAAAAACAAGATCAAAATATTTTGAATAATTCTCTTTATCTGCATCTATAAAAACTAAATCAAAAGTTTCCTTTAGTTTAGATATAATAGTGACTGCATCGCCAATTAAATAATTAATTTTATGAAAACTTTTAGATTTTTTAAAAAAAAATTTAACCTTTTCAGAAATTTCATCATTTTTATCAATAGTAATTATTTTTCCTTGTTTTTTTTTAAGTCCTTCTAATAAACAAATAGCTGAATAGCCAGTATATGTGCCTATTTCTAATATTGTTTTTGGATTAATCATTCTTGAAATAAAACTTAATATTCTTCCTTGTAAATGCCCAGATAACATTCGAGGATTTATCACATTTAAATTAGTATATCTATTAATTTCTTCTAACAATTCTGTTTCAGAATCAGAATGAGATTCAACATAAGACTGAAGATTTTTATCAATAAAATCCATTCTATTATTAGTTTTAATTTCTTTCAAAATTATATAGTTATTAGATTAAAAACATTAATTTAGGATTAAAGATTAATGAAATATTAATGAAATATCCACCTATAGATAAAAGATTATTTATTAAAAACAGAAAAGACTTTGTTAATAAGATGAAGCCAAATTCTGTTGCAATATTTTTATCAAATGATATTATGCCAACTAACGCAGATGGTACCATGCCGTTTGTTCAAAATACTAACCTTTTATATTTATCTGGTATTGATCAAGAAGACTCAATATTAATTATTGCACCTGATTATCATGATGAAAAGTACAGAGAAATTTTGTTCATGAAAGAAACTAATGAATTTATTTCTATTTGGGAAGGAAATAAATTAACCAAAAAAGAGTGTACTAATTTATCAGGTATAAAAACAGTTCACTGGAATAATAAATTTGAGAGTATATTAGAAAAAATTTTATCAAAATGTTCAAATATTTATTTTGAAAAAAATGAACATCCAAGGTCCGTAAATAGAGTTGAAACGAATCAAGAAAAGTTTTTTAAATATTTCTCAAAAAAATATAAAAATCATAAATTTTTAAAATCCTATCCGATTTTAAGTAATCAAAGAATGATTAAGAATCAAATTGAAATTGATTTAATAACAAAAGCATGTAAGATAACAGAAAAAGGTTTTAGAAGGATTTTAAATTTTGTTAGACCAAATGTATGGGAATATGAAATAGAAGCAGAGTATATTCATGAGTTTATAAAAAATAAATCCAAAGGTTTTGCATATGAACCAATAATTGCTGCTGGAATCAACGCGTGTTGTTTGCATTATAATATCAATAATTCTATATGTAAGGATAATGAAATGATTCTAATGGATGTGGCTGCGGAATTTGCTAATTATAAGTCTGATATGACAAGAACTATTCCAATTAATGGAAAATTTTCTTCTAAACAACTAAAAATATATAACGCAGTATTAAATGTTAAAAATGAGGCAACTAAAATATTAAGACCTGGAATATCAATAAATCAATATCATATAGAAATACAAAAAATAATGGAAAGTGAACTAATCAATATCGGTTTATTAAATAAAAATGAGGTTCGAAAACAAGATAAAAAAAATCCACTTTCATTAAAATACTTTATGCACGGAACCTCACATCATTTAGGGCTAGATGTACACGATGTTGGAAATTTCGATTGTGAAATAGAGATTGGGAATGTATTTACAGTTGAACCTGGTATATATATTAAAGAGGAAAACCTTGGTATTAGATTAGAAGATGATATTCTTGTGGGAGAAAATGAAAATATTAATTTAATGAATGAAATACCCATTTTACCAGAGGAAATTGAAGAATTAATGAATAAATAATTATTGGGTATATTTTATCCAATCGAAATTCTAATAAAACTTTCAATAGTCAAATCAGAAGAAAAAGACGAAAGATAATTTTTAATAGTTACAGAATTATCTTTCACAAATTGTTGATTTAACAATGTATTATCTTTTAAAAACTTCTGAAGCTTTCCTTGCGCAATTTTTTCAACAATATGCTCAGGTTTACCTTCTTTTAAAGCTTGTTCTTTCCCTATCTCTATTTCTTTTTCAACAATTGATTGATCAACACCATCACTATCTAATGCTATTGGATTCATAGAAGCAATTTGCATTGCAACATCTTTACCAATAGATGTATAATCTAAATTAGTAACATTTTTTAGAGAAACTAAAACACCCAATTTGTTTCCAGCATGAATATAAGGAACTATTTTCTCTCCCGAAAGAGCTTTATAGTCTGATATTTCAATTTTTTCACCAATTTTTCCAACTAAATCAATAATACTTTGTTCAACTGATTGGCCATTTAATTCAAAAGATAAAATTTGATCTAAAGAAGTTGCATCCATATCTCTTGATATGTCAATAATAGCATTAGCTAAATTCAAAAAATCTTCATTTTTTGCAACAAAATCAGTTTCACAAGTAAAAGAAAGTATAAATCCTTTTGAATTTTCATCATTTAATCTATACACCACTACCCCTTCAGAAGTTTTTCTATCAGATCTAGATGCTGATACTTTTTGGCCTTTTTTTCTTAAAATATCAATTGCTTTTTCAAAGTCGCCATTAGATTCAACTAAAGCTTTTTTGCAATCCATCATTCCAGAACCAGTTTTCTGTCTTAGTTCATTAACCTGTTTAGCAGTAATATTTGTTGACATAATTAAATTGATTAAAAAAAATTTAAGATTTTTTAGATTTAAGAGTTTCTTTTTTTTCTTTCATAGCTTGCTCTGTTACTTCCTTTTCTTTTAAGGCAGCCTCTTTTTCTTCTTTAATTCGAATTTCTTCTTTTAACTTTTCTCTTTCATCTAATCCCTCCTGAATACCTTTAGCAACATAGTCCAATAAAAAAGAAATAGAATTGAATGAGTCATCATTCGCAGGTATAGGAAAATCAACTAGATTAGGATTCGAATTCGTATCAACTAAACCATAAATTGGAAGATTAAGTTTTTTGGCTTCTTTCAATGCAATTTCTTCAAATTTTATATCTACAATAAATATAGCTGCAGGAATTCTTGATAACGAAGTAATCCCTCCTAAAACTTTTTCTAACTTAGCTTTTTCTCTTGAAATTGTAAGTTTTTCCTTTTTCCTAAAATCTGATTCAAAAGTTTCGCTATTCATTTGATTTTCATATGAAGAAAGTTTTTTCAATGATTTTCTAATTGTTGAAAAATTAGTTAACATACCTCCAAGCCATCTCTCTGTTACGAATGGCATATTCAATTTTTTTGCAATCTTTGATACGTAGTCTTTTGCTTGTTTTTTAGTTGCAACAAACATAACTTTTCTACCAGATTTAACAATATTTTTCAAAGAAGTAACAGCAGTAAAAGCACAATCAATAGTTCTATTCAAATCAATCAAATGAATTCCATTTTGCTCCATAAAAATATATTCTGCCATTTTAGGATTCCACTTTCTTGTGAGATGCCCGAAATGAACTCCAGCTTTTAATAACTCTTTATGATTAAGTTTATCCATCTTATATAATTATCTTTTTACCCACTGGAATGCTCTTCTTGCTTTTCTTCTTCCATATTTTTTCCTCTCAACCATTCTTGGATCTCTAGTTAATAAACCTTGTTTTTTTAAAGTAGGTTTGCATTCAGGGTCATTTTTTACAAATGCTCTAGCAATTGCTAACCTAATTGCCTCAGCTTGACCTTTCAAGCCTCCACCAAAAACTTTTATTTTGAAATCAAAGTCATTAGATATACCAATTAAATCATGGGGTTGTTTAACAATTAATTGTAACAATTTTGAAACAAAATATTTCTCAAATTTTTTATCATTAATAGTTATCTGACCTTTACCGCCAGCCTTCATATAAGCTCTTGCTACTGATGTCTTTCTTCTTCCTATTGAATTGATATATTCTACCATATTATAATTTAATTTCTTTTGGTTTTTGTCCCTCATGAGGATGGTCAGTTCCCTCGTATACAAATAAATTGTTAAATAACTTTCTTCCTAATCTATTTTTTGGAAGCATCCCCCTAACTGCTTTTTCAATGATAAATTTTGATGATTTATCTTCTTTTAACTTCAATGGAGTAGTTTCTCTTTGACCACCTGGATATCCCGTGTGTCTAATATATTTTTTTTCTTTCCATTTTTTTCCTGTCAATTTAATTTTATCTGAATTAATTACTACAACATAATCTCCACAATCAAAATTCGGTGTAAAATAGGAATTATTCTTACCTCTAAGAATTTTAGCTACTTCAGATGATAACCTGCCTAATACCTTATTGTCTGCATCCACTACAAACCAAGACTTTTGTAATGTCTTTATATCTACTGACTTTGTTTTAAAACTATTTGAATCCAATTATCTATTTTTAAAATGTGAGCAAAAATAGATTTATTAATAATTAAAAGCAACAGTATAAATAAAATAATTATAAAACTGTTAATTTAATGTTCGAGCGATTTTTTGTCTTTTTTTAATCTTCTTAGGAAGTAATTTTAAGTTAAAAGAAAATGTAGAACCAAAATTAACTTTACTTTTTAATTTAATTTTTGTTTTATGCCCTTCTATAATATGTTTTGATATAGCTAAACCAAGTCCTGTACCTCCCCTTTCTTTTGACCTACTTTTTTCAATTCTATAAAATCTTTCAAAAACTCTTTTTCTATGATTTTTAGCTATTCCCTTTCCTTGATCTTCTACATGTATTGTGGCAACTTTTTTTCTTTTTTTAATATACACAGTTACTGAAGTACGTGGATCTGAATACTTAATAGCATTAGTTACTAAATTTTTAAGTACTTGATAAATTCTATAATAATCTGCAACTACCAAAATTTTTCCAGAACCATTTAAATTTTTATTTATTAAACTAATTTTATTTTTTGAGGCTCTAGGTTCAAGTTGTTCAATTGTTTCATTTATTAATTCGTTTATACAAAAAGTTTCTTTTTTCATTCTTATTTCTCCACTCTCCATCTGAGAAATCGTTAAAAGGTCTCTTACAAGGAGATCAAGATAATCAAGGCTTTTAGCAGCTTTTCTTAAAAATTTTGATCTTACTCTTTCATCTTCAATAGCTCCATCTATAAGGGTATGAATAAACCCTTGAGCAGAAAAAATAGGAGTTTTAAGCTCATGAGAAACATCTTGCAAAAAATCTCTCCTAAATTCTTCTAAACGTTTTAATTCATCAATTTCCAATTGTTTTAATTTTGCATAGGAAGTAATTTGATTATTGATCCCTCTAAGAGGATTAATAGAATTTATTACACTATTATCATATTCTAAATCATCAAATTCTTTCTTTTTAAGCTTATCAAAAGATTTATAGATTAATGCGATTTTTCTATCAAACAAATACTCAGTAATTATTGCAAATAATAAAGTTGAAGATGCAAATGAAATTATAGCGATTGAACCAAGTTTTGTCGGTTCCATTTCTGATAATATATAAGCTGACAAAGTTGAAATGACGGCAACAATTAAACCGAAAAGTAATGAAATAGCTTTTGAATTTCCCATTTTATAGCATAATTCAATTACAATTTACAAATAATAAATTAATGATTTTTTTTAATAACGTTAATTTAATATTGGAAATAAAAAATTAATTTTTTGTTGGGACTTCAAATTTATAACCAACGCCTTTAATGGTTTTAATAAAATTTTCTCCTATTTTTTCTCTTAGCTTTCTTATATGTACATCAACTGTTCTAGCTACAACATGAACACCTGAACCCCATACATTTCTTAATAAAACATCTCTAGAAAAAACTTTAGTAGAATTTTTCATAAGGAAATATAACAATTCAAATTCTTTTTTAGGTAGATAAATTTTTTTTCCGTCTAAAATAGTAGTGTAACTATTTTTATCAATTTTCAGTGTCTCAATTTCATGTATTAAACTTGAATCCTTTGAAGAAAACCTTCTTTTAAAAAAAGAATTTATTCTACTAATCAAAGCCCTTGGCTTTATTGGTTTTGTAATATAATCATCTGCTCCAGCATCAAACGCAGCAACCTCTGAATATTCTTCTTCTCTTGCTGTTAAAAAAATTATATATGAATTAGATAAATTTTCAATTGATCGAAGTTTTATACATGTTTCAATCCCATCTAATTTTGGCATCATTATGTCTAATAGAATAAGATGTGGAGAAAATTTTTCAACAGTTTTTAAAGCTTCAATCCCAGAATCTAAAGTTTTAACAGTATAACCTTCTTGTTCTAAATTATACTTTAAAAGTAATAAAATATCTTTTTCATCATCAATTGCTAGAATTTTGAAATCAGACTTTGAAGACATATTATTTTATAACTTAACGATTGTAAAAGTATTTATTTATATATTAATTATTTAAATAATTGATTAAAATACTACAAATTTTATATTAATAAAAAAATAAAATCACTTATACTTATTATAAATTATTTCTTTTGATTTATCATCTATCATATTATCAAAATCAATTGTTTCTATATCAAATTCACCAAATCGCATAGAAGCACTTAATCTCAAAGGAATTTTTCTATCGTCATCAGATAACCAAAAAGTAACAGGACTTTCTCCTGAAAATAATTTATTTTCTGGAACAATAGGAGAAAATGTAAGTGCACTTAATGATTTTTTATTTAATGATTTAATTTTTTTTGAACCTAAATACTTCATTTTATAATTGTACTTTCCTTTATCACTTAGGAAAGGAATTTCAATTAAAGTATCTATTGAGATTTGAGAATAATCAAGACTTCTTAAATAAAAAACACTAGAAATCCAATAATTCATAAAATACCCTCTCATTATATCTTTAAATTGATTTTTTGAATGATAATATATTCTATCTTTTTCTTCTTTAGTTTCTTTATCAAGAATTATTATTTCGACAGAATCTAATGGCTGAGTGTTAAACCTTAAAATTTCATTTTTTTTATATTTTCCTTCTTGTAAATATTTATAAAACTTTTGAGGTGTATAACTTATAGTATCTATATACACGCCCCAATTATCTCTTACTCTAGCAAAGAAATCAAAGAACCCTGTAGTTCTTCCGAAAACGTCAATTTTATAACAAGGTAAATCGTTAACAAAATGAATTTTATTATCGACCAACATAGAGGCTTTTCCTGCATTAAAAAAACTAAATGATACCTTTGTCTCTATTATCTCACCATCTATTAAATTAGAAGAAAAATGAAAAAATAAAAAACTTAGAAGAACTAATAAATTCTTTACAATAAAATTCAAAATGTATATTTTATAAGAGTAAATATCTTACAAAATTATTAAATTCATGTGAGTGATTCGTATGATTTCGAACTTCTTTAAAAATTAATTTATTTTTACTAATTTTATTAGCATAATTATAAATTACTATTTATTTTAGCAAAAAGAATTTAAAAAAACATTAAAATGAAAGAGAATAAAGAAAAAACAAAGGTATTAAATCTAACTATTGAAAAATTAGAAAAGACATATGGTCAAGGAACCGTTATGAAATTAAGTGATGAGAGCATAATTAATGTTCCAAGCATCCCAACAGGATCAATAGGGTTAGATATAGCCCTTGGAATAGGTGGAATACCAAAAGGAAGAGTTATCGAGATATATGGACCAGAATCATCAGGAAAAACAACTCTATCTATGCATTGTATTGCGGAAGCTCAAAAAAAGGGCGGAATAGCTGCTTTCATTGACGCAGAACATGCTTTTGATAAGTCTTATGCAGAAAAACTTGGTATCGATACAGAAAACCTCCTTATTTCTCAACCAGATAATGGAGAGCAAGCCTTAGAAATTGCAGAGCATCTAATTCGATCAGGTGCAATTGATATTATAGTTATTGATTCAGTAGCAGCACTTGTGCCAAAAGGAGAATTAGAAGGAGAAATGGGAGATAGTAAAATGGGGCTCCAGGCAAGATTGATGTCACAAGCTATGAGAAAATTAACTGGTGCAATTCATAAATCAGGATGCGCATGTGTTTTTATTAACCAATTAAGACAAAAAATAGGTGTTATGTTTGGTAATCCAGAGACCACTACAGGAGGCAATGCATTAAAATTCTATTCATCAGTAAGAATAGATATTAGAAGAATTGGGCAAATTAAAGATAATCCCGACTCTGTGAAGGGAAATAGAACAAAAGTTAAGGTTGTTAAGAATAAAGTAGCTCCTCCATTTAAAGTCGTAGAATTTGACATAATGTATGGAAAAGGTATATCTAAATCTGGTGAAATTATTGATCTAGGTGTTGAAATGAATATAATTCAAAAAGCAGGATCGTGGTTTTCATATAATGAAAATAAATTAGCTCAAGGAAGAGATTCAGCAAAACAAATTATTGAAGATAATCCTGAATTAATGAAAGAATTAGAAAGCAAAATAAGAGAAAAAATAAATAATTAATTAGACCTTATTGCTTCTACTGGATCTAGTCTTGATGCAAAAATTGCAGGTAACATACCTGCCAATAAACCAATAATACTTGATATAGAAACACCCAAAATAATATTAGTAAATGAAATTGTTAATTCTAATGAACCAGTATCAATTAATGTAATTAAAAAAACAAAGAAAAGACCAATTAATCCTCCTATAAGACTTAAAATTGAAGATTCAAATAAAAATTGTAATAGAATAAAATAATTTTTGGCACCTAAAGATTTTTGTAGACCAATGATTGGGACTCTTTCTTTAACAGATACAAACATTATATTAGCAATACCAAAACCACCAACAAAAATTGAAAAACTACCAATTATCCAACCAGCAACGGTTAATACATCAAAAACACCTCCTATAATATTAGATAAATACTCTGGTCTATTTATTGCAAAATTCTCCTCATCTAAAGGTTTTATACCTCTTTGAGCCCTCAGTAAGCCAGTAAGCTCATATTCAAGCTCAACTAACCCTGGATCAATATCAGAATTTCCTTTAACAATAATTACAGCATCAGAACCCTTTTTCCCAACTCTGTAAATTTTTTTAAAACTATTAAATGGAATAAATATTTGTCTATCAAAACTGTCTCCCCCTACAAAGCTTTCTCCTTGTTCCTCTATTACCCCAACGATTAAAAAATTAATACCTTTTATTTTGATTTTTTTACCAATCGGATCAAATGATTGATCAAATAACTCCTTATAAATTTTATATCCAATTATCACATAATTTCTACCCTTAATAGTCTCATCCTCTGTAAAAAATCTTCCTATCGAAATATCATAATCGCCAACGTCTTTAGAGTCATAAACTATACCATTAATACCATC
The DNA here is from genome assembly GCA_902628365.1 of uncultured Marinoscillum sp. Taxonomy (GTDB): domain Bacteria; phylum Bacteroidota; class Bacteroidia; order Cytophagales; family MED-G16. The sequence continues at coordinate 14,341 of CACOMW010000007.1, read as the reverse complement.
AGAAACAGTGCTATTATTTAAATATTTTAAATTGATATCTCCTCGTCTTGCATAAATTTCAACAGCATCAGCATTTTTTAAATTTTTCTTTAAAAAAAGATATTCATTGTAAGTTGGATGAGGTCTTTTCCAAAATTTCCACCATTCATAACCTGGATTATCAAAATCCCAAGGCCATTTTTCAACTCGTAAATTGTTGGTTCCAAGAAAATTAAAACTATTTTTAACACTTTTTTCTAGGGAATCAACTACCGAAAGAACTGCAATAATTGTAAAAATACCAATTGTAACTCCCAATAAAGATAAAAGTGTTCTTACTGGATTTGCAATTAAAGCATTAAATGCAAAAATTATACTCTCCTTAATCAATCTAATTATCAGCCTCATTAAATATTATTTTTAATTTATATATAGTTTATAAAACAATTATTTAGCTTTGCAGACTCCAAAAGTATAATTTATTTCTTAAAGTAAATATGAAACTATCAGAATTTAATTTTAAACTCCCGGCAAATAGAACTGCTGTAAGACCTACAAAGGATAGAGATGGATCCAAGTTAATGGTAATTAATAAAGATTCAGGAAAAATTAATCATAAAAAGTTCACAGATCTTGTGAGTTATTTTGAAGAAGGTGATGTGATAGTATTAAATGATACTAAAGTTTTCCCTGCTAGACTTTATGGGCAAAAAGAAAAAACCGGTGCAAAAATTGAAGTTTTTTTATTAAGAGAATTGAATCCAGAATTAAACCTTTGGGATGTTCTAGTTGATCCTGCAAGAAAAATAAGAGTTGGAAATAAGTTATATTTTGGAAATGGAGAACTTGTTGCAGAAGTAATTGATAATACAACCTCAAGAGGAAGAACCATTCGGTTTATACCTGAGGATAGTGAAAAGGACTTTCATGACATCATTAAAGAATATGGAGAAACACCACTACCTAAAAATATCAAAAGAAAAATAGAAAAAGATGATAAAGAGAGGTTTCAGACTATTTATGCAAAAAAAACTGGAGCTGTTGCTGCACCAGCCGCTGGTCTTCACTTTACAAAAATTATTTTAAAAAAATTAGAATTAATTGGTGTCAAAATAGTAACAATAACTACTCATATTAGTCTAGGAACATTTAAAGATGTTGATGTTGAAGATTTAACCAAACATAAAATGGATTCAGAAAATTTTTCTATTCCTGAGGAAACCTCGATAGCAGTAAATATAGCTCTGGATCAAGGTAAAAAAATTGTTGCAGTTGGAACTTCTACTATGAAAACACTAGAATCATCAGTTTCAACAAGTGGAAAATTAAAACCAAACCAAGGATGGACAGATAAATTTATTTTTCCTCCTTTTCGTTTTCAAATCTGTAGCGGAATGGTTACAAATTTTCATAGCCCAAAATCAACATTATTGATGATGGCTGCTGCTTATGGAGGATTTGATAATATCATGAAAGCATATAAAATTGCTATTCAAAAAAAATATAGATTTCATAGTTATGGTGATGCTATGTTAATTCTATAAATTCATAGATTTAAAATGAAAAAATATGCTATTATCCTTGCTGCTGGACAAGGAAAAAGATCTGGGCTTGATTTTCCAAAACAATTCTATAAAATTAATGACAAACCTATAATTTGTTATACCATTGAAAAATTTTTAAAAATTGAAAAAATTGAAATAATTTTAGTAATTAATAATAATAAGAACTGGGAAAAAATATTAATTAATTATAAAAATCATAATAATATATCGATTGTAGAGGGTGGAAAAAGAAGATATGATTCAGTCAAAAATGGGTTGAAATATGTAAAAGATAATGGACTAGTTGCTATTCATGATGGAGTAAGGCCACTTATATCTAAAAATTTGATAGAAAATTTATATAAGACCGCTTTGAAAAAAAATAATGCGATTCCATATATTACTTTGAAAGATACTATAAGAAAAATAAATAAAAATAAATCTTTAGATAGAAAAAATTATGTTTTAATACAAACTCCTCAGGTTTTTCATAGTTCAGGAATAAAAAAAGCTTATACGCAAAAATTTAATAAAAAATTCACAGATGATTCTAACGTATTTGAAAGTTTAAATAAAAAAATAAATTTGATAAAAGGAGAAGAAAAAAATTTTAAAATAACAACAAAAAAAGATCTTATATTGGCCGAAAACTACCTATAATATCTAATATTCATCCTCATTGAAAAAAAAATCATCTTTAGATGGATAATCTGGCCAAATTTCCTCAATATTCTCATAAGGAGCACCGTCATCTTCCAATTCTTGTAAATTTTCCACAACTTCAGCTGGTACACCAGTCCTAATTGAAAATTCAATTAATTCATCTTTAGTAGCAGGCCAAGGGGCATCTTCAAGATAAGAAGCTAATTCTAGTGTCCAATACATAATTATTAAAAGTATTATTTTCGCAAAAATAGTTTTATTTTCAAATTATCATAATTTTTTCAAACATTTTGTTTGTAAATTAATTTGCAATATTTGTGATAAACATTAGATTTGCACCCTAATTATTAAAACTATGGCTAATCATAAATCTGCAATTAAAAGAATCCGATCTAATAATACAAAGAAATTAAGAAATAAGCTTCAGCATAAAAAAACAAAAACTCAAATTAAAAAGCTTAAAGCTGAAACAAAAAAAGCAACTGCAAAAAAACTGCTAATTCAAACCACTTCAATGATTGACAAATTAGGCAAAAATAATATTTTGCATAAAAATAAAGTTGATAACCTAAAATCAAGTCTTACAAAACACGTTAATTCATTATAATTTATTATTCATATTGATTCATTTTGAACAATACCATTAAATTTTTTTTCGTATCTATAGTTACTGTATCATTATACTTTATACTTTTCAATAAAGAAGACAACAAAAAATATGTTGATAGAATTTTAGAAGAAAGAAAAGAAACAGAAAAATTTTTTAAAAACTCAAATGATTCACCATTTAAAGGAAAAAAATTTATGGGTTTAAATTATTTTCCACCGGATATATCATTTAAAACAAATGCTATTATAGAAAAGCTTGAAAAAGTAGATACAGTATTATTGAAAACCTTTGACAATAAAGAAGTTATTTACTTAAAATTTGCAATTGCAAAAATGAAACTTAAAGGCGAAAAAATAGCTTTAATTCTATTTAAAGAAATAAATAATCAAAATAAAAATAATGTATTTCTATTATTTAATGATAAAACAAATGGAAATCAAACATATGCAGGAGGAAGATATATTGATCTTAGTTTTAAAAATTCAAAAAGAATTGAAGTAGATTTCAATAAGTCATATAACCCTTACTGTGAATACGATATAAAATATACATGTCCAATTCCTCCGAAAGAAAATAATATACCACTAAAAATTTTGGCTGGAGAAAAAAAGTATTTTAAATAAATTAAATAAGCTTTTTAGTTAGTTTTGATAAAAATTCATAAATTATTTAGAAATGAAAATTTCTTTAAATTGGCTTAAAAATTTTATTGAATTAAATAATTCTCCAGAAGAAATATCGAATTTACTTACAGAAGTCGGATTAGAGGTAGAATCAATAGAAAAACTTGGTAACGAAAAATTAAAATTAAATGATTTAGTTATAGGAGAAATAAAAAAAATAAAAAGCCATAGTAATGCAAATAAATTACAAGTAACAGAAGTTGATGTTGGTAGAGAAAAATTAAAAATAGTATGCGGGGCAAAAAATATAAAAGAAAATCAAAAAGTTGTAGTTGCTAAACCTGGAACATTTATCTATCCATTAGGAGGTCAAAAAGTAAAAATTAGTAAAACCAAAATTAGAGGAGAAGATTCTGAAGGAATGTTATGTTCGGAAAAGGAAATTGGTATTGGAAACGATGAAAAAGGAATAATTATTTTAAAAGGTAATAAAATAAAAAATGGAGCAAAAGCATATAAATATTTTAATCAAAATGAAGATTTTATATTTGATATATCATTAACGCCAAATAGAGCAGATGCAGCTTCTCATTTAGGTGTTGCTCGAGATTTGAAATCAGTATTAAATATATCTTCAATAAATCTACCAAAAGATAATTTATCCGAATCAAATTCAAAAACATTAAAACTTGAAGTTAAAGTTCAAGATTCTTCAGCATGCCCAAGATATTCTGGTATTTTAATTTCTGAAGTTGAAATAAAAGATTCTCCAAAATGGCTTCAGAATAATTTACAGAGTATAGGTTTAAAACCAATAAATAATATTGTAGACATAACAAACTATATTTTACATTCATTTGGACAACCAATGCATGCATTTGATTATGACAAAATAAAGAGTAAGAAAATTAAAGTACAATTTTTAAAAGAAGGAACAAAATTCTCAACTTTAGATGGAATCGAAAGAGAATTAAAAAACGAAGATTTAATGATATGTGATGACAAAACCCCTTTATGTATTGCAGGAGTTCTAGGAGGAGAATCATCTGAGGTAAAAAATAAAACTAAAAATATATTTCTAGAAAGTGCTTACTTCAATCCTAAACTAGTTAGAAAATCATCTCAAAATCATCAAATAAGTACTGATGCGTCTTTTAGATTTGAAAGAGGAACAGATCCAAACATTACTGTTTATTCATTAAAAATAGCAGCTAAAATGATAAAAGAATTGAGTGGAGGAAAAATAGCTTCCAAAATAATTGATATATATCCAAAAAAAATAAAGAATACTGTGCTGAAATTGGATATAAATAGAGTAAATAAATTAATTGGAATTTCTATACCTAAAAAAGAAATAATAAATATCTTGAATTCATTAGAAATTAATTCAAAAAATATTAATGATTCTTTAATTGAATTATCAATACCACCATACAGAACTGATGTTAAAAGAGAAGCTGACATAGTAGAAGAAATTTTAAGAATTTATGGTTATAATAATATAAATCTTTCTAAACACTTAGGATCTGAATTTTTATCAAAACCAAGCAAGGCAAAAATAGAAGAAGATTTTATAAAAAATATCATCAATTTGTTGATATCTAATGGGTATTATGAGATAACTACAAACTCACTTACATCCATAAGATTTGTTGAAAATGAAAAATTATGGAATAAAAAAGATAGTATTGAAATGATAAATAAACTTAGTGAAGAACACGGTGTTCTTAAAACTCATCTTTTATTTACAAGTTTGGAAGTAATAAAATATAATTTAAATAGAAAGCAAAAAAATTTAAAATTATTTGAACTTGACAAAACATATAAAAAAGAAAAATCATCATATAGAGAAAATAAAAAACTTGGAATTTATTTAGTAGGAAATAATTATGAAGATCATTTTAATAAGCAAAATAAAGATTCATCAATAAATGATATTAAAGATATAGTTCATAAAGTACTTCAGAAAAGTAAAATAAATAATTATAATCAAAAAGAATTTAAAGATTCATTTTTCAAAAGTGGAGTTCTTATTAAAAAAGATAAAAATGAAATAGCAAAAATTGGACAAATAAGTGAAGAAATAAAAAAACAATTTGAAATAAGTGAAAATATTTTTTATGCAGAAATTAATTGGAAAAATTTATATGATAATTCAAAAGAGCAATTGCTATACAAACCCGTTTCAAAATTTCCAGAAGTTCAAAGAGACCTTTCTCTAATTTTGGATAAATCGGTTAAATTCAGTGATATTGAAAATATAGTTGAAAAAAATAAATTAAATCTTATTAAGAAAATTCATTTATACGATATATATGAAGGAAAAAATATTAATAATAAAAAGGCGTATGCAATTAGATTTATTTTACAAGATGATAATAAAACTCTTGATGAAAAAAGCATAAACCATACAATGGAAACTCTGATTGGGTCTTTTGAAAAAGAACTTAAAGCTGAAATAAGAAAATAATATGCTTGATAACGAAATACAATTTGAATTAAAAAAATTAGAAAGTAAGCTAAATAATTTATTAAAGAATTATAATGAATTAAAAAACAAAACAGAAGAACTAAATCAAAAAAATGAAGATATATTTATAAAATTAACATTAAAAGATTTAGAAATATCAAAGCTCAAAAATCAAAAACAATTATCAGGAAAAAATGAAGATTATTTGATAGAAAAAAATAAATTAAAAGAAGAATTAGAAAGAAATATTAATGAAATAGAAAAGTGTATTGAATCTATTAAATTATCATAAACTAATGGAACAATTATCAATAAGATTAAAAATTGGAAATAGAGAATATCCTATGACAATTAAAAAAGAAGAAGAAGAATTAATAAGAAAAGTTGGTAAAGTAATTAATGAACAAATTAGTTCATATAAAACTAAAATGAATATTGATGATCCCCAAGATTTACTTGCTATGGTTGCTTTTGATTCTTTTATTAAATTGTCAAATCAAAATAAATCACTAACAGAAAGTAATAAAATTTTAGAAAAGTTAAAAGAAATGAATAGATCTGTGGAAAATAATCTATAAATTATTCAGGAGTTCTCTCATTGGGCCATTCTTTTTTGAAATTTACCCAATAATCCTTAACAGTTGACTTAACTTCTTTTCTTAACCATAACAAGCCAATTAGGTTTGGAACAGTCATTAAAGCAATAGTTATAAGAGAAACATTCCATATAACAGTTGTATCAGCAAATGATGCAATAAAAAAACCAATAACATAAACAATCCTATAATAAACTACAGAACCTGCGCCAAACAAATATGTCATCGCTCTATCTCCATAATATGACCAAGCAATAGCAGTACTAAAAGCAAACAATAATAGCCCAATACTAACAATATAATTTCCATAATTTCCTAAAAACCCTTTATCAAATGCTAAAGCTGTCAGAGGAGCACTATGTACCAAAGACTTGCCTTCAACTATTAAGTTTTCTTGTAACTTACCATCTATTATATTCATTTTACCGGTAAATCGATTCATACTATTATCATAAATAATTACATCTTCAGCTATTGACCTAGCATGAATTATTGAAATATTATTTAATAATGTACCATTCTCAACATTCACTTGTCCATTAAATTTATTTATAGAATTATTTCCATTTAGATAATCAAATAAGATTTTAACATCATCTTGATCTTCTTCTAAATACAGTCTATCTAACAAAACAAGATCAGCTTGCGCAAATGTATTTTGATGTTTTTCACTCCACACACCAGAAGATAAAAGAACCAAACCAGTAATAGTACAAATTATAATTGTATCAATAAATGGTTCAAGAATAGCAACCAAGCCTTCTGAAACTGGTTCATTAGTTTTTGCAGAAGCATGAGCTATTGGAGCGGAACCTTGTCCAGCTTCGTTAGAATATAAACCTCTATTTACTCCTCTAGATATAGCATAAGATACTGAAGCTCCTAAAAATCCACCTACTGCAGCACTACCTGAAAATAGTTCAGAAAAAATTGAAATAAATGAAGGTATAATATTTTCATAATTGAAAATTATAACTGAAAAAGCTCCGAAAATATAAATAACAGCCATAAAAGGAACTAGCTTTTCAGTTATCTTTGCAATCCTTTTGATACCACCAATTATTACTGCACCCAATAAAATAGCTAAAACACCACCAGTAATCATCTTATGAATACCAAAAGATGCAAGCATAGAATTAGAAATACTATTTATTTGAGGAAGATTACCTGTACCGAAAGATGAAAGAACTGTTGCAAAAGCAAATAATATACCAACCCATTTAAGACTTACCTTATTACCAAACAGTCTAAAATCTCCATTTTTCATGAAATACATTGGGCCACCTGACATAGTACCATCAGATATTTTTTCTCTATACTTATGCGATAAAGTTACCTCGACAAACTTAGTTGTCATACCAACCATCGCTGTTACAAGCATCCAAAACAATGCAGCTGGACCTCCTAAATGAATAGCAAAAGCAACGCCAGCAATATTTCCTGTACCAACTGTTCCAGAAAGAGCAGTTGTTAGTGCTTGAAAATGAGAGGTGTCTCCCTCGTCATCTTTTTTATCAAATTTACCTCTAACGACTTTTAGAGCAAAATTGAAATATCTTATCTGTGGAAATCTCAAATAAATTGTAAAAAATAAACCAGTTCCTAAAAGTAATGGAACAAAATAAAAAGCACTTCCAAGAAACTGATCAATGTAAATTAGGAACTCGTTGAATTGCTGCATAATTTAAATTTTTATAAATCTAATATAGATTATATTTTTTGATCGATTAATCTTAGAATTTTTTCTTTCTCTATTTCTGATTTTTTTAATATTTCAATTGCTTCTTTCATAATCCCGTGATCATTTTCTATATCTTTCAAATTAATTCTAACATTAAGGTATGCTCCATGAATACAAGAGTAGACACATAAGCATGCAACACCAGAATCTGATAAGGAATTTTGATTTCCATTATCAACTAAATTTTTAATATGAGAATAAATTAAAAAACTTTCTTTCATAACTTTTAAAGGAACTTCTGCAGCATAAAGAGTAGAATTAATTATTTCCTTCTCTCTTATTTTTTTTTCTTTATTATTATTTTTTGGAAGCTTAAATGAATTCATTATATCATTAAATGCTTTGGAATCCTCATCAACCAATAAAAGTAGTTTTTCCCTTATTTTATTTATTTTAAAAGCAATATTGCTAAAAATATCGACTTTATCTTCCCATCCTCTGGTGTTACATGATAAATTTGCAACCATACCTGAAAGAGAAGCACCAAGTGATCCAACATATGAAGATACAGAACCTCCTCCAGGAGCTGGTGATTCTCTTAAAACTTCATCAGAAAGTTCTCTAGCTGAGAAATCAATTAGTTTTTTATTTTTATTTGAAATCTTATCTAGATAATATTCTATAATATTTGTTTCAGGATCAAAATTTTTAACTTGATTCAATCCTAACGATTCTATAGCAACTTTAATTATATCAATTTCAGGTATTCCAATGGATCTATTTTGTTTTTTTAAAAAATACTTTCCTGCATCTAATATTGAATTTAAAGGTATAAGCCCTACTAATTCAGATCCAGTAACTCTAGCTCCTCTAATTTCTGCTTTTTTTGATACTTCATTAAAAACAGTATGAATTGGTGTTTCTGTTATATTAGTGAGGTTCATAGAAATCTGAGCTATACCAAACTCATCAATATACCATCCAATAGCTTTCACATGCTTTAATGAACCGGGTATCTTTTCAGGATTACCATTTTTGTCATACACAATATCTCCAATGACAGGATGGCCTTTTCTTTTAATTCTACCTTTTTCCCTTACATCAAAAGCAATTGCATTTGCCAACCTAGTTGATTTTGTATTTAAATTAATATTATAAGCAATTAAAAAATCTCTAACCCCAATTGCGGTTGCACCGGATTTTTTGTTAAAGGCTAAGCCAAAATCAGGCTTCCATTCTTTTTTTGATATCTTTTCTTTTAAACCCTCGTATTCACCAGACCTTATGTTTGCAAGGTTTTTTCTTTTCTCTTCCTTTGCCGCATATTCATATAAGTAAATTGGAATACTTAAAGTTTCAGATACTCTTTTTGCTAATTTCTCAGCATAAGGTATTAATTCCTTAAAAGATATATTGGAAACTGGAATTAACGGACAAACGTCAGTTGCACCAAATCTAGGGTGTTCACCTTTATGTTTACTCATATCAATTTTTTCACTTGCTTTCTTTATACCATTATAAGCTGCTTCTATAACAGAATCAGGATCCCCAATAAAAGTCATAACAGTTCTATTCGTAGCATTACCAGGATCAACATTTAGTAAATGAACTCCTTTAGTATTTGAAATGGAATTTGAAATTTCGTCTATAACATCTTGATTTCTTCCTTCAGAAAAGTTTGGAACACACTCTATAATTTTATTCATACATATAAAATTAGTGATTAATTATAGATTTCACCTCTTTTACAAATAAGAGATGGTTTTAATTTGCCTTGATAATATAGAATTTCTCTGTAATCATTAGTTTCAAATCCAATAAAATCTGCTATTTTATCTTTCTCAATTCTTCCTCTATCCTTTAATCCTAATGCATCTGCTGCCCTAAATGTTATTGCAGAAAAAACTTCTGCATTTGTTAGCTTTTCAATTGAGCCTAATAAAGATGCTTGATGTAAAAGATCTCCCATTGGAGCTGATCCAGGATTCCAATCAGTAGCAATTGATAATTTACAATTACCATCTAATAATTTTCTTGCAGGTGCAAAAGGAATACCAAGACCTAAACTGCAGCCAGGTAATACAACAGCATTAGTACTTGAATTAGAGAGTAATTTAATTTCCTTATCATTTAAAACCTCTAGGTGGTCAGCACTTTTTGCCCCAGATTTAATAGCAACTTCTACACCTCCAGATGAGAATTGATTTGCATGAACTGTAATATCAAAATCATTTTTTAACTCTGAGAGATATTTTAATGATTCGTCTATAGAGAATGCTTTTTCTTCGGTAAATATATCTATCCTTTCTGTAAGTTTATTTTTTTTAATATTAGGGATTAATTCCTCAATTATCTTTTCAAGATATTCTGAAGATGAGCTGTACTGTTTAGGTGTAACATGGGCAGCAAGACAAGTTGGAACTACATCTATAATATGCTTGTCATTCAACTGATTAATTAATGATAATAATCTGAGTTCTTCACTAAGATTTGATCCATAACCACTCTTTACCTCACAAGTAAGCACACCCTCTTTAAAGTGTCTATCCAACCTTTTAATAGTAACATTTAGCAAATCATTATCCGAAGCTTTTTGAGTCGCATACATTGTATTATGGATTCCACCTCCCTCAGATAAAATTTTTTGATAAGAAACCCCAGCATTTCTTTTAGAATATTCATCTGATCTAGTTCCAAAATGACAAACATGAGTATGACAGTCTATAAAACCAGGTAATAAAACTTGAGGCTTATTAATCTCAATAACCTCATTCTCTTTTTTTGAAAGAAATTCAAAATCACCAACATTAATAATTTTTTCATTTGAAATAACAACTCCTCCTTTCTCAATAATTTCAATCATATCATCAGATATCGCACCACTAATAGGAAGAGATGACATTGTTAATATTTGAGAAAAGGGACCAATTAATTTATTCAATTTAAATATCAAGTTTAAATTTTTTAGAAAATTTATTTGCTACCTCATACCCAGCATCATTATGTCTAAAGACTCCCATTGCAGGATCATTATGCAAAACTCTTCTAATACAATTTTTTGCTCTCTCTGTGCCATCAACTAATACTACCATACCTGCATGTTGAGAGTAACCCATACCAACACCTCCACCATGATGAAAAGATACCCATGTTGCTCCTCCAGCAGTATTTGACATCAAATTTAATAGAGGCCAATCAGATACAGCATCAGAGCCATCTAACATTCCTTCAGTTTCTCTATTTGGTGAAGCTACTGAACCACAATCTAGGTGATCTCTACCGATAACTAATGGTGCAGAAATCTCACCAGATTTTACCAAATCATTAAATATTATACCGGCTTTCTCTCTTTCACCCATACCAAGCCAACAGATTCTACAAGGTAACCCTTGAAAATGAATTTTTTCTTTTGCTTGTTTCAACCATTTGATCATATCCTTATTTTCAGGAAAGGCATTTATTAATGCTTTATCCGTTTTGTAAATATCTTCAGGATCTCCTGATAATGCTGCCCACCTAAATGGTCCTTTCCCCTCGCAAAATAGAGGACGAATATAGTCAGGAACAAATCCATTAAAGCTAAATGCATTTTGCTCACCTCCTATTTTTGCAAATTCTCTTAAATTATTTCCATAATCAAAAGTAATTGCACCTCTTTCTTGCATTTTAAGCATTAAAGAAACTTGCCATACTCTTTAAAGATATTTCTTTATATTTTTTCTGATCAGAATTTCTCAACTCATGAGCTTGATTTAAAGTCATACCATTAGGAACATAACCAAATACTGGATCATGGGCTGAAGTTTGATCTGTCAAAACCTCTGGAATAATTCCATCTTCTAATAAACTATTAAGCAAATCACCTGCATCACTTACTAAACCAATTGATATATTTTTATTATTTTTTTTAGCATCTAAAGCCCAATCTCTTGCCTCAACATATGATTCAGTCATTTTATCAATATATTTTGTTTTCAACCTTTTTTCTATTCTAAAGGGGTCTATATCGGCGCCGAGAAATGTAGCTCCAGCCATAGTAGCAGCAAGTGGCTGAGCTCCACCCATTCCTCCTAGCCCACCAGAAACTAAAAGTTTACCCGTCAGAGAACCTCCAAAGTGTTTATTTGCACAGGCAGTAAATGTTTCATAAGTTCCTTGTAAAATTCCTTGAGTTCCTATGTAAATCCAACTACCTGCAGTCATTTGACCATACATCATTAGTCCATCACTTTTTAATTTCTCAAAATGTTCCCAATTTGCCCACTCGGGAACCAAATTTGAATTTGCAATTAATACCCTAGGGGCCTGATCATGGGTTCTAACTTTTCCTACTGGTTTTCCTGATTGAATTAGTAAACTTTCATCCTCTTCCAAATCAAGTAAAATCTTAATTATCTTTTCTAAGGATTCCCTATTTCTTGCTGCTTGACCAGACCCACCATAAACTATTAAATTATTTGGATCCTCAGCTACTTCAGAATCAAGATTATTTAACAACATCCTTAGTGGAGCTTCAGTCTGCCAACTTTTTGTATTCAACTTAGAACCAGTAGGAGATTTATAATTTGGATGAGAGGCATACTTATCTAAAAAGTGAGATGTATTCATAATTTCAAGATGTTAATTCAACTAGTTTTCTAGACTTAACTATTTTTATAGCACTTTCAATATCATTAGTAAAAATTTTATCCTTATCACTGAAACTAATGAGCTTTCTTATATGTACTATGCAAGATTCCAGTTTGTTACTAGATGATAAGGGTCTATGGAACTCTAAAGCTTGAATTGAACAAAGTAATTCTATAGCTAAGATTTTTTCTAAATTTTTAACAACCTTTAAAAACTTTACAGCACCTATCGAGCCCATACTGACATGATCTTCTTGTCCAAGAGAAGTTGTTATTGAATCTGCACTCGCTGGAAAACATAAGTTTTTATTTTCACTAACTAGTGCTGCGCTCGTATATTGTAAAATCATAAAACCCGAATTAATGCCAATCTTTTTTAATAATAGTTGAGGCACCACTTTATTTCCTTTTAAAAGTAAATAAATTCTTCTATCAGATATATTTCCAAGCTCTGAAACTGCAATAATACTATAGTCAATTGGGATAGCAACTGGCTGACCATGAAAATTTCCACCACTTAGAATATTTCCATCTTTCATTACTATTGGATTATCTGTAACAGAGTTGAGTTCAATATTTATTATTTTTTCTAAGTGAAGATAGGAATCCCAACTTGCACCATGAACTTGAGGTATGCACCTTATAGAATAAGGGTCTTGAACTTTTCCAGAATTTTTATTTGAATCAATAACTTCTGAACCTTCAAGTAATTCTCTAATTTTATCTGACACAATTGAAGCTCCATTGTATGGTCTTAGTTCATTCAATTCTTTACTAAATGGAATATCAGAGCCCATTGTACCTTCAATGCTCATTGCAGATATAATATCTGCATTCTCAAGACAGTTTCTAAATCTATCTAATGCATAGCAAGTAAAAGCACATATAAACTGAGTTCCATTAATAAGAGCAAGCCCCTCTTTTTCTTTAATGTTTAATGGTATCATCTTCTCCTTATTAAGCATGTCTGAAGATCGGATTTTCTTTCCCTTATAATATACTTCTCCTTCACCAATGAGAGGAAGAAAAAGATGAGCAAGAGGAGCAAGATCTCCTGAAGCCCCTACAGAACCTTTTATAGGTACAGCAGGTAATATATTATTATTAATATGCCAGCAAAGTCTATCAATAATATCTATCCTAACTCCTGAATGACCCATACAAAGAGAGTGAACCTTAATTATCATCATAAGTTTAGAAATTATTTTTGGTACTTTCTTCCCTACACCTACTGCATGACTTTTCAAAAGGTTTTCTTGTAGTAGATTAGAATTTTCAGATGATATTATAGTATTGCAAAGAGCACCAAAACCGGTGTTTATTCCATAAACTGTCTTATTTGAAGAAGAAATGGATTCAACTTTTTTTCTTGATTCCTTAATTTTTCCAGATTGAGATGGATCTATTATAGTTTCAACTTCTCCAACAGCAATTTTAATTGCTATCTTATAAGTAAGTTTATCTTTTCCGAAACTGAATTTTTTAGCAGACATTATAACTATAAAGTTAGTTTTTTTTAAAGAATCAATTCGACAAAAAACCTTTTC
>CACOMW010000006.1 GCA_902628365.1 uncultured Marinoscillum sp. | reverse complement strand
TTCATGGAATGTTATAGAAAATGACTTCTATATTTTGTTATTAATAAATATTATTGCAGTGAGTTTGTCTTATATATTATTTAATTATTTGTGGAAGAATTAAACAACTTAAAGTACATTAAATTATTTTCAATTTTATTATTGATATATGCTTTTATAGGAGGTTTTTTATTTGACGTGCCAGCTCTACCAATACTCAATGAATCGATAAGAGTTTTATACTTTCATGTTCCTATGTGGTTTACAATGATCTTTTTACTATTATTATCTTGTATCAATTCTTTTTATTTTATTTCAAGAAAAAAAATAATTTATGATACCAAATCACATACCTATACAAGTGTTGCTGTTTTTTTTGGTTTTTTAGGTATTATCTCTGGAATGATATGGGCAAAATTTACTTGGGGTTCTTTTTGGACTAACGATCCGAAACTCAATGGATCAGCCATTACCTTACTTATTTATCTTTCATATTTCTTATTAAGAAGTTCAATTTCAGATGAAATAAAAAAAGCTAAAATATCTTCAGTATATAATATATTTGCATTCGCTATGTTAATACCTTTAATTTTTATTTTACCAAGAATGACTGATTCTTTGCATCCTGGAAGCGGGGGCAATCCGGGATTTAATGTTTATGATATGAATTCTCAACTAAGAATAGTTTTTTATCCCTCAGTTTTAGGATTTATCCTTTTAGGAATATGGATTTCAAAACTTAAATTAGTTCTAAACGTACTAAAAAATGATAACTAAAATGGTAATATATTTTTTATCTTTTTTTCTAAATGTTCAGGTTGAAATGGCCGACGCTTTTAGGTCTGAAGGAAAAATATATGTTGTTGTTTTAGTTGCTTTAATTATTTTAGTTGGGATATTTTTTTACTTGTTCAGAATAGAAAGAAAAATTAAAGATATAAATAAAAACAAATGAAAAATTTATTTCCTATATATCTTATTTTTCTTTCAATAACTATCATAATAGTTATTTCAACTTTTGCTGATGCCAGTACCTATGTATCTTTTTCTGATGCCAAGTCTCTATATAGTGTTGGAAAAAAATCACCAATTCATGTAGTAGGAAGATTAATAAAAAATGAGGAAAATCAAGTTATAGGAATTAAAAAAAGTGACGATAACTTAAGTTTTTCTTTTGAGATGATAGATGAAGAGGGTACAATAGAAAATGTTTTTTATGGTGAGCCAATGCCTCCAGACTTTATTCTTTCAGATCAAGTCGTTGTAATTGGGTCATACAATGATAAACGTTTTATTGCTAAAGAAATTTTGTTAAAATGCCCATCAAAATACACAGAAGATCAGGTTAATATTTAATTTTTATGGAATCAATAGGTGATTTAGGTCATTTCTTATTAATATCTTCTTTTGTTTTGTCCTTTGTTTCTTTATTGGGTTTTATTTATCATGAGTCATCAAACTATCAACATACCTGGTTTAAATTTGCTTCAACTAGTTTTTATTTACATGGTTTAACTACATTATTTGCTATATCATTAATTTACTATTTAATAATAAATAATTTATTTGAATATTATTATGCTTTTCAGCATTCTTCAATTGAACTTCCTCTTTACTTTAAAATATCATCTTTTTGGGAAGGACAAGAAGGTTCATTTCTGCTATGGATATTTTGGAATATTTTATTGGGAATAATTTTTATTAATAAAAAAACTAATAAGTGGAATACTTCAGTTCTTATAATTATTAGTCTCACTCAATTATTTTTAACTTCCATGGTGTTGGGTATTATATTTTTTGATTTTAAAATTGGCAGTTCTCCATTTATTATGTTAAGAGATGCTGTGACTGCACCAATTTTTCAATTAAATCCTGATTTTATTCCTGAAAATGGAACAGGCCTTAATATTCTTTTACAAAATTATTGGATGGTTATTCATCCTCCTACTTTATTTTTAGGTTTTTCAATTTGCTTGATACCTTTTGCATATGCAATTTCAGCATTAAGATTATCAGACTTTAGGGGCTGGATATTACCTACAAAAAAATGGTTAATCTATTCTATAATTGTATTAGGAATTGGTATTATGATGGGTGCCTATTGGGCTTATGAAACTTTGAATTTTGGAGGGTATTGGAATTGGGATCCCGTTGAAAATGCAGTATATGTACCTTGGTTATTTTTAGTTGCAAGTTTACATTCAATAATACTAGCTCAAAAAAATAAAAATTATATTAAAACATCTTTAATTCTATCAATCATAAGCTTTATACTAATACTTTACTCTACTTTTTTAACTAGAAGCGGCATTTTAGGTGATAGTTCAGTACATTCATTTACAGATTTAGGTTTGAGTGGGCAGCTACTTATATATTTATTTTCTTTTATAATATTAGGATTTTTTTATTTTGTTAAGAGGTGGAATATATTGCCTAAATCTGATAAGAAAATCAAAAATTATACTCCGGAATTTTGGTTGCTACTAGGTGTATTTACTTTACTGGTTATGTCATTTCAAGTAATTTTTCCTACTTCAATTCCTGTAATTAGTAGTATTATTGAAATGTTTGGAGGCATATCAAATATGGCTCCTCCAGTTGAAAAGGAATTATTCTATTCAAATGCTCAAATTTGGTTTGCTTCTTTAATTGCAATTTTTTCTGGTATTGCTCAAATTTTATGGTGGAATTCTAAAAACTCTAACAATAATATTAATATATTTTTTAGACCTTTAATGTTGACTATGATTATTTCTTCTTTAATTATAGCTATCTATCCCATTAAAAAAGTTTCTTATATGATTTTGATTACTTCTTCTTTTTTCTCCATTTTTTCAAATGGAAGTATTTTAATGCATTTTTTTAGAAAGCAGCAATTGGTTTCGTCTGCATCAGTTTCTCATATAGGGGTTGCAATTATGTTTATTGGTATACTATTTTCTTCTGGATATTCTTCAATTATATCAAAAAATTATACAGGATTAGTTTGGAATAATGAATTTCCAGATGAAGTAAATCAAGATAATATGCTAATTTTTGTTAATGAAAAAAGAAAAGTTGGTGAATATGATGTTGAATATTTAGGAAAAAGAAAAAAAATTAAAAACTTTGATGGTTTTGTGAATGAAAATTATTTAGAGTTTGTGCCAATAATTAATAAATATATTTTGAAAAAAAACATCAAAACTAATGGACATGAATTACTCGAAAATGATACCGTTGAAATTGATAATAATGAAATAACCTACTTTGATCTAAAATTTGAATTAAATAAAAATTCATTTGATATAAGAAAAAAAGACTTTAATCTATTTCCAAAAGTCCAAACTGATCCAAATTCTGATATGATTGTTTTTTCACCAGATGTAAAAAATCATTTTTTAGAAGATCTTTATGTACATGTTAGGACTTATCCAGATCCAGATCAAGAGATTATTTGGTCTGAGAAAGATTCTTTGTATGTAAAAATTAATCAAACATTTTTTTTAAATGATTATGTTTCATCATTAGAAAAAATAAAAGCTAAAAAAGATAGTTTATTTAATAATAGGTTTGTTGCTGAGGCTCAAATAAAAATCATGTCTAACAATCAAGAATATATAGCAAAACCTATATATATAATTGAGGATAATAAGGTTGGCCTAGTTCCTGATATAGTTGATGACTTAGGTATTAAGGTTTACTTATCAGAAATCAAACCAAATGACGGGTTATTTAAAATTACATTTCAAACTACCCAAAAAAATTGGGTTATTATTGAAGCTGTACAAAAACCATTTATTAATCTTTTTTGGATTGGATTTTTTGTTTTAATTTTTGGTTTACTTCTTTCTTTCCGAAAAAAACAAATAGGATCTATTAAATGAAATATAAACTTGCTTTATTTGCTTCAGGAAGCGGTTCAAATGTAGAAAACCTTTATAACTATTTTAAAAACAATAATACTATTATACCTGAGCTTCTTATTTGTAATAATAAAGATGCTTACGTAATTGAAAGAGCTAAAAAAATAAATTTGGCATATGAAATAATTGAACCAAATTCAAAAAACAACAATGAATTTTTATTGTTTTTAAAATCAAAAAAAATAACTCATATAATTTTGGCCGGCTATTTGAAACTTATAGGAAAAGAAATAATAAAGCGATATAGAAACAAAATAATAAATATTCACCCTGCTTTATTGCCAAAGTATGGAGGAAAAGGGTATTATGGAGACTATGTTCACAAAAGTGTTTTAGATTCTAAGGAGTCAAAATCAGGTATAACAATTCATCTAGTTAATGAAAAGTATGATGATGGAAAAGTTTTATTTCAAAAAGAAGTTTTAATAGACGAATTAGAAACTATTGATAGTTTAGCTTCTAAAATACATAAGCTTGAACATAAATATTATCCTGAAATTATTGAAAAATATATTTTAAATCAATTATAATTTTATTTTTGCATGAATGAAAAATATTAAAATAAAATCTGTACTAATTTCAGTTTTTAATAAAGAAGGATTAGATGAGCTATGTAGATTTTTTTTTCAAAATCAGATTGATATATTTTCAACAGGAGGTACAGAAAGATATATAAAAAGTTTAAATATACCCGTTAAGTCTGTTGAGTCAGTTACAGGTTATCCATCTATTTTGGGAGGTCGAGTTAAAACATTACATCCTAAAATATTTGGCTCTCTTTTATCAAGAAACAATAGTGAAGAAGATCAAGATGATATAAAAAAATATGAATTACCTAAAATCGATATGGTAGTTGTTGACCTTTATCCATTTTCAGAAACAGTTAAGTTCTCTAATGAAGATAATGAAATAATAGAAAAAATTGATATAGGTGGTGTTTCTTTGATTAGAGCAGGTGCTAAAAACTTTTCTGATATTATCGTAGTATCTCAAAAAGAACAATATAGTCTTGTTTTGGATTATTTGAAAGAAAATAATTTTTCATCTCAACTTGATTTTAGACAAAAATTAGCTTTTGAAGCATTTAATTTAATTTCTCAGTATGATAAAGACATAGATGAATATTTTGGGCTTAAATGTGGTGTATATACTAATTTGAGATATGGAGAGAACCCACACCAAAATGCTCTGTTTAAAGGAAATTTAGATCAGATATTTAAAAAATTGAATGGTAAAGATCTTTCATATAATAATCTTCTTGATGTAGACTCAGCTATTAAGTTAATATCAGAATTTCATGATCCCACCTTTGCCATTATTAAACATAATAATGCTTGTGGAATTGCATCGGCAAAAGATTCTTTATCTTCTTATCTTTTGGCATTCCAAGCAGATCCTTTATCTGCTTTTGGTGGAGTATTAATTTCTAATACTAAAATTGACTATAAAACCTCTATAGAAATTGATAAACTATTCTTCGAAATTTTAATAGCACCTGAATTTGATCAAAAAGCTTTAGAAGTCTTGAAGTCCAAGAAAAACAGGATACTTCTTCTACAAAAGAAAATAAATATTCAAAATTCATCTTATAGAAACATTTTAAATGGAGTGATACAGCAGAATTATGATAATATTGAAAATATTTCAAAAAATTGGAAATTGGTAACAAATACAAATGCTAGTGGGACCCAAATTGAAGATTTAGAATTTGCAAATAAAATTGTCAAGCACTCCAAGTCAAATGCAATTGTTTTAGTCAAAAATAAACAAATGATTTCAAGTGGTATAGGTCAAACATCCAGGATAGATGCATTAAAGTTTGCAATAGAAAAAGCTAAGCAATTCAAATTTGATGTTAAGGGGGCTTCTATGGCTTCAGACGCTTTTTTCCCCTTTCCAGATTGTGTTGAAATTGCATCAAGTGTTGGTATTTCTACTATTGTTCAGCCAGGTGGATCAGTTAAAGATGAATTGTCTATAAAGGCTTGCAATGATCAAAAAATATCCATGTTTTTTACTGGATTAAGGCACTTTTATCATTAATTTTTGAATTATTTCTTATTTCATAAATTATATTTTTGTTCCTAATTTTTAGGATTTATTTTTTCATAATGTTAAATTGCTAACCCTTTTGACTCTAAAATATTAATTATTTTTACATTATGATGGGTTTTTTAGATTACTTTACGAGCGATTTAGCCATTGATTTAGGTACAGCAAATACATTAATTATTTGCAATGGAAATATTGTTGTTGACGAGCCTTCTATTATTGCTATTGATAGACTCACTAATAAAGTTATTGCAATTGGTTCAGAGGCAATGCAAATGCATGAAAAAACTCATGAAAATATAAGAACGATTAGACCATTAAAAGATGGAGTAATTGCCGATTTTCATGCTGCTGAACACATGATAAGAGGTATGATAAAAATGATTGATAACAATAAAAAACTTTTTCCAGTATCCCATAGAATGGTTATATGTATTCCCTCAGGAATAACTGAAGTTGAAAAACGTGCCGTTCGAGATTCTGCTGAACATGCGGGGGCCAAGGAAGTGTATATGATACAAGAACCTATTGCTGCTGCTATAGGAATAGGTATAGAAATTGAGAAACCGTTTGGTTCAATGATTATAGATATTGGAGGTGGAACTACTGAGATTGCGATAATTGCCTTATCTGGTATTGTCACTGATCAATCTATTAGAACCGCTGGCGATAGTTTTACAGCTGATATAATAGACTATATGAAAAGACAGCATAACTTGCTTATCGGAGAAAGGTCAGCAGAAACAATAAAAATAGAAGTTGGTTCAGCCATGACTGAGTTAAAGGATGCTCCTGAGGATCTTGATATTCGTGGTAGAGATTTAGTTACAGGAATCCCTAAAGTTGTTAAAATATCTTATTCTGAAATTGGATTTGCTATGGATAAGTCTATTTCAAAAATTGAAGAAGCTGTATTGAAGGCTTTAGAAAACGCTCCTCCTGAATTATCAGCTGATATTTACGATAATGGTATTTATTTAACTGGCGGCGGAGCATTATTGAGAGGTTTAGACAAAAGACTTGCATTAAAAACCAAATTACAAATTCATGTTGCTGAAGATCCTTTGAAGGCTGTTGTTAGAGGAACCGGAATGGCATTGAGAAATATTGATTCTTTCAAGCCTGTTTTAATGAATTAATAATTTATGCAAATATTAATTAGGATTTTAGCTAAAAATAAATATAAATTTTATTTTTTTTTTCTAGCATTAATTTCTTTCATTTCAATATTTAATAACAACCCTTACTATAATTCTTCTTTTTTCAATTCATCAAATTATATAGTAGGCAGCATATTTCAAATACGATCATCAATAGTTAATTATTTTAATTTGAATAAGATAAATAGTGATGTTATGAGTGAGAATGTTTTATTGAAAAACAAATTACTTGAAATAAATAGAAACAAACATATTTATTCTGATTCAATCAGTATTTTAAATTATGATACTTATGAAATAATAAATGCAGGAATTATAAATAATTCGGTTTACAAAAAAAATAATTATTTTACTCTAGATAAAGGTCAAGAGGACGGAATAAAAGTAGACCAAGGTGTAATTGGATTTAATGGTATTATTGGAAAAATTCATAGTGCATCTCCAAATTTTTCTGTTGGGCATTCACTCTTGAGTTCTAAATTAATTATACCATCCTCTGTTGGTAAATCTAAAATTACTTCTTCTGTAAACTGGTCTGGTAAAAATCCTGAAATATTAAATGTTTTATATGTTCCAAAGCATTTAAATATTAATGAGGGCGATACCGTATATACTTCATCTTTTGAATCTATTTTCCCTGAAGGAATTCCTATTTCAGTTATTAAAAAAATTGATAAAAATTCTAATTCAAATTTTTTATATATCGAATCAAATCCAATAGAAAATTTTTATTCAGTTAAAAATGTATATGTGGTTGAAAATAAAATGAAACAAGAACAAAAATTGTTAGAGTTAAATAATGAAAAATAAAATTATATCTTTTTGTATAGTCTTTTTTCTTCAAGTAGTAATTTTTGAAAAAACTTATTTTTTTAACAGCGTTATTTTCTCACCAATAATTTTTTATTTTATTATATTCAATTACACTAAAAATTCATTTAGTCAATTAACATTTTCTTTTGTTGTAGGTTTTCTTTTAGATATATTTAGTAACTCACCGGGAGTATATTCTTTTGCTCTATCATTAATGGTTTTTATTAGAAACTTTTGGATCCCTTTTTATTTTCCTTTTGATAGAATTAGTTCAAATAAATTATATAATAGTTATGAGTTAGGGATTCAGCCATTTCTTTTTTATTCTTTTCCATTGATATTTACATTTAATTCTGTTATATACATTTTTGATTTGAGTTCAGTTGGGGTTTTTCCTTTCTTTATATTAAAAATATTATTATCAACTTTTCTTAATTTTATTCTTGTTTTAATTTTACAGTTTCTTCTACTTTCATCTGATACAAAATATGATTGGAATTAAACAAAGAGTGTTATTAATTTTATTATCTATAATTTCATTAGTTTTTATATTTAGATTACTCCATCTACAAATATTTACTTCAGACTTCAAATTATTATCTGAACAAAACATTATTCAAGAAAATGTTATTTTCCCTTCTCGAGGAATTGTTTTTGATAGAAATAACAAAATCATTGTTGCAAATCGGGCAATATATGACATTCTAGTTGTTCCAAAAGATATAGAATTAGAAGACACCACATCTTTTCTAAAATTATTTAATATTTCTAAAGACTTTTTTATTAATAAAATAGATCAAGCAAAAAAATACTCCTCAATTAAGCCTTCTTTATTTTACAAAGGAATAAGTAATGAAGAGTTCAATTCTATTCAACAAGAAATTGGTAAATATCCTGGTTTTTCTGTTTCAGCAAAAACCATAAGACAATACCCAAATAAAATTCTATCACATACTCTAGGTTATGTTGGTGAAATTAGTCCCAATGAATTAAAAAAAGATAGTCTTAATTATTATTCTTCAGGGGACTTTGTTGGAATTTCTGGAATTGAAAAATCTTATGAAAGTTTTTTAAGAGGAAACAAAGGGTACATTTATAAAATAAATAATGTTAAAGGAGAGTCAGTTGGGGATTATAATGACAAAAGTAATGATATTGTTGTTAAAAGAGGAAAAGATATAATTTCTACTATAGATATTGATTTACAGTTATACATAGAAAAATTATTGTTAAATAAAGTAGGTAGTGTTGTAGCTATAGAGCCTTCATCTGGTGAAATATTAGCAATAGCATCTTCACCCTCATATGATCCTAATATATTGACAGGGAGGTTTTATTCTGAAAATTTTAACTTTCTTCAAAAAGATACTTTAAAACCACTTTTTAATAGATCAGTTTCTGCAGTTTACCCTCCTGGTTCCATGTTTAAATTAATTCAATCTCTAATAGCATTAGAAGAAGGAGTTATAGATCCAAATTATAAATATTTTATTAATAATAATACAATTGGGGATTTAGCTCCAGCGGGTTTATATGATTTAAAAAAAGCAATTGTATTATCTTCTAATAACTACTTCTATCGGTTATTTAGAAAAATTATAAATCAAAATAAAGATTTAAATACATACATAGATTCAAGAATAGGTATAGATAATTGGAATGATTATGTATCAAAATTCGGTTTAGGAACTAAAATCAACTTGGAATTAAACTCAGAAGCTAAAGGGTTTCTTCCAAATAAAAACTATTATAATGATTTATATGGAAGAAATAGATGGAAGTTTTCAAATATTTACTCACTTAGTATTGGGCAAGGTGAATTATTAGTTTCTCCTCTTCAAATGGCTAATTTAGCAGCAATCATTGCAAATAGAGGAAATTACATTGCACCTCATATTATTAAATCCGTTCAAAAAGATTCTATAAATTTTTTAAAACTAAAAAGAGAATGGAAAGAAACTCTTATAAAAAAAGAATACTACGATTATATAATTGATGCCATGGAAGAAGTTGTAAGTTCTGGCTCGGCAAGGCGCGCTTATATAAAAAATATAAAAATATGTGGAAAAACTAGTACGGTTGAAAATCCTCATGGATATGACCATTCTGGTTTTATTGGGTTTGCACCAAAGAATGAACCAAAAATTGCCATTGCTGCATATATAGAAAATGCTGGTTGGGGAGGTAGGGCAGCAGCATCTATATCTAGTCTTGCAATTGAATACTATTTAAATAAAGAAATTAAAAGAAAATGGCTTGAAAGCTATGTATTGAAAGGAGAATTTATAGATTATGAGACAAAGTAATTTATTAGTTGGTGTCGATTTGATGCTTGTATTATCTTATATTGCAATTATTTTTTTTGGGTGTTTAGCTATTTATTCTTCTGAAACTAATGAAAATACATTTCAAACGATCTTATTTTTTTCAAGACCTGGGAAACACTTGTTTTTTTTATTTATAATCTCATTTTTGGTTCTTTTTATTCAGTTTGCTGATTATCGTTTTGTTATTAATATTTCCTTTCCTCTTTATTTACTATCATTAGTACTACTTTTAATTGTATTAATTTATGGAATAACGATTTCTGGATCAACTTCTTGGATTTCTATATATGATTTCAGATTCCAGCCTTCTGAGTTTTCTAAATTTTCTACAGCATTATTTTTAGCAAGTTATTTAGAAAATAAAAAAAATGTTAAAGAAAATTTTAAAATAAAATTAGTCTCGATAGCTATCATTTTTCTACCATTTTTTCTTATTTTATTACAAGGTGATTATGGAACCGCTTTTATATTTTTTTCTTTCATAATAGTATTATATAGGTATGATATTATACCAATAAAATTTATTTTAATTTTACTTTCTTTCGCAGTATTATTTTTTCATGGAATTGTATTAGATAAAATCACTCTTTTTGGTATTATTATTATTATGGCGATGTTTGCTATCGGCATCTCTGTTAATAATTTAAAAAGAGTTATTCAAATATCAATTTTTTGTATTTTAAGCTTATTAATAGTTCAAGGTCAAAATTTTATTTTAAATAATTTATTAGAACCAAGACATAAAAGTAGAATTATTTCCTTATTAAATCCCAATTCAGATCCACTTGGATCAGGATGGAATGTAAGTCAATCAAAGATAGCAATTGGTTCTGGTGGGTTGTTCGGGAATGGATATTTACAAGGAACACAAACCAGATTTGACTTTGTTCCAGAGCAAAGCACGGATTTTATTTTTTCGGTAATAGGAGAAGAGTTTGGTTTTATTGGCTCATTATTTTTTATAATACTATACTCATTTTTTTTATTTAGACTTTTAAATTTAGCTGAAATGCAAAAAGATAAATTTTCATTGATATATGGGTATTCTGTCTTTTCTCTTTTCTTTTTTCATTATTCTTTAAATATAGCTATGTCTATGGGGCTATTCCCTGTAATAGGAATTCCATTACCATTAGTTAGTTATGGTGGCTCTTCAATAATTTCCTTTTCAATTCTATTTTTTGTTTTTATTAGACTTAACAGTTATCAGCCGTCTATTCTAAGAAGATAGTTTTTTATAATGACGATAAATATCTTTCAATAGAAAATTTAACCTTTCATCATTTAAATCCCAGTTGTATTTTTCCCCATAATTATTTATTAAAAATTTAATTGAGGAGTGAAAGTCATCTTTTGATTTAGCAGATACAATTGCTTTATCAAACTCTTGTTTGTTATGATCAAATAATTCTAGAATATCTCTTGATCCTTCAGAAGGTTGGTTTTTAGTTTGAATTAGTTTTAAATATTTATCTAAGTCAAGATCAAATTTTATTTTTAGGGTTTCTTTATTCTTTTCATTATCATTTAATTCTACAGAATTAGATTTTAGAATATTTAAAATTTCAGTTTTATTACTATTTGTTTTGTTTTGTTTCTTAAGCTCATTGATTATATGTGAATATAGATTACCATTTATCTTATAGTATTTCTTTCTCTCTTCTATTTTTTCGATTGAAATTTTATTTTCAAATTTTTCAAATTCTTTTATAAAAAACTCATAAGGTTTCAAAATAAGTAATATATAATCATGAATAGCATTCAGGGCTAAATCATTAACTTGATTTATATTTATTGATATATTTTTGGACAGAATATTAGAATATTCTCTGGAGATAGATATTACTTGTTCATCATCATAATTAAAATACGATGATTTATTTTTTTCAATGTTTTGTTCCCATTCTTCAAAAATTTTTTTTAAAATAAATAAGTTGACTTGATAAATTTCAGTGAATTCTAATATTTCTTTTCCAGAAAAATTATCATTCTTTATTAAAGAATTATTTTTGATTTTTTCAAGAACAGATTGCAAAAAACTTTCGAGATTATTTTTTTTCATAAATTAGAATATCTTAATATTAGTTTAAAAATATAATTATTAATTTAATAATTCGTTTATTCACTATTAGTTATTTTAATTTCAATTGTTCAACAAATAATTATGAATTTTTTTAATAAAAAAATTTTGTACATATTTTTTTTTACTAATTGTTTCTTTAGCTATTCTCAAAATCCAATAGGAATACCAATGGGAACATGGAGGACTCATTATGATTATTCAAATGTTAAACTAATAACACATTTTAATAATAAACTTTTTGGGTCATCTTCAAAAGGTTTTTATTACTATGATTTTGAAGATAATAGTGTCAATAAGCTATCAAATATTGATGGTTTAAGTTCATCTGGAGTTTCTTCTATGTATTCAAGTTCCACCGCATTAATTTTAGGTTATAACAATGGGTTTTTAGATATTATTTACAAAGATGGAAAAATTAAAACTATGGATCTTTTTCCTCTTTTGAATAACAATGAACTTAGTAAAACTGTAAATGATATTTTTTTATACGATGATTTAATTTATGCTTCAACCAATCAAGGTCTCGTAGTTATTGATGTTTTATCATTAGAAATATTAGAGATTTATTTTAATATTGGTAAAGACGGCGCTCAAATAAACTCTTTACAAACTAAAATTTTTAAAGATTCTATTTTTATTTTTTTTGATAATGGTATATTAAAATCAGAAATTAATGATCAAACAAATCTTAAGGATTATAATAGTTGGAAAGAAATAATTTTCGCGGATTCTCTAATTATAGGTTCAGTGATTCTTGACAATAATTTATATACTTATAACAAAAATAAAGTATTAAAATATGACGGAAAAAATTTCAATATTTTTAAATCTTTTGCCGATTACAAGATAAAAAAAATAAAGAATTATAATAATGAGTTTTTTATTATTACTGATAATAAAATTCTTTTATTAAATAAAAAAAAAGAATTGAGTATTGCTTATGAAAATGATAATTTAATTTTTAATGACGCTATTTTTTTACAAAATAATATTTGGGCTGCTGTCGATAAAGAAGGAATTATTAATTTACAGAATAATCAAAATTTTAAAATTAAATTATCAATTGATGATGATATATTTAACTTAATCTCTTTAGATGATAAGATAATTGGCTTAAGGTATTTACATAAAAGTAAAAATTCAGATTCTGGCTCTTTTTCTCTATTTGAAAATAACAAATGGGATAATAATAAAATAGATTTTTTTTCAAATATTTCATCTGCAGCAAAAAATAATTTAAATAATATATTTCTCTCTTCTTTTGGTAAAGGTATATATGATCTAAAAAACCAAAAAGTTCTTGATGATTCTTCAATTGGCTCTACCTTAGAAAAAGTTGAAAATACTGATTCTCTACTAATAACAGATTTAGCATTTGATAGTGAAAACAACTTATTTATTTCAAATTATGGTGTTAAATCATCTCTCCATAAGTTAGATTCTAATGGAGTTTGGGAAAATTTTACATTTAGTAACTTGAAGTTTTTTTATCCCATTGATGTTAATATTAGTTCAAATGGGTTTATTTGGTCTCGTTTAGATTTTGAGTATGGGGGTGGAATTTTGGTATTTGATTCAAATAAAAAAAAACCTATATGGATTAATAATAATAAAAATAATTTACCCAGTAATGATATATTATCCTTAAACATTGATAAAGATGATAAGGTGTGGATTGGGACATCTAATGGGTTGGTTTATTATAATTCATCAGCAATTTCAGATTCTAATCAAAAAGCAAATGATTTAATAATTGAAGGATATAGATTCTTAGAAAATGAAAAAATAAATTCTATTGCAATTGATGAATCAAATAGAAAATGGATTGGATCAAATGGTGGTATTTGGGTTTTAAATAATAATAATAGTTCATTAGAATTTAATTTTAGTACTAAAAATAGTCCAATTCCATCGAACAAAATTTTAGATATTGAAATTAATAATGCTTCAGGTGAAGTATTCATTCTTTCAGAGGAAGGTATGGTTTCCTACTTGTCTGATGCTTCTAAGTCTTCTAAGGATTATTCTAATGTAAAAATTTTTCCTAATCCCATTAGTTTGAAACAAAACCAATTGCTTTCTTTTCAAAATTTATTGGATAATTCAATTATAAAAATAATGTCTTTATCTGGCAAAGTTCTTATTAGCTTTAAATCCAATGGGGGTGGAGCTTCTTGGGATTTAAGAGATATAAATAATAATATAGTTCCTCCTGGAATATATTTAGTTTATTTATCAGATGGTATAGGAAATGATTCTTTCATACAACAAATTTTAATTACAGATTGAAATGGTATCAAAAACAAATGGTATAGTATTAAATTATATAAAGTATAAGGAAACATCAATTATTTCTAAAATTTATACTAAAGAGTTTGGTCTAAAAAGCTATCTTATTAATGGTGTTAGAACTAAAAAAGGAAAATTTAATATAAGTTCATTTCAACCTTTATCTTTACTTGAGTTAGTTGTTTATGAAAATAAAAATAGCCAAATTGGAAGAATTAAAGAATTGAAGTTCGATAAAATTTATTTTACAAATCACCATGTTCAAAAAAAGATTTCTATTTGTTTATTTATTTCAGAAGTATTATTAAAGCTTATTACTTTTCAAGTTCCTGATAAAAATCAATTCAATTTTGTCAGGAATTCATTAATAGAGCTTGATGAAGTTGTAGACAATTATGAAAACTTCCATATAATTTTTTTAATTAAATTTTCGAAATATTTAGGGTTTGAAATCAATAATATTTCTGATTTTTCCAATATTAAATTCGAAAATGAATTAGTAATTTCTTTTTTGTCAGAAATAATAATTTCTGAATATTCTTCCAACATTAAATCAACTTCTTCCGTTAGAAATAAAGCATTAGAAATAATTATTGTTTATTTTAGAGAAAAAACGGAATTAAATATAAATTTCAACTCAAATCGTATATTAAAAAATATTTTTAATTAACTTTTAAGACATGAGAAAATTATTTATTGTATTAATAATATTAACTTTTTCTACTTCTTGTAATAGAAAATCAAACAAATCTGAAGAAAAAGTAAACGAAACCATTAAAGAAATAACCAATAGGGTTTATTTTAAATGGCCGAAAGATAATGCATTGGTTTCAAGTCCAGTGTTTGTTGATATGGGCCTAGAAGGTATGAAAATTGAACCTGCCGGAAAAGTTAATTTAGGCTTTGGTCATCATCATATTTTGATTAATCAAACTCATTGGCCAAAGGGGTCAGTAATACCAATGAGCGACTCAACACTACATTATGGTCAAGGTCAAACTGATGCGACTATAGATTTACCCCCAGGTGAGTATGTAATCTCCTTGCAATTTGCTGATGGGGTACATGCTTCTTATGGAGAAGAAATGTCCTCATCTATTAAAATTAAAGTAGAATAAAAAATGTCCTCAGAATTATCTAAAGTTCCAACTCTTGATTTAAATAAATTTAATAATGGAAATTTAGATGAACAAAAACAGTTTGTATCAGAAATAGGTAATTCTTTTAATCAAATTGGTTTCGCAATCATAAAAAACCATGGTCTTGACTCTTCACTAGTTAGCAATCTGTATGATCAAATTAAAAATTTTTTTTATTTAAGAGATGATATAAAAAAACAATATGAAATTCCTGAAAAAAATGGACAAAGGGGGTATGTTGGCAAAGGAAAAGAACATGCAAAAGGAAGTAAAGTTGGTGATCTTAAAGAGTTTTATCATGTTGGGCACCCTGATTCTCAAGGAGATTATGGTGAAAATGTTTGGCCTAAAGAATTCCCTTTATTTGAAAAATTTGCGACTAAGACATATTTAGAGCTTGAAAGTATAGGATTGAATGTTTTGAAATCAATTGCTTTATATCTTAATTTAGATAAAAAGTATTTTGAAAATAAAGTTAGAGGTGGAGAAAGTATCATGAGGGCAATTCATTATTTTCCTATTCATAATCTTAATATAGATAAAAATGCTGTTAGGGCTGGTGCACATGGCGATATTAATTTTATAACGATTTTAATGGGAGCTAGTGCAAAAGGGCTTGAAATATTAACAAGAAATAATAAATGGATTCCCATTGAGTCTGAAGAAGATCATCTTGTAATTAATGTTGGGGATATGCTTGAAAGACTTACAAATAATAAGTTAAAGTCAACAATCCATAGAGTTGTAAATCCTGAAAAAAAGTTATTACATACATCTAGGTTTTCAATACCTTTCTTTCTGCACCCTAGGCCGGATATGGATTTATCTTGTCTTGAAAACTGCATAGACAAAGACAATCCCAAACAATATACAGATATTGATGCAAGAGGCTTTTTAGAAGAAAGGCTTAAAGAAATTGGATTGAAATCTAAATAAATATACTATTCCTCTGTTTTTGGTGGATCTATTCCTAACTCTTTTAAAACTAAGTTAGAAATATCATCTGAAGGTTTTGCATATAATAAAACATCAACACCTGGCACTCCAGCACTAAACACATGTGAAAAGGATTCCTGTTCAGCAACTTTATTTATTGCATTACTTATTTTTTCAAATAAGGGTTTAAATAATTCTGTTTCTTTAGTTGTTATCGCTGTTTGTGCTTCTCTTTGAAATTTTTCAATTGAATTTTGAAGGTTTTGTAACTCTTCTTGTTTATCTGCCCTAATGATTTCAGTCATTGATGCAGCTTCCCTTTGAAATACTTCTGCCTTTGATTGAAAATCAGTTATTTTAGATTGTAATTGATTTTGTAATTGAGTTCCATATGCTTGGACTTCAGCTTGAACTTGTTTTGTTTCAGGCAAAAAACTCAATATGTATTCAACATTTGTATAGCCAATTTTAATATCTTGACTAAATGACGTTAATGTCAAAAGCAAAAGACTAATTACAAGAACATTTATTTTTTTCATAAAATTAAATTTAGTGGACAAAATTAATTATTTTTTTCACTTAGTCCTAAATCTTCTAAAACATAATCAGTATAATCGTGAATTGGGTTTGTATATAGTAGAACCGGACCACTTGATTTATCGAAGACTATTTGTAATCTATTTTTTTTTGCAACTTTTTCAATTGATTCAAAGATTATATCTTGAATTGGTTCAATAAGCTCCTTTTTCTTTAAAAAAAATAATCCTTCTACTCCAAATATTTTCTGCTGATAATTTTTTATTTCATCCCATTCATCATCTATTGTTTTTCTTTTTTCATTATACATTTCTTCAGTTAATAAAATTTTTTCTGCTTTTAATGAAATTTCTTTTTTTTCGGCTAATTTATACATATCACTAATTTCTTTCTCCCAGGATTTAGAAATAGTATTAATTTCATTTAATGCATCTTGATATTCTGTCATTTGGCTTAAGATAAAGTCTGTATTAACATATCCAAACTTTTGAGAAAAGGCAAGGTTGTTAATTAGCAACAAACCAAAAATTAATATGAATATTTTATTTACCATGATTATCTTAATTGTTGTCCGATTGAAAAATGAAATTGTGGTCCAGAGCGAGTTAATTGACCTGGCAACTTATCAAATCCATAAGCCCAATCTATACCTAATAAACCAAAAGCAGGCATAAATATTCTAACACCCACACCTGCAGATCTATATAAATTAAATGGATTAAACTCTGATTGTGAATTCCAATTGTTACCTGCTTCTACAAATGTTGAACCATAGATTGTGGCAGTTGGATTTAATGAAATTGGATGTCGTAATTCAAAAACGTATTTATTATATATTGTTCCTCCTTGGATATTTCTTTCTGAATCTATAGGAACAAGAGAATTGTTTTCATAGCCCCTTAATGCTACTCTTTCTGTTCCTAATAAGAAATTGCTATAAGAACCAGATAACCCATCACCTCCAAGATAAAATCTTTCGAAAGGGCCAATCTTACTCTCATCACCATAAGCTCCAATGAAACCTAAATGAGCTCTAGATTCAAGAACTAGATTTCCAATAATTGTAGTATAAAATTTTGTATCAAACATCCATTTATGATATTCTGCCCATTTATATTTTTCTTTAGGTTCTGCAGTTTCGTAATCAAGATCATTCCAAGAAGAATAAGGGGGTGTAATTGCTATATCTAAAGAAAAAGAAGATCCTCTTCTAGGGAACATGGGATTGTCTATACTATTTCTAGATATATTGGTTTTAAAAGCTACTGTATTTGTGATTCCTGTAGAAAAGCCTAGTGATTGTCCGAAATTGAACAAATCATATCTATAATAGACTAATGAATTTGATATTATAAAAAAGTCATCAGGCCATGTTATTCTTCTTCCTAGACTTAATGTTACTGCATGAATTTTCATAGCACCTATTACTTTACTATCTTTTGAAGAGCCATATCCACCGAATCCACCGAATCCACCATATCCACCATATCCACCATATCCACCATATCCACCATATCCACCATATCCACCGTATCCACCGTATCCACCGTATCCACCATATCCACCACCATATGGATAACCAGTTCCATAAAAATCAAGCATTCTATTTATAGAATAACTATAATTAATACCAAAGTTATTAGGTCTACTTCCCCCAAACCATGGTTCAGAAAAACTAAATGAATAGGTTTGAAACTGTCTTCCATTAGCTTGAACTCTTATTGATAATTTTTGTCCATCACCAACCGGTAAAGGTTTCCATTTACTAAAATCAGTAATATTTTTAACTGAAAAATTACTAAAACTTAAACCAACTGTCCCTACAAAACCAAAATAGCCTCCCCATCCACCAGAAAGCTCAACTTGATCGCTAGGCTTTTCTTCGACTTCCCATCTAATGTCCACGGTTTCCTTTGCTGGGTTAGGTGTTGGAACAGGTGTAATGTTTTCCGGATCAAAATAACCTAGTTGTGATAACTCTCTTTGGGTTCTTATTAGCTCTGATCTATTATATTTTTGTCCTGGAATTGTTCTAAGCTCGCGCATTATTACATGATCACTTGTTCTATCATTACCTATTACCGTTACTTTATCAATCGTTGCTTGTGCCCCTTCATATATTCTCATTTCAATATCTACTGAATCATTTTCAATAGATACTTCTATTGGTTGGATATTTGAGAATAAATATCCATTATCTTGGTATAAAGAAGAAACGTCTTCACCTTTGGGATTATAAGTTATTTTTTTTTCTAGAGTTTCTGTGTCATAAACATCACCCTTATCAATTCCTAAAACCTCGCTTAGTGTTTTATTATCATAAATATAATTTCCAGCCCAGCTTATGTTTCTAAAAAAATATTTATTTCCAGGATTTACTCCAACGTTAATATTTATTAAATTGTTTTTATCAAAATATGTTGAATCACTTGTTATTTTAATATCTCTATAACCTTTGGATTGATAAAATTTTATGAGATTTTCTTTATCATTTCTATATTCTGAAGTTATAAATTTACTTGATTTAAAAACATTAATTTTTAAATTATCAGTTAAGTATTTGTTAAATCTAACTAAGTCTAATCCTTTCTTATTTCCAAATAATTTTTTTGGCTTAAGAAGCTCTATTGATTTATAGAAAATAGATTTAAAAAGACTAACTCTAGGCTTTTCTCCTGTTTTTTTTAATTTACTTTTAAGTTTTGCATCAGAAAAGATAGCATTACCAATAAAGTTGATATTATTAATTTTTACCTTTTGCTTTTTATTTACATTAATTGTTAGACGAATGCTATTTGATAAAATAGTATCAATTTCTTGCTTTATTGATATTGAAGCATTTGTATACCCTTTATTATCTAAATATTTTTTAATTGTATTTTTTGTGTTTTTAAGGACCGCATCTGTTACTATTCTTCCTCTAATCAAATTTATTTTTTCATTCAATGTTGTGGTATTAGATTTTCCTAGCCCTTCGATTTTAAACTTACTAAGTCTTGCTCTTTCAGTAAGCTTTATAGTTAAGTCAACTTTATTTCCTTCAATTTTTGAAGCATATATTTGAATATCTCCAATTATACCTTGTTTCCATAATTTTTTTATTGCACCAGATATTGCATCGCCTGGAATTGTTATTTGGTCTCCTATTTTTAATCCTGATATTGAAATCAATGCTATTTTATCTAAATATTTTGATCCTAGGACATCAATCCTTCCTATCTCATATGTTTTTGGATTAGAATAATTAACTACAATTTGATTTTCCTGATTTTGATTTAATTTATAAGAAATTTGCCCGAATAAATTTTTTACACTTATAAATAATAAAATTAAAATAAATAAATAGTTTTTTATATTCATTTTATAATCCTCCAAATCTTCTTTTTCTTTTTTGAAACTCGAAAATAGCATTATTTAAATTTTTTTTTCTAAAATCAGGCCAAAAAATATCAGTAAAAATAAATTCAGAATAAGCAGCTTGCCATAAATAAAAGTTACTAATTCTTTTTTCACCTCCGGATCTTATGACTAATTCTGGATCAGGGATATCATTTGTTGACAGATAAGATTCAAATTTAGTTTTTAGTTTTTCATAATCTTTTTCTCGAGTTTTAATTTTTTTTACTGCATTAATTATATCCCATTTTCCACTATAATTTATAGCTAAAACGAGATTTAAACCATTATTGTTTATTGTTTTTTTTATTCCATCTAAGAAAGTATTCTTTGTTGTTAATGAAAACCTAGATAAATCTCCAATTACTTTTATTTTTACATTTTTTTTAATCAATTCATTTAATTCATTACTCATAACTTTTTCTATTAATTTTATTAGAGCTTTTGTTTCTAATGATGGTCTATTCCAATTTTCAGTTGAAAAAGTGAATAATGATAAATATTTTACTCCTAACTCTCCGCATAATTCAATCGATTCTCTTATTGCTTTTTTTGCATTATTATGTCCATAAATTCTATCTTTTCCTTTTGCCTTTGCCCACCTACCATTACCATCCATAATAATTGCAATATGATTAGGAATTTTTCTAAATTGATTATTCATTACAAACAAAGTTCTTAAATTATATCAATAATATTGAAATTAATAAATATTATTTGATGGAGCTGAATTTTGAGGGCAGGGAATAGTATATAAAATATAACTGATTTTAAAACCAGTAAAATAATAGAAATCATTATTTTTTGGATTTCCATATTGAAAATTTTTTACTAATGTTTCATTATTTTCTAAAGCATCAATTTGATCTGTAAGGGTGTTTTTGATTTCAAATTCTAATGCCAATGAAAACCTATTTTTATATAAATATTTAAATCCTAAACCGAATGGTAATATTAAGTTTAACTCATTTTTTCCTGAAACTTTTATATTATTTTTTTCTACATTTTTTAACATATTAGCTCCTATTCCAAAAAAAAGATATGGGGTAAATATTTTTTTCCCTGTTTCATCAAAATAATCTAGAAAATTATATTCAATTTTAGTTGAAAATTCAGTTACTTTACTTTTGAAGGAATAACCTCGTCTTTTTGAAAGAGCATCTAAAATTTTCTCATTTCCTTTAATTGAACCTCTTTTAACCCCCCCTT
This sequence comes from uncultured Marinoscillum sp., assembly GCA_902628365.1. Taxonomy (GTDB): domain Bacteria; phylum Bacteroidota; class Bacteroidia; order Cytophagales; family MED-G16. Next base: position 33,288 of record CACOMW010000006.1, on the reverse strand, counting down.
TAACTGATATATGCTGACTTAAATTTAATCTTTGAAATACTTCTATACCGATAGAGGAAGAGCTAAAGGAATACCCTCTTTTCAAATCTCCTGAATAAGACAATACTCCAAATCCAATTCCAGGTTCAAGAAATTGAGAAAAAACTTTATTATTTAGAAATAAAAAAAAGAAAATAGTTAGATATTTTATTGGTGATAAATATTTCATATTGATGTATTAACGAAAAAAAATCAAAATATTATTTAATTTCTTAAATCATATCCCCAATTAAGTTTTCCTCTAAGAGTATTAAAGAAAGAATAATCTCTTACTTTAGCTAAAGACACTTTAAATTCGGAATTCATTATCGTTATTTCAGTTCCACTTTTACAGGTATATGATCTTGAGTCTAGAGAAGTTAAAAAGTTATATCCATTGCTTTCAATTTCTAATTTTATTTTCGATTTATTTGAAACAATCAAAGACCTTACACTCAAGTTGTGTGGACTTATAGGAGTGATGATAAAACTTTCATTATCAGGAGATACGATCGGACCACCACACGATAAAGAGTATCCTGTTGATCCTGTAGGACTAGCAATAATTAATCCATCAGCCCAATAAGTATTTAGCAGCTCGTTATTTACAAAGCATTTTATTGTTAACATTGATGAGGAATCTTTTTTGACAACTGTCAACTCATTCAAAGCAAAGTTGTGAGGTGCAAAAATATTTTTTTTATTAGAATTAGCTGTAATAAGAGATCTCTTATCAATATTTAGTTGATTTTTTTTAATCATTTTTATGGTTTTATCAATTTTTTTTATATCAAAAGTTGATAAAAACCCAAGTTTTCCAATATTGATTCCTAATATTGGTATTGATAAGTTATATATGTGAGTTACAGTATCTAGTAAAGTTCCATCTCCACCAAAACTAAAAATATATTTACATTCTCTTAATATTTTAAAATTATAGGTTTTAATTTTTTTTAAATTAGATTTTTTATTAGTTAGATTTTTTTTTAATTCTTTTGAGGCATATATATTAATCCCATTGAATCTTATATTTTCAATGATTGCTTCTAGAACTAATAATTTTTTTTTATTTAAGTTTTTTCCGTGTAAAGCAATATTCATATTGATTATTTTAAAAAATCAACAATGTATTTATTAAATAGTTTTGGATGCTCCATCATTGGGGCATGACAACAATTATCTATAAATTTTATTTTTGAGTTTTTAATCAATCTATTGAATTCATGAGCAACAGAAGGGGGAGTTATTGTATCGTTAAGTCCCCAAACCAATAGAGTAGATGATGTTATTTTTTTTAATAATTCTGACATATTATTTCTTTGAGCGGATCTAGCTATCTTTATAATATTTAAACATTTATCATTATCATTTAGAGTATCATATATTTCATCAATGTATTTTTTAGATAAAATCTTTGGATTATAAAATGTATACTCAACTCTTTCATTAATATAATTATAATCACCTCTTTTAGGAAAAGAGCCTCCAAATGAATTTTCAAATAAACCAGAACTTCCAGTTAAAATTAAATTTTTTACATTTTTTTGGAAATTTATTGTATAGTCTATTGCTAAATGACCCCCCAAAGAATTCCCTATTATTGATATGTTTTTTAATTTTTTTGAAGAAATAAAATCCCTGATAAACTCAGATAATCCAGAGATTGATGCTTTAGATGGATCAACTTCAGTAATTGGAAGTTTTGGAACTATTACTCTATAATTTTTTGATAATTCATTAATTACCGTTTTCCAATTGCTTAATGCACCAAAAAGCCCATGCACCAAAAGAATAACTTTTCCTTTTCCTTTATCTATACATTCTTTTCTCATTTTTTATGTAAATGATTTATTTTCTTCTATGTTTTTTATTAAATCCCAAAATTCTGGTGATATATTAATAGCTAATAATATATACTTAGTTAATATAGGTTGAATTTCCTTAATTATTGGGTATAAGATTGAATTATTAATTTGATCTGATAGTATTTCAATATTTAACCAGTCAATAATATTAAATAAAAAGCTAAGTATAAATCCACAAATCAAAGAACCTAAAAACGCACCACCTAAATCATCTAAAAAACCAATTAAAGTTAGATCTAATATATATTTTAAAAGTTTTGATAATTGTAAAATTATTAAAAAGGCAAATAAAAAAGTTACAATTATTGAAACAACAATAAGTGAATTATCTTCCAGACTGATAGGTATTTTTTGAATTAACAAAATTAAAATATGATGATATTTTATTCCAATAATTAAACTTATATATAAAGATATAAACCCCATTAAGGATATAAAAAACCCTTTTTTATATCCTTTGAATGCACCATATAAAATTATTAATGTTGCAATAACATCTAATAAGTTCAAACTATGTTAATTTAGATTTTACAATACTGGCAATCAAGCTATTATCAGCTTGTCCAGAAAATTTTTTAGCAGCAATTCCCATAATTTTTCCCATATCTTTTATATCACTTGCATTATTTTCTTTAATAATTTTTTCAATTTCAATATGAATCTCTTCATCACTCATTTGATTAGGTAAAAATTCAGAAATAATTTTTATTTCATCTTCCTCTATTTTTGCTAAATCTTTTCTTCCTTGTTTTATATACAGTGCTTTAGAATCGTTTCTTTGCTTAACATTTTTCATCAGAATTTGCATTTCTTTTTCTTTAGTTAATGTGTCATTACCACTTTCACTTTTTTCATGAAGTAATATGGAAGACTTAATTGCTCTTAAAGCAATTAATCTTATTTTATTTTTATTTAACATTGCATTTTTTATTTCTTTATCAATTATTTCTTTGAGACTCATAACAAATATTTAATTTTATCTCAAATTTAGTTAAATGAAAACAAGGTTAAGCGTTAATGTAAATAAAATTGCAACTTTAAGAAATGCTAGAGGGGGGAATATCCCAAATTTATATCAATTTGTAAAAGATATTCAAAATTTTGGTATTCATGGAGTTACTGTTCATCCTAGACCTGATGAAAGACATATTACATTAAAAGATACTTATGAAATTTCTAAAATAGTTAAAACAAACTATAATATCGAAGGGTATCCAGATGAAAGGTTTATTAAAATCATATCTGAAATTAAACCCGAGCAAGCAACTCTTGTCCCCGATACTCATGATGTTATTACATCAGATCAAGGATGGGATACAGTTAAAAGTAAATCATTATTAAGAGATGTCATAAAAAATTTAAAATCTTTTGGCACCAAAGTATCTGTGTTCATTAATCCCGAATTAGAGTTTGTTGAAGGGGCATTTGATTGTGGTGCTGATAGAATTGAATTATATACCGGCGATTACTCATCAGAATATTTAACAGATAAAAGCAATTCAATAAAAAAGTATGTAAATGCTTCTTTAAAGGGCAAAAAACTAGGTATGGATGTTAATGCTGGCCATGATTTAAACTTAGAAAATTTAAAGTATTTTAAATCTCAAATACCTTTTCTATTTGAAGTTTCCATTGGTCATGCATTAATTTCTGACTCAATTTACTATGGAATTGAAAATACGATTAAAAAGTATTTATCAAACCTAAATTATGAGTAATCTTTTTTTTAGAGAGTTTGGTTCAGGTAAACCCTTAATAATTTTACATGGTCTTTTGGGGTGTTCAGATAATTGGATTTTTCATGGCAAAAAATTATCTAATTTCTTTCATGTTTATATTCTCGATCAAATGAATCACGGAAATTCTCCACACAGTTCAGATATAAGTTATGATTTATTATCTAATGATATTTATGAATTTATTAAGTTTAAGAAACTATCTTCTGTGAATATAATGGGCCATTCTATGGGTGGTAAGGTTGCTATGTCTTTTGCATTAAAACATCCTAATCTTGTTGATAATTTGATAGTTTTAGACATTGCCCCTAAAGATTATTCAATTCAATCAAGATTTGATGAGTTAATAAATTCTGTTATTTCATTACCTATAGATACTATAGAAAGCAGAAAAGATGCAGATAATTATCTTTCAAATTCTATTCCAGAAACTGCGGTAAGAAGTTTTATTTTAAAAAATTTAAAGAGAGGAAATTCAAATAACTTTTTATGGAAACCAAATATAACCTTAATTGCTAAAAAAATGACTGAAATATACTCCTGGAAAGAAAGTTCATTAACTTATGAAGCTAATACTTTATTTATTAAAGGGGAGAAGTCTGATTATATATCTGAATCTGATTTATTAACCATAAAAAAATATTTCCCAAATGTAATAATTAAAAAAATTAGAAATTCAGGACATTGGCTTCATGTTGATTCACCCGACGAATTTTTTTTATTAATTAAAAACTTTTTCAAATTATTTTAATTATATAACTATTAACTGAATTTCTAAGCTTTGGGGTGAGACGTTTTAAAAGTTTCCTTAAGTTTCTCAATTGAGTTGTGGGTATAAATCTGAGTTGCCGCAAGGCTTGAATGACCTAAAAGATCTTTTACTGCATTGATATTAGCACCCTTATTTACTAAATGGGTAGCAAAGGTATGTCTTAAAATATGAGGATTATATTTTTCACTATTAATAGTTTTAGAAAGATTCTCTTTAACTGTTCTATAAATTAACATGGGATATGATTTTTCATATTTTGAGGTGATTATTAAATATTTGGATTGATTTATTTCTTTTTCTGTTCTTAGAATTAAATATTTTTCTAATTGATATTTTATATTTTTATTTATTGGAACTATTCTTTCTTTATTTCTCTTGCCCAGTACTTTAATTTGACTTTTATTTAAATCACAATCTTTTATTTTTAAATTAATTAACTCTGACAATCGTATTCCAGTTCCATATAATAATTCTAAAATTAAAAGATTTCTAATACCAGTTAAATTATTTTCAAATTTAGATTGATCAAACATTATTTTTATATCTTTTTCTTTAATGAATTTTGGAAGTTTTTTCTCTTTTTTTAGTAATGTAATTTTTTTAAAAGGGTTTTCATTTAATTTTTCTCTTGATATTAAATATTTATAAAATGATTTGACAGAAGCTATTTTTCTATTAATTGTTGTTGGTGCTAATTTTTCAGAGGAAAGGTTAATTATCCATGATCTAGCAGTCTTATGGTTAACAGAATTAAATTCTTTTAGATTCAGTTCTTCCTTAATAAAATTTACAAATTGTTCTAGATCTATTTTATAGCTTGAAACCGTATGGTCGCTATATCTTTTTTCAAATCTTAAATACTTCAAAAATAGTTCCAACATATGAACTACTAAAATAATTGATTTGAATTAATTATTGTTCCTTTGATTGAAGTCTTTGCTTATAAGAGGCTTTTAAAATTTCTTCTCTACGTACAATAGATGCCTTTGTGAAAAAAGATTTGTTTTTGTATTGTTTTAATACTTGAGCTTTATCAAATTTTTTTTTAAATCTTTTTAAAGCTCTATTTATATCTTCAGTCTCTTTAACTGTAACTTTTATCATAGTAATTTTTGAGTTGCAAATATATAATTTAAGATTATAATTATCAAATTATAAAAAATTAGTTCTTTTTCCAGTCTTTATACTTGTTAGTACGGCCTATGCCAGGATTAAAACTATTAGTTGGGTCTAATTTTCTATAAAACTTTAATAAAGATGGTTTTGCATAATATTCATGTCCAACATTATGTTCTGCGGGATATTCAGCCCCTCTATCGTCAAAAGTCTTCAATAATTTCTGTTTTAATCTTTTTGCATCCACACCTTTTTTAAGAATATAATTTTGATGCATCACATGACAAAATAGATGTCCATAATATAATTTGATTTCAATTAAATCATCAATCTCTGAAGGTAATTTTTCAAACCAATTTTTTTCGTTTCGCGGAAAAGCAATATCTAAAGACATCTCTTCTCCTAAATTGTTTTTATGAATTGCGTGATAACGACCAAAAGCACTTGCCGCAACGAATCGATGAAGAAGTGCTTTTTTACCTTCTTTTTTTGTACATTCAAAAAACCCCCCTTCATTATCTTTAAAAAACTCTTCAAAATATGATTTTGCCTCATCAATTCCATCATCTGACATTTCAATAATCCAGTGATGTTCGTATTTGTTTCGAAATTGATCCATTCTTTTTGGCAAATGATTAGGCCAAAAATTACTTAAAAACTGCATTAATTTATCAGATAACTTATTGGGAAGAAAGTTAAATTTTTTTGATAACAAATCAACTTTTCTTTTTAATTCAAAAAGTATAGGAAGAAAGTTTGTTCCTAATTTCTCTATTATAACAAAGGTATCCTTGCTATATTTTTTAGCAGCATCATAACAATTTCTATGTAAATAGTCACCTAGTTTAGGCAGAGATTTAAATTTTGAAAGAATATTTCTTCTTAATTTCCAAAAAGTATCAGGGTTATTACATCCAATATAGAATACTTTATTTTGTTTTGGTACGGGATAAGTGTCTAATCTTACAGCAAAAACAACAACTTTTCCTGCACTACCTGAAACCCCATACAATAACCTATCATCTGCATTGAATCTTGAGGGTGTTTTTGAATTAATTTCCCTAACTATTTTAGAATACTTATTATCAGATGCTAGCTTATTAGAATTTATTATATCAGATTTATTATAGGTTCTATTTTGTAAATTGAGTAAAATCTCCTCTGGCTTAGATCCTAAATTTATTTCTAGGTCATTAATTAATTCTAATTTTCCTTTTGAATTTACTCTAGCATATAAAGATAATTCAGTGTATGCTGGACCTCTTTCAACTAAAGAGCCGCCAGAGTTATTACAAACTCCACCGATAATAGAAGCCCCGATACTAGTTGATCCAATTATGGAATGAGGTTCTCTTTCTAATGGTTCTAACTTTTTTTCTAAGTCATATAAAGTGCTTCCAGAAAGACCTATAATTTGTTTTCCTTCATTAATAATATGAATATCCTTAATTCGCATTGAATTTATAATGACAATTGGTCGATCATAATTATTGCCATAGGGAGTAGATCCTCCTGTTAACCCAGTATTAGCAGCTTGCATAATAATAATAATATCATTTTTCACACAAATTTTTAGAATTTTCCAAATTTCAAGTAATGTTCCTGGTTTAGCTACCGCTAGTGCTTTACCTTCTCCATATCTCCAGCCCTTAGAAAAAGTTTCTTTGCTCCACTCATCTGTAATTATATATTTGCTACCAACTATTTCTTTTAATTGTTTAACAAGTTTATTGTTATTTTGTTTATACTTCATAATTATTATAGAAGTTAAAATTTAGTACTTAATACTACTATTTTCTGATTCAATAATTAGTTCATTTTTTGATGATCTTTCAACATATCCAATAACCTTTGCATCAACATCAAATTCCTTTGATATTTGAATTATAGATTCTGATAATTCTTTCTTACAATACACTTCCATTCTATGACCCATATTAAATACTTGATACATTTCTCTTAAAGTGCATTCGGTATCTTCATGAATTATTTTAAAAATTTCAGGGACTTCGAATAAATTATTTTTAATTACTCTATGATTATTTAAAAAATTTAAAATTTTTGTTTGTCCACCTCCAGTACAATGAATAATTCCTGATATATTGTTTCTATGTTTTTCTAAAACTTTTTTAATTATTGGAGAGTATGTTCTTGTTGGAGAAAGTAGCATTTTTCCCATATTTTTATATAATTGGTGTTTGTCAGTTAATAAATGATTTCCACAATAAACTAGATCTTTTGGGGTTTCCTCACTATAAGTTTCAGGGTATTTTTTTGAATAAATATTATTTAGTATATCATGGCGGGCAGATGTTAAACCATTACTTCCAATTCCGCTATTGAATTCTTTTTCATATTTGGATTTACCAGATGAAGATAATCCAATTATAACATCATTATTTTTTAAATTGAATTCAATAATATTTTCTCTTTTTTCTCTAGTAAATACAGTGCTATCTATAATTATAGTTTTTGTTATATCACCAACATCAGCTGTTTCACCTCCTGATGAATAAATATTTATACCATATTTTTTAAGAGTATTAATAACTTCATTATTTCCCCTGATTATTTCTGTAATTACATCTCCGGGTATAAGGTGTTTATTTCTTCCTATAGTTGAAGACATGACAAAATTGTTGCAAGCTCCAACACAAATCATGTCATCAATATTCATTATTAATGCATCTTGAGCAATTCCTTTCCATATACTGATATCTCCTGTTTCTTTCCAATACAAATAAGCTAGAATAGATTTTGTTCCTGCCCCATCTGCATGCATTATATTACAATAGTCTAAATCCCCTGAAACGATATCTGGAATAATCTTACAAAAAGTGTTTTCAAATAAACCCTTTTTTTCATTTTTAATAGCATTGTGTACATCTTCCTTTATTGCCGATACACCTCTTTCTAAATATCTATTTGACATTTAATTTATTTATTTATTATTAAAAAATCTTTCTTCATTATTTTCTGATTCATTCTCATCATATTTAATTACTTTAAACTCAGTTCTCCTATTTATTTGATGTTCCTCCTCACTAGTTGCATTTTTTATGATTAGTTCTGATTCTCCATATCCCTTAGCAATTAGTCTATTTTTACTTATACCTTTAGATATAATATAGTTGACAGCAGATTCTGCTCTTCTTTGTGATAAGTTCAAATTATATTCAACAGTTGCCCTATCATCAGTATGAGAACTCAGTTCAATGGATATTTTTGGATTATCTATTAAAATTCTAACAAGTTTATTAAGTTCTAATGCGGCATCATCTCTAATATTTGCTCTGTCTAAATCATAATATATATTTTCCAGTACAATAGATTTATTTAGAATTATTTTTTCTAGGATAAGGTTTTTTTCAAAAGAAATGTTTGTAACAAAATCCTTTAATTTTGCTTTGTCAGCAGTTTTTCCTAATGTATTAAACTCAACTCTTGAGTTGAAATAATTTTCTTTTTCTCCAACTAAATAATATTCTTCTTCTGGATAAACAATAAAAGAAAAAGAACCATCATTTCCTGTAAATGTTTCTTCAATAATATTATTATCTCTATCGGTTAATTTCACTGTACTATTATCAAGAGTAAGGTAGGAGTTATCATTTTCTGGTGTTAATGTATTTCCGGTTAATTTATAATTTACAATTTTTAATTCAGGATCATTATTAACAAAAGTATAAATATCATCATCACCTTTTCCTCCAATTCTGTTAGATGTAAAAAATCCTTTTGTTTGGTTAAAAAAGTAAATTCCGAAATCGTCACCTTCAGAATTCAAAGGTTTGCCTGGGTTTTCAATAGAAATTTCTCCTCCTTTTCTAGTTGCAATCATTATGTCTAACCCACCAAAGCCCAAATGATAGTCAGAAGCAAAATATAACTTTCCATCTTCTGATACATATGGATACATTTCATTTCCAGGAGTATTAATTTCAGGACCTAAATTTTGAAGATTAACCCATCTTCCTCTTTTATTCAAGTTTGCCTTGTAAATATCTGTTCCTCCATAACCATTAGACCTATTAGACGAAAAATACAATGTTTTTCCATCAACGCTTAAAAATGGTGTTGAGTCCCAACTTTTAGAGTTATTTATATTTAATAATCTTGGAGTTTGCCATTTATTACTTCTATATCTAGAATAATATAGGTCTACATTATTTCTTCCGGAACTTTTTCCATCATTTCCCTTAGCAAAAATCATAAACATTCCATCTTTTGAAAAAGTTATTGAGCCCTCATTAATTTCTTCATGGTTTATGTTATTAGGCAATATTTTGAGAGAGTTTTGATCAACAATAGCTCCTTTTGTCTTTATTTCATAAATATCTGTAAATGGCGTTCCTGTTCCTTTGTATTTTTTTTCAGTATCTCTATTTGAAACAAAAAACAACTTTCCATTAGAATATGTTGGTGAATATTCAGTTAGATTGCTATTTATAGCCTCAAGGTTTTTTACAGAATAATAACTTGAATCAGGATAATTTTTTAATTCATTTAAATTTTTTAATTCAGCTTTTGCATAAGCGATATATTTTTCATTTTTCCCCTTTTGAATATAATTATTTATTGTAGTTATTGCTTCATTAATTTTACTGTTTGCTTTAAGAGATAGTGCCAAATAGTAATGAGCTATTTCATCTTTATATCCATTCTCAATAGCTTTTTTATAATAATCCGATGACTTTTTAATTTGATTAGATTTCCTATATGATTCAGCTAGAAGAAAGTTTGTTTTTGTATCATCTTCTTTGACAATTTGATTATATTTTTCCGCAGCGCTATTGTATTCTGCATTATTAAAGTTTTTTAATGCAGACTTTGATGTGACGCATGATTGAAGTATAAAAATTAATATTATTAACTTAAGTAAGTTTTTCATTTTTATATATGTTGTTTTTGAGCTAAAAAACTTTTAAGCCAAGATTCTTTTATTTTTAGTATCCATTTTTCTTCATAATCTTTTTTACTTTTAATAGTTATATTAATTATATCTGATTCGCCATTTATTTCATTTGAATTTAATTTTGAAATTATTTCTTCTTTAGATAGAAAAACTAACTTATTATTTATAAAAACTCCTGTATTTATATATGGTAAAATTTTAATTTTTAAATTATCCCCAATTTGTCTTATAACTCTTGATTGCTCGTCTATTGCGCAACCACTTACTTTATTTATGCTTTGATCTGCAAATAAAATTATAAATGAATCAAAATCAACAACATATGATGATTTTACAGAGTTATTATGAGATGTCCATTTCTCACAAAATGATTCTAAACTTTTTGATATAAAAAGTTTTTCTTTTTGAGTTATCATTTTTTCTGTCTGATAAACCCAACAAGTATAATTTTCAGATATTTTACTAAATGGAATAAACATAATATAAAGCTAATCAAAAAAGAATTTTTATATTTAGTTCTGTTTTTTTGATTTTAAATTTTCTGCTAATAGTTCAACGATATCTTTTGTTTTAATGTTTTCTTCCTGATTTTTTTCTTTTATGCCATCTGACATCATTGTTAGACAAAATGGGCACGCCGAAGCAATTGTAGTTGCGCCTGAATCGATCGCTTCTTCAATCCTTTCGATATTTATAGATTTTTTACCTTCTTCAGCTTCTTTAAACATCTGTGCTCCTCCCGCACCACAACATAAACCGTTTTGTTTGTTTCTTTTCATTTCTATTAAATCACTTTTTAGTGAATCAATTACTTTTCTCGGTGCAGAATAAATATTATTAGCTCTACCAAGATAACATGAATCGTGATAAGTTATTTTTTCTTTTGATTTTTCAACTTGTATTTTACCTTCATCAAGTAACTCTTCTAAAAATTCTGAATGGTGTTGAACCTCATATTCTCCACCCAAAGCAGGATATTCATTTTTTATTGTATTGAAACAATGAGGACAAGCAGTAACTATTCTCTTTACATTATATGTATTTAATAGATTTATATTATTTATTGCTTGCATTTGAAAAAGGTATTCATTCCCGGCTCTTCTTGCTGGATCTCCGGTACAACCCTCCTCTTTTCCTAGTACACCATAGTTAATATTTAATTCATTTAATATTTGAACAAAAGATTTAGTTACCTTTTTGTATCTTTCATCATATGATCCTGCACATCCGATCCAAAATAAAATTTCAGGTGGATTGCCAGACTCAATTAATTCTTTTATCGAAATAGTTTTTGAATTCATTCGTTTTCTTTGTTCCATTTAAATCTATCTTCTATTGGAAATTTCCAAGGAGAAAAATTAGTTTCTATGTTTTGAAACATCATATTCCATTCATTTGGGGCTTTAGATTCTTCTAGAGCCACGTATCTTCTAAGTTCCAAAATAATTTCAAGAGGATTTATATTAATTGGACACGCTTCAGTACATGCATTACAACTAGTGCACGCATTAATTTCTTCCCTGGTTACATATGAGTCTAAGAGAAAATTTTTAATTTCCGGGTTGCCATTTTGATCAAGTATTTTCCCATACTCTTCTGCTCTATCTCTAGTGTCCATCATTATTTTTCTTGGAGAAAGTTTTTTGCCAGTTAAATTTGCTGGACATTCTTCTGTACACCTTCCGCATTCAGTACATGAATAGGCATCAAGCAAATTTTTCCAAGATAAATCACTAATATCTTTGGCACCAAATCTATTTATTGTTTGCTCTTGAACTTCAGTATTATTAGCATCTCCTAACATCATATTAATTTCTGAAGTTATTTCTGGCATATTTTTCATTTTTCCTAATGGCTCATTATTAGCGTGGTAAGTATTTGGAAATGCTAAAAATATATGAAGATGTTTTGAATATGTGACATAAAGAGCGAAAGAAAATATCCCAACTATATGAATCCACCATGCGGTTCTTTCAATAAAAATTAATTGACTTTCATCAAAACCATTTAGCATCGGAGTCAAATAATTAGAAAAATAAAATAAACCAGTTTTTGTATAGTTTTCCGAGTTAACACTCTGTAATGATAGATCTGCAGCATTCATAGTTAAGATTGCAACCATTAGAATGATTTCAGCAATGAGAATTATATTTGCGTCTAAATTAGGCCATCCAAATAATTCAACTTTTTGGAATCTATCAATTTTTAAAATATTTCTTCTAATTGAAAAAAATACACATGAGATTATAACAAGAATTGCTAAAAATTCAAAAAAAGATATTACATAATGATATGAATTATTAAATATTGAAGCAAAAACTCTATGAGTTCCAAAAACACCATCAAGAATAATTTCTAAAACCTCAATGTTAATAAGAATAAATCCAACATATATTAATAAATGAAGTATGGCAGGTATAATTTTTTTAAACATTTTTTTTTGACCGAGAGCAAGTAATAAAACGTTTTTTATTTTTTCACTTCTATTATTAAAAGATTTATACTCTTTTTTTCCTAATGAAATATTTCTATAAATAGTTTTAGATCTTCTAAAAATTAAAAATCCAAAAAATGAAAAAATTATAATAAATACTATTTGTTCTAAATATCCAAACATACCATAATTTACAATTTTAAAATTAAATTATTTTGCCCATATTTTATATTTCTATAGTTTTGCTTGATTTTATTTGGTGCTGTAGCTCAGGTGGTAGAGCATCGGACTGAAAATCCGTGAGTCGGTGGTTCGAGTCCGCCCAGCACCACATTCCTGTCCTTTAAAAAGTTACGCTTAAAAAATGTATCTTTTAAATGTCTCCATAGCTTGGTATTGAGCAAAACCCAATCTTTTATATAGTTCTGCTGTATGTGCGTTTCTTTCTTCAGCTCTTTGCCAAAATTCTCTCATGTCACTTCCAGGAAAAACGGGACTATCTTTTTGAGTTTGGTGTTTAAAAATCGATTTTCTTTTTGTTATCACTTGTTCATTGGAAAGGGGGACACTCATGTCTACATCATATATTTTCCATTCTTTCCACGCTCCTCTATATAACCAGATATAACAGTTTTTCATAAAACTTTCTTTTTTTAAATTATCAATAGATTGGAATATAGCGTTCAAACATAATCGATGAGTTCCATGTGGATCTGCTAAGTCTCCTGCCGCAAAAATCTGATGGGGTTTTATCTTTTCTATTATTTTAGAAACAATTGAAATATCTTTTTTTCCTAATTCATTTTTTTTTGCTTTTCCTGTTTTATAAAAAGGCATTTCTAGAAACGAAATATTTTTTTTATTTACACCCAGAAAAGTGCTTGCTTGAATCGCCTCTGCTTGTCTAATTGCTGATTTGAATTTTGATAAAATTGATTTATCTGATTTGGTATTATTTTGAATTTCCTTTTGTATTTGTTTAAAAACATAATTGGATTCAATTATGATATTTCTTAAATTAAATGTTTTTCTAATATTCTTAAACATTCTTTTAATAATTTCTATTTGTTGTAAAATATCCTCATTAAATACAGCAATATTGCCTGATACTTGATATGCGATATAAACTTTATGGCCCTGTTTTACTAACCTTTCAATTGTGCCTCCCATTGATATAACATCATCATCGGGATGAGGAGAAAAAATCAAACATCTTTTTTTTGAAGGTTTAGCTCTCTCAGGCCTTTTGCTTTCATCGGCATTGGGCTTACCACCTGGCCATCCAGTTATTGTATGTTGGATCATATTAAAAACCTTTATGTTTGAGTTGTAAGAATTAGTATATTTTTCAAATATTTTTGACATCCCATTTTCCTGATAGTCTTTATCGCTTAGAAATAAAATTGGTTTTTTTAATTTAAGACTTAACCATATTACAGCTTTTTTTATATTAAAATCATTCCACGATTTTATCGTATATGATGTTTTTCTCTCTGGGTTAAATGTAGTTATATCAGTATAAAACCACGGGCAGCTTATTCTGTTTAAGTTAGAGGAGGAGCCTTTGTCTAAAATGAATTTTGTATTTGGGTGGTATTGTAAATAAGATGCTGGCATTGTTTCTGATGGAGGTTCTTCTATGGATTTTTTAATAACATTTCTTTTTCCTTCTCCCCAAGCTAATAAAATTATTTTTTTAGCATTAAGGATAGTCTGAACCCCCATAGTTATCGCTTTTGAAGGAACATTTTCAATTCCTTGAAACTCTTCAGCTGCATCAAATTTTGTTAAAAAATCTATATTTACTAGTCTAGTTATTGAAGAGCGTAAAGCTCCAGGCTCGTTAAATCCAATATGACCTGTTCTTCCTATTCCTAGTAACTGTAAATCAATTCCCCCATAATCTTTAATTTCTTTTTCAAAGCTCATGCAATGATCTTGTATTTTTTTGCTTTCCAAATTTCCTTTTGGTATATAAATATTTTTATTTTTTATGTCAATATGATTGAATAGGTTTTCATACATAAAAAAATGATAGCTATGGTTAGATTTTGGATCCATTGGCACATACTCATCCAAATTAAACGTAATTACATTTTTAAAACTAAGCCCTTCATTTTTATGTATTCGAATTAGATTTTTGTATACAGAAATAGGAGATGATCCAGTAGCTAAGCCTAAAATACATTTTTTTCCTACTTTTTGTTTTTTTCTTATTAATTCTGCAATTTCATTAGCAACAATTTTTGATCCATTTTCTGAATTCTTAAATATTTCTAAGTTAATTCTTTCTTGAAATATGCTTTTTTCATAAGTTGATATATTTTCTTCTTCTTCGTTGAGACTGGATTTAATTTGATTTAAAGAATTATTTGGTATCCAATTATTTTGTAATTGAATCAAAAGCGAATCTTTTAATTTATTTAGTTCATCTAAAACTTTAGCCTTATTTTTTAACTTATTGGGGTAAATATTTTCCCCTATTGACTTGCCATTATATACCCTTATTCTTTTACCATTAAAGTAAAAAAAACAAAAAGATCTATTTTTGTTATAGTAAATCTTAGGAATAGTATATTGTCTCATGAGACAATATTACTAATATTTATAAAAAATTTTGTAATAAAATCAATATATATTGTCTCATGAGAAATTTTTTAATAACCTCACTTCTGAATCTTTTAAAAACCTCCAAGTTCCTCTTTTGAGATTCTTTTTAGTTATCGGTCCTATCATTACTCTATCTAATTTTTTTACTTGATAATTAAAATGTTCAAATATTCTTCTTACGATTCTGTTTTTGCCAATATGAATTTCAAGGCCAATATTCTTTTTCTCTTTATCAAGAATTGAAATTTTATCTATTTTAATTTTTTCTCCATCTAATTGAAATCCTTTTTCTATTTTTTTTAAATCATTTATTTGAAAGGGGGTATCAATTGTAACATGATAAATTTTTTTAATTTTATAACTTGGATGTGTTAATTTTTCAGATAACTCACCATCATTTGTAAAAATAAGTAATCCTGTTGTATTTCTGTCTAGTCTTCCAATGGGATATAATCTTTTTTTGGTTGCTCCTTTTATTAAATCTTTTACAGTTCTTCTATTTTGTGGATCATTTAAGGTTGTAATAAAATTTTTTGGTTTATTCAGTATTAGGTATTCTTTTTTTTCTTTTGAAATAATTTTTCCATCTATTTTAACAATATCTTTATTTGATATTTTAATACCTAGTTTTTTAACTTTTTTATTATTTAAATAGACTTTACCTTTTAATATTAATTCATCAGCCTGTCTTCTTGAGCAAATTCCTGAGTTAGAAATAAATTTATTTATTCGAATTATTTTATTATTATTTTGACTCATCACCGATCATATTCTCTTCTTCAGAAAAATCTTGAATCGTTGGTAATTCATTTAAATTGTTTATACCAAAATAATCCATAAACTTCATGCTAGTAATATATATTAAGGGCCTGCCCAATTTATCAGATTTACCCTTTATCTCAATTAAATTTTTTTCTAATAACTTATTTATTGTGTAATCACAATTAACACCTCTTATTTGTTCAATCTCAGATTTTATAATTGGCTGTTTGTAAGCTATTATTGAAAGTGTTTCTAATGAGGCGATAGATAATCTTTTCTCAGAATGTTGCTTTAAAAGCAGCTTAGTTATATTTGAATATTTTGATTTAGTTAAAAACTGATAACCTTTAGCTAATTTTATGATTTCGAAAGAAAATTTTTCATTATTATACTTATTAATTAAAACTTCAATAATTTCATTGATTTTATTTTCAGAAATCTTTTTTTTTTCATCTTCTTCAATACAGTTTTTAATCTCTTGTGTTGATAAAGGCTTAGGTGAGCAAAAAATTATAGATTCTACCTTTAAGATTAATTCATTCAATTTATTGTCTATTTAATTTTGATTCAATCGACTGAGTTGCATGTGGCACTGCTCTTAATCTTGCTTTACTAATAAGTTTTCCAGAATCTTTACATATTCCATATGTTCCATTTTTAATTCTTATTAATGCTTTTTGTAAATTATTAATAAAGGTTTGTTGTCTTGCAGCCAATTGACTTAAATTTTCTTTTTCTTGTGTGTCGGCTCCATCTTCTAATGTTTTTAAAGCACTTTGAGTTGAATCTGTACCAGAAAGGTTTTTTCTCAGTAAAGATTCTTTAATATAGTTTAGCTCATTAGTTGCAACATCGATCTTTTTTAAAATTATTTTTTCAAATTCAAGTAATTCTTTTTTAGAATATTTATTTTTTTTCTTCATAATAGATAATTTAAATTTTTCTTTTGGTTTCTTTCATTTCAAAGCCTTCAATTATATCTCCTTTTTTTATGTCATTAAAATCCTCAATAGATATTCCACATTCATATCCATTTTTCACCTCAGTTGCATCATCTTTAAACCTTTTCAGTTGTTTTATTTTTCCTGTAAAAACAACAACTCCATCTCTAATTAATCTCACCTCGTTTTTTCTAACTATACTTCCATCCTTAACATAACAACCTGCTATAGTTCCTACTTTAGAAATTTTGTATGTTTCTCTTACTTCTGCTGAACCTTTAATACTTTCTTCAATTGTTGGAGCCAACAAACCCTCTAAAGCTTTTTTGATTTCTTCTATTGCCTCATAAATAATTGAATATTGTCTGATTTCTACACCTTCTTTTTCGGCTAATTTTCTAGCATTGATAGATGGCCTGACTTGAAATCCAACTATTATCCCATCAGCTGCTGATGCTAATAAAACATCTGATTCATTTATCTCACCAACGCCTCTATGAATTATTTTGACACTTAGTTCCTCATTTGATAATTTTTCCATTGAATCAGATAAAGCTTCAATTGATCCATCAACATCACCTTTAATTACGACATTAAGCTCTTTGAAACTTCCGACAGAAATTCTTCTGCCAATTTCATCTAGTGTAATATGTTTTTTTGTTTTAATATTTTGTTCTCTAATTAGTTTTTCTCTTTTAATTGCAATTTCTCTAGCTTCTTTTTCAGTTTTCATTACAATAAATTTTTCTCCCGCATGTGGTGCCCCATTTAATCCAAGCATTAATATTGGAGTAGATGGTGGAACTTCAGATTTTATTGAGTTTTTATAGTCGAACAAAGCCTTTACTTTACCGTAATAAGGGCCTGCAAGAATAATATCTCCTTTTTTTAATGTGCCTGCTTGCACCATTAATGTTGTTAGGTATCCTCTTCCTTTATCTAGTGAAGATTCAATAATAGTTCCAGAAGCTAATTTTTTTGGATTCGTTTTAAGTTCTTGCATTTCTGATTCAATCACTATTTTTTCAAGCAGTTCATCTATTCCTTTTCCAGTTTTTGCAGACACTTCTTGGCATTGAAATTTACCCCCCCAATCTTCCACAAGAATATTTTCCTTAGATAATTCTTCTTTTATTTTATCAGGATTAGAATTTTGAGTATCAATTTTATTTATTGCTATAATGATGGGAACTTCAGCAGCTTTAGCATGATTTATGGCTTCTTTTGTTTGAGGCATTACTGCAGAATCTGCTGCAATAACTATTACAACTATATCAGTTAACTTTGCTCCTCTTGCTCTCATGGCAGCAAATGCTTCATGGCCGGGTGTATCTAAGAATGCAATACGTTTTTTTGTTGAAGTTTCTACATCATATGCTCCGATATGCTGAGTTATTCCTCCAGACTCTTTTTCGGTTTCATTTGTTTTTCTGATATAATCTAATAATGATGTTTTTCCGTGGTCTACATGACCCATAATTGTTACAATAGGAGCTCTTTCAACTAAGTCTTTTTCATTATCTTGTTCTGATTCTTCAATATCAAATTTTTCAGATTCTGAGATAATAATTTCAATTTTGAATCCGAATTCTTCAGCTATTAAACTAATTGTTTCTTCATCTAGCCTTTGATTTATGGATACAACAATTCCTATTTCCATATATTTTGCTATTACATCATTAACACTAACTTCCATTAGCTTTGCAAGGTCATTTGCTGATATATATTCAGTAACTTTTAATGTTTTGGATTGTTTTTCTTTACTTAATTCTTCTTCCTCTTTTGCTTCTGCGCGTTGTGATCTTTTTTCTTTCCTATATTTTGATCTTTTTGTATCACTGTCTCCACTGCCACTTAATCTTGCTAAAGTTTTTTTAATTTCTTCTTTAATTTCTTTATTTTTTTGTTCTTTATCATCTATTTCTTTTTTAGTTTTTTTGTTTTCATTTTTTGGTTTTTCTTCAGAATATATTCTTTTTCTTGGCCTTCTTTTCTTTTTAGATTGATCAGATGATGCAACTTTTTTTGTATTATCTTTCTTATTAGTTGATTCTAAATCTATTTTATCAATAATTTTAATTTCACTAACCTCTTCCTTTTTATCTTCTTTAGGTTTTTGAGAATCTATTTTATCGGCTTTAGTAATATTTTCTTCTGATACTCCAATTTTTACATCAGATGCTGCTTTTTTTTCAACAGCAGAATTTTCAAATTCATTTTCTAACAAATTATATAATTCAGTATTTATTTTTGCATTAGGATTGGAGTCAATATCAAATCCTTTTTTTTGTAAAAAACTAATTATAGTGTCTCTTCCAATGTTCAATTTTCGAGATACTTGACCTAATCGCATTGTTGATTTATCCATTATTATTATTCAAATTCTTTTTCTAATGTTTTCCTAACTTCATCAATAGTTTCTTCTTCTAAATCAGATCTTTTCACTAAGTCTGATTTTTCTAAATTTAAAACAGCTTTAGCTGTATCCAATCCAATTCTTTTAAGTTCATCAATAACCCAACCATCTATTTCGTCTGCAAATTCATCTAAATCAACATCTTCTTCTTCATGCTGATTATCCAGTTCTCTAAAAACATCAATTTCGTATTCAAGTAGTTTACTAGCCAATTTTATGTTTTGACCTCCCTTTCCTATTGCAAGAGAAACTTGATCAGGTTTGAGATAAACAGATATTCGAGCATTTTCTTTATCGATTTGAACGGATGAAATTTTTGCTGGACTTAAGGCTCTATTTATATATAATTCCAAATTATCGGTATTATTAATAACATCAATATTTTCATTTTGTAATTCTCTAACTATAGAATGTATTCTAGATCCATTCATTCCTACACAAGCACCGACGGGATCAATTCTGTCATCATATGATTCAACGCAAACTTTGGCTCTTTCCCCAGGTTCTCTTACAACTTTTTTGATCGTTATTAAACCATCAAATATTTCAGGAACTTCATTTTCAAAAAGTTTTTCTAAAAATTTTGGACTTGTTCTTGAAATTGTTATTCTTGGATTACCCCTTATCATTTCAACTGATAAAACTATTCCTCGAATATTTTCTCCTTTTCTATACCTATCTTTTGGAATTTGTTCTGATCTTGGTAGGGAAAGTTCATTTCCTTCAGAATCAACTAATAATACCTCTCTACTAAGAATTTGATATATTTCTCCATTAATAATTTCTCCAACTAATTCTTCGTATTTTGTAATTATCACTTCTTTTTCAAGATCATTTATTTTTTGATTTAAGGTTTGTTTTGCAAGAATAACTGCTCTTCTTCCAAAATCTTCAATTTTAATTTCTTCAGCAACTTCTTCTCCTATTTCAAAATCATTTTCAATTTTTTTTGCTTCAGTTAATGATATTTTATCATTATCCCATATGTCCTCTGAGTTATCATCAACAATATCTCTAAATCTCCATATAGCTAGATCACCTTTGTCAGCATTAATTACGATATCAAAATTCTCATCGTGACCAAACTTTTTTTTGACCATAGCTTTAAAAACATCCTGTAAAATTTTTATCATTGTTGGCCTATCTACGTTTTTTTGCCTAGCAAATTCAGTAAAAGACTTTATTAAAACACTTGCATCCATAATTCTTATTTAAAAAAAATGGGGACAAAAGTCCCCGCTTCCAATTAATTTATCTACGCAAATTTAACTTTTTTTAATTTTAATCAAATTTTTGAATTATAAATTATTTAATTTGAAAAATAATAATGGATCATTTTAACCTGTATAATTCTTTAAGTAAGAAAAAAGAGATATTTGAACCAATAACTCCTGGTACAGTAAAGATGTATGTTTGTGGCCCAACAGTATATGATTTATTACATGTTGGTAATTTTAGAGGTTTGATTTTTTTTAATGTATTAAGAAATTGGCTTAAACATTTAGGTTATTCTGTTAATTATGTTTATAACTATACAGATATTGATGATAAAATAATAAAAAAGTCAAAAGAAGAGGACAAATTAGTTTCAGAAATATCTTCCAAATTCATTCAAGAATTTGAAAACGATTTCAAATTATTAAAAATCTCAAAAGCTTCTCATAATCCAAAATGTACTGATTATATTAATGATATAATTTCATTTATTTCTGATCTTATTGAAAAAAAATTTGCTTATGTTAGAAATAATAATGTGTTTTTTTCATGTAAAAAATTTTCAGCTTATGGAAAGTTAAGTGGAAAAAATATAGAAGATTTGATTAGTGGTCATAGAATTACTATAAATCAGGATAAAGAAAACCCAATTGATTTTGTTCTTTGGAAACCATCTGATCATGGTGAGCCTGGATGGGAATCACCATGGGGTAGAGGTAGGCCCGGTTGGCATATAGAATGTTCTGTAATGGCCAATGCAATATTAGGTGATCAGATCGATATTCATGGGGGAGGAATGGATTTAATTTTTCCACATCATGAAAACGAAATTGCACAATCAGAAAGTAAAACAGGCAAAAAATTTGCTAAATATTGGGTTCATAATAATTTTATAAAGTTTGATGATCAGAAGATGTCAAAGTCTTTAGGGAATATTATTAAAGCCAGAACTTTTATGACTGATTATAATCCAGAGATATTGAAATATATGATACTTTCTGTTCATTATAGGTCTTCTATTAATTTTTCTTTTAAACAAATTCAACAATCTATTATAAGTTTAATTAAAATTTATACAGCTTTAGAGCAAGCGCAAAATACTATAAAAGGCGAATGCAATATTTCTAATATTTCTTATTTTAAAGAAGAACTTGAAATAGTTCAAACATCATTTAATAATGATATTAACACGCCAATTGTTTTTGCTCAAATATTTAATGTTATAAGAAAATTTAATAATGCTTTTAAAAATGAAAAAAATGAAAATATTGCTAAAGAGTTTTTAGCTTTTTTTAGTTTAGTTGGTAGCATATTAAGCTTATTTTCAGAGAAACCAAAAAAAATTCTCTTTGAATTAAATTTAATCCTATTAAAAGAAAAAAATATCTCATTGAAACAAATAGAAATAGAAATTAAAAAAAGAGATAAATCTAGAAAAGAAAAAAACTATAAAGAATCTGATTTAATAAGAGATGAATTATTAGGGAAGGGAATTGAATTGAAGGATACTATAGACGGCACTCAGTGGTCAGTTAAATTGTAGAAAAAAATAAAAAAGTGTAGATAAAAAAAATTGATAGAAAATTAGTTTTCTTCTGCAACTACTTCCTTAACTTCAGGAACAAATCTTTTGAGTAAATTTTCAATACCTGACTTTAGCGTAAGAGTAGATGAAGGGCATCCACTACATGCTCCTTTTAATGACACAGTAACTCTGCCATTATCAAATGATTCAAAATCAATAGCGCCTCCATCTTGTTCAACGGCAGGCTTTATATATTCTTCTAAAATATTTTTGATTTTTTCATCAATATTATTTGATTTTGATTCTGATTTTAGTGGTGATTGTTTTTTTGTTTTAGATATAATTTCATTCTCTTCTTCAATATATTTTTTTATAAAATCTCTTAAATCTAATTTAATTTCTTCCCAAGAAAATTTTTCACTTTTTGTTATTGTGACAAAATTGCTCATAATAAAAACTCTCTTAACATAATTAAAGTCGAATAATTTTTTTGCAAGAGGTGAATCTTCTGCGCTTTGAATATCAGGATAGTCCTTTACTATTCCTTCGTCAACTAACATAATATTAGTAACAAACTTTAAAGAATTTGGATTTGGATTTGATTCAATATATATATTTAAATTATTCATTACGTTTTAAATTTAATTTTTTCTCCTTCACTAGACGCAACCAAACTAGCAACGGTTGCATCGCCAGTTACATTAACCATAGTTCTACACATATCCAATGGTCTATCAATGGCAATAATTAAAGCTAGACCTTGAGGATCAATCCCAATTGCTCCTAATACAATTACTAGCATAATTAAACCTGCTCCAGGTACTGCGGCTGCTCCAATGGATGACAAAGTCGCAGTAATTACTATTACTATTTGGTCAGTTAACGTTAAATCTTGACCAAAAGCTTGAGCAATAAAAACAGCTGAAATAGCTTGGTGTATACTAGTTCCATCCATATTAATCGTTGCTCCTAAAGGACAAACAAAACTAGTCACTTCTTCAGAAACATTAAGATTTTTTTCAACTCTTTTCATTGTTAAGGGTAATGTTGCTGCACTTGAGCTAGTTGAGAAAGCTAACATTTGTGCAGGAAAAATTGCCTTCAAAAAATTAAAAAAACTAATTCCAGTAAATGAATATATTATAATTGGATAAAAAATAAAAATCATGAATGCTAACCCAATAAGAACAGTAATAGCATAATAAAGTAATGGTTTTAAAGTAGTTATTAGATTATTTGGATCATCACCTGCAAGGTCAACAATTAATCCAGCCAGAAGTGCAAAAACTCCAATTGGAGCATATTCCATAATAATCTCAACTATTTTAATTATTATTTCATTTAAACCGTCAAAAGCCTTTTTCACAGGGGCTGACTTTTTTGGAGATGAAAGAACTAGTCCAACACCAAATAAAATAGAAAAAAATATTATCTGTAGCATATTTCTATTATTGCTAGCTGAATAAAAAAAATTATCTGGGACTACGTCAATCATCATTTGTAATGGGCCCGAGTCTTTAACATTTTCAGCGCTAGTTATTTTCATATTAGCATCAGAAGCATACTTTTCTTTAAGTTCAGCAGTTTTTTCATCAGGAAAGTATTCACCAGGTTGAAGT
The DNA here is from genome assembly GCA_902628365.1 of uncultured Marinoscillum sp. Taxonomy (GTDB): domain Bacteria; phylum Bacteroidota; class Bacteroidia; order Cytophagales; family MED-G16. The sequence goes on along the minus strand of CACOMW010000006.1, from coordinate 9,344 downwards.
GTATTTGCAAGAAATAGCGCAATTATGATTGCAGAAATGGTTGTTAAAACGTATATACCAAAAGTTTTTCCTCCAATTCTAGAAAGTTTAGAAGTATCTCGAAGATTTGATATTCCAGAAATTAAAGAAACTAATATTAATGGAACAGCAACAAGTTTTAGCATTTTAACAAATATTGTTCCAAAAGGCATAATCCAATCGGAAACAAAATCGTTTAAGCCAATAAAAACAGAAATGATTCCAAAAACTAAACCAATAAGTAATCCTAAAATTATTTTTGAATGTAAAGCCATTACTTAATTGTTTTACTTTGTAAATATAAATCTACTATCACATTTGCAGCCATTGCTTCAACTATTGGTACAGCTCTCGGAACAACACAAGGATCATGTCTTCCTTTACCTTTTACTATCACCTTTTCATTATTTTCATCTATACTATTTTGATTTTTCATTATTGTAGAAACAGGTTTAAATGCAACATTAAAATAAATGTCTTCCCCATTACTAATACCACCTTGAATCCCACCGGAATAATTTGATTTTGTTGATACTTCTCCCTTTTTTATTTGAAATTCATCGTTATGATCAGACCCATTCATTTCCACTCCACCAAAACCACTACCATACTCAAATCCTTTAACTGCATTTATTGATAACATAGCTTTTCCTAACTCTGCATGTAATTTTCCAAAAATTGGTTCACCAATTCCTACTGGACAATTAGATATAACACATGTGATAACCCCACCAATGGTATCTTTATTTTTTCTTGTATTATTTATTATTTTAATAAATTTATCAGCATATTGAGAATCAGGGCATCTAACAATATTTGATTCTATTTTATTAAAATCTAAATCTTTATAATCTTTATTTAACTTTATTTTTCCAACTTTTGAAACAAAAGCATTGATTTTAATATTTAGTTTTTTAAGAATTTTTTTTGAAATAGCTCCAGAAGCAACCCAATTAGCAGTTTCTCTTGCAGAACTTCTCCCCCCTCCTCTATAATCTCTATTTCCATATTTTTTATCATAAGTGTAATCTGAATGTGATGGTCTGTATGAATTTGAAATATGATTATAATCGCTACTTTTCTGGTCTTTATTTTTTATTAATAAACTTATTGGTGATCCTGTTGATTTACCATTAAAAATACCAGATAATATTTCTACAGAATCTGATTCTTTTCTTTGAGTAGTAATTTTTGATTGCCCAGGTTTTCTTCTATCAAGTTCTTTTTGAATATGCTTTTTATCAATTTCTACTCCTGGAGGACAACCATCTATAATAACACCAATTGCTGAACCATGTGATTCTCCATAAGTTGAAATTCTATAAATTTTTCCAAATGAATTATTCATTATTATATTTCTTAATAATCAGAATTGTTATAATTACTAGTAAAATTATAACCGTAAAATTAAGAAATAATTGATAATGGTCATTTTTTTTTGATTTTAAAGTGTTGTCTTCTTCAAAGATTTTATTTTTATAATAGCTGTCATATTCGTTTGATTCTATTTCTTTATCCTTTGTGCTTGAACCACTAACATTTAATATTATTTGAGATTGTAACGTGTCATATTTTTTTTCATATGGATCAAAATAAATCCATTTTATACTTGAGAAATCATATTTTCCAGGCTCTTTAGGAATAACATAATATTTAAACTTTTTAGAGCCATATATTTTTTTATTATTTCTATTTATATTTTGCAAAATATTTGGAGGATAGAAATCAAAGTTTTCAATATTGATTTTTGGTTCACTAATTGCATTAATATTCCCATTTCCAATAATTTCAAAATCATAGTCAAAACTTTTTTCAGTAGTCAAATTAATTGAATCAATAGTTTCTTTTAGTTGAAACTTTCCAACCACGACACTTTCTTTTAGGGGATGGTCAGGAAGATCGACAACGCTAACCGAAATCGGTTTTGAAATGAATTTTTTAATTTTTTCTTTTTTGTTTTGACCGAAGAAAGTAGGGTTTTTTGCTATTTGATATTGAATTAAGTCTAAGTCTAATTCTGGAAAAATAATGCTTCCTTTATTTAATGGAAAGTATGTTGCTTCAAATATTTTATATTCATTATACCTTTTGTTATTAATGCTTACCAAAGTGCTATTTATATTTTCTATATTATAATTTTCTTCCCAACAATTTTCAGGCTTTATTTTTTTAATAATTTCTGTTAACTGTCTGCCCAAATCAAAAAACCTCATATCTGCTCTATTATTTTCACTTACAAATAATGATAAAGTTGTATTAAACCCTTCACCTACAAAAACCTTTTTTTTATCTGTATTTAAACTTAGAAAAGCATCGGCTTCTATGTCAATAAATTCAATATTTCTATTTCTGTTAAAAAAATTATCGAATGGATCAAAAAAATTATTAAATGGATCACTTTTTTGGTTAGTAGTTTGCTCTACAATTTCTATATCTTTTTCTTTTGATACGAGAGTTTGGTTATTTATTTGCATAGAAAATGATGGTATTTTGACTATACCGATTTTATTTGGTTTATAATTTTGTATTATACTTTGAGAAGAGGTCATTTTTCCATTAATATAATTACTTGAGCTAGATGAAGTTCTTCCTGCTTTGGTAAAACCAGCTATGTCCGGAAAATTGCTATAATTTTTTAAAGATTCATTTTCAATAATAATTGTAATACTTAGTGATTCATTAATCCCAATTTTATTTGGTTTGATTTCAATTCTTGCTTTTTGACCTATTCCTTTAGAGCTAATCAATAAAAAAAGTAATAATGATATCTTTAATATTCTATAATTCATAAATTTTAAATATTACTTAAAATTAGGCTCATTAATTAATTAAAATAATTTTCAAAATTAAAATTATGTTAAATAATTAAATTTTAGATTTAATCTAAATATGTTTCAATGTTTCTTTTTAACCCGCTATACTTAGTTCTTTTTACAGCTGATCCTTTGAAAATAACATTAAAAGTTTCCTCTGTTAATTCAACCCAATCTTTTTTTCTATATTTTTTAATTTCTTGATTAGGTAAAAATTTTTCTTCTTTGTGTGGCTTTGAAAACCTGTTCCAAGGACATACATCCTGACATATATCACATCCAAAGATATACCCGTTCATATTTTTTTGTAATTCTTTAGGTATACTTTTTTTATTTTCGATAGTTAAATATGAAATACATTTCTTAGCATTAATTACTTGAGATTCAGTTATTGCATCGGTAGGACAAGCATCAATACACCTTGTGCATTTTCCACACATATCTAAAACAGGAGAATCATACTTTAAATCTAAATCACATATAATTTCTGCAATAAAAAAATAACTACCCATTTTTTTATTTATCAGTAGCGAGTTTTTTCCTATCCAACCTAAGCCTGATAATTTTGCCCAAGCTCTTTCATGTACTGGGGCGGAATCGACAAAAACCCTTCCTTCAATATCTCCAATATTTTCTTTCATGAATAAAAATAGTTGCTTAAGTTTTTTTTTTATTATTTTATGATAATCTTTTCCATAAGCATATTTTGATATTATGAAATTATTTTTTTTAACTAATTTTTTTGGTGGATAATAATTATAAGTTAATGAAATTATTGATTTTGACCCATGAACAAGTTTTCTAGGATCTAGCCTTTTATCAAAGTTTTTATTTAAGTAATTCATGGAACCTTGATATCCATTATTTAGCCAGTCTTCAAATTTTTTTTCTTCTTCTTTTAAAAATCTTGTTTTAGATATTCCACAACTGCTGAATCCCAAATCAACAGCTTTTTTTTTAATAATTTCTGTTGTTTTTGTTATGGACATTTAATCAAAAAGTGTATTATTCTTTGGATGAGGAATCTTCATATGTTTATAACCCAGCTCTGTAATGGTTCTACCTCTATTTGTTCTTTTTATAAAACCTTCTTGGATAAGGTATGGTTCATATACTTCCTCTATAGTCCCTACTTCTTCACTACATGCTGTGGCAATTGTTTTTACTCCAACGGGTCCTCCGCTAAACTTTTCAATTATTGTTCTTATTATCTTATTATCCATTTCATCCAACCCATTGTGGTCAACATTTAAAGCCTTTAGAGCAATCTGAGTAATTTCATTTGTGATTTTACCTTTTCCTTTTATTTCTGCAAAATCCCTAATTCTCCTTAATAAATTATTTAGTATTCTTGGTGTACCCCTACTTCTTTTAGAAATTTCAGTTGCAGCGTCATCATCTATTGGGACATTTAATATTTTGGATGATCTTTCTATAATTTTTTTTAATACATGAGATTTATAATATTCTAATCTTGAGTTTATAGAAAATCTTGATCTTAGAGGCGCTGATAATAAACCTGATCTAGTTGTAGCTCCAATTAAAGTAAAGGGGTTCAATTGAATTTGAACAGTTTTTGCACTTGGTCCTGAATCAATCATGATATCAATCTTGAAGTCTTCCATTGCTGAATAAAGATATTCCTCAATAGAATGGTTTATCCTGTGAATCTCATCGATAAATAACACATCACCCTTTTCTAAATTTGTTAGTAATCCAGCAAGATCACCTGGTTTATCAATAATAGGACCAGAAGTGACTCTTATATTCGATTTCAATTCTTCAGCAATAATATAAGATAACGTAGTTTTTCCTAATCCTGGTGGACCGTGAAGTAATACATGATCTAAAGACTCTTTTCTTTTTTTTGCTGCTTCAATAAAAACCTTAAGATTTTCTACTATTTTGTCTTGGCCATAAAACTCGAGGAGACTAGAAGGCCTAAGTGAATTTTCAAATTCCTTATCTTTTTTATTTAAATTATTATTTGGTTGTAGATATTCTTCTCTCATAGAGACTTTTTTACTAATTTATAAATTATTTATATGCGTAACTTTATATTTTTTTCATTTTTTATTTTATTCATAATAATTTTTTGGAATTACTCAGAGGAAAAAAAGCATTTAATAAAAATTAGAGGCATTACAATGGGTAATATTTCTTACAATATTAAATACCTTAGCAAAGAAAAAATAAATTATAAATCAGAGATAGATTTAATTTTAGTTGATTTTAATAATTCACTTTCAACATATATATCAGATTCAGAACTTTCCAAGTTTAATAATGTCGATACCTTATTTAATATAAGTAGTGAGCTGTATAATATTCTAAAGGTTAGTGATAAAATATACAGAAGTACCAAAGGGGCATTTGATCCAACAATTGGTAAGCTTGTAAATTTATGGGGATTTGGACCTACAAAAATCTTAGAAACGCCTGATAGTTTAAAAGTAAGAGAAACTCTTAAAAATGTTGGTTTTGATCAAATATATTTTGATAATAAAATAGCTGTTAGAAATAATTTAAAAATATATTTAGATTTTAGCGCTATTGCTAAAGGTTATGCTGTAGATATAATAGCTAAATTTTTAAATAATAAAAATATTAAAAACTTTATGATAGAAATTGGGGGCGAGGTAAGGTGTAGTGGTTTTAATGAAAACAAAAATTGGATAATTGGAATCAACGATCCTTTAGAAAAAAATCTTAATTTACCATTTGCATCAGTTAGCTTAGTAGATAGATCCCTAGCTACTTCTGGAAATTATAGAAATTTTTATAGAAAAAATAATAAGATAATTTCTCATACAATAGATCCTAGAACTGGATTTTCCTCAAACTCAAATATTTTGAGTGCTTCAGTTTTTCACAAATCATGTATTGAAGCAGATGCTTATGCTACTGCTTTTATGGTATTAGGAAAAAATAAATCAATTCAAATAGTTGAAACAAATAAAGATTTAGATGCTTTTTTTGTTTTTTTAGATGAAAATGGCAATATTAAAAACTATGTCTCAAAAGGTATAGAAAAATATATTAATTTATTGAAAGAAAATTAAGCTTTGTTTAACTGCCACACATTTCACAATCATCTTGATTATCAATTGAGCATTGGATTGCTTCTTGGTCTTCTATTTTATTTTCTTTTGAATTTTCTTTTTCTTCTTTTACAATTGTAAACTTAATTGCATCTGCAGCAGCTTTTGTTCTCAAATAGTAAAGTCCTGTTTTTAATCCTAATTTCCAGGCATGAAAATGCATAGATGTTAGTTTTCCAAAATTTGCATCTTGCATATGAATATTCATACTTTGGCTTTGACAAATATAAGCTCCCCGATCTGCAGCCATCTCAATTATACTCTTTTGTGATACTTCCCAAACTGTTCTATATAATAATTTAATATTTTCTGGAATTTCATTAATATTTTGAATAGAACCATTTTGTTCCATAATTTTATCTTTCATTTTATCATTCCAAAGATCGAGTTCTATTAAATCATTTAGTAAATGCTTGTTGACAACAATGAATTCTCCGGATAAAACTCTTCTTGTATATAAATTAGAAGTATATGGTTCAAAGCATTCATTATTACCTAAAATTTGAGAGGTAGAGGCAGTAGGCATTGGTGCTAACAATAATGAATTTCTGACGCCATATTTTTTAACTTTTTGTTTTAGCTTTGTCCAGTCCCATCTACCTGAATCAGGTGTTACTCCCCACATATCAAATTGAAAAATTGATTTCGATACAGGAGAACCTTTATAGCTTTCATAAGTACCTTCTTTCTTTGATAATTCCATGGATGCTTCCATAGCGGCATAATAAATAGTTTCAAAAATATCTTTATTAAGCTTTTTTGCTTCATCTGAATCAAATGGATATTTCATAAGAATAAAAGCATCAGCTAAACCTTGAACTCCAATACCGATTGGTCTGTGTCTCATATTTGAATTTCTTGCTTCTTCTACTGGATAATAGTTAACATCTATTACTTTATTTAAATTCCTTGTAATTACTTTGGTAATTTCATATAATTTTTGAAAATCATAAGTAGAATCCTCTTTAACAAACATATTTAATGCAATAGATGCCAAATTGCAAACAGCAATTTCATCAGGTGACGTATATTCAATAATTTCGGTACATAAATTTGAGGACTTTATTGTACCTAGATTTTTTTGATTTGACTTATTATTTGCATGATCTTTATAAAGAATATAAGGATTGCCTGTTTCTATTTGAGACTCAAGAATTTCAAACCATAAATCTTGTGCTTTTACAGTTTTTCTTGCTTTTCCCTCCTTTTCATACTTTGTATAAAGTTTTTCAAATTCTTCTCCGTATGTATCATGAAGATTAGGTGCTTCATCTGGAGAAAATAATGACCAGTTTTCATTTTCCTCTACTCTTTTCATAAATAAGTCTGGAATCCACATAGCATAAAAAAGATCTCTTGCTCTTAATTCTTCTTTACCATGATTTTTTTTCAATTGTAAAAATTCAAAAACGTCGCAATGCCATGGTTCAAGATAAATTGCAAAACTTCCTTTTCTTTTTCCACCTCCTTGATCAACATACCTTGCTGTCATATCAAAATTTCTTAACATTGGAATAATACCATTTGAAACTCCATTAGTTCCTTTGATGTATGATCCTGTTCCTCTTACATTATGTATACTTAATCCAATACCTCCTGCTGATTGAGATATTTTTGCACATTGTTTTAATGTATTATAAATTCCGTCAATACTATCTTCTTGCATTGTTAATAAAAAGCATGAAGAAAGTTGAGGTTTAGGTGTTCCAGCATTAAATAAAGTTGGTGTTGCATGAGTAAACCATTTTTCAGATAATAAATTATATGTCTCAATAACAGAATCGATATCATCATGATGAATTCCTACAGCTACTCTCATCAACATATGTTGTGGTCTTTCTACAACCTTACCGTCTAACTTTAGTAAATATGATTTTTGTAGAGTTTTAAAACCAAAATAATCATAATTAAAATCTCTATCATATATGATGGATGAGTCAAGTATTGCAGCATTTTTATTGATAATCCCGTATACATCTTTTGATATTAAAGAAGCATTTTCTTGAGTTTTAGGATTTATATATGTGTATAGTCTTTTAATGGTATTTGAAAAAGATTTACTTGTAGTTTTATGAAGATTAGAAATAGAAATTCTTGCAGCAAGGGTTGCATAATCCGGATGTTTTGTAGTAAGAGTTGCTGCTGTTTCTGCAGCTAGTTCATCAAGCTCTTGAGTTGAAACACCATCATACAAACCATCAATAACTTTTTTTGCTATTTCTATGGTTTTAACATATTTGGTATTCAGCCCATAACTTAATTTTTCAATTCTTGCAGTAATTTTATCAAATTTTACTGACTCTTTTCTACCATCTCTTTTTATAACAAGCATATAAGTTTAAAATTAAAAATCTTCGTCTAGTGAAAATTTTGGTTTATCATTTTCTTCGTCTTTTTTTAGAACGCCAGCTTTTTGATATTCGGCTACTCTTTTTTCAAAAAAGTTGGTTTTTCCTTGAAGAGAAATCATGTCCATAAAATCAAAAGGATTTTTTGAATTATAAACTCTGGAGCATTCAAGTTCTACCAATAGTCTATCTGCGACAAACTCAATATATTGACACATAAGTTTAGCATTCATCCCAATTAGCTTAACAGGAAGAGCATCCGTCACAAACTCCTTTTCCATTTCAACTGCATCCTTTATTATTTCAACTACAGTTTCTTTTGGAAGTTGGTTTACAACATGTTTTGTATATAAATGACAAGCAAAGTCACAATGTAACCCTTCATCTCTAGAAATTAATTCATTTGAAAAGGTTAGTCCTGGCATCAGCCCCCTTTTCTTTAACCAGAATATAGAACAAAAACTTCCTGAAAAGAAAATTCCTTCAACTGCAGCAAATGCAATTAGCCTTTCGGCAAATGAACCGTTATCAATCCATCTTAACGCCCAGTCAGCTTTTTTCTTAACACAGTCAAGGGTTTCAATTGCATGTAATAAAGCATCTTTTTCTTTTGGATCGTCAACATAAGTATCAATCAACAAGGAATAAGTTTCAGAATGAATATTTTCAATTGCGATTTGAAAGCCATAGAAAAATTTTGCTTCTGTATATTGAACTTCAGCAACAAAATGTTCTGCTAAATTTTCATTTACAATACCATCACTCGCGGCAAAGAAAGCAAGTACATGTTTAATAAAATGTTTTTCTCCATCATTTAACCCTTCCCAATCTTTGAGATCTTGGCTCAAATCAATTTCTTCTGCAGTCCAAAAACTCGCTTCTGCTTTTTTATAAAATTTCCATATATCATCATGTTCAATTGGAAATAAAACAAATCTGTCTTTATTTTCTAAAAGTATAGGTTCTTTTTGATTACTCATATCTTAACAATAAAATAGTTACACAAAATTTATAAAAAAATAAATTTTGTAAAAAAACATGACTAAATTCAACTTAGTCAAAGT
>CACOMW010000005.1 GCA_902628365.1 uncultured Marinoscillum sp. | reverse complement strand
TATTAAATAAATAACCACTTGGGGGATTTAGTAGTTTTGGTAAATCTTCATATGGATGGTATTTATCAAGAATCAATGAAGAACTATTTCCTAAAACTAACTTTCCCCAATCGATTTCTGAATTTCTAATTGACAATCTAGCATTACTCATGAAAAATATATTATCTCTATTGTCAGCATATACAATATTAAACCTTGGGATGCCTAATAATTTAAGAGCAGATTCAAATTCTTCAAAATTTGATGCCTTATTCATTTTTAACCACTGTTCAATTGCGCTTATATTATTCAATGATTGAGAAAAAAACGAAAAATATCCTTTTTTATTTTTAATTACAGGTCCAAAATCTGACCATAATACTTTTCTTTTTACATTTATCTTAAGGCCTAAAAATATTTTTACTTTAATTTTTACTTCTTTAATTTCAAATTTTTTCCAATTACCGTCTATTTTATATTCATTTATATTGTTGGGATTAATTATCAATTGATATATATCGTTCATGTCTGGATAATTATATGTATGAGTCCAGCCTAAATTTTTATTTGTACCTATAACTGGAAGAGGGAGGCCAGGAAATAATCCTCCCAGCATATTCCATCCTTGTTCACTGTTTACATGAGCTTCATACCAAGCAAATGGTCCTTCTAATGGTTGATGGGTATTGATATTTAAAAATGTTTTTCCACTTTCAGTTTTGTTACTATTAAATGCAAATGCATTTGATCCAATTGAGCTACCGATATTATCAACTCCAGACATCTCATCGATTGGGTCAATATTATTTGAAAGTAACTGTCCAATAACGTCACCTGTATCAGAAAATAAATGGAGCATTAAGTTTAATCCAGTTAAATAATCATATATCGTCAATGGAAAAAAGTTTTTTACTAGTATTTTCTCAGGATATTTTTTGGCATAAGCATTTATCCCTTCTAGATAACCATAAATGATATTTAGGCCTTCAGGAGAAAGGTTTTTTAACTCTTTTTCTGCAACTTCTCTTGATCTTAATAGTTCTACAGCAAAATCTAAGATAGCTCCATTTGGTCCTTGAAGTCTACCAAGCATACCTTTAGATGGTAAAAATGTTTTTTGAATTGTTTCAAAGTCGTCTTCTGCGTGAGCCCATGCTAAACCATAGGCAGCTTCTTTATCAGTTAAACCATAAATATGAGGTACTCCCCATTTATCTCTAACAATAGTTATGTTAGATGTATTTACCTGTCCAAATACATCAATTGATAGAAATAAAAATATTAATAAAATAAATTTATATAGGTACATTTACGTGTCTCTCAGCATGATAAGAAGATCTAACGAGCGGTCCTGATTCTACATATTTTAATCCTCTTTTTAAACCTTCTTCTTTATACATTTCAAAAATTTCTGGGCTTATAAAGTCATCAACTTCAAGATGCATTTTAGTTGGTTGAAGGTATTGACCAATCGTCAAAATGTGAAGACCATGCTCGACCATATCATCCATTGTTTTAAAAACTTCTTCTTTTTTTTCACCCAATCCAACCATAATACCTGATTTAGTTCTTTTACCAAATTCTTTTATTTTTTTTATTTGCTCAAGACTTCTTTCATAATTTGCCTGCGGCCTAACTCTTCTGTAAAGTCTTTCAATAGTTTCTATATTATGTGATACTACTTCTTGACCAGCTTCAATCATTTTATAAAGAGCTTCCCAATTTGCTCTTACATCAGGAATTAAAGTTTCTATCGTAATTTTTGGTGATAGCTTTTTTGTGAGATGTACTGTTTGATACCATATTTCTGCTCCTCTATCTTTGAGTTCGTCTCTATTTACCGATGTAATTACAGCGTGTTTAACTCCCATTTTTTTTATTGCTTTAGCAACTCTTAATGGTTCCATTTTATCATATTCAGGTGGTCTGCCAGTCGCAACAGCACAAAATGTACAGCTTCTTGTACATACATTACCTAATATCATAAATGTAGCGGTCCCTGCTCCCCAACATTCACCCATATTGGGACAATTTCCACTCTCGCAGATAGTATGAAGCTTATATTTATCAACAGTTTGTCTAACCTTTCTATATTCACTACCTACTGGAAGCTTTACTCTTAACCAATTTGGCTTTGATATTTTAGTTTTCAATGTTTTTACTTTAGTCATTGCAATTTACCTTATACTATTTCTTTATTTCCATTTTCTACCATAAAAAAGCGTTATAAAAGCAGATGTAAATATTGATTTATTTTTTACAGTAGGCATGATAATCATTTTTTTTGTAAAAGCTTCTGCTAAAAAACCAACTTCAAGAGCTATTGATCCCTTTTTCATACTTCCAAATTCAAAGTTGATGGCAGATTTAAGGTTTATCCCTGGTCTTATCTTTGCCTCATTTATTCCTTCTAAAAATCCTGCAGTACCTATTACGTTATTAAAATTATGAATATTTGAATCAAAGGCTTCAATAACAACTGCATTGTTTCTGTTGTATCTTATGTAATAAGGGACAAGGAATCCTAGTCCAGGGCCTCCACTTAAGTGAGCATTAATTTGTATTCCATTTTCATCCTTTTTATTAAAAATAGATTTTTCAACACCATATTGCATTCTTAATGAATACATCGTATTTTGTTTAGCCCAAATAAAATTATCTCCTCCAAAAGGAGAAGTATATTTATATTCTTTTGGATGCTTAACATTAACGATTTCAATACCATAAATTCTATATGTATTATCTTTAATCTTATTTCCAAATTTGAGATTTATACCTCCTATTAAACCTCCATTTGTATTTTTATTAATACCCCATAATATTTCGTTTTGATATTCAAAATAATCACTCTCTTGTGCTCGAGATTCAAAATAAAATAAATATGATGTTATTATGATCAATGAAGTTTTGAAATATGTTTTCATAATTATTTATACATAAGATTTAGTATATTATACAATAATAAATTTTATATGTTTCACTAGATTTATGTTATTAAATATAATTTATGTTATGTTTTGTAACAATTAATTAAAATTATTATTAAAGTTAGATTTATTTTTTCATGAGATTATTTACTCTCTTTATTTTTTTATTTTTTTCTTCATCAGCCTTTTCTCAAGATATTTACACCTCTGAATATGAATCTTCACCTGATCCAAATAGATTTTATAGTGAAATACAATCTTTTTTAAACGAAGATGTTTTTATAAAGTCTAACAAAAAGTTGATAGTATTTACTGGTAGTTCCAGCATAAGATTTTGGATGGGTTTAAAAAATGATTTTAGTGAGTATGATATTTTAAATAGAGGTTTTGGTGGTTCTATTTTTTCAGATTTAAACTTTTTTATTGGAGATCTTGTAATAAAACATAATCCTGATTTAATTGTAATTTATGAAGGTGATAATGATATAGCTTTTAATATTCCATTAGAAAAGATTTATAAAGATTTTAAAATATCACATAGTAAGATTAGAAATAAGTTAAAAAATACGCCTATAATTTATATAGCACCAAAACCTAGCCCGTCTAGATGGAACTTTAAAGAAAATTATATTGAGTTGAATAAAATGATTCAAAATTTTTGTAAAAAAGAAAACAACACATATTTTTTTGATTCATGGACCATAATGCTTGACAATCAAGGTAATATTCCAAAAAAATATTTTTGGAAAGATATGTTACATATGAATAATTTAGGGTATGAAGTATGGAAAAAAAATTTAGAACCGCTAATAAATAGAATTCTAAAATAATGAAACACTCTATAGAAAACAGATATGTAGGAGAGTTAAGAACTTCATCTACTCATATTAAATCTGGAAAAAATATTATTACCGATGCTCCTGTTGATAATAATGGAAGGGGAGAAGCATTTGCTCCTACAGATTTAGTTTCATCAGCACTTTGTAGTTGTATTACAACCGTTATGGGAATTTGTGCAGAAAAAGGAAAATTTATAATGCCAAATTCAAAAGCTAGAATAACAAAGGTAATGTCCACTAATCCCAGAAAAATATCTGAAATAATAATTGAAATTAATTTTGAAAAAAATAGTCTTACTGATATTCAAAAAAGAAAATTAATGTTTGTTGGAAAAAACTGTCCTGTAGCCAAAAGTTTAAATTCAGATATCAAACAAACTTTAGTCTTTAATTTTTAATTTCTTATTTAAAAAATTATCAAAAGAAAATTTTCCTGGGCCTGAAAGAAAAATCGTAAGATATATAGTTAAAAATAATATTCCTTTTTCCATTTTAGAAAAGGGGTCATCAATGTGAATATCAAAAACAATTATTATAAATGTATAAATAATTGGAATAGAAAATACTCTTGTGCCAAGACCCAATAAAATAAAAATTGGACAAATAAACTCAGCAAAAATTACTAAAGACAAACTTATTTCACTTCCTAAAGAAAGATGATTCATGAAAGTAGCAGATCTTTCTTCAAATCTAATTAATTTGGCATATCCATGAGTCATTAGAGATAATGAAGATCCAATTCGGAGAATTAAAAGACCAATTGAATGTAAATGATTTTTATCTGAAAAATCTAAAATTAATTTAAGTAATTTTTTCATAATATAAATGTATCTAAATATAAGAAGATTAAATTTGTAATTTATAATTTTTTAATAAATGAAATTTAGAATTGGTCATGGTTATGATGTTCATCGCCTTGAAAGTAAAGAAAAATTTACAATAGGCGGTATTGAAATTAAACATTACAAAGGAGTCATAGGTCATTCAGATGCTGATGTAGTAATTCACGCATTATGTGATGCTATGTTAGGTGCATTGAGTTTAGATGATATAGGATCACATTTTCCTGACACTGATAAAAAATATAAAAATATAGATAGCAAATTTTTATTGGGTAAAGTTGTAGAATTGTGTAATAAAAAAGGATATAAACTTTCAAATGCTGATATAACAATTCTTCTTCAAGAACCAAAAATCTCAAAATATAAAGTTAAAATTACTGAAGTTCTTTCCAGTATTTTAAATGTAGATCATTCTAAAATTTCTGTTAAAGCAACTACTACGGAGAGGTTAGGTTTTGTTGGCAGGGAAGAAGGTGTTGCCGCTCACTGTGTAGTAATTATGGAAGTTTTATAATTTTACCTTTACCATTTTCTATCGTACTTTTCTATTTTTTCTATTTCATCATCATCTAAAATATTACCCTTACCATTTACAGCTGAAACACAAAAAAAACCAACAACTGGGAAATTTGAGTTATTTTCAACAGTAAGGTTTGTTGGTGAGTTTGCTAGTGAAACGGCAAATAATTCCCCAAAACCTCCTTGTCTATCTATTTGAATTGATACTTTATTAAGGAAATCAAATGCCTCAAATGGAATGGAGTGAATTTCAACATATAATGAATCGCCATATTCAAAAGGTGATTTGAATTCGTCACTTATTTCATCTCTCTCAAATCTTGTTATAGCTCTTCGTATTGGAGGTATAAATGGGATTCCATCTATAATTGCTCCTTCTGATGACGCTCCTGCGTCTATGCATGTAATTATATCTTGCGACCGTACTTGTTTTATACCATTTTTATAACTCTTTATCCAGTAAGCATCACCTACTCCTTCTTTTTCATTAGACCAGAACTCAGCATAATATGAATTTTCTGGAAATTCACCTTTAACAAAATTTATACTATCAATAATTGAAGTTCTATTTAATATTGAGGACCCAGTTATTTTTTCTCCATTATATAAAATATTCAGAAAAAACTCTGTTCCAACATCACCAAGATTAGAAAAATTTGAATCTGGATTCCATATATATTTTCCTTTATCTTTTTCAGTAAAATTAAATTTATCACCATTATCATTTATAATATAAACTTCTGCTCCATCAATAAATTTAGTTGATGTTGAATCTAAATAATCTTGAGAAGAAGATAAAATTATTGTTTGACTTTCGTTTTGATTATTAAGCCAAGCATCTACTACAAGAATTGGGGTTTTAGATTCTAGATCTGGATAGATAATTTCTTCACATGAAATGAAAATAATTAAAGAAATAAATTTTAAAAAATTTTTCATTAAAACTTAAAATTGTATGTTATTGATGGAACAAAAGAGCCTATTATTGACAGCCTAGTTACTTGACCCGGAACAAAAGATTCTGACGCTACCTTTTTACCTTGAGAAAAATAAATTGAAAATGGGTTTTTCCTATTATATACATTATATATCCCAATAACTAAGGAGTTATTATTTTTTCTTATTTTTCCTTTTTTATTTTCTTTTTTTCCATTTATAGTAACTGAAAAATCTAATCTATGATAATTTGGAATTCTTCTATCATTTCTAGAATTATTTGAGTTATGTGGAATAACAAAGCCTTGAATTACATATTTTGATGTAGGAAATGTAACTGGAGTTCCAGATATAAATGTGAAGTTACCAGCAAATGAAATTCTTTTATTTAAATCAAAATTTGAAGTGAATTTTAAATTATGTGTTTGATCATATCTGGTGGGATACCATTTAAAATTATTTATTCCATCAATTTTTAATTCCGTTCTAGCTAAAGTATAGCTAACCCAACCGTTTACTCTACCTGATTTCTTTCTAAATAATAACTCCATCCCATAAGCCCTTCCAATTCCAAATAATAAATCACCTTCGATATATTTATTAATTAAAATATCAGCACCATCAATGTAATCAATTTGATTTTTTAATTTTTTATAATAAAACTCTATAGATGATTCAAAAATATTTTCTTTAAAATTTTTAAAATATCCTATAGCATAGCTATCAACTTTTTCTGGTTTTATATTGTTGGTACTTGGAGTCCAAACATCAAGAGAGCTTGAAGCTGCAGTGTTTGATAGAAGGTGGATATATTGAACCATTTTATTATAGCTTATTTTCAATGAATTAGAATCATTCAATTTATAATTAATTGAAATTCTTGGCTCTAAATTTGAAAATGATTGAATATTTTTCCACTTATTCATTTTTTCCTCTGAATTAATAGTCTTTCTATCTCCTGGATTTGTTGGTGGATTAAAAATATATTTAGTACCAGGACCAAGGTACGTGTAGGTGGAGGTTCTTAACCCATATGAAAAAGAAATATTATTTATTTTTTGTTCGTTTCCAAAATAGATGGAACTTTCAAATGCATATTTTTTTGGAAGTGTTATGTCAGTTATTTTTCCATCACTAACTCCCTGTGCATTTGCCGGTTCAAATCGATAAATCAGAAACTCTCCTCCAATAGAAAATTCATTATTTGTATTAATAAAATATGTAAATTCAGGCTTTAAGTTTAATGTTTCAATCTTGGAATCCCATTCAAATTTATTTCTATCATCTGATCCAAAAGCTAATTGATAATCATAATTACTGTAAATGGTAGTAAAGTTTGAAAATAATCTATCATTAAATAGGTGATTCCATCTTATAGTTCCCGTTCTATTTCCCCAATTAAAACCTTGCCTTTCATCAAATCTGAAGATATCTCTTCCCAGATAACTTGAAAAAAATATTCTATTTTTCTCGTCTAAATTAAAATTAATTTTAGCTGTTAGATCATAAAAATTTAATGCCCAACCATCGTTTAAAAAGTTTGAGTTTTTCAAAAATGGTTTTGCTAATACATCAGCATATGATCTTCTTAATGCCAAAATAAATGACGACTTTTCTTTAACAATTGGAGCTTCTACAGTTAGTCTGCTAAATATGGAGCCAATCCCTCCTGAAATACTTCTTTTTTTATTATTGCCATCTTTCATTCTAATATCTAAAATCGATGATAGCCTCCCACCGTATCTTGCAGGAATTCCACCTTTATATAATTTCAAATCTTTTACAGCATCTGGGTTAAAAACAGACAAAAAACCTAAAAGATGAGAAGAATTATATACAGGTGCTTCATCTAGCAAAACTAAATTTTGACCTACTGACCCGCCTCTTACATTGAACCCACTTCCACCTTCTCCAACGGTACTAACCCCTGGAATTAACTGAATAGCTTTTATTATATCAACTTCTCCAAGAAAAGTAGGTATTTCATTAATTTTACCAATGTCTAATTTAAATGTACTTATTTCTGTACTCGAAACATTTTCGTTTTCTGACTCACTAGTTATTAAAATATTTTCCAATTCAATATCTTCACTTAAAAGTTCAATATCAATTTTTTGATCTTTATCAAGTATTATTTTTTTTTTCAATGTTATATACCCGATATATCTATATTCAATATTATACTCTCCTTCTTCAAGTGTTATTGAATAAAAACCATAAGGATTAGTTATTACTCCACCCTGAATTTCATTAATATAAATTGTAGCACCAATTAGTGACTCTCCATCCGAAGCACTTTTAATGTAGCCATTTAAAGTATAATTTGTTTGTGAATAAACATTTATGGATATCAAATAAAGAATCAATAATTGATATAATTTTCTAAACATTATTTTTTTATATGATTAATAATATTAATTGAATGTTCTCTTGAATTTTCTATAAACCATTTGTTGGTTTTTAATCCCCCACATATTACACCTGCTAAATACAATCCTGAAATATTTGTTTCCATAGTTTTTTTATCATGCAAGGGAGTTTTGTTTTTATCTGTACGAATTTTAATTCCAATTTTTTTTAGAAAATTAAAATTTGGTTGATAACCTGTCATTGCAAGAACAAAATCATTTTCTAATTGAATTTTTTTATTTTTTGTTTTTACCTCAATATTTTTATCTGTTATTTTAGTTATTTTAGAATTGAAATATGCTTTAATACTATTTTCTTTAATTCTATTTTCAATATCAGGTTTTACCCAATATTTTATATTTGAATTTAGTTTTGGTTCTCTTATAATCATAGTAACTTCTTTGCAACCCTTTCTAAATGTTTCTAAGGCAACATCAATAGCTGAATTACCAGCGCCAACAATAGCTATTTTCATGCCAAAGTATGGATGAGGGTCATCATAGTAATGTTTTACTTTTTTTAACTCTTCACCTGGTATTTGAAGTTTATACGGTAAGTCATAAAATCCAGTTGCGATTATAACATTTTTTGATAGATAATTGCTCTTTGAAGTTTGTATTTTAAAATTTTCACCTTTTTTAATTTCAACTACTTTTTCGTAAAGGTTGAGTTTTAATTTCCACGATGATGAAACTCTTCTATAATATTCCATAGCTTCTGCTTTTGTGGGTTTAGAATTATGTGAGATAAAAGGAATATTACCAATTTCTAACTTATCAGAAGTAGAAAAAAATGTCATATTATTTGGATAGTTGTATAATGAGTTGACCAAACATCCTTTGTCGATTATTATATAACTTAAATTTGATTTAATTGCTTCTATTGCACAGTTTAATCCAATTGGGCCAGCTCCAACAATACATATATCATATTTTTTCATCATTTATTTGGATATAATATTAAAATAAAACTTTAAAGGATCAAGTTTCTTAATAAGTGTATCAACAAGATTTTTATCAGATAAATAATAATTTAAAAAATTTTCTTTTCTTTCTTGAAGAATATTATCGGGAAATAATTTAGACATTATTTTATCAAGTTCATTAAGACTTTTTTGGTGATTCTTTTTTTCTTCCTTTATAAATCTTTTTTCTAAACTATTTATTTCATTAATTGTCTTCTTTTTTAATGCTAAGATTTTACCATTTAATGATTTATCTATAGCTTTAGATTTATCTATTATTTTTTCTATCTCTTTTCCAATATTTTGTTTTTCATTAATTAAATCAAATTTATTTTTTGATTGATATTTTAAAATAATTTTTTCTAATTCATTTTTATTTTTAAATATATCAGAAAGTTTGATGTTAAGCTTTTCAAGTTTCGATTTAATTTTATCATTAATAATTGTCACAAAATTTCTTGGTAGAATAATTGGAAATGGAATATTATAAAAATTAAAAAAATCTTTGAATTCTAGCCAATATTCAATCTCAGATGGACCCCCCACGTATGCTATATTTGGAATTATACTTTGTTGATAAAGACATCTCATTATAACATTTGGACTAAAAAATTCTGAATTTGAATTTAACTTATTGATTATTTCTTTTTCGGAAAATGATATTGAAGTATTATTTATTTTGTATTTATTTTTTTCTTTAATTATTCTTTCTCTTAGATTTTTTTTCAAATAAAAGAAATTAATTTTTCTAATATGTACTAAATTTTTTTTTGAAGATTTTGATTGTAGATTTTTTATAGAATTATTAACTATATCATCTTTGATTACTTCTAAAAAAAGTTTTTTATAGTTTCTGTTGTTAGGGTCGAGAATAATAAGTCCGTATTTACCAAAAAGTTCATTCATATAGTACAATACTGAATTTGATAATTTAGAATTTTTTAAATACGCTTTTTCAAATAATGATATTTTTTCAGGTATATTTTTAAATAGGTTTTTTATTGTTTTAGGATTGATATCTCCAACAGCTCCTGAGGCTTTAATGTCCCAGCTATAATTTTTACCATAAAGATAAAATGACTTTATTTCATCAAAATCATGGTCTTCTGAAGCCATCCAATATATTGGAACAAAATTTTTTTTAGGATATTTTTTCTTAAGCTTAGATGCTAGATTTATCGTAGATATAATTTTATAAATAACGTATAATGGGCCTGTAAATATATTTAGTTGGTGTCCGGTTGTTACAGAAAATGTGTTTTTGTTTTTTAACTGATTTATGTTTTCTACAACTTTATTAGAACAGTTAATTTTCTCATATTGTTTAATTAAACTTTTATGTAGTATTTTTCTTTTCTTTTCAACATAAGATATTTCTTTTGTTTTTAAGTATATATTTTTTAAATTAATTTTTTCAGAATTAACATGTCTTAGAAATTTTTTAGAAAAATTCTGAGTTTTTTCGAATGATATTTTTTCTAATTTATTCATAATAATCTACAATAAAGATCGTAATTCAATGCTTCTTGAACTATTACGTTATAAAAATTTCCAATTTTTAAATTTCTTGAATTTTCCTTTATAATTATTTCATTATCTACTTCAGGAGAATCAAATTCAGTCCTACCAAAGAAAGTATCTTTTTCTTTACGATCAATGATTACCTTAAGTTTTTTATCAATAAATTTTTGATTTAAATCATAAGATATTTTTTGTTGAAGCTTCATTATTGAGTCAGCTCTATCTTTCTTGATTAATTCTGGCACATCATCTTTCATCGAAAATGAATTTGTGCCTTCTTCATGTGAATAAGTAAAAATTCCTAACCTATTAAACTTCATCTTTTCAACAAAATTGTACATTTCCTGAAAGTCTTTTTCCGTCTCACCAGGATGTCCAGCAATTAGGGTAGTTCTAATTGAAATATCAGGAATTATATCTCTAATTTTATAAATAAGTTCTTCTGACTTTTCTCTATTAGTTCCTCTTCTCATAATTTTTAACATTTTTGAGGAGCCATGTTGTAGTGGAATATCCAGATAGTTACAAATTTTTTTATTTTTTTTCATAACATCTATAATGTCCATAGGAAATCCGGTTGGAAAAGCATAGTGTATTCTAATCCATTTTATCCCCTCTATCTCTGAAAGTCTTTGTAATAATTCCGCAAGCATTCTTTTTTTATATAAGTCTATTCCATAATAAGTAGAATCTTGAGCAATAATAATTAATTCTTTTACTCCTTTTTTGGATAAATTTTTTGCTTCTTCAATTAATAATTCAATGGGTTTTGAAATGTGTTTTCCTCGCATAAGTGGAATAGCACAAAAAGAACACGGTCTATTACAGCCTTCGGATACTTTAAGGTATGCATAATGATTATTATCTGATAAAACCCTTTTGCTTAAAAGCTCTTCCCTATATTTTGCTTTTAAATTTCTAAGTAATATTGGTAAATCATTAGTTCCAAAATAATCATCAACATCTGGGATTTCCTTCTTAAGACTATCTTTATATCTTTCTGATAAACAACCAGTAACATAGAGTTTTTTTATATTACCGCTTTTTTTCTCGCGAGCAAATTTTAGAATAGTATCAATAGATTCTTGTTTTGCATTTTCTATAAACCCACATGTGTTGATTATTATAATATCAGAATTCTTATCTTTTTTTTCATGATATGCATCAAAGTTATTTCCTTTTAATTGGGTTAAAAGCATTTGAGAATCAACTATATTTTTTGCACAGCCTAATGTTACTATATTTATTTTCTCTTCTTTTGTTTTCATTTTGATAAAATACAGATTAAAATTAATAAATAATTATTCTGATTTTAATGTTTATTAAGATTCTATAAAGAATAAGTTTTAAAAAAAATTTTCTTTTTGATTTATAGTTATTAGATTAACAAAGTTTAGTTTAACCCAAAAAACATATTATGATTAATTTTTTTAAGTACCATTTTCGTCCTTTTATTAAAGTAACATTATTATTAGTTTTCATACCATCTGCGTTTTCACAAAAAAAAATTCCTAAACAAAAGAAAGTTATAATTAATTCAATTGAAGAAAAAAGAGAAAAATTAATTGAAATTAGTGATAATATCTGGGAAGCGGCAGAACTTTCTCTTCGAGAATTTAAATCTTCAAAATATCTTTCAGATTATGCTGAAGAAAATGGTTTTACAGTTAAAAAAGGGGTTGCGGGAATATCTACAGCTTTTACAGCAACCTATGGCTCTGGTAGGCCTATTATTGGTATTATGGGAGAATTTGATGCAAATGCAGGAATATCTCAAAAGAAACAACCCACTAAAGAACCTTTAATAAAGGGTGCTGCTGGTCATGGGTGTGGCCATAATTTGTTTGGTACAGCAAGTTTAGCAGCAGCAATTGCAATTAAAGAGCAAATTGAAAGTGGTGAGATATCTGGTACTGTTATTTTTTATGGAACCCCAGCTGAAGAAACTATTTTTGCAAAAGTTTGGATGGTTAGAGAAGGATTATTTGATAAACTTGATTTATGTATGGATTGGCATCCTGGTTCAGAGATTGCTGCTGCTACACAAAGTAGTAAAGCTCTTGTAGATTTTAGACTTAAGTTTTTTGGCAATGCTGCGCATGCGTCAGGAGATCCATGGAATGGTAACAGTGCTGTAGATGCTTTAGAATTATATACTACTGGTTTAAACTATTATCGTGAACATATTAAACCTACCGCTAGAATACATTATGATATTGAAAAAGCAGGAGATGTTGTAAATGTTGTTCCAGAGTATGCTCAAATTTGGACAAGACTTAGAGAAAATGATAATGATAATGTTGATATCTTGTATGAAAGAGCAAAAAAAATAGCTGAAGCCGCAGCTATGATGGCAGGAGTAAAATATGAGCTAAGTCTCATTTCTGGAATTTATGAAATCATTCCTAATAGAGCTGGAGCTGCAGTAATGCAAAAAAATTTAGAATTATTAGGAGATATTGAATATTCTGAATACGAAATTAATTATGCTAATGCTATTTTAAAAGAAACAGGAAAAGAGCCACTAGGTATTGATGGAAAAATAAAGCCTATTAAACCAACTATGCCTGCTCAAGGAGGCTCTACTGATGTTGGAGATGTTAGTCAAGTTGTTCCAGTAGTTCGGCTTGGAGTTACTGCAGCAGCTAAAGGTGGGCCTTGGCATTCTTGGGCTGTAGTAGCATGTACTGGAATGTCTATTGGGCATAAAGGCTTAATTTTTGCATCAAAAGCATTAGCTATGACAATGTTAGATTTTTATAAGAATCCTGACAAGATTGATGATGTGAAAAAGGAATATTTGGAAAGAAAAGGCGATAGAATTTATAAACCTAGAATTCCACCTGGACCACCAAAATTGATAGACTAATCTTTTCTTACATCATATTTTTTTGGCGCAAATAAGAAACCAAATGCTTTAGCTCCCTCTTTTGTATGAACTTTATGATGTACATAGTGAGCATTCATTATTCTTTTCATGTATTCACTATTTATTTTAAAATTAATTTTTATTCTTCTATGTACTATTATGTCATGAAATATTAAATATGCAACACCATATAAAAAAATACCTATTCCAAAATATTTTAATATGCTGTATGATTCATAAGAATATCCGATATAAATAAGTAAAATTGATGGGATAGAAAATATTACAGCAAAAAGATCATTCATTTCAAAAAAATGCTTATGAACTTTATGATGGGATTTATGCAAATTCCATAGAAATCCGTGCATTATGTATTTATGAGTAAACCAAGCAACGCCCTCCATAAAAATAAATGTTCCAATAACTATTGATATTTTTAAAATCAAACTCATTATTAAATTAGAATGTTAAAATTTTAGTTTTGATATCTTCCATTAACCACATTGGAGTTGATGTAGCGCCACAAATTCCAACAGATTCATTTTTATTAAACCATTCATTTTTTAATTCTTTAGAGCTAGAAACAAAATGAGAATGCTTATTATTTGATTTACAAACATTGAAAAGAACATTTCCATTTGAAGATTTTGTTCCAGATACAAAAACAATTTTATCAAAACCAAGAGAAAAGTCTTTCAATTGAGTGTCTCTGTTACTTACTTGCCTACAAAGAGTATCATGAGCATTAACTTCAATACCTTCTTTTTTTAAAATTTTAACTATTTCATAATATTTATCTTTACTTTTTGTAGTTTGAGTGTAAAGAGTTATTTCTTTTGGCATCTTCTTAAAATTTAATTCTGAAATATCCTGAAAGATAATTGCATCCTCTTTAGTTTGACCCCTTAATCCTTTTACCTCAGGATGTCCATGTTTTCCATAAATATATATAGCCTCATTTTTATCGTGTGATTTTTTAATTCTATTTTGAAGTTTGAGTACTACTGGACAAGATGCATCTATTAAAGTTAAATTATTTTTTACAGCTAATTCATATGTAGAAGGCGGCTCACCATGAGCTCTAATCAACACTTTAGAATCTTTTATATTTTTTAAATCTTTATTATCAATTATTACTAATCCCATTTTTTCTAATCTTTCTACTTCCATATCGTTGTGAACAATATCACCAAGACAATAAAGTTCCATATCTGTTTTTAAAATATCTTCTGCCATTTCTATGGCGAACTCCACTCCAAAACAAAAACCAGAATTAGTATCTATTTTTACTTTTAAGTTTTTCATATTGAATGTAAAGTTAATTGATTACGAATTTAATTTTAATTTGTTAAGAAATTTCTCGTAAAAACTTACATTCATTAAAAATAATAACAACCAATAAAAAAGATCTTCAATTGGAATCGTAATAATTCTTATTGATAAGTTTTCTGTATTGTTATACCAAACTATTGGATTCGTTTCAAATAAAAAATCAAAATCTCCATCTGTTAGGATACCATTCACAATAAAAAATGGGATGAGAGTTAATAAATAGCTAACTAAAAAATCACCATGATTTTTAAAACTCATTAAAGGAAGAATTATAATTATAAAGGTACCACAGAAAAGAAAATTCCAAAATGTATAACTTTTATCAGGATTGATGGCAGCAAAAACTAATAATATAACAGCAGTTATAGTTAGAAATTTTTTGGATAGATTATTATGTTTTTTTAAGTCAAAAAAATATTTTACACTTTCATAAATAAATAAACAAGAATAGGGAATTATGAAGAAAAAAAGCCACTCTTCAATTGGCATATCAAAAAAACTTATATTTGAAATATGCATCTTATTGAAACCCCATATTTGATTTTTTGTAAAGATAATATCCCATGGAATAAAAAAAAGAGCTGTCAATGTAAATGCTGTCATCAGCGCTTTTATTTTGGAAAAGTATTTGAATCTCGAATCCCATGAAGCAGCTAGTGGAAATGAAATTGTGAAGATTAGTAAAATAAAATATAAGCTCATTTAAATCAAATTCAATTTAATTAATAGAAATGACTTGATAAAAATTATGAATTTAGAAAAATTAGAAATTCGTATTCTTTTTTGTTTAATTATTTCAGCATCTAATCTCGATATTTTATTAAAAAGACTTAAATAATATTTATATGTTAAATAAACTCCAAATTTCGCTTCATCTGGTAACTTTTTTATTCCAATTAAGCCACTATTAAAGTCGGATAAAATATTCTTTTCTATTATTTTTTTTTCTTTATTATCTAAACTGTTATAATTAACATCTGGAAAATACAATCTTCCCCTATCTTTATAATCGCTCTTTAAATCTCTTAAAAAATTTATTTTTTGAAATGCAGACCCTAAACTCTTAGCATATCTTACTAGGGATTTATATTCAGATTCTTTTTTACAAAAAATTTTTAAACACATTAAACCGACAACTTCAGCAGATCCATAGATATATTTTTCATAATTGGATTTATCATATTTTTTTTTGTTCAAATCCATTTCCATACTATATAAAAATGAATCTATCAACTCTTCTGGTATTTTATATTTATTTACACATATCTGAAAAGAATTTAAAATTGGATTTAAGCTCACCTTCCTTCTTATAGAATTATATGTTTCTTTTTTAAATTCTTGTAAAAGATTTTTTTGATTTTGACCATAAAAACTATCTACTATTTCATCTGCAAATCTTACAAATCCATATATAGCATAAATAGGCTTATGAAATTTTTTATTAAGTGTTTTTATCCCCAATGTGAATGAAGTACTATAATTTCTTGTAGTGACTTTGCTACAATCAAAAGAATTATTATTAAATAAATTAATTTGTGATTCCAGTGTTAACCTTATTTAATTTATTTTTAAAAAAAGCTTATCTACATTTAGATGAAATATTTTTATCAAATAGCTCTTTAGAATTTACTATTTCAAAGAATTCTCCTAAATATTCATCAATTCTTGTATATTCTTTATCAGAAATTTTTCCTTTATATTTTTCTAAAACGGAACTAACATCATCAATTTTTGAAACATAATATTGTCTCATTTTTTCAAATATCAATGGATCTTTTCTACACATCCCCCTATAAATTCTATCTCTTACACTTCTGATATTCAACATAGGATTTGGTTTTGCATAATAGGCATTTACTATGCCGCTATGATCAAAGTCATAAGGTATTGCAAATGCTGCAGAATTAAGATATAACATTTCAACATTATGTTGATATACCATAGACCAATCAGTATTACCGATCATATATTCAAAAATTGCAAAATTTACTGCAGAAGAATCTGAAATTGATAATGGACTAACCCTTCTATTGCTTGGATATTTTTTTGCATCATGTCTTTTAGCTAATTTATCATCATCTTCAATCAAAAAACCAAAAATATTATGATCAATTATCTTCTTTCCCTTAGTTTCATGTATAGTTAATTCTACGGGTTGAGTTTTTAAATGTATTTTAGAAAGTTTTTCAAACATTTCATAACACATTATTTCTTTGTAAACTAATTCATTATTGCCACTTTCATTTTGACAAGGCACAACAAGTTTAAGTGTACGTGCACCCTTAAAAATAGTATTCTCTGCATCTTTCTTTTTGATTTTAATTTTCATTGGTTTGAAATAGCAAATTTTTCTTCTAAAATTTCCTCTTGCTCTAATCTTTGTCGGTATAGAAAGAGTTTCTCCGCCATCTACTGAATAATTAATTACAGTTTTAATAAAGCTTGTATCATTTGTATTTTTTTGAAGGTCTTTGAAATCCATATTAAAATCCACTTTCAAATTAAATGGCTTATCAAATAATCTAGATTCTTGACTAAATAGATTATATGAAAAAAGTGTTAAAAGGATAAAAAAATTAAAAAGATTTATTAATTTCCTGTAAGTATTAGTCATAGTTTTTTTAGATTTAAATAAAAATTAAGTTTAGACAAAAGTAAACAAATGTCAGCTCATTCAAAATATACTAGTGCCTTAAATTATAGAACACTAATATCAATAATTATATCATTAGTTGCAACTTGGCTTTCATATAAGTATGACTTTAGATTTAATTTAGATTTAACTTTAATTTCTGTAGCCGTTGTTTTTCCATTAGTTTTTACTTTAGGGAGTGCTTTTCAAAGAAGAGACAAATCTTTGGAACATTTGTCAAGAACAAAAGCAGCTTTAGCAACCATATATTACTCTTTTACACAAGCTAGAGATATGCCTGAGAAAACAAAGGATGAAATTTATGAAGTAATTAAAAAAATTAAAGTTTCTCTCATTGCCTTTTTAAGTTCTCAATCGAATGATAGAACTGATCTTAATAAGAATATAGGTAATATAAAGGCTATGGTAGAAGAGCATAAAGAATCGTTAGGTAGAGGTTTGTCATTGAGAGTTTATAGATATATGAGAGATGTTCTCATGGGAATTGAAAATACTATTTCTATCAAATTTCATAGAACTCCTCAAAGCATTAGAGCTTATTGTGAATTATTTATTTATGTATTCCCATTTTATTATGCTCCGACTTTAATGTATAATATTGAAACAGGGGGTGGAGAAATAATAAGTTCTTCAGGTGAAATTTTTAGTACTGTTGCTGATGGGGCATACCATCCTTTTGTTGTATATGGTTTAAATGTTATAATATCCTTTATATTAATTTCACTTTTTAATGTTCAAGAACAAATTGAAGATCCTTTTGATAATGAAGGACTTGATGATGTGATGCTGGATATGTATAAATTAGATTACTGAAAGAACTTTATTCAAAATCTTTTATTATTTCTTTTGCAGCTACTTCACCAGAAATTATTGATGGAGGTACCCCAGGGCCAGGTACAGTTAATTGCCCACAATAATATAAGTTTATTAACTTTTTATTTTTGATTGATGGTTTGAAAATTGCTGTTTGAAATAATGTGTTTGCTAAACCATAAGCATTTCCTCTAAATGAGTTATAATCTTTTTTAAAATTATTAATACAATAACTCTTTTTAAAGATCACATGTTCTTTAATACTTTGCTTTGTTAATTTCTCTAATCTATTCATAATCATATCGTAATACTTTTCTCTAATAGAATCAGAATCTTTTAAATTTGGTGCGATTGGAACTAATAAAACAATATTTTCACATCCTTTTGGACTAACAGAATTATCGCTTTTTGAAGAAAATGATCCATAAAATAATGGTTCTTCTGGCCATTGAGGAAACTCATAAATGTCTTTAGCATGTTGATCAAAATCTTTATCAAAAAATAAACAATGATGGGCAATATTTTTAAGCTTTTTATTAGTGCCTAAGTAAAATAATAAAGATGATGGTGACATAGTCATTTTATCCCAATAATTAGATGAATAATTTCTGTATTTAGGAGGCAATAATTTTTGTTCTGTATGATGATAGTCTGCTCCTGATACGACAACATCAACATCAAATAATTTTTTATTAGTCTCAACTTTGATAATTTTCTTATTCTTTATTTGAAATGATTTTACTTCATTTTTTGAATAAAAAATGACACCTTTTTTTTTAGCTAAAGAAATCATTGCTTCAATAATTTTATATATTCCTCCTTCAGGATACCATGTTCCTAATTTAATATCGGCATAATTCATTAAACTATACAGCGCAGGAGTATTTTTGGGTGTTGCTCCTAAAAATAGAAGTGGAAATTCAATAATTTTTATTAAAAATTTATTTTTAAAGTACTTTCTTATGTGTGAGTGCATGGATTTAAATAGATCCATTTTCAATAAACCAGTAAGTATCTCAAAATTGAAAAATTCAAAAATAGATTTACTTGGTTTACGCACAAATTTGTTCATTCCAATTTTATATTTTTTTTCTGCATCTTCTAAAAATCTTGAAAGATTTTTCCCGCTTCCCTTTTCATATTTTTCAAAAATTTTTTTAATATCATCAAATTCAGCGGGCAACGTCACTTTATGTTTATCTGAAAAAAATATCTTATAAGATGGATTTAACCTTTTGAGTTTTAAATAATCTTCTATCTTTTCGCCATTGATTTTAAAATGTCTTTCAAATACGTCAGGCATCCAGTACCAGGATGGGCCCATATCAAACGTAAACCCTTTAGCTTTAAGTTTTCTAGCTCTTCCACCAAAATCAGAATTTTTTTCTAATACAAAAACATTATGTCCGTTATCAGCTAATTTTGTGGCTGCAGAAATTCCGGCAAAACCAGCTCCAATTACACATATATTAAGTTTTTTCTTTGATAAGTTTTTCAAATTAAAATATTTAAATTATTTCTTAAAATCTAAATAGCAATTTAACCATTGATTGTCAAATTGAAAATCATGTTTTTTATAAAAATTTATTCCTATTTCATTCCAGTCTAGAACCTGTAGCATTAAACCGCTGCATGAATTTCTTTTACCATAATTAATTATCTTTTCTAATAATTTTTTTCCTACTTCCTTTCTTCTATATTTTTTATTTACTATAAGATCTTCTAAATATAATCTTTTGCCTTTCCAGGTTGAATACCTAAAGTAAACTAAGCCCATACCAATTAATTTAGAATCATATTCTGCAACGAAAATTTTAAATTGAGGGTTTTCACCATATCCGTCTTTAGTTAGAGTTTCAATATTTATTTTCACACTATGTAAAGCATTCTCATATTTTGCAAGTTCTTTAATTAAATTAAAAACATTTGTAAGGTCTTCAACTCTTCCTTCCCTAATTTTTATAAGATTATATTTCATCAAAACCTGTATAAGGGATTAAAACTTTTGGAATTTTTATTTTATTATTCGATTGATAATTTTCAATAATTGATGCTAAAATTCTTGGTAAAGCTAGAGCAGATCCATTTAGTGTATGAGCTAAAACTTTACTTCTATTTTCTAATTTTATTTTGATATTTGCTCTATTAGATTGATAAGTTTCGAAATTGCTTACGGAGCTACATTCAAGCCATTTTTTTTGTCCTGGAGAAAAAACTTCAAAATCATATGTCATCGCTGATGTAAATCCTAAATCTCCCGAACACAATCTAATCTTTCTATAAGGTAAGTTTAAATTTTTAAGTAATTCTTCAACATAATTGCACATTTCATCAAGTATACTATAAGATTTTTCAGGGCTAACTATTTGAACTATTTCGACTTTATCAAATTGATGCAATCTATTTAAACCTCTAACATGTGACCCCCACGATCCTGCTTCTTTTCTAAAACATGGTGTGTATGCTACATTCTTAATTGGTATATCATTGGTGTCTATGATAGTATTTTGATAGACATTTGTAATGGGAACCTCAGCAGTTGGTATCAAGAAAAGATTTTCATTTTCAATCTTATACATTTGACCTTCTTTATCCGGAATTTGTCCTGTTCCAAAAGCTGAGTTTTCGTTAATTAAAATTGGAGGTTGAATTTCTGTGTAACCCTTTTTAATAGCCTCGTCTAAAAAATAATTTATTAAAGCTCTTTGAAGTTTTGCCCCTTTGTTTACATATACAGGAAATCCTGCGCTAGTTATTTTATTACCAAGTTCAAAGTCAATAATTTTATGTTTTTTAATTAAATCCCAATGTGGCAATAATTTGTTTTCAATTTTTATTGCTTCTGATTCAAAAACTATCTCATTGTTTTCTTGTTTATTTCCTTGAGGGACATTTTTGTATGGAACATTTGGTATACTTGTTAGAATATCAAAAATTTCCTTTTCAATTAATTTTAAATCTTCAGTTGTCTTCTTTATATCTTCTTTAATTACAGAATTTTGTTTTTTAAGATCTTCAATTTTTGAATTCTTACCTTCTTTTATATTTATACCAATTTCTTTTGATGATTGATTATACTGACTATTTAAATTATCATATAGGCTTTTTATTTTTTTTCTTTTATCATCTAGCTTAATTAGATCATTAATTATTGATTTTATATTATTAACTTTTCGTTTTGATAAATTAAGAATGATTTCATCTTTATTATTTCTTATATTTTTTATTTCTAGCATAATTTAGATATTATCTATATTCTTATTCTAGTACAAATAAATAAAAAAAAGAAGATAAATTTGAAATATTTACAATATTGTACTAATATTGCCACTTCAAACGATTTCTGAAATTTCCAGAAAAGATATAATCAAAACTTTAATAGCAAATATTAGTAATCGTATTAACTAAATTTATTTTTACCAATGTATACAATAGAGCAATTAAATGATAAGCTTTTATCAGAGCTAAAGGCTATAGCAGAAGATTTAAAAATTAGTGGTATAACAAAACTTTCAAAAAAAGATTTAATTTATAAAATAATAGATGAGCAAGCCGTTGTTAAGCCAAAAATTGATAAAAAAGTAAATGATAAAAATTCTAAAACATCCATAAAAAATAAAAAACCTTTATCTAAGAAAGTAGTGAATAATAATGATTCGGATAATGATAAACCTGGTATTAGAAAAAAACTACCTAGAGATGAGTATCTACAAAAGAAAGCCAAATTCGAATCTGATTTAAAAGAATTTGAAGGTGTAATTGAAAGTGAAGGTGTACTTGAAATGATGCAAGATGGTTATGGTTTTTTAAGAAGTAGTGATTATAATTATTTAGCTAGTCCAGATGATATTTATGTCTCTCCCTCTCAAGTCAAGTTATTTGGTTTAAAAACAGGAGATACTGTTAAGGGTAAGATAAGACCACCAAAAGAAAATGAAAAATATTTTGCTCTTATTGAAGTTTCTGAAATTAATGGTAGAAAACCTGAAGAAGTTAGAGATAGAGTCCCTTTTAGATATCTTACTCCTCTTTTTCCTGATCAAAAACTTAATTTGAGTACTAAGTCAGATAATTATTCGACAAGAATAATGGATCTTTTTTCTCCGATAGGAAAAGGTCAGAGAGGAATGATCGTTTCTCAACCAAAAACAGGAAAGACCGTTCTTTTAAAACAAATTGCTAATGCTATTGCAGATAGTCATCCTGAGGTTTATTTAATGATTTTACTTATTGATGAAAGACCAGAAGAAGTTACTGATATGGCCAGAAGTGTAAAAGCAGAAGTTATTTCATCTACTTTTGATGAGCAAGCTGAAAGGCATGTAAAAGTTGCAAATATTGTTTTAGAAAAAGCCAAAAGAATGGTTGAGTGCGGACATGATGTTGTAATTCTTTTAGATTCCTTAACAAGACTGGCTAGGGCTCATAATACTGTAATTCCATCATCTGGTAAGATTTTATCTGGAGGAGTAGATGCAAACGCATTACACAAACCTAAAAGATTTTTTGGTGCTGCAAGAAATGTAGAAAACGGTGGATCTCTTACCATTATAACAACAGCTTTAATTGAGACTGGATCCAAAATGGACGAGGTTATATTTGAAGAATTTAAAGGCACAGGTAATATGGAACTTCAGTTAGATAGAAAATTATCAAATAGAAGACTTTATCCTGCTATCGATGTTACAGCTTCTGGAACTAGAAGAGAAGATTTACTTATGAGTAAGGATGAGCTATCTAGGCTTTGGGTTTTACGTAAGTATCTTGCTGACATGAACTCCATTGAAGCTATGGAATTTTTATTATCAAAAATTAAAGGAACTAAAAATAATGAAGAATTTTTGGTTTCAATGAACGGTTAAACATCTCATTTTTTTTTAAAAAGATTTATTAAAGATATTTTTTGAAATAATCTTACTATTTAAAAATATAATTAATAGATTTATTTTCATGTTACAAAACTCCAAGTATCTGAATAAAAAGAAAGTATTTGATTTAATTCATGATGATTATCATTATGCTAAGGTTTTGAATTCTTTTGGGATTGACTTTTATAAACATTATGATGAAAATCTCAATGATTTATGTGTAAGTAAAGGTATATCTTTTGGTAAGCTATTGGGATATAGAAATTCATTACATGAGTCTAATTCTCTTGCTCATGAGTATTTAAAATCATCACCTATAAATTTAGTTATTGAGTTTTTGAAAGATAACCACAATTATTTTATAAAAAATAAATTGCCATACTTACACAATTTGATTAATAATTTAAATGATAATAATCAAACTAATTTTTCTAAAGATTTAAAATTTATTTTCCCAATATTTTTTGAAGATTTTGTAGAGCATATCTATGAAGAAGAAAATTATTTCTTTAAATATATTTATGAATTATTTAATGCAGAACAAGGACGCGTAAATACCACATCTTTAATTTTTATGATGAAAAGTTTTTCAATAAATAAAATCCTTAATGATCATATAAATGAAGATTCAGAAATGGCTGGTATAAGAGGAATCACTAAAAATTATTCTTATAAAAATATTCAAGATTTACATTTAAAAGTCATCTTTCAAGAATTAAAAGAATTTGATGAAGAGCTATCTGTTCATTCTTATATCGAAAATAAAATCCTTTTTCCTAAAGCATTTAAATTAGAAAAAAAAGTATCTAAAATACTTGACAATATTGCCTTTCATAACTGATGGGAAGAATAATGTCTTTTGATTATGGTTATAAAAGAACAGGTATAGCTATAAGTGATCCCTTAAAAATTATTGCTTCTCCTTATAAAACATGTGAATCTTCTAAAGTGATAAACTTTATTAAAAATTATCTTGAAGATAATAAAATTGATCTTTTTATAGTTGGATTCCCTCTAGATTTAAAAAGTAAACCTACAGATTCAACTAAATTAGTAAAAAAATTTGTTGAAATATTAAAAAAAATATTTCCTTTAATTCCTGTTAAACTTATTGATGAAAGATATACCTCTAAGATTGCATCTAAGGCAATATTGGATGCGGGAAAAAATAAAAAATACAGAAGAGAAAAAAGTAATATTGATAAAGTTAGTGCCTCTTTAATTTTACAGTCCTATTTATTAAATGGTAAAATATGATATATCCTATTTATATGTATGGAAATACTATTCTAAAGAAGAAAGCATCGAAGGTTAAAAAAGGTGATATTAATATTAAAAAACTTTCAGAAGATATGTTTGAAACTATGGAGTTTGCTGATGGGATTGGTTTAGCAGCACCACAAATTGGAAAATCAATAAGAGTTTTTGTAGTGGATGGTACTGGTTTAAAAGATCCTAAAATGTCTGATTTTAAAAAAGTTTTTGTGAATCCTAAACTTTTAAATGAAGATGGTGATCTTTGGGAATTTGAAGAAGGTTGCTTAAGCATTCCATTGATAAAGGATAGAATTAATAGAAAATCTGAATTAGAAATTGAATATTTTGATGAGAATTGGAATTATCATAAAGAAGTTTTTGATGGTATGAAAGCAAGAATTATTCAGCATGAGTATGATCATATTGAAGGTGTTTTATTCACAGATTATTTAACTTCATTCAAAAAAAAATTAATAAAAAATAAATTACTTAGAATTAGTAAAGGGCAAGTAGATGTTGATTATAAAATTTTTCCATCAAAAAAATAAGAAATGGATTCCATTTTAAATAGTATTTATGAAAAATATGTTCAGTCTACTGGTATTTCTATTGATTCTAGAAATCTAAAAAAAGGAAATTTATTTTTTGGGATATTAGGAGATAATTTTGATGGAAATAATTTTATAGAAGAATCTTTATCAAATGGGGCTAGTTTTGCAGTAACAAATAATAAAAAGTTTAAATCAAAAGATAAGTGTGTTTATGTTGAAAATACTTTAGAGTGTTTACAAAATCTTGCTGCCTTTCATAGAAGTAAACTTCAAATACCAGTAGTTGGAGTAACCGGAAGTAATGGAAAAACAACAACTAAAGAATTAATTTCCTTAGTACTTAGTGTAAAATTTAATGTGTTTTCAACTATTGGAAATTTCAATAATCATATAGGGGTTCCATTAAGTATTCTTGAATTGAATGATTCACATGATATTGCGATTATTGAAATGGGTGCTAGTGGACTTGGGGAAATAGCTTTTTTATGTGAAATTTCTCAACCAAATTTAGGTATAATTACAAACATTGCTCCTGTTCATTTAGAAGGT
The DNA here is from genome assembly GCA_902628365.1 of uncultured Marinoscillum sp. Classification (GTDB taxonomy): domain Bacteria; phylum Bacteroidota; class Bacteroidia; order Cytophagales; family MED-G16. The sequence goes on along the minus strand of CACOMW010000005.1, from coordinate 41,991 downwards.
TTTGGAAGTTTTGAGTCTGTTATAAGAGGAAAATCTGAGCTTTTTGATTATTTAATTAAAAATGATGGTGTTGCATTTATTAATAATAATGATAAAGTAATTTCTAATTTTTCTAAAAGATTTGAAAAGCCATATTTATTATTCGGTGAGTCATCATTCTTAAATTGTGAATATTTAAAAGCTGATCCATTTATTTCATTTTTGTTAAATGAAAATGAAATTTTTAAAACTAAAATTATTGGTGATTACAATTATGAAAACATTGTATCAGCTCTTTCAATTGGTAAATATTATGGTGTTGATACAAAAATGGCTGCTGAGGTAATATGTAGTTATGAACCATCTGAAAATAGATCACAGGTAATAGAAAAAAAAAATTGTACTATTATTTTGGATGCATATAATGCAAACCCAACCTCAGTAATAAAGGCTCTCAATAATTTTTCTAACATAAAAGGAAAAAAAATACTGTTTTTAGGCGACATGTTTGAGTTAGGTAAAGAAAGTAAAAGTGAGCACGCTAAAATAGGGGACATTTTAAATGATTTTAACTTTGATGAGGTTTATTTAATTGGTGATGAAATTAAATATGCATTTGAAAACTATCCTTCAGCAAAATATTTTAAAAATAAAAATGAAGTTTTTAAGATAATAAAAAGATTAAATTTAGAAAATAGTACAATTCTATTCAAGGCATCTAGGGGTATGCAGCTTGAAAATATAGCCAAAGAGATTGATTAACTATATTAAAAAAACCATCCTGATGGATGGTTTTTTTAATTATTTATTTAGTTGGTGGAGGTGACTGGTTCAAAAATCATTCGATTATCCCACCCGTTTGGCATAAGTTTGAAAAACTTTTCAAACATTTCCCCATCTATATCCTTAAGAACAGCATCATTCATTAGATGCTTAACCGCTCCTTCAAATGTTTCATAAGCATCCCAAAAGAATATTGTAGAATTATCTAATCCTTGTGGCATAATTTTAGTTGCAACACCCCATTCTGTCATACCAACATTTTTCATTCTGCGTTTAAATGTCTCAGAAATCTCATCGGCTAGTGAAACAGCTTGATTTACGTCAGTGGGGGTTGCCCAATTAAATATGACGTATTTTCCCATATTTCCTGTTTCAATTTGCTTTTCAGTTTTCCAATACCAATACCCGCTTTTCTCAAGATCCTCTCTAAATAAAATAGATGGTTCTATACCAAATTTTTCTTTTGACTTGTCCCACCATGTTGTTCTATTAACCATTTGGTTAACATCATTAAATATGTGCACCCATACATAATTGTATTCTTGTTCAGTAGACTCACCCATAAACTCTACTGGTTTCAATAAAACCCAGTCTTTCAAGACACCATCTTTTTTTGCATCTTGAGCAAGTTCTCTAGCATAGTTCTTCTGTATTTCCTCAAAACTTTCAACTCTATCTTCATGAACTTTAACTGCATGAAGGAAAAATACTTCTTGAGCTTTTAATACGAATGAACTAAATATTATTATTAATGTTATAAATATATGTTTCATTTAAAAATTTAATTTAATCTAAAAATTAATATTTATTTACTAGCATCAGGTCCCTCATAGAAGACAACTTCATAAATAACCGATCTAGTAAATTTTCCATTTGGAAGAAGATTATTAATTTCTTCTAAGCCTTCAGGCCAATCAAAACCATTAGGAAAAGGGTTCATAGCACCACTTAAACTTGTATAATGATCAATTGTAGCAACATTCCAGTTATAAGCATTTCCTGTGGGAGAAACAACCCTATGTACTTCCCATCCGGCCAATGAAGATTCTGCATCATTAATAAAATTTTTAATGAATGGTTTCCAAACATCATTTTGCAATTGAATAAATTTATTTAAATCTTTAGGATTCGCATAGTTTATAACAATATAGTTTCCAGGCTTTGGATTATCAGCAAATACTTGAATAGAAGGAGATGTATGAACAGTTCCCAATACACCAGCTGACTTTACTGGTTTTAATCCAAAACTAGAGCCAGCACCCCACGGGGAGTTATCTAAATCAGTTATTTTATCAAAACCATTATAAAAAAAATAGTTATGACCTGAGGATGTATTACCATTAACTTTTCTTAATAAACCCCAATGTCTCATTCTTCCATCTGCAATAGCTGATTTAACAGCTTTTCTAAAAACATTATCTTCATTTGATAAAAAATTAGCCACATCACTTGGACTAATGCTCCTAAATTGCCAAGTAGCAATCTCATGATCTGTTGGATCCATATTATTATCTTGAGCATAAATAACTCCTGATAATAACCCAATTAAAATAATAGTAAATAAAACTCTCATTTTGATTTATTTCTAAATTATACTAATAAATTATTGCAAAGCTATTGGAGGAGAACTTAGTTCTGGTAGAAACCTCGTAATCTCAGTTTGAGCACCCCACATTTCAAGGCTCCCTCTCAAAAGTCCCCAATCAGTATTCCATGATCCAGCCCCATAAATTTCGTCATATTTTGCACCTACTTTATCCCAAACTTTCTGAGCGTTACCATACTCTTCCATATTTTTGTATGAAAACGCTACAATTATATGATTTTGTGGGCCTCCACCTGCAGATCTCCAAACATTCATCGTAACACTTTCCCCTGATTCTTTAATTGCTTTAACAGCATTTCTTCTTACCTTCCAAAAATGATTTGGATTACCTCCTATATTGTAGTGAATCATTAATCCAACACTATTTTCTCCTGGTTTGCTCATATCATAACTTGCAGCATCAACTCTCTCAAAATATTCCCTTCCAGAAGATGATTCAATCAGAGGTGCAACATTATCTCTCCAATAATCCATCTCCTTTGAATCTGGGCTCCAGTTATCAAAGTCCTTCCAAGTTGGACCCATACCCACTCTTAAAAACTCTCCTTGTCTTGGTCCAGCCATAACACTAAAAGTATATAGTTTCGAATCATTTTGTCCTTGATTATATTTTTGTGTTTTATCTTTAATAGCATTTGACAACTCCATTCCTTTTCCTTTCATAGGTTTATGATAACTCAACCATACAACTGATGATTGGGATAATCCTTCAAAGGATATAAATAACGTAATTATTATAAAATATATGTATTTCATTGTATTATAAATTTAGTTTTAGTTTAAAAAAATTATTTCCATTGTTTAACCAATGCTCTTGTCATTGTAGTGATAATTTCAGAATCACCTCTTTCTTCTCTATACTTATCCCATGCTGCTTGCTCTTTAGTGTTCCACTCTCTTGGAGAAAGAAGATCTTTTAAATTATTTCTTGATATTAAAATATAATGAGAAACTCCATCTTTTCTACCACTAATAAATTGACCTAAAGTTAACCTCCCACTAGGCTTTACTGTAGACCACATTTTTTTAAATGCAGGAGCATATTTCTGTGGTTCATCAACTTTCATTTGTATGATATGTTGCATTGGACCTTCTGCACCAGTATTTATTGTATGAATAGATCTACCTGCAGCTGATCCATCACTTTTAGTCACTTGATCAAATGTACTCATTAATACTTTCCAATCATCACCAGTCTCTCTAGAATATTGAGCATTCATAGCATCTGCACTACCTGTAAAAGCAATCACATGTGTTGCATCCATATCATTACTGGCAAACATTATTTCAAATAAAGATACAGTGACACCATCTACTAAATTTCCTGGTTTTGAAAGGTATTTATCCATTGCAGTAACAACTTGTCCTGCATTAACTCTGTCTACTTTAATATTATATACAGTCCACACATATTCTTGTGAAAAAACGTTTAAATGTGCAAATAGTATAATCAAAATTATAATTGATTTTTTCATAGTTATTTTAATTTTAAGTTTAATTATCTAATAATGGAGAACTTAACTCAGGAATAAATTCAAGTAATTCAACTGAATTTCCCCAACCACTCCCGTATGCACCATTTAGAAGACTTTTATGATGTAGTTCCCAATCTTCTTCCCATGAATTATTACCATAAATTTCATTATAAGCATCTTTTATTTTTGACCAATTACCAGATCCAGGTTCAAAGCTTGCTAAATTTTTCCCAAAAATTACAATTCGTGCGTGTTGTCTTGAGCCGCCAGCAAAAGAATTAAATGCATTGATGTCAAGATCAACTCCTGATTTTTCAATAGCTTTTGGAAGGTTATCTCTTATTCTCCAAAAGTTATGTTGCTCGCCATGCTTTATATTATAATGAAAAACTCTTCTCATTGGTTTATCAGTTCCAATAGCATCATTATATGTAGCGCTTTTTCTAAGTGTAAAAATTTCATTTGAGGATGATGTACTTATGTGTACATCAACATTTTTCATCCAATATTCCATCATTCCAGGCTGCCCAGATCCTCCAATAGATAATTCACCAAGAGTAGGAGCATAGGTAAGTCTAACATAACTGGATAACTTTCCTTTTTGACTGGCCCTTACTGCGAAAGTATAAATTTTTGGTTGATTATCCTTAGTATTATACTTCTGAGTCTTTATTTTTAATGCTTCTCTTAATTGAGAATTTTCTCCTTTTTTAGCGGTAATATATCTAATTGATATAGCTTGTCCGTATACCAAACTAGAACAAAAAATTAATAATAGCGTTAGTGTGTAGTATTTCATGATACCCTTTAATTTTATCTTTTAAGAAACAATTTGCTCCCCTTTCTAAAAAGAAAGGGAAGCCAAATTATATATTATTTGGATTAAATCCAAATAGTAAATACTTATTGTACGTTATATTGCTTAACTAACATGCCAGAGAAAATATCTACTGCAGATCTGTTAGAAATAGAACTTGTCGCAACTACAAAATCCTGAAATGCTTTAGATGCATTTATCTTGTTTCTCTCTCTTATCCATGTAGCCATATCTTTCGTTCTAACAACAACATAATGGGTCACTCCTGTTTCGCCACCAACCAATGCTTCATGCAATTCTATTGCTCCATCGTATTCAACTGCTGATATCATTTTTGAAAATGCAGCACCATAAGCGATTGGATCTGATACTTGCAATGAATAGATAACACCATATGGTAAATTGAATTTTGAAGGATCAGCAATTAGTGATTGACCAAGAATTGATGATTCAACTGTTACAGTTTTGTTCCAAACGCCCATAAGGACCCCTGCTTGTAAATTATTTAGTTTACTTCTATTTGCTTCTAATGATGCTGGGTCAGGGGAAAAGAAACATAATTGATGAGTAGCTGAATACTTAGTTCCATAGTTTCTCATTTCAGTTAAAGAAGCTGGGGTAAAACTTTTTCCAGCATCAGTATTCTCCATGAATGCGTCTAGCGCAGTAACTAATTCAGTTGGATTATCAACAACTATATTAAAACAATTCCAATATACTTGCTGTGCTTTAGATTGGAATACTATTATAATAGTAAACAATCCAATAAATAAATTTTTCATTGTATTATAATTTTAATTAAAAAAAACTTTAAACACTTTTGGGAATAAAATCGTAAAAATTAAAAATAATAACAGATTTTTATTTTATCAAATTTAAACGTCAAGTAAGTGTTAATTTTTATCTTATGATATTTCATTTTCATGTTCATCTATTTATATTAAGAAAAACTTTCCTCCTTTCTTTTTTTTATTTGCTCACTTCTTGTAATATCGAAGAGAATTTCGTTTTTCAAACTGGATTAACAAAACAAAATATTGATCATGATGGAATAAAAAGAGAATTTAACTTATATGTTCCTACTAATTATAGTTCATCAGTTAAACATCCGATTTTATTTAACTTACATGGAGGAGCTTCAACAGCTCAAACATATATGGAATATGTAAGTGATATGAGATCCATTGCTGAAAATGAAAGTTTTATTCTTATTTACCCTCAAGCAACTTCTGATAATAGTGGTAATCCTACCTGGCATTTAGGTGGGGAAAATTCAAAATCGACCGAAGTTGATGATGTTGGATTTGTTGGAAAAATAATCGATGAATTATCTTCAATTTATTCAATTGATCAGACAAGGATTTATGTAATTGGTTTTTCTAACGGAGCTTACCTTGCTTATGAAATTGCATGTATAATGAATGATAAAATTGCAGGTATTGGTGTAGTAGCAGGACATATGTTTATTGATACTTTTAATTCATGTTATCCATCTCATCCAACACCAATAATAAATATTCATGGAACAGAAGATAATTATAATGGTATTGGTAATTATTATATTTCTCAGCAAAATTCTAATGATTATTGGTCAAAAATTAATTCTACAGACTCATTGCCAATTATATCTCAAATTGATAATATCAATACTTCTGATGGAAGCACGGTAGAATTACATTCATGGAAAAATGGATCTAATGGAACTACTGTAGAGCATTATAAAATTATTGGTGGCGGTCATAGTTGGCCTAAAATAAATTCAAATTCATCAAAAGGATATACTAATGGAGATATTGATGCTGATCAATTAATTTGGAATTATTTATCTAGATATAATCTTGATGGATTAAGGTAATTTTTAATTAATAATGTTATTTGATGCTTAAAATTGCTTTTGATAAAATATATGAGTATCAGTTAGATAAAAATCATAGGTTTCCAATGGAAAAATATGAATTGATTCCTGAGCAATTAATAAGGGAAGGTTCCTGCAGATCAAATAATTTTTTTTCTCCTAATCCTTTAAGTAATGAGAATGCTTTACTAACTCATGAAAAGAATTATTATAATAGACTCATATCTTTATCTCTTTCAAAAGATGAAATCAGACCTATTGGGTTTCCTATGTCCAAAACTCTTATAAAAAGAGAAAGAATAATTGCTCAAGGATCCATTGATTGTTCTATTCATGCATTAAAGAATATGGTTTCAATGAATATAGCTGGAGGAACTCATCATGCTTTTTATGATAGGGGGGGTGCTTTTTGTATGCTTAACGATCAAGCTATTGCTGCAAACTTTTTATTAGAAAATAATTATGTTAAAAAAATATTAATTCTTGATTTAGATGTTCATCAAGGCGATGGAACAGCCTCAATTTTTTCAAATAATGATAATGTATTTACTTTATCATTCCATGGAAAAAATAATTATCCATTTAAAAAAGAGAAAAGTGATTTGGATATAGCGTTAGATGATTTTACTAATGATCGTTATTATTTAAAAAAATTAAATGAAATATTACCTAAAGTTCTTGATGAATTTCAGCCAGAATTTATTTTCTATCTATCGGGAGTTGATGTTTTAGAAAGTGATCAGCTTGGAAAAATTTCTTTATCAATAGAAGCTTGTAAAGAAAGAGATAATATCGTTTTAGGAGCTGCAAAGGAAAATAAAATACCAATTCAAATCAGTATGGGTGGCGGATATTCAAAAAAAATAAAAGATATTGTTGAAGCTCACTCTAATACTTTTAGACTTGCTCAAGAGATATTTTTTTAATATGGCATATGTATAATAATAAAAAACCTTCCCAATTTGAGAAGGTTTTTTATTATTATTAAAACAATATTATCAATAAAATTTATATGCAATATTATTTGTATGTGGGACTAAACCGTTTGATCCTCCAACTAAATGAGAAGAAACTTTTTGAGCAATCTTACTCGGATCCTCATTTAATCTCCAATCAAGATACGTTTGATAGCTCTCAAAAGAATCCCAATGTTCAATTATAAAAAACTTATTTGTTTCTTCATTAAAAAATGCTTCTAGATGAGAACAACCTTCATAAGCTCTAGTTGTTGGTAATCCATCTTTGGAATCTAATAAGTCCTTAACTTCTTGATATTTACCTTTTTTAACTTCTAAAGTTGCAACAACAACTTTTCTGTCTACTGGTCCAACAGCATTTACCATGCCTGTTGCATCAAAAAATTCTCCAGAAGAAGCAATTTTTCCATCTTTAAATGTGAAATAATGATAAGAATCTAAAGAGAATGTCCTACCAGTAGAAATACTTTCTCCTGTCCATGTACCATAAGCCCTTACGCTCCCGTCAGGTTTCATTGTAACAGTATCGATTCCTGGCAACCAGGTATCATTGTGAAATTTAACATTTCTATAATTATTAGTATAAAACTCAGCAACCTGAGCTGATACGTCATAATTAACTTGACCCATTCCATACATGGGTGCTTGGTCAAGTAAATCTTCTGAGACAACTTCTTTCCATAAATCAAAATTACTTGTCTCAAAAGCTTTTACCCATTGCTGAGCAACTTTTTTATTTGCTTCATAGTCTTTATGAGATGTTTCACACCCAAAGAAAACCACTAAACAAACCATTAATAATAATTTTTTCATATATATACTTTAAATTTAAAAGAAAGCAAATATAGATAAATTATATTATTACATCTTAAATTAGAAATATTCAGTTATTAAAAGCATTCGATTTTTATTGAAAAATCATTTAGAATCATAATAAGCTAATTATATTTGCTGACTAAATTTGGGCTCTTAGCTCAGCTGGTTCAGAGCACCTGCCTTACAAGCAGGGGGTCGCTGGTTCGAATCCAGCAGGGCCCACTGATAAAACCTCAGGATTCTGAGGTTTTTTTTGAACTATTTTATTCAATAAATCTAATCCAGTCAGATTCACCCGCTATAAAAGCAAATGAGTACGCGTTTCCTTTATCAAGTAATTTTTTATAATATTTTTTTGCATTTGATGAATCATTTTTTTCATACATATACCAATTTGCTAATGAGTACAATGCAACATCATCAACAACCATATCTGATTCTTTAATTTCTCCCTTATAAAATAAGCATGATTGATAATAGCTCATATTTTCAATAATATCCATTTCGTTATTAATCTTATTAATTAATGAATCAGCTTTTTTTATATTTCCAAGCCTTCTATTAATCATATATAACCAATGTATACTTGAAACAATATTATCATCATATTTATGACTTACACTTCTTTTACTATATGCATTTAGTGCATTTTTCATATCATTTTTAAGATAATATACAAGACCAAGATGATACCAAATATTACCATGAAGTGTAGTCAATGGAATATTTTTTTTATTTGGTAATCCGTCTGGTTCTACTTTATCAACTTTCCCATCAATTAGCTCTATTGCTTTTTTAAAATCTTGGATTGCTTTTTCATATTGACGAGTGGAAATATATCTATGGCCTCTATGACGATAAAATCGTGGATCGTATGGATATTTTTCAATTCCTTTAGTATATAAATTAATTGCCTCTTGATAATAACCTAAATAAGCTGTTCTTCTACCATACCAAATTAATGATTCAGGATCATTGAAATTTTTAAAATAAGATTTTTGAGCTGATTTATATTGATTTAATTTTTTTCCTTCTTTTAATTTAGGGCTAATGAGTGTATCTCCCAATAATGTTATTGTTTCAGTAGTTTGAGAGGGTAAATAATAATTATTTGTATTTTGATTAATATTACAAGAAATTAAAACTTGACAAATAAAAATTAGATTTATATAATTTAAATTCATTTATTTATATATATGTTTAATAGGGTTCCATTTTTTTTTTGGTATTAGATTTTTACCAGATTTATATGCAGGTTTTTCAATTTCCGTTCCCATTGAGTCATTCCATCTATTTAAAAATCCAAATAAAGAAATAACTCCTAGAATCTCAACTATTTCACCATCTTTCCAGTATTTTCTTAATTTATTAGCTATTTTATCATCCACAGCATTTGGAATTATTGAACTTTTATGCGCAAATTCTAATGCGATTTTTTCTTTTTTTGTAAATAGTTTTGAAGTTTTGAAGTTCCAAATATTTTCTATTTTTTTCTTACTTGCTCCATATCTTTCTGCGGCTCGAATAGTGTGTGCCTTACAATAGTTACATCCTGATACATTACTGCTAATGAAGCCAATCATTCTTTTCAATTCTGAAGTCACATTCCCTTTATTTTTCATAACAGCTTTATTTAACTCTATAAAAGAATATGCAATTTCAGGTCTTAAGTACATAGTTTTTATACTATTTGGGCAAAAACCTAAAGTTTCATTATAAAAGTCAATTAACTTTTTTAATTTAATGTTTTCAGAAGTTTTTGGATTTACTAGCGGTGTTTTCATTATTTTTATATTTATAATAAATCTTAATTTATGAATTTAAATCTAAAAATGAAATCAAAAATTTTAACCCTCTTTTTTTTTCTTTCAATAAATCAGATCTCTTTTTCTCAAAAATTTGATTTAGGAATAAAGTCAGGATCTAATTTTGCTACTCAAAATATAAAGTCAATTTCAGGAACAAAATCCATTACCGGTTTACATCTTGGAGTTTTTACATACATAAAACTACCTTTAGTTTTTGGAATACAGCCAGAACTTCAATATTCAATGCAGGGTACAAAAATAAATTCCTCAACAATTCGTAGCATTGATTATTTAAATATTCCAATTCTTGTTAGAAGTTCATTTGGACCAATAAATATCCACTTTGGACCTCAATTTGGAATGTTAACTGGAGCCATTAATGAAATTAGTGGTATCCCAACAGATATTAAAGATAAATTATTAAAAAGAGATTTTAGTTTAGTTTTAGGACTATCGGTTGAACCTATTGATAGATTTATTTTTTCAGGAAGATATGTGAAAGGGTTAAAAAATATTTCTGATGATGACCCTTTTGCTAACGATACAAAAAATACAACTTTTCAATTTTCATTTGGATATGTTTTAGTAAGATTACAAGATAAAAATTCAAAAAAAAATAAGACTAATGAGTAAAGTAATTTTTAGAGAAGTTACCAAAGATGATTTGGATTCAATATTTAATATTCTTAATCAATTAAAAAAAATAAATATTAAATCAATCAATAAGCAATTAGCATGGAAAAGTTTCAATGAAAATAAAAGTACAAAATCAATAGTTGGGATTTTAGATAAAAAAATAGTTTCTTATGGTTCAATTATTATCGAAAATAAGATTAGAGGCGAAGTTGCTGGACATATAGAAGATATAGTTGTAGATAAAAATTATAGAGGAAGATTTATTGGTGATAATTTAATTAAAGAGCTTATAAATATTGGGGAAAAATACAATTGCTATAGAATAACTTTATTTTGCAAAGAGCATCTTAAAAATTTTTATTCAAGACAAGGATTTAAGAAAGATTCAATTAATATGAAAAAATATCTTTAGTTTTTCTATTGAGGTTTATATATGTTTACTAGTGTTACTCCAATCACGATAAAAAACAAACCTAAGATACCTTGCCAAGCTAATGTTTGCTTATAAAATACATAACTAAGTAATGCAATTGTAAATATACCTAAACCAGACCATGAAGCATAAACAACAGTTATAGGTAATTTATTAACTGCAAATGAAAGAAAGTAAAAAGACGTGAAGTAACTAAGAGATAAAATTGCTGTTGGTAAAATCTTGGTAAAATTCTTGGAAGCAGGAATTAAAAGTGTACCCAAAACTTCAAAAATTATGGCTAAGAACAAATAAATATATGCTTTCATTTTATTATTCTACAGTAACTGATTTAGCTAAATTTCTTGGTTTATCTACATCTAGACCCTTATATTTAGCCACATAATATGCTAATAACTGAAGAGGTATTATATTTAAGATAGGAGAAAAATCATTTTTGATTTGGGGAACTACAATTGAATAATCCACCATTTCACTAACGTGTTTATTTTTTGAGTCTAAAATTGCTATAACCATAGCCTTTCTCGCCTTTACTTCTTCAATGTTGGCAATTGTTTTTTCATATTCATCACTTCTAGTACATATTACAATAACAGGTGTTCCTTTTTCTAATAGTGCTATTGGACCATGTTTTAATTCTGCAGCAGGATATCCTTCAGCATGTATGTATGATATTTCCTTTAATTTTAATGCTCCTTCTAATCCAACGGGAAAATTTGTTCCTCGACCCATGAAAAGACAGCTGTTTTTTTTGTAAATAATTTTTGCAATATTTTTTATTTTATTTCTTTGTTCAAGTATTTCTTCAACAAGTTTAGGAATATTGTTAAGTTGATAAATCATTTCAACATATTTCTTTTGTTTTATTATATTTAATCTATTTGACAATCTTACTCCTATCATGAACAATATTATCAATTGTGAAGTAAATGCCTTAGTACTAGCTACACCTATTTCTGGACCTGCATGAAGGTAACATCCTTCATCTGTTATTCTTGCTATAGAAGATCCAACGTTATTTACAATTCCTAATGCTGTTGCTCCTTTCTTTTTTGTAATTTTAACCGATTCTAAAGTATCAGCCGTTTCTCCGGATTGAGATATGAAAAACACAACATCATCTGAATTTAATATTGGATTTCTATATCTAAATTCAGATCCATACTCAACTTCTACTGGAATTCTTGTATATTTTTCAAAAAAATACTCAGCCACTAATCCAGCATGCCAAGAGGTGCCGCATCCAACAATAATTATTCTTTTAGCATTTAATAACTTTTTTACATAATCATTAATGCCATTTATAAATAAATTTTTTTTGTTAACATTTATCCTCCCAAGCATTGATCTCTTTATAGATTTTGGCTGTTCCATAATTTCTTTTAGCATAAAAGAATCATAACCTCCTTTTTCAATCTCTTCGATTTTTAATTCAATTTTTTTTACTTCTGGATTAATTTTTTCTTTTTTTAAATTGGTAATTTTAAGATTTTCAGAAGAAATTTTCACAATTTCATTATCCTTAAGATAAATTACATCATTTGTATGTTTAACAATTGGTGAAGCATCTGAAGCTAAAAAAAAATTATTTTCTGAAATTCCTACTACTAAAGGGCTTCCTCTTCTTGCTCCATAAAGATAGTTTGGTATTTTCTTATTAATAATTGCTATTGCAAACGCACCTCTTATTTGTCTGAGTGCAGTATTTAATGAGTTTTCAAAATCAAATTTACTTTTTTTATTTATTTCTTCAATAAAATTAATTAAGACTTCAGTATCTGTATCAGTTCTAAATTTATATCCTTTTTCTTCAAGAATTTTTTTTAAAATTGAATAATTTTCAATTATACCATTATGAACAATTGCAAAATTTTTTGAATATGATAGTATAGGATGCGAATTTTTATTATTAGGCTCTCCATGTGTAGCCCATCTTGTATGTCCAATTCCAATTTTTGAACTTATCTTTTCTTTTAAAAATTTTTTTTTTGCTAGTTTGACTATTCCTTTTTTTTTATAAATCTTAATATTATTTTTTTCATTTATCAATGCTATTCCAGAACTATCATACCCTCGATACTCTAAAGTATGAAGCCCTTCAAATAGAATTTTACCTGCATTAGATTTATTACCTACGTATGCTATAATTCCACACATAATTTGATAAGATTACAAATTGAGCTTAATTTTTATGCAATTATAACTAAATATCATTAATATTTGGATTTAACCATTTGGATACTTCTTTAAATCCAATTTTCCTTCTTTTAGAATAATCTTTTACCTGATCTTTATCAATTTTTCCTAAACCAAAATATTTTGAGTTGGGGTTAGCAAAATAATATCCACTAACAGATGCAGCAGGCCACATTGCTAAATTCTCTGTAAGCTTTACTCCTATTTTTTCTTCTACTTTTAGTAGTTTCCAGATAGTGTTTTTTTCTAAATGATCTGGACATGCAGGATATCCAGGAGCGGGTCTAATTCCAACATATTTTTCTTTTATTAGATCATCGTTAGAAAAATTTTCATTTGATGAATATCCCCAATGTTTAATTCTAACTTCTTTGTGAAGATATTCAGCAAATGCCTCAGCAAATCTATCAGCTAGTGCTTTAACCATTATACTTGAATAGTCATCATTTTCTTTCTCAAAACTTTGACAAAGTTCATCAGACCCAAATCCTGCAGTTACACAAAAGCAACCGATATAATCTTTAATATTTTTAGATGATGGGATAATGAAATCAGACAATGCGATATTTGGAATTCCATCAGCCTTTTTGCTTTGTTGTCGTAATGTTAAAAATTTATCAAGAACTTCATTTGTATTTTCATTATTATAAACTAAAATATCATCGTTTATTGAACTTGCAGGAAAAATTCCAAAAATTCCTTTTGCAATCAAGAGGTTTTCACGAATAATTTTATCAAGTAATTCATTAGCATCATCAAACAATTTTTTTGATTCTTTTCCATTTACTTCGTTTTTAAATATATCAGGATAGATTCCATGTAGATTCCATGATCTAAAAAACTGAGTCCAATCAAAATACTTCCTTAATACTGATAATTCTTTAATTTTAATTTCTTTAACACCAATAAAATTTGGTTTTGGTATATTATAATTATCCCAATCTAATTTTAATCTATTTTTTCTAGCTTCAGTAATAGAAATAAAGTTTTTAGTGACTTTTCTATTTTCAAAAGTTTTTCTTACACTATCATATTCATCACTAATTTGATTCGTAAAGATTTTTCTATTTCTGGAAAGTAAACTTGTTGATACGGGCACGGCTTTAGATGCATCATTTACATGAATAACTGGTCCAGAATATGCAGGGGAAATTTTTACAGCGGTATGTGTTTTTGATGTAGTTGCTCCACCTATTAGAACTGGAATTTTTAGATTCAATTTTTCTAGTTCCTTTGCTAAATAAACCATTTCATCGAGTGAGGGTGTGATTAACCCACTAAGTCCAATTATATCTACGTTTTCGTTGACAGCAGTTTCTATAATTTTTTCTGGGGGTACCATAACGCCTAAATCTATTATCTCAAAATTATTACATGCTAATACCACACCAACAATATTTTTCCCAATATCATGAACATCTCCCTTAACTGTTGCCATCAATATTTTACCATTCGATTTTTTACCTTCTACTTTTTCTTTTTCAATGAAAGGGACTAGATGTGCAACAGCTTTCTTCATAACTCTTGCTGATTTGACAACCTGAGGTAAAAACATTTTTCCTTCTCCAAATAAATCACCAACTACGTTCATACCATTCATTAGATAAATTTCAATTACCTCTATTGCTTTATCTGATGATTTTCTGGCTTCTTCAACATCATTAATTATGAATTTATCTATTCCTTTAACTAAGGAGTGAGTTAACCTTGATTGAAGATCTAAATCTCTCCATACTTCTTTTTTTTCTTCTTTAATTGAAGAATTAGAAACTTTTTCAGCATAATCTAAAAGCCTTTCTGTGGCATCATCTTTTCTATTTAAAATAACATCTTCAACGTATTCTAATAGTTCTTTTGGTATGTTATCATATATTTCTAAAAGGGTAGGGTTTACTATACCCATTCGCATTCCATTTTTGATAGCATGATATAGGAAAACAGAATGCATGGCTTCTCTAACTGTATTATTTCCTCTAAATGAAAATGAAACATTGCTTACTCCTCCACTTACATTTACATATGGTAAATTTTTTGTTATCCATTCTGTAGCCTTAAAAAAATCAATCGCGTATGTTTTGTGTTCTTCAATTCCAGTTGCAACTGGAAATATATTTGGATCAAATATTATATCTTGTGGGTTAAACTTTACTTTATTTACCAAAATATCGTAAGATCTTTTACAAATATTTATTCTTCTCTTATAAGTATCTGCCTGCCCTTTTTCATCAAATGCCATAACTATTGTAGCAGCACCAAATTTTTTAATAGTTCTAGCTTGCTCAACAAATATATCCTCTCCCTCTTTTAAGCTAATTGAGTTTACTACACACTTTCCTTGAACTGTTTTTAAGCCTGCAAGTATAATTTCCCATTTAGAACTATCGATCATGATTGGAAGCTTTGCAATATCAGGTTCAGCTTGAATTAAATTTAAAAATTTTACCATTGCTTCTTTTCCTTCAAGCATACCCTCATCCATATTAACATCAATAATTTGTGCCCCACCTTCAACTTGTTCTCTAGCGATTTCTACTGCTTCAGTATAATTTTCCTCCTTAATTAATCTTAAAAATTTTCTTGAACCAGTGACATTAGTTCTCTCACCAACATTGACAAAGTTGATATTTGACTTTAATTCAAAAGGCTCTAATCCAGAAAGAGTAAGATTTTTATCCTGATCCATTTTTTAAAACTCTAGGTTTATATTTTTTTGCTTCTTCAGCAATAAACTTTACATGCTCATAAGTTGTTCCACAACATCCACCAATAATATTAACTAAACTTTCATCAAGATATTCTCTGATTTGATCTAGCATATTTTCTGGAGTTTGATCATATTCTCCAAAAGCATTTGGAAGACCAGCATTAGGATGAGATGAAGTAAAAAAATTTGTACTTTCACTTAATCTCTTCATATATGGTTTAAGATCTTTAGTTCCTAAGGCACAATTAAATCCAACGCTAAGTAATGGAAAATGTGAAATAGAAATTAAAAATGCATTTACAGTTTGGCCCGATAATGTTCTTCCACTTTTATCGGTAATTGTCCCACTTAACATAACCGGAATTGAAACTTTATTTTCCTCAAAATAATTATCAACAGCCATCAAAGCAGCTTTAGCATTTAAAGTATCAAATACAGTTTCAATAAAAAGAATGTCGGAACCTCCTTCATGAAGACCTTTTATCTGTTCTTTATATGATTTTACCAGCTCATCAAAATGTATTGCTCTAAAACCAGGGTCATTAACATCAGGAGACATAGAAGCAGTTTTATTTGTAGGTCCGATTGATCCAGCAACATATTTTTTCTTTTTAAATTCCAAAGCTACTTCTTTGGCGATTTTAGCAGACTCATAATTTAGATCATATACATGATCTTGTAATCCATAATCTTCCATAGCAATGGAAGTTGATGAGAATGTATTTGTTTCTATTATGTCTGCACCTGCTTTAAGATAGCCTCTGTGAATTTCTTTTATAATTTCTGGTTGAGTAATTGATAGAAGATCATTATTCCCTTTAAGAGGTGAATTGTGGTCTTTAAATTTTTCTCCTCTAAAATCTTCTTCTTTAAGATTATAAGTTTGAATAATGGTTCCCATTGCGCCATCTAAAACCAAAATTCTAGACTTTAATTCATTAACTATAGAGCTCATTTCTTATAGTAAACCTTTGATAAATTTTTAGAAAGTAATTCGTATGATCCAAATAAAAATATGGAATAAAAAATAGATCCAGACAAAGTACCAAAATAGAATGGAAGGGCAGCAACATAACAAGCAATTAATCCAAAAATATCTTTAGTGTAAAATGAACTAGATACCCACACTCCAAAGTTTGATATTATGAAAAAAACTAAGGAAGAAGAAATGCTAATTCCAATAAGTTTAAGCAAAGATAGATTTTTTAGTGTTTTTCTTCCAAGTAAACTAATTAGAAGAAAACTACCGTACTGCCAGTAAAATCCAGAATAAAACAAAGTAAATCCATTAAAGTACTCATTTAAAACAAAATTATTTATAATTAAGTCACTAAACCATAGTGCTGCAATAGGGACTAAAAATGCTAAATATTTATTATTGAAGTATTTTGCACCAAATAAAGCTATGGAACATAGAGGTGTAAAATTAGGATAGTGAGGAACTAGCCTAGAGAAGGCGGCTATCAAAATCAATCCTAAAATAAAATAAAAATTATTTTTACTATTTATCATTTTTCACCAAACGTCTTCGTTGTAATTTTTATATTCCTCTTTACCACCTAAAGACTTCCAGTCAGAATCTTGTGTAAGTCTTGAAGAAATACCTCCTCTTGGATTACAATCCAATACTATTCTTAGTCTCTTAGGTTTGTAAACTTTTATTAAATCATCATAAAGAACATTAATTAATCTTTCGTAAGAAATTATTAAATCTCTATACTGTTGCAGATACATTTTTAATGATTTTAGTTCAATTATAGTTTTGTCTGGATAAAATAAAACATATAACGAAGCAAAATCAGGTTGTTCGTAAACACCTAAAAAAGTTAACTCAGGTTGTTTTATTTTTATTTCATATGTTTTTTTATCTGGATTTGGAATAGCTTTTAAAAGCTTTTTATCTACATCTTTATATGTTTTTTTCATATTTTTTTATTTAATTATTTCTTTGACTCTGTCGACCATGTCTAACTTTTCCCAAGTAAAAGTTTCTAGATCGAAAGATTTTTTCTTTCCATCTAAAGAGACAAATTCTTTTTTTACCTTTTCAGGTTTTCTACCCATGTGTCCATAAGATGCAGTATCTAAGTATATAGGGTTTCTTAATTTTAATCTATTTTCAATGTCGTATGGGGTCATTCCTATATTTTCAGTAATAACATTAGAAATTTCAACATCATTCATTTTGCATTTTGAAGTTCCAAAAGTATTGACATAAATTCCCATTGGTTTAGCTACTCCAATAGCATAACTTACTTGAACTAATATTTCATCACAAATACCAGCTGCACAAATATTTTTAGCAATATGTCTTGTTGCATAAGCTGCGCTTCTATCAACTTTACTTGGATCCTTGCCTGAAAAAGCTCCACCTCCGTGAGCTCCTTTGCCTCCATACGTATCAACAATTATTTTTCTACCAGTTAATCCAGTATCTCCATGTGGACCTCCAATTACAAATTTCCCTGTAGGATTAATATGGTAATTTATTTTATCATTAAATAAATTTTTGTATTGTGGATTGTTATTTAAAAATCTAGGAATAAAAAAATCAATCATATCTGATTTAATTTTTTTAAGCATTTCATTATCATTATCAAACTCATCATGCTGAGTAGAAATTACAATACTATCGATTCTACAGGGTTTTCCATCTTTATATTCTATTGTAACTTGAGATTTAGAATCGGGTCTTAAATATTTAATTTCATCATTTTCTCTTCTTACATCTGCAAGTTCGATTAATAACTTATGAGATAAATCAATAGATATAGGCATAAAATCTTTAGTTTCATTGGAAGCATACCCAAACATCATACCCTGATCTCCCGCCCCTTGCATTTTTTCATCTTCCCTGTCAACACCTTGATTTATATCTGATGATTGAGAGTGTAAAGCTGAAAAAATCCCACAAGATTGTGCGTCAAATTGGTATTGACTTTTATTATATCCAATATCATTAATAACATATCTAATAATTTTATCATGATCTATAATGGAATTTGTCTTAATTTCTCCTGCTACTACTACCTGTCCAGTTGTTACAAGGGTTTCACAAGCAACTTTAGAATTTTTGTCAAATGCTAAATAATTATCTAGTAAAGCATCGCTAATTTGATCAGCCATTTTATCGGGATGACCCTCACTAACTGATTCTGATGTAAAAAGATGTCTCATAGTTTAAAATTTAATTTTTTATCAAGATTAGATTATGAGAATCGATTTTGACTGTGATGCCCACATCGCTAAACCACCGTTATCGTCCGGTTGGTATACACTTAAGTATTCTTGATGTGGCGCAAATATAAAGAAAAATTATTATTTATTGAAAATCATTTTTTCTGTAATTAATATTTAGATTATCAAAGAAAAATTTAAAGGATTTTAATCTTTTTTTGAACTCATCTAGATTTCTTAACTTCCTTGGTGACCATACAACCTCTGATAATGCAGTCATTCTAGGAATGATCATATATTCAACATCTTTTGGTTCTTTTATGTATTCAGTCCATAGATTTCCTTGAGCCCCTAATATTTTTTTACTTTCTTCATTGGATAAACCTTGAGGTATGGGTTCATATAGATATACTTTTTTTAGTGGGATCAATCCTCCAATTGCAAGAGGTTCGTTGATTGGTTTGTCTTGATAATAATCAAAATAGCAGTGGGAAGTTGGAGACATTATTGCCTCATGCCCAGATTTAGCAGCATGGATCGCGCCTTCTTCTCCTCTCCATGACATAACAGTTGCATTAGGGGCTAGTCCGCCATCAATTATTTCATCCCAACCAATAATTTTTTTACCTTTTGAATTAATAAATTTTTCTACTCTTTTTATAAAATAACTTTGTAATTCATTTTCATCTTTAAGGCCTAACTCTTTCATTTGATTTTGAATTGTATTAGAGTTTTTCCATTGATCTTTTCTTGCCTCGTCACCTCCTATGTGTATGTATTTTGAAGGAAATAAGTCTATGACTTCACTAAACATATTTTCAAGAAATTTAAAAGTATTTTCATTTATATTTAAGATGTCATTTTGAACTCCCCACAAAGTTTTTACCCCTATATTTTCTTTTGAACTCCCAAGCTCGGGGTAGGCAGCAATCATGGATGAAGTATGACCAGGTATATCGATTTCAGGAATGATGGTAACATATCTTTCGCTAGCATAATTAATTATTCCTTTAATTTCTTCTTGTGTATAATATCCTTCATGAGGAATTCCATCAAATTTTGGATTTTTTTTCATAATTCCAAGTGAAATTGGTGTTTCATATGAGTGTCCAACTAATGTTTCTTTCCTTTTTGATCCGACTTCAGTTAGTTTAGGATATCTTTTAATTTCAATTCTCCAGCCCTGATCATCAGTCAGATGCCAATGAAAGGTATTCATCTTATGCATTGCAATTATGTCTATAAACTTTTTTATAAAAGAAACAGGCATAAAATGTCTTGATACATCTAGCATCATTCCTCTGTATTGAAATCTTGGTGAATCTTCAATTACTATTGAAGGTATTTCGTATGCGTCTATTGTAAGTCTTTCGGCGCTTGGAAGATCAGTAAAATCTCCTCTCGCGTTATCGCTTTTATTATTTCGAACGAAATCGCCTGGATCTTGTATGGACTTATATCCTTTAGTTGTTAAATTAGCAGCATTGAAATTGCCCTCAACATTGTCATAATTTTCTTCTACTATTTTCTCGTTTTTTTCAAAAGATACAAAATTAGGATTGTCTCTTTTTTCCTTTGTATATAATAAAATTTGTTTAAGTGTTTGAACACCATAATACACACCTTTTTTGCTATTTGCTTCAATGGTTAAATACTGTTTTGGTAAAATAGAGATTAAATAGCCTTCTTCTCCAATATTTTCTATACCCGAAGAAACCTTTAATAAAATATTTGATTTTTTATTTACTTTTTCAGATAATGAAAATCCAGTTAATTTACTGATAAAACTTGTAAGATCTTTGACCGCTTGATCATCTTTAGAAATACCAATTAACTCTAATGAGGATTTTTTAAACAATCTAAACCCAACTTTATTGTTTTCTATAAATTCAATTTTTTTTGGCTCAGGAATTATATAATTTTTTTGAGCATTTGATTTAAATATAGAAAAAAATAAAATTGAAAATATTAAAAAATTGAATCTCATCTTGATATAAGTATTTAGAGCGTCAAAAATAAATCTTTAAAGCCATAAATTCTAATATTTTCAATAAATACAAATATTATAATCTAATTAAAAGAATGTATTTCTTATATATTTTTTAACTTACATTTAATTGTTAACTAAAAAATTATAATTATGAAGAAAATATTTTTGATGTTTTTTGTTTCATTCTTATTTGTAAGCTGTCAAGATTCAAATAATTCTGAAATGAATACAACATCTGAAGAAAATCAAGCAATATTTGATAGAAATGTTGCTTCATTTAGATCATTTGTGAAGGGCTTTACAGATGAAGATATAGATGCGCAGATGGTATTATTTGCTGACTCTGCTATGTGGAGTCCACCACAGTACAATGGAAATGAATGGGTGGACATGGCAGCTTTTAAAGAAGCTATTTTAGGGTATCATCAAAATTTTGATAATATCACTTTTGAAGAAGGTATTGATCTAGGAATGGGAGGAGACCCTCAACCTGCTTTTTGGAGTGGTTCTGTATGGCCAACTGAAAATGCTACTTCTGCTCCAAACAACATTAGAATTTATGGAACATGGAGAGCGGTTCATGCAGAATCTGGAAAAGTAGTTTATAATAAATGGTTTGGTCTGATGTTTTTTAATGAGGCAGGAAAAGTTGTGAGGTTCACAGATTGGTTTGATGTAAACGGAATGCAAGTTCAGATTAATGCTGAATAATTTTTAAAATTAAAAGTAAAGTTTATAGACATGAAAAATTTAATAATAATCTTAAGTGTATGGTTTACGGTAGTAAGTTGTTCACAACCGGCGCCGGATACAAGCGCTTTTGATGAAGGAGTTGCTAAGTTTGAAAAAAACAAAGCAATTGCTGATGCGACTTTTAATCTCTTTGAAAATGGAGATCTTGAAACATTTATGAATAATTATGCAGATGATCTTGTATGGTCACCTCCAAATACTAATGATTCGCTATCGATGGAAGCATTTGCAGAAGGGATGAAAGGTTGGCATGCTGATTTTGAAAATTTCAAATTTAAAGACAGACAATATTATCCCGGTGTAAGCGATGGGGATTATATTCCAGATGGAGGAGTTAGAGTATATGGAACTTGGCATTATAATCATAAAGCAACTGGAAAAGTTCTCGAGACAAAATACTATGGTGTTTTTCAATTTAATGAAGAAGGCAAGATTGCTTATGATTTAGAATGGTTTGATTTAGGCGGGATATTTGCTCAGCTTGAAGAATAATAATTTTAAAATTAAATTTAAAAAGGGATAGAAAGTCTATCCCTTTTTTTTTATGTTAAATTATTGTTAAAATTTTCCTGTATATAATTTTGTTTTATATAAAAATGTGGCATTTTTGCACCAGTTAACTTAATTAAAATTGTCGACAACTTAATATTATGCGCATTTGGGTTTTTTGTATCCCTTTCAGTATTATAATTAGTTGTTAATAAATATATGTATAACAAATTAAAGCAAACTATGAAAAAGCTTTTACTATTTTTCCTGGTATATATGTCAGGAATGAGCGTACTTTTAGCTCAATCTGTTTCTGGTACAGTAACAGATGAAAATGGTGAAGGAATACCTGGTGTTAACATTGTTGTTAAAGGAAGCACTACCGGTACCATAACAGATTTTGATGGAAATTATTCCGTTAATGCTGCTCAAGGTGACGTGTTAGTTGTTTCATATGTTGGGTACTCTTCACAGGAAATTACAGTTGGCTCGCAATCTAATATAAGTATACAACTTCAGTTAGATGTAGCTTCTCTTGATGAGATTGTTGTTACCGGTTATGGTAACCAAAGAAGAAAGGAAGTAACAAGTGCCGTTACAACTGTAAAAGAATCAGACTTTAACAAAGGATTAAACAACAATCCTATGGGTCTGCTTCAGGGTAAAGTTGCTGGGCTTACAGTTTCAAAGCCGGGTGGTGACCCTAATGATGGATATGTCCTTAGATTAAGAGGAATATCTACTGTTGGAGCTAATGCTTCTCCACTAATTGTTATTGATGGAGTAGCTGGTGGATCAATGGACTCAGTAGATCCAAATGATATTGCATCAATCGATGTAATAAAAGATGGTGCTGCTGCTGCAATTTATGGTACACGTGGTTCTAGTGGTGTGATTCTAATTACTACAAAAACAGGTAGTAGAGGAGTTACTAAAGTTGAATATAATGTTTCCGGATCGGTAGATCAGATAGCTAAAAAAATCCCTGTGATGACAGCTGCTGAATACCTAAAGGTTCCTGGAGCAGTTAATTTAGGTGCAACAACTGATTGGATGGATCTAGTTACTGACGCGGGATATACACATGTACACAACTTAGCAATCTCTGGAGGAAACCAAAGTACATCGTATAGAGTTTCTTTAAACTATAGAAATCAAGATGGTATTGGAATCAAAACTGGTCAAGATAGAATTAATGCTAATTTGAGTCTAACTCAAAAAGCATTGAATGATAAAGCTGAATTCAGCGTAAATGTTGCAAATACTAATATGCATAGAAACTTTGGTTTCAAACAAGTATTTAGATATGCAACTACTGCAAATCCAACTATGCCTGTATACGATGCTACGGCAGCTGGTGAGCCTTACGGTGGATACTTTGAAAGAACTATTTTTGACTTTTTTAATCCTTTGTCAATAGCAGAACAAACTGTTAACGAAGGTGATGATAATATATTTACAGGAACTATCAAAGGTGATTTTGACCTTGGAGGTATAGTTACTGGATTAAAAGGATATTTGACTTATACAAAACAAGTCACGGATGTTGAAAGAGGTGCTTATTACAAAAAGACTGCTAGATTCAGAGGTTCTGATAGAAATGGTCTTGCTGTAACTGACAACCAACAATACACAATGGATATCTTTGAGGGAACACTTGATTACGCAACTAACTTTGGTACTACCAATCTTGGTATACTAGGTGGTTATCGTCATCAGGAGTGGTTCAATGAAGGATACCATGCTGAAGGTGGAAACTTCTTAACAGACGTATTTTCATATTACAATTTAGCCGCAGCACAAGACTTTGCAAACGGACTAGGTAATGTTTATAGTTTTGCGAATTCAAATAAACTTATAGCATTTTTTGGAAGAGTTAATTTAAACTTTGACGATAATATTTTTATAAATGCTGATTTAAATTATGAAGGTTCTTCAAAATTTGGAGCCAACAACAAATGGGGGTTCTTTTATGGAGTTGGAGCTGGAGCTAGTTTAGATGATTTATTTGACATGGAAGGTTTTGATAACCTTAAACTAAGAGTTAGTCTTGGTCAAACAGGAAATGAGCCATTAGGTTCTTATCTTTCTTTGCAAAGATTTGCACCTGCTGGTAGCTTTTACTATAATGGAGCATATGTTTCAAGTTATGGACCAACGAGTAATGCTAATGCTGATTTAGCTTGGGAAAAAACAACTCACACTAATATTGGTCTTGATTTTGCTACTGCAAATTCAAAACTATTTGGTGCAATTGAATGGTTTACTAGAACTACTAAAGACCAGTTATTGAATGTAACTGTTCCGGTTCCACCAAATCTAGTATCAACAACACTATTGAATATAGGAGAGTTAACAAACTCAGGAGTTGAAGTAACTGCTAATTACCAATTGGTTGATAACAGCTCATTCTCTTGGACTACAGGTGTTAACTTTGGAACAGCTTCAAGTAAGCTAAATAAATTAACATTAGGTACAGGAGACGACAAGTTAGGTACTGATCTTTTATACAGAGCTTCGATGGGATCTCCAGGACAAAGTGCTGTAACACTTGTAAGAGTGAAAGAAGGTGAGTCGCTTGGTCAACTATGGGGAGTTGTTAGAGAAAGTATTAACGCTGACGGATCTGTTAAGTTTAAAGATCTTGGTGGTCCTGATGGATCTGGTCCTGATGGAACTTTCTGTGATTGTGATGATGATAGACAAGTTATTGGTAATGGTCTTCCTGACTTTAGTTTAGGTTGGACTAACACTATGAATATTGGAAATTTAGACATTTCAATGTTTTGGAATGGAGAATTTGGTCATGACCTTTTGAGTACATATAGAGGTTTTTATGAAAATACAGAGCCTACAACTGTAGGAAACTGGAATGTAGTAAAAACTTCATATTATGATGCAAAAGTAGCTAAAGCTGCTGTTGATAATACTCACGTTGAGAAAGGTACATATTTTGAATTAAATAACATTACATTAGGGTATTCTATTCCTACTGATGGTGCTATAAGTAATTTCAGATTGTATTTTTCTGCTCAAAGACCAATAGTTATTACTGGCTATGAAGGCGTTGATCCTGTAGCTAGATATCAAGACCAGTTTGATGGATCTCAAGGAGGTGGAATGGGAAGTGTTGATCCATTAGCAATTGGAATTGAAAGACGTAACACGTACTATAGAGCTAGAACATTTACATTTGGTGTAAACTTAGCTTTTTAAATTTTAAACATTAATGAACATGAAAAACTTAATGAAAAAAGTTAAAGAACTGATCTTGGTTATTGCAGGTTTGGTTTTAATAGTTCCAGCTTGTACTAACTTAGATGAAGAATTGTATAGTGATTTAGATGCTGCAAGCTTCTTCAAGTCAGAAGATGAATACATCTCTGCTCTTGGGGCTGCTTACGCTAATTTCACTGCTATGGGTAGTCACTCTAATGTTTGGTCAACAAATGAGTTATCTTCGGATGAATTAGTTGTTCCAACTAGAGGTGGTGACTGGTATGACGGAGGTGTGCTTTTACAAGTTCATCAACATACCTATACTCCTGATAATGGATTTGTAACAAATGCATGGAATACTTTATATGCAGGTGTTAATACATGTAATCGTTTGATATATCAATTTAAAGATGTAGCTGGTTCAGATGCTTATATTGCTGAGCTTAGAGCTATCAGAGCATATTGGTATTATCAACTTTTAGATATGTTTGGTAACGTGCCATTATCTATTGATTTTGAGGTAACTGAAGCTTTAGCTAATTCTACTAGACTAGAAGTTTATAACTTTGTTAAAAAAGAATTAGATGAGGTGATACCTGTACTTCCAACTGTTAGAGACGCATCTACCTATGGTAGAATGACTAAGTGGGCAGCGCTTGCAATAAGACACAAATTGTATCTTAATGCAGAAGTATATACAGGTACAGCCCAGTGGGCTGCAGCAAAAGCAGATGCTGAAGCAATTGGTGCTGCTGGTTATACTCTTGAAGCTAAATACCAAGATAACTTTGCTATAGACAACTCAGGTTCTAATGAGAACATTTTTGTTGTGCCTTATGACAAAGTTTTTGCAGGTGGATTTAATTGGGTTCAAATGACATTGCATTACGCAAGTCAGAACACCTATAAACTACAAGCTCAACCTTGGAATGGATACGCTACTGTAGAAGAGTTCTACAACTCATATATTGATCCAGTAAATAATCCTGGTACACAGGGAACTGTGTTTAAAGGAAAAGGTACTGATACTGGAACTCAAGATGGAAGACTTACAAACTTTGTTGTAGGTCCTCAGGGTACAGAAGATCCTGCTGGAGGTGAAGAAGGAGATGATGATGGTTTAGGATTGAATTTTACTCCTTACATAAATTCTATTTGGCCAAACGCTTGTCGCCAGTGTGGTGCAAGAATTGGAAAATATGCTTATGAAAATGGAGGTACTCCAAATATGAGTAACGACTGGGTTGTTTTTAGATATGGTGACATTTTGCTTGGATTAGCTGAAGCAGAAATGAGACTTGGAAATAATGCTACTGCGTTGGCTTTAGTGAATCAAATTAGAGCACGCGCTGGGAATTTAACTGCATTTGCTGGTACTTTAACAGAAGCTCAACTTTTAGCTGAAAGAGGTAGAGAGATGTATGTTGAGAATGTTAGAAGACAAGACTTAATTAGATTTGGGAAATATAATGATGCATGGTGGGAGAAGGAAGCTTCTGCTGCTACTAAGAATATATTCCCTATTCCTAAGTCACAGATGGATGCTAACACCAAGTTAACACAAAATCCAGGATATAATTAATAGTATAAAGTTTTAAACTTTATGTTATATATATTAAGCAAGCGGTATTTTTACCGCTTGCTTTTTTTTTATATTTACAGTAATTTTTATAAGTGAGGTTTTTTATTGTTTTTCTTTTATTTTTAACGTCTTCATGTATAACTGAAGAAAAGAATAATTTTTTATTCAAGAAAATTAAATCTTCTCATTCTGGCATAAATTTCAAAAATAATCTTTCATATACAGAAGAGCTTAATCCTTATACATATAGAAATTTTTATAATGGTGGTGGCGTGGGAATTGGTGATATAAATAATGATTCATTACCTGATATTTTCTTTACAGGAAATCTAGTTTCAAATAAACTGTATTTAAATAAAGGAAATTTTATATTTCAAGATATTTCTGAATCTGCGGGAATAACTAGTGATAATGTTTGGAGTACTGGAGTTAGTATGGTTGACATTAATCATGATGGTTATTTAGATATTTATGTGTGCAAGTCTGGGCCGCCATCTGAAAATAATAATAGACATAATGAATTATTTATAAATAATGGTGATTTAACATTTACTGAAATGTCAAAGCAATATGGTTTAGATAATAACGGACTTTCTACTCACGCTACTTTTTTTGACTATGATCAAGATGGTGATTTAGATTGTTATTTACTTAATAACACTATTCGTTCTGTAGGTATAGGTTTTGATCTGAGAAAAGATCAAAGAAATATTCCAAATAAATCTGGAGGTAATAAATTGTATAGGAACGACAATAATTTTTTTGTAGATGTTTCCGAGGGATCAGGAATATTTACTAGTGCTATAGGTTTTGGTTTAGGAGTTACAATTGGAGATGTGAATATGGATGATTGGCCTGATATTTATGTATCCAATGATTTTTTTGAAAAAGATTATTTATATATAAATAATCAAGATGGAACCTTTAAGGAGTCTTTAGAAGATTATATGACTGAATTATCTATGGGTTCTATGGGTGCAGATATGTCTGATATTAATAATGATGGAAATAGTGAAATATTTGTAACAGAAATGCTTCCTATTCGTCATGATAGAATTATGTCTAAAACAGTTTATGATAGTTGGGATAAATATCAGTTTTCACTTGATCAGGGTTATTATCATCAATTCAGTAGAAATGTATTGCAATTAAATAATGGAAATGGCTCTTTTTCTGATATTTCTAGAATCGCAGGAGTTGATGCTACTGATTGGAGCTGGGGCGCTTTGATATTTGATATGGATAAAGATGGGCTAAAAGATATTTTTGTTGCCAATGGAATATATAAAGATTTGTTAGATCAGGATTATGTGAATTTTATGGCTAACCCATCTATTATTTCTAATATGGTTAAAACAGAAAAAAATGTTATAACTAAGCTAATCGATATGATTCCAAGTGAACCTATTCCTAATTTTGCTTTTAAAAATTTAGATGGTCTTAGCTTTGATGATGTAAGTAATGCATACGGTTTTTCTGAACCAACTTTTTCTAATGGATCAGCGTATGGTGACTTGGATAATGATGGTGATCTTGATTTAGTTTTAAATAATGTAAATATGAATTCCTTTGTTTACGAAAATCTTTCTGAAAAATTAAATCCAGAAAATAATTTTTTGTCTTTTACCTTAGAGGGCGAAGGAAAAAACTCAAAAGCTATTGGATCTAAAGTTATACTATATCATAACAACAAAATATATTATCAAGAGTTAAACCCAATGAGAGGATTTCAATCTTCTGTAGACTATAGGTTATTTTTTGGTTTGGATACCTTATCTAGTATTGATACCATTAAAATTATATGGCCTAATCAAAATGAAAGTTTATTGACTAATGTAAATACCAACCAAAGTATTCATATAAATCAAATAAATTCAAATAAAAAAATTGAAGAAAAAGGTCATTTTGAAAAAAAAGTTTTATTTAATGAGTTTGCTGATAATCACGGTATTGACTTTCTTCATAAAGAAAATGATTTTGTTGACTTTGATAGACAAAGACTTTTATTTACAATGAGTTCAAATGAAACACCTTGTTTATGTAAAGGATATATTAATTTAGACTCTTTAGAAGATTTTTTTGTAGGCAATTCAAAAGGATATACATCGGCTATATATATTCAAAAATCTAACGGTAAGTTTGATAAAATAGAAAAACCATTTGAACCTTATAAAAACTCCGAGGATACCGATTGTGTAATATTTGATGCAAATAATGATGGGATAAATGATATTTATGTAACAAGTGGAGGGAATGAATTCAATGAGTTTTCTACTGATTTATTTGATAGATTGTATTTTGGTGATGGAAAAGGTGAATTTATAAAATCAGAACAGATATTTCCTTTAAAGATGCCTTTTCAAAGCACTTCTACTGTTTCGTATTCTGATTTTGATAATGACGGAGATTATGATCTATTTGTTGGAGGAAGACTTGAATCTAATGTTTATGGACTACCATCTAGTAGTTTTTTATTTTTAAATAATGGAGATGGTATTTTTTTAAATAAATCAGATTCTATTGCTCCTTCATTTAAGTTTTTAGGAATGGTTACTGATTCAAAGTGGGTTGATTTGGATAATGATAATGATGATGATTTGATCGTTGTTGGGGAATGGATGCCAATAAAAGTTTTTATAAATGTTGGAGATAGTTTGGTTGATAAATCTATTGAATATGGATTTGATAGAACCAATGGGTGGAATCATGTAATTGAAGTTTCTGACTTTAATAATGATGGGTTTTATGATATTATAATTGGAAATTATGGTTTAAACTCAAGACTAAAAGCAAGTGAAAAATATCCGCTTACGATGTTAGTCAATGATTTTGATAATAATGGAAATATTGAGCAAATACTAGGAATGTATAGAAATGAAAGTCTATATCCAATTGTTCAATTGAAGGATTTGTGGATGCAAATACCTAGCTTAAAAAAGAAATATTTAAAATTTGAAAATTATAAAAATGAAAAGCTTTTTGATTTATTTGAAGAAGATATATTAAAATCATCCCTTAAGCTATATACATATAAATTGAATACTTCTTTATGGATAAATAATAAGGGGATTAATTTTTCTGAAAACAATTTACCTTTTCAATCTCAATTTTCTCCGGTATATGCAATAATTTCTGATGATATAAATTTAGACGGAAATAAAGATATAATCATGGGTGGAAATCAATATCGAATAAAACCCGAAATAGGAATCCATGATGCAAGCTACGTATCTACATATTTGGGTGACGGAAAAGGAAATTTTAAATATTTAGATAATAAGAAATCTGGAATATTTATTAGAGGGCAATTAAGAGATATTATTAAAATAAAAAGAAAAAAAGAAGAAAATTTTATTTTTGCATTAAATAATGATTCTTTAAAAATTTTAAAATTAAATGAATGAAAATTAGTTCTTATTTTTTGTCATTATTGATTGTATTTACTCTTTATGCATGTAAGCATTCTTATTATGATATAGAGAAAAGAGAATTAAATAGTGGTGTAAGAAATGATTCTATTTTTTTTGATTTACATTTTGGTATGACATCAAAAGAATTTTACGATAGATGCTGGGAGTTGAATAAACAGGAAGTTGTAAAAGAGGGTCCATCAAATTCTTCTGTAAAATATTTGATTAAAGAAGGTGTTAGGCATGATACTGAAATGTTATTTTATCCTAAATTTCATGAAAATAAAGTTTATATGATGCTTACTACTTTTTCTTATGTGGGTTGGGCCCCATGGAATCGAGATAGGTTTTCTAATTTTTTATTAGATGATATTAAACAACTTTTAGAATCTTGGTATGGAGGTTCTTTTTTAGCAGTTGAAGGTGAAAATGATAAAAAATTATATGTAATGGTACAAGGAAATAGAAGAATAACAATTTCTATTATTGATGATAGAGATGTTAGAGTTAGGTTTACTGATTTATCAGTTTCTAAACTTATTAATCAAAAGATTTGATCATGAAAAAAAATATTTTTCTTGTTTTAACTTTTTTTATAATTTTTATTTCATGTATTAATAAAAAAGAAGACAAGTTATTTTCAAAGTTATCAAATAGAGAATCAGGAATTTATTTTTCAAATGATTTAAGCTATGATGATGATTTTAATATTTTCACTTATAGAAATTACTTTAATGGAGGGGGAGTAGGCGTAATTGATATCAATAATGATAATTTACTTGATATTTATCTTACCTCTAACTTAAATTCAAACAAACTCTATCTTAATTTGGGTGATATGAAATTTAAAGATATTACCGATGAGGCTGGTGTTGGAGGGACAAAGTCTTGGAGCACAGGAGTAAGTATTGCTGATGTTAATGCAGATGGTTTTTTAGATATATATGTATGCAATTCAGGTGATATTGAAGGGGATAATAAACAAAATGAATTGTTTATTAATAATGGTGATCAAACCTTTACTGAAATGGCTAAGGAATTTGGTTTAGACGATATGGGTTTTTCAACACATGCAGCTTTTTTTGATTATGATAAAGATGGTGATCTGGATATGTACCTTTTAAATAATTCTTATCAGGCTATTGGAAGCTTTAATTTAAAAAAAAATGAAAGACCAAAAAGAGATTTTGTAGGAGGAGATAAGCTCTTTAAAAATGTTGATGGTAAGTTTATTGATGTAAGTGAAGAAGCTGGTATTTATGGAAGTGTTATTGGCTTTGGTTTGGGTGTAACAGTTGGAGACATAGATAAAGATGGATGGTTAGATATTTATGTTTCTAATGATTTTTTTGAAAGAGATTACCTTTATATCAATGATAAGAATGGAGGATTTAATGAAGTATTAGAAAAACAAATCAGAAGTGTTAGTGCTGCATCTATGGGCGCAGATTTAGCAGATATAAATAATGATGCATATTCTGATATTTTTGTTACGGATATGTTGCCTGAGCCAGATGATAGGGTTAAAACTGTTACAACATTTGATAGTTGGGATAGATATCAATATGGTTTTAATAATGGATATTGGCATCAATTTACCAGAAATACACTTCAACTTAATAATTTTGGTGAGTCATTTAGTGAGGTAGGAAGACTAGCAGGAGTTGAAGCAACAGATTGGAGTTGGGGAGCTCTTATGTTTGATTTTCAAAATGATGGTTTAAAAGACATATTTGTTGCAAATGGAATTTATAGAGACTTAACCAATCAAGATTTTTTACAATATGTCACCCAAGATGAGGTTGTAAAAAGAATTACATCCTCAAATAAGGTAGATTATAAAACGCTCATCAGCTATATTCCTTCTGAGCCAGTTTCAAACTATGGCTTTATTAATAAAGGTGATTTAAAATTTGAAAATCTTTCATCAAAATTAGGTTTAGATCAACCAAGTTTTTCAAATGGTTCAGCTTATGCTGATCTAGATAATGATGGTGATTATGATTTAATTGTTAATAATGTAAATATGGATCTGTTTTTATATAAAAATAATACTAATCAAGTGTATCCTGATAATCATTTTTTAAGACTGATCCTTGATGGTATAGATGATAATCCTTATGCTATTGGAGCCAAAGTAACCATTTATATTAATGGAGAAAAATTTTATAAAGAACAAATGCCTATCAGAGGTTTTCAGTCTACAGTTGATCATAGATTATTATTTGGACTAGGAAGAAATCAAAAAATAGACTCATTACATATCGTTTGGCCATCCGATAAAATTACGATAGCGAAAAATTTAGATGTTGATCAAACTATAGTTTTTTCTGAAACAGATATAGAGGAAAAATATTTTTATAAAAAAGAAAAAAATAATAGTTTATTTCTTGAAGTTGATTCTTTAGGTCCAATTAATTACAAACACAATGAAAATTATTATGTGGATTTTGATAAAGACAGACTTCTTTTTCATATGAATTCTACAGAAGGCCCATGCATATGTAAAGGTGATATAAATAATGATGGTAAAGTAGATGTGTTTATAGGTGGAGCATATGGTTATCCTGGTATATTATTTATCCAGCAGAGTAAAGGAAAGTTTAAAAAAATAGAGTTGAATGTTTTTCAAAAAGATAAAAATTCAGAAGATGTAGATTGCAAATTATTTTATGCTAATGATGATGATTTTCTAGATTTATATGTTGCAAGTGGTGGAAGTGAGTTTTCAGAATTTTCTACTGCCTTAGCTGATAGATTATATATTAATTTAGGTAATAATGATTTTACAAAAACAGATAAAATTTTCCCAAATGATAAGTTCGAAAGCTCATCGGTAGTAGAGGTATCAGATTTCGATAATGATGGTGATTATGATTTATTTGTTGGAATTAGGTTAATTCCGCAAAATTATGGATTATCGGCCAGTAGTTACATTTTAAAAAATGATGGGAAGGGTAATTTTACTAATGTTACTAATGAAATAGCAGAAAGTTTAAATAATTTAGGAATGGTTACTGATGCAAAATGGCTTGATATAGATAATGATGAAGATATAGATCTTGTTGTAGTAGGTCATTGGATGCCAATTAGTATTTTTGAAAATATAAATGGAAAATATTTTAAGATAGAAAATTCATCTCTAAAAAACTCTAATGGTTGGTGGAATGTTATTGAATATGATGATTTTAATGGAGATTCTTTACCTGATTTGGTTGTTGGAAATCACGGTTTAAACTCAAGGTTTACTGCAGATGATCAAAAACCACTTTTAATGTATGTAAATGATTTTGATGATAATGGAGATATTGAACAAGTTATTTTCCAATATAATGGAGATGAATCTTACCCTCTCTCTTTACGGCATGACTTAGTTATGCAAATGCCTATTTTAAAAAAGAAATATCTAAAATATGAAAATTATAAAAATCAAACTGTAAACGATATTTTTGATCAAGAAAAAATTAATAATAGTAAAATAAATAAGGTATTTGATCTTGAAACATCAATATATATAAGTGATGATTCTTTAAATTTTAAGAAGGCTATTCTTCCAGTTGATGTGCAATTTTCAACAACTAATGCAATAAGGATAGATGATTATAATAATGACTCTTTTAAAGATGTTTTAATTGGAGGTA
Source organism: uncultured Marinoscillum sp. (assembly GCA_902628365.1). Taxonomy (GTDB): domain Bacteria; phylum Bacteroidota; class Bacteroidia; order Cytophagales; family MED-G16. The sequence continues at coordinate 7,645 of CACOMW010000005.1, read as the reverse complement.
ATTTATATAGGGTTAAGCCTGAGATGGGCAAGTATGATGCTCAATATGGGCTAATCTTATTAGGCGATAAAGACGGTAAATTTAAAAAAATGAATTCAATTGAATCTGGAATAAATTTTGTTGGACAGGTTAGGGAATTTTTAAGTATTGATAATTATTTATTTGTATTAAATAACGATGAAAAAATTCAAACATATCAGTTAAAAAATCAATAAATAATAAGTGAAAAAACAATATTTATTTACAATTTTTTTATTATTTGCATTACTATCATGTTCTAAAAAAGATACGCTTTTCAAAGAAATCAGTCCTAAAATAAGTAATATCATTTTTGAAAATAATCTGAATCAAACTGAAGAATTTAATCTAATTGAGTATTTATATTTTTATAATGGTGGCGGAGTAGCTGTAGGAGATATAAATAATGATGGATTGAATGACATATACCTATCTGCTAATCAAGAAGAGAATAAATTATATTTAAATAAAGGAAATTTTATTTTTGAAGATATTACTGCAAAAGCAAATTTATCTTCACCAGGCGGTTGGAAAACAGGGATTATTATGATTGATATTAATGGAGATGGATATTTAGATATTTATCAAAACCGTTTAGGCGGGTATAAGAGTATTAATGGTAAAAATCAATTATATATAAATAATAGGAACCTAACTTTTACTGAAGTGGCTCAAGATTATGGCTTAGATTTTGAAGGTTTTTCTACTCATTCTGCCTTTTTTGATTATGACAATGATGGAGATTTAGATATGTACCTATTAAACCATTCTATTCATTCTGAATTAACATATGGAAATTCGAAAAATAGATTTGAAAGAGATTTAAAATCTGGTGATAAATTTTTCAGACATGATATTGTTGATGGTAAATCTTTTTTTACTGATGTTTCTGAGAGTTCAGGTATACTGGGTAGTAATATTGGATATGGACTTGGTGTATCTATTTCTGATATAAACAAGGATGGATGTGATGATATTTATATATCTAATGATTTTAGAGAAAATGATTATTTATACATTAACAATTGTGATGGTACTTTTTCTGAAAGCCTAGAAGATTATATTAGACATACTTCAAGATTTTCAATGGGAAATGACATTGGAGATGTAAATAATGATGGTTTGTCAGATATTTTAGTTTTAGATATGTTACCACCTGATGAAGTTGTCTTAAAAAGTTCAGCAGGCGAAGATTCATATGAGATATATAAGATGAAATTAGATTTTGGGTATAATAAACAGTTCACTCGAAATACTTTACAATTGAATTTAGGAAATGATAATTTTGCAGAGATTGCTCAACTGTCAGGTATTCACGCAACTGATTGGAGCTGGTCAACACTTATTGAAGACTTTGATTTAGATGGTTTGAATGATATTTTTATTACTAACGGGATATTAAAGCGTCCTAATGATATGGATTACATCAATTTTATATCAAATAATCAAATAAGTGGGGATTTAGATAACAAAAGTAAACTGACAAATTTGGAGTTAATTGATCAAATGCCTGATGGAAAAGTATCAAATTATATCTTTAGAAATAATAGCGACTTAAATTTTATTGATGAAAGTAAGAATTGGGGGCTAGATTATCTAGGATATTCAAATGGTGCAACTTATTCTGATTTGGATAATGATGGAGATTTAGACTTGATATTAAATAATATAAATTCAAAAGCAAAAATATATTCAAATCAATCAAATACATTTTATCCTGAAAGAAATTTTATTGCACTTGATTTTATTGGCGAGAAGTTCAACAAGGATGGTATTGGATCAAAAGTAACTATTTGGCACGATAACAATATTTTGTATAAAGAAAATTATGCTAATAAAGGTTTTTTATCTTCTACATCATCGGATTTGATTTTTGGTTTAAACAATTATGATACTATTGATTCAATGCTTGTTCAATGGTCTTCTGGTAAAATTCAAAGATTATATTCTATAAAAGGAAATAGAAAATTGAAATTATTTGAGAAAGATGCTGGGGTAGAAGTTGAAAGAAAACAAAAAATTAATACCCCTATTTTTAACGAATATTCTGAAAAAATAAATCCAAAAATTTTTCATAAAGAAAATATTTTTAATGATTTTAATAGAGAACCATTAATGCCTTACATGCTGTCGAATGAAGGACCGGCTCTTGCGCTTGCTGATATCAACTTAGATGGTTTTCAAGATTTATTTTTAGGATCATCTTCCTTTAATAAATCAAGAATTTTTATGGGATCTAAAAGTGGAAATTTTAATTTGGCTAAAGGTCATGAAATCTATAAAGATTCTATATCAGAGGATGTAGATGCTTTATTTTTTGATGCAGATAATGATAATGATTTAGATTTATATGTTGTAAGTGGAGGAAATGAATTTCCTTTAAGATATAATAGTGTAAAAGATCGATTATATATTTTAAATGATAAAGGAATTTATGAATTGGATACCTTATCTCTACCCGAAATTTATCAAAATGGATCAATTGTCAGATCATCTGACTTTGATAATGATGGTGATTTAGATTTGTTTGTTGGTGGCAGAAGTATTCCAGGTAAATATGGATTTTCTCCAAGACACTATTTATTAGAAAATGATGGAAATGGAAAATTTCGTATTAATAATAAAATTACTTTTAAAAATCAGGGTATGGTTACTGATGCAACCTGGGTTGATATAGACAAAGATGGATGGATGGACCTTTTTGTATGTGGTGATTGGTCTGATATAAAATTTTACAGAAATATCCAAGGCAATTTAATGGAGGATGATAAAAATTATGTTATTAATAAAAAAGGATGGTGGTTTTCAATTAAATCAGCAGATATTAATAATGATGGTTTAATGGATTTAATTGCCGGTAATATAGGACTAAATATAAAATTTAAACCTTCAATAAATTTTCCAGTTAAAATGTATATTAATGACTTTGATAATAATGAAAGTTTTGAGCAAATAATAACTTATACGATAGATGGAAAGGAATTTCCAATGGCAGGAAGAGATGAAATAACTAAACAAATAAATTATTTAAAAAGAAAATTTTTATACTATAAAAATTTTGCCGGTCAAGAAATAAAAAATATTTTTTCAACATCTCAGTTGCAAAATTCAAAATTATTGTATGCTAATGAATTTCAATCATTTGTTTTTCTTAATAATGGAAATGGATTTGATGCCAAACCTTTACCAATTATTGCACAATCTTCTCCAATATCTGTTATAGAAACCTGTGATTATAATTCTGACAATAACATAGATCTATTGATATTCGGAAATAAAAATTTTGTTTCAACATACTTCGGTTCTTTTGATGCAAATCATGGTATTCTCCTTAAAGGTAAGGGTGATGGGACATTTGAGTATGTTAATCAAAAAAAAAGTGGTTTAAATGTAACCGGAGAAACAAAAAAAATGTTTTACTTGGATAAAAATAAAACTAAATTTGTCCTAGCTGTAAATGATAAAAAGTTAAATTTTTACAAGTTGAATAGTTTATGAGAACAATAAGATCCATTTTTTTTATTGTAGTTTTTTTATTTTCATATTTAAGTTGTTCAGTAAATGATAAAAGGTATCGAGAAAATATAGATTACTATAATAATCCTGTTCTTTTTCATCAAGCGATGAAAAAGCTATCTGATATTATTGTTTATGATATATTTTCACCACCGGTAGCTTCTAGAATTTATGCTTACCCAACCATTGCTGCATATGAAGTATTAATAAATAATCACTTAGAATATAAATCTTTTGCAGGTCAATTAAATGAACTTGCTGACGTACCAAAACCTGATCAGATGTTAGAGTATTCATTTCCTTTAGCAAGTATTCATGCTTTCTTAATAGTAGGAAAAGATTTGATTTTTTCTGAGGATCAAATGGAGGATTTTCAAATAAAGTTATATCAGGAGATAAAATCCAAAGGAATTCCTAATGATATATTTAATAGATCATTAGAATATGGAGAGTTAGTTGCCAATCACATAATCAATTGGGCAAATAAAGATAATTACAAACAAACAAGGTCTTATCCAAAATATACTATAGAGAGGAATAAAGAGTCTTGGAAACCAACGCCTCCTGATTATATGGAAGGAATAGAACCTCACTGGGATAAAATAAGAACATTTGTTTTAGATTCTTCTGATCAATTTGTTGTATCTCCGCCTACAGAATTTAATATGAATAAAAATAGTAAATTTTATGAGGAGGTTATAGAAGTATATGAAATAGGCAATAATCTTACTGAGGAGCAAAAAGAAATTGCAAGTTTTTGGGATTGTAATCCATATGTTTCTCACCATAAAGGACATGCTATGTTTGCAACAAAAAAAATAACACCCGGAGGTCATTGGATTGGAATTACATCAATAGTTACTCAAAAAGCAAATCTAAATATGATTGAAACTATTAGTACTTATGCAAAAGTTTCAATTGGGTTATTTGATTCATTTATTGCTTGTTGGGATGAAAAGTGGAGAAGTATTTTGATAAGACCTGAAACGGTAATAAATGAATACATTGATGAAGATTGGATTCCTTTTTTACAAACTCCACCTTTTCCTGAATACACATCAGGTCATAGTGTTATATCAAGATCAGCTGCAGTGATTTTAACAAATATCTTAGGAAAAAATTTTAAATTTCTAGATACATCTGAAATTGAATATGGTCTTCCATCTAGAGAGTTTAATTCATTTTTAGAAGCATCAGATGAAGCTGCAATTAGCAGAATTTATGGAGGCATCCATTATATGCCTGCAATTTATAATGGAGTAAGACAAGGCGAAATGGTTGGAAATTATATTTTATCTAATATAGATTTAATTGATCCATCTATAGTGAAGAAATAAAATTAAATCTTATGAAATATATAGTAGCGTTAGATCAAGGTACAACAAGCTCAAGAGCAATACTAATAAATGAAAAAGGAGAGTTAGTTGGCATCGAACAAAAGGAATTTAAACAAATCTTTCCAAAACCCGGATGGGTTGAACATAATCCAATGGAAATTTTAAGTTCTCAAATTAAAGTTTTTGAAGATTTAATTGCTAACAATAATGTATCATTTGATTCTATTATTAGTTTAGGTATTACAAATCAAAGAGAAACTATTGTTCTTTGGGATAAGGATACAGGAAAACCATTATACAATGCTATAGTATGGCAAGACAAACGTACGTCAAATATATGTGAAGACATAAAAAAAGAAGGTTTAGAAAAATATATAAAAGAAAATACTGGTCTAGTTGTTGACTCGTATTTCTCTGCCACAAAAATAAAATGGATTATAGATAACGTTGATAATGTTAAAAATAAAATAAAAAAAAAAAAAGTTCTAGCTGGTACTGTTGATTCTTGGCTTATTTATAATTTAACATCTTTCAAATCTCATGTTACTGATTTTACAAATGCATCTAGAACTATGATTTATAATATTAGAACTCTAAGTTGGGATGATAAAATTCTAGATTATTTAGATATACCAAAATCTATACTCCCTAAAGTATTACCTTCTTCATCTGATTTTGGAACTTTTGAATATAAAGGATTCAAAATACCAATAAGAGGTGTTGCTGGTGATCAGCAAGCTGCTTTGTTTGGCCAAGCTTGTTTTGATAATGGAATGGTTAAAAATACTTATGGAACAGGTTGTTTTTTACTAATGAATACTGGAAAAAATATGAACCTATCAAGCAATGGTTTATTAACAACAATAGCATGCTCTACTTCTAATTCAGTAAATTATGCTTTAGAAGGAAGTGTATTTATAGCAGGAGCTGCCATTCAATGGCTTAGAGACTCATTAAAAATTATAAAAAATGCTTCTGAGACGGAGAGAATTTCCAATTCAATAGATGAGCTTGAGAATGTTTATGTTGTACCAGCATTTGCTGGACTTGGTGCTCCTTATTGGGATATGTATTCGAGAGGAGCAATTTTTGGTTTATCAAGGGATACAGGAAGAAAACATATTATTAAAGCTACTTTAGAATCTTTAGCTTATCAAACTAAAGATATTATAGATGTAATGGAAAGAGATTCAAATTTAAAACTAAAATCTTTGAAAGTAGATGGTGGTGCTTGCAAGAATAATTATTTGATGCAATTTCAATCAAATCTTATTAATTCTGAAGTATTAAGACCTAAAATTATTGAATCAACAGCAATGGGTGCTGGCTATTTAGCTGGAATTTCCTCATCTTTATGGGATAAAGATAAAATAGTATCAAATCAAAAAATAGATAAAAAATTTAATTCAAAGATAGATTCTATTAAAAGAAAAATATTATATAAAGGATGGGAGAAAGCAGTTAAAAGAACTTTAAATTGGCTAGAAAATTAAACTTATTTTCATCAAATAATAGAAAAGAATTAATCAAGGAGATTTCCTCTACCACTTTTGATGTTATAGTAATTGGAGGAGGTATAACAGGTGCTGGTATATGCTTGGATGCAGTATCAAGAGGTTTTAAAGTGTGTTTAGTTGAGATGTCTGATTTTGCTTCTGGTACTAGTAGTAAATCAACTAAATTAATCCATGGTGGTTTGAGGTATCTTGAACAATTTAAATTCTCTCTTATAAGAGAAACAGGAACAGAAAGAGCTATACTGTATAATTTGGCTCCTCATATAGTAAAATCTGAAAAAATGCTACTTCCAATAACTAAAGGAGGCAAATTAGGTAAATTTTCTACTTTTTTTGCTCTTCAAGTATATGATTACCTAGCAAAAGTTGATAACTCTGATAAAAAAAAAATGTTTTCAAAAACAAATACTTTAAAGTATGAACCTTTATTAAGAACAGAAAATGTAATTGGCGGAGCATTATATTCCGAATATAGAACTGACGATAGTAGACTTACTATTGATATTTTAAAGAAATCATATAAATATGGAGCTTTACCCATTAATTATATAAAATTTGAAAAATTTTTATTTAAAAATGAAAAAATAGCAGGAGCAACCTGCAGAGATGTATTATCTAATAAAAAAATTAATATTACTTCAAAAAGTATTATAAATGCTTCAGGATCATGGACGGATGAAGTTTTAAATGAAAACACGAAGAAATTAATTTTATCAAAAGGTATTCATATTGTTATTCCAAGTGAAAAATTTCCATTAAAACAATCTATATATTTTGATGCTATTGATGACAGGATGATATTTGCAATTCCACGTAATAAGATAATTTATATAGGGACTACTGATACTGTTTTTGATAGAAAAAAGGATAATTTGAGGGTTTTGAAGAAAGAAGTAAAGTATTTAATTGATTCAGTAAATAAATCTTTTATTGTAAAAATTAATGAAAATGATGTTTTATCAAGCTGGGCAGGAATCAGACCCTTAATTAAAGAAAAAAATAAACATGTAACAGAAATATCTAGAAAAGATGAAATTTTTATTTCAAAAAATGGTTTAATAACTATTGCCGGAGGTAAGTTAACTGGATATAGAAAAATGTCAGAAAGAGCAGTTGACCTTCTATGCAAGAAATATTTCAATGTAAATAAAAAATGTGATACAAAAAATATTAAACTATACGATACTTCTTTTGAGGAATATTTAATTGAAGGTGAAAAATTAAATGTTTCTAAGAAAGACTTAATAAAAATTTATA
>CACOMW010000004.1 GCA_902628365.1 uncultured Marinoscillum sp. | reverse complement strand
GGTTCTGATGAGATTATTGAGGTTGATCTAAAGGAATGGGTTGTGTCAGATAGGTTTAAAACAGGTAAAGGACCATATAATGTTGAAATTTCCCCAAATGGTAAATATTTGATTGCGACTTTAAAAGGAGAGGGAAGTACTGCAATTTGGAATTTAGGTAATAAAAAATTATTAAAAGTTATTAAAAATACAACTACAGTTTCCCATGGAATAGCAATTTCCCCTGATAATAAATTTGCATTTATATCACTGGAAGGAGTAGGAGGAGAGCCTGGTGTAGTTGATGTAATTAGTTTAGAGAAATTTAATCTGGTTACTTCTGTAAAAGTTGGAAAACAAGCTGGAGGAATAGCTTTTTGGAAAATTTCAGATTGATTTATTTATAAATTTAGTTATTGATAAAATTTTATCTTTCTTATACGATGGTAATTAGAAATCAAATATTTATAATATTTCTTATTAGCTTAGTTTATTTAAATAATACAGCTTGTATTTCAACTAAAAAAAAAAATGAACGTCCAAATTTTATTTTTTATCTTTCTGATGATCAAGATCAATTAGATTATAGAATTTATGGTAATAATTTAGTGCCAACAAGTGCTGTTAGTAGATTAGCAGAGGAGGGGATGGTTTTTAATAATTTTTATACATCTCAAGCTATATGTTCGCCAAGTAGATCACAACTTTTCACTGGAATGTATCCAATAAAAAATGGATGCTATGCAAATCATATTCCAGTAAAACCAAATATATCAAGTATAACAAAATATTTAAAAGAAGGTGGATATGATGTGTATTTAGCTGGAAAAAGTCATGTAAAACCTGATTCTATATTTGATTGGACACATTACTTTCCTTTAAAAAATAAAAGATATTTTCAAATAAATAAAATCAAGGATTTTATATTAAATGCAGAAAACCCATATTGTATATTTATTGCATCTACTTTTCCTCATGCTCCTTACGTTAATGAAAAATATCAAGAAAAGGATATTTTAAAATTACCATATGAAAATTCTATACCAGATTTTAAATCTGGTTATTATTCAAATATTGAAATTGATAATAATCAATTATCCGAAATTTTAAATGCAGTAGATTCAGTTAATGATGATAATACAATTTTTATCTATGCATCTGACCATGGAATATCAGGTAAATGGGGTGTATATGAAAAAGGACTAAAGACTCCATTTGTTATTAGGTGGCCTAAAAAAATAAAGCCCAATACTAAGTCTGATGCTTTGTTGTCATTTGTAGATGTAATGCCTACAATTTTAGACATAGCTGGAATAGAAATACCAAAAAACCTTGATGGAAATAGTTTTTTAGATGTTTTTAACAAAAATAATATTGAGATAAATGAATACATTTATGGTATTGCTACTAGACAAAATATAAGAGATGCTAAAATTTTTCCTTCACGGTCAATTAGAAGTAATAGGTATAAATACATATTAAATTTTAATTCATTTGAAGTATATAAAAATAATTTTACTAAAGACAAAATCATAAATAAATTTATTGAACTTGGAGCAAGATCAAATCCAAATGTTCCATATGAAGAGTTGTATGATTTAAAAAATGATCCATATGAAAAAAGTAATCTTGCTAAAAATGAAAATCTAAATTCTATAAAAAATAAACTAAGTAATCAATTAAGAAAATGGATGATTTCTCAAAATGATTTTGTTTCAGATGGAAAGACACCTTTAATAAAACCTACAAGACATTATCTAGATAAAAATACAGAATGGACAAAGGTTCCAAAAGATTTAATCGGTAAACTTAAAGAGAAACATTATTTAGAAACTCACTACTAAAAAACTCTCTATTTAAATTTTTTTCAATAAAATGAATTGATTTCATTAATATCTACGTTCTTCCAGTTTAAACCTTCTTTCCATTTTATAGATTTTACTTCTTTTAAATAATTATCAAGTAATATTTCAAGTGAACTACTAATTTCAGGTTTTAAATTAGAAATGTCAATTTCTTCAGATACATCTAAATCTAAATCAAATAGGTTTATTTCATTATTATCTCTGTATTTGATTAATTTAAAATTATTTTGAATTATTGAGGAATGAGCCCTATTTAAAGCAATTTTATTTTCATATGGTACATGAAAGATAAGGCCATTATAATTTCTATTTACCACTCCATTTCCCTTTGAAAATAATATATTCTTAAAACTTCCTCCATCGATATTTTCTGATGGAATAAATTTTGGATCAGCCAAATCAATAATAGTTGGTAATAAGTCATATCCTATTACAGGAACCTTACTTTCTAAAGCTTCAATTCCAGGACCTGATACAATAAAAGGAACACGAATTCCTCCTTCCATAGCATCCCATTTGCCTCTACTTAATGGATAATTAATACTATTCTTATAAAACCTTCTTGCTGGTATTGTGGGGACTGATCCATTGTCAGATGTATATATAATGTACGTATTTTCTAGTAGATTTAGATCTTGCAATTTATCTAAAATCATTCCTACACCTTCATCTAAATTTTCATTCATGGCAGCAAATCCTGGATTATCTGTTACTAATGATTTTTTTTTATTTTGATACTTATTATAAGTTTCTTCCTTTGAAACTATATTGGTATGAACAGCATAATGAGAAATTTGTAAATAAAATGGGTTTCCTGAATTATTCTGTTTTTCAATAAAATCTATTGCCTTATTACTTAAACTATAAATATTTTTAGGGTCTTCGGAAAATTCATTTATCCATTGAGATTTATCATTTACAAATTTTCCTTCTTTATTTCCATTCTTCCCATCATGAATATCATATCCAAGTATATTTGGATCTACATCAATATGCCATTTCCCAAAGTGAGCTGTAACATATTTTGGGTTAATTTTTTTTAATATTTTTGGAATTGTATTAGGATTTTTATGATCTATATGGCTGGTATTCATCCCAACTCTTATCATATTTAATCTTGCAGGCGTCTTTCCAAATTGTATGCTATATCTTGATGGAGTGCAAACTGGAGCTGCTGAATAACCTCTAGAAAATCTCATACCATTGGATGATAGTCTTTTTAAATTGGGTGTTTCAAAATAATTGCTTTTTGAAGAATTTATATCGTTTGACATTTGAACAGATGTGCCAGACCAACCTTGATCATCACTTAATATTAAAATAAAATTCGGTGAATTCGTTTTATTTTGGATACAAGAATTAAATAGAAAGGATAGTGATATAAAAAAAAATAGAAAGTTTTTCATTACTTAAACAGAGTGAATTTAAAGAGATAATATAGTATATATCCTTTAATTTAATAAATCTGAATCATATTGTTTTAATCACAATAAAATTCAGATTTATTAAAAGCCTTAATCTATTTTTTAATAACTATTTTAACTCTATTAGAACCTTTTTCGGTATTTACATTCATTAAATATATCCCATCATTAAGGTTAGATATATTAATGTTTAGAGTTCTATTATATTGATTAAAGTTTCTAGGTTTAGAAATCTTACCTGAAAGACCTACAAAATGTATATCCTTTACTTTAGAATTATCTTTTAAGATAACTTTTAAGTGATCCTTAGCAGGGTTAGGATATATATTTTCAACAAAGGTTAATTTCTCAACAAATAGTGGAATTGGACATCCATCTGCGTCAACAATTTCACCTGCAGGTGTACCTGGACATTTGTCCTTGTCATCAGATACTCCATCTCCATCACTATCCTTTTGAGAATCAGAACAGCCAGCATTAGGTCCGTTTGCATCTACTTGTTCACCAGGAGGGGTGTTAGGGCATTGATCTTCAGTATCTCTTACACCATCCCCATCTTGGTCTCGATGTAGATAACCTAAAGAGTCAATTACAACTTTTCCACCACCAACAAACACTTTATCAAGTAGATTTTGTGGCAAACCACTAGCGTTTGTTCCAAATCTAAGCGATTTATCTTTAAACCCTTTAACAATAAGTTTACCTAATCCCCATGTAACATTAGAGTGATCAGCAAAAGAAACAATCGTATTAGTTGTACTGTATAGTGCGGTATCCAAAACAATTTCAGAATCAGATTGACCTACTTTTATAGTCCCAACTGTTTCTTGTTTTTTATTTACAAATACTTTAAGAGCTCCATATGGCCCATTTTCGATGTTTCCATTTAAAATGTTATCAGCATCTAAATTAAGCCTAGCAGCAATTCCAGTTACCAATAGTTTTTTACCAGCATCCAAAAATGATTTAGGACTGTTTACTGAACCTGTTGTTTTAGCAGTTATAGTTGCTCCTTGACCATATAAGTCTAATACACCAGTAAAATTGGCGTTGTCTGAAGCTGGTTCAAATATTGCCGAAGACATAGCCCCAACTTGGAATGCACCTGCACCTCTTAATATTCCATGTAATTTAATATTCCTATTTGCACCTTGAGCTAAAAACCTTGTAGCTTTATTTAATGTTAAATCTGAAGTTCGACCAAAAGTTATACTAGAGGTACCACCTCCATTAACTTGTATGCTTTTTATCGTATCAGGTGAACTGACAACTTTAATATCAAAATATAAATCTAAATCACTTCTGTTATTCTGTATAATAGCACCAACAGATTTTCCATTGAAAGTTAATGTAGAATTATTATTTGATGTGACAGTCACAACATTAGGTGTATTAACACCAGAAACTTTTAACTGTGCAATTTCAGCATTTGTATCTAATATTAGAGAGTCAGTTAAAACAATTTGAGCAAGAGTTGTATTTGGTATTCCATTGCTCCAGTTTGCCTTGTTAGACCATAAATGATCTCCTCCAGCGTTAGTGAAGGTAGATTGTGCTGTAACTTTACCTGCTATCTTTCCATTAGTATCAATTACTGCATCTGTATTTCCAATATTTATTTTAGCAAGTTGCGCTACAGTTAAACCTGTTGAATCTGTTCCAAAGCTTATAACTTTATCAACAAAATTTGTTATCTGCATGGTTCCAGCTCCCCATGATACTTGAGATGCATTATCAAATGCTAAAGAAGTAACATTTGCACCCATCACTAACTTCAAGTTACCAGAATCTAAATCGACTAGTCCAGCATCAGCTTGATTTGCATTCACTTTAACAACAAATTCTTTATTGTTTTGAATCATAATGTTACCACCATAAGTATTTGCTCCGTTTAGAATCAAACTAGCATTTGCTGCTACTCCAGGTTGTACAGAAGCCCCAGCCTTTAGGAATAGACTTGGGTTATTAGCACTTGGAGTAATATTAGAGGTAATTTTAGAGTTAGTACCTTTATATTTAAATCCACCAGTAAATGTGCTATTATTTGCTGCATTTCCAAAGAACACATCTGTTCCGTTTCCTACAATAAATGCTTTATCACCTTTTAAAACCCCATTCATACGAATTTCTCTATTTCCTTCTGCAACAAACTCTGTTTGTGCGCTAAGCGTTAGCTCAGAATCAGTATCAAATGTTATAGTAGATAAACCAATGCCTGTCGCTTTAACAATTTCCTCGTCACTAGAAGAAATCACTACTTTTAACGCTTTAAATTTCAAATCCTTTCCAGCAGCATTGTGTTGGACAGGTTGAGTAACACCAGTTCCATTTAAGGTAAGCGTTGAGTTGTTAGCAGAACTTACCGTTAAGTCACCAGCTGTAGTAGCAACTTTAATTTGTGCCACTTCAACATCACTATCTACTATTGGTGATGCTTTTAGAGTAACTTTTGCAGTAGTTATATTAGGCTTGCCATTACTCCAGTTTGCAGCATTGGACCATAAATTATTACCACTTCCAGCTCTGTTATTTGCACCTCCATTATCAAAATCAGAAGCACCTATATCATTATCTTCAATTGTTATAGTTACCTGTTGCGTTCCATTTTCAACCACATTTGCTGAAACACTGGCAATATCAATGATTACAGTTTCATTATTATCATCAATAACATCGTCAACTGCAGTCACTGTAGCTGTTCCTGTTGTTTGACCAGCAGCTATAGCTATAGATGTAGTACTTAATGTATAATCTGTTCCACTTCCTGTAGCAGTACCGGTAGCAGCTAATGTTACCGTTTCATTAGTAGCTAAAGCCTTGCTTAATGTGACTGTAACAGTAGCAGATGTTGCACCTGATTCTTTTATATCTGTAGTGTTTACAGTAAGATTTGCTGTAGCCACTGGAATAGTAAGCTTTCCATTAGCTGCAATTTCTGGATTTCTACCTCCAACATCTATTTTGGCTAGTTGTGCCGCAGTAAGCCCTTGAGCATTGGTTCCAAATTTCATTACATTATCTACAAAACCTGATACCACAAGTTTTCCAGCTCCCCAATTCACATTAGCATGGTCAGCAAAGTTAACTTCGGTTGCATTGGCGTTTATAGTAAGATTTAAATCACCATCTCCTATAGTCATTGTTCCAACACTAGATTGACTTTTATTTATATTTAAGCTTACATCTCCAGCGGTAGTTTTTATATTTCCTTTTAATGTATTTGCTCCATTAACAGTAATTGTATGTCCATCACCTTTACCTGCGCCAGCTTCTGTTTGTAATAATCTGCCAGCAGGAAGGAATGTGTTGTTATCTTTAGTATTTGAAATTACAGTACTATTATTTCCAATTAGTGTGATATCGCCTGTATAATTGCTGGCATTAAATTCACTTCCAAAATTTACTTTTGAAATACCTGCAAAATGTAGCGGCCCACTGCCACTTAAAATACCGTTTAAATGAACACTTTTATTATCTTGAGCTACAAATTTTGTAACACCACTTCCTGTTAATGCTAACTCTTTACTAAAAGTCATACTAGCAGTTTTAGCAGCACCGGCGACAGTATTTGAGTAACTTTCCGCATCGTTAGAAGGTAAAATCACTTTTACATTAAAGTCAAGATCATCATTTCCTGAGTTGTTTTGGATTGGCTGTGTTACCCCAGTACCGTTAATTGTAAGTGTAGAATTATTATTAGCTGGATTTGAAATTGTAGCATCACCTATATTATTTGCTAATTTTAATTGTTTAACTTCTGCATTTACATCTAAAATTACAGATGTAGCCTTAATTGTTGCAGCAACAGTTGAAGTAGGAACCCCATCGCTCCAGTTTGCTGCATTAGACCAAAGATTATTTCCTCCTGCATTTGTAAATTCACTTGAGCCTGCTACCTTTAGATAGCCTGAAGCATCTAAAGATATTGCTCCTGCTACATGAACAGCTACTTTTGCAAGATTTGCTGCAGAAAGTCCAGAGGCATTACTACCAAATTTTATTTCGTTAGCAGCAAAACCAGATTGAATATTTAGCTTACCAATTCCCCAGTTTGCTACTCCAGAATGATCTGCAAACCAAACTCGAGTGACACCATTAGCTATATTAACATTTATATTTTGAGCTCCAACATTTAAAATTCCCATATAAGATTGATTGGCATTTATAGTAACATTTAATGGGCCTCCATTATTTCCGCCAGCTGATTTAAGAATCCCATAAATGTAAGCATTTGATCCCTCTAATTTCAGCAAGGAACCAGTTACATTATCTAATGTTTCAATTTTGGAGTTTTGAGGTAGGAGAGTATTTGAATTTGCAACGAAGGAATTCACTTGACAATAATTTTGACTAAATACTATATTTCCTGTCCAATTAGCAGCGTTAAACCCTGATCCAAATTGAATTGTATTTCTAGTATTAACATTAGTTCCAGCACTTCCGAATTTTATTGACTTAGCACCTAATAATGTACCATTAAAATGTACTCTTCTAGTTCCAAGAGATGCAATTATTCTTATATGATTCTCTAAAGTAAGAGTTGAATTTGAGCCAAATGTTATAGATGCAGAACCTGGCTCATTCACTTTAATATCTTCATATTCTTGATTTCCTTCTTTTAATATTTTAACAGGCAAATCCAATTTTAAATCTTTTCCTACTTCAAGATTTACAATAGAAATAGTATTACCTCCAGTTCCTTTACCACTAAGGGTTAATGTAGAATTATTTGAAGTAGTTATAACAGTATTATATTTTGTTCCATTAATTTTAGCTTTTTTAAGCCAACCTATAGTAACATTTTGATCAACAACTACTGTTGCGGCTTTTATAACAACCACAGCATTTAAAGCATTTGGTTTCCCATTGCTCCAGTTCGAAGCATTAGACCATTCGTTATTTCCATGACCACCAACAAAGTATTTCTGTCCGTAAGAAAGAAAAGAAGAGATTGTTAAGAATATAATAAAGTATAATTTTTTCATAATAATGTTAATTTAATTTAATGTTTTAATATTTTAAATAGTTTATTGTTTGACAAAATAGAATGTCCAATTCCCTTTTTTAAAGCCACCAGCTATAGAAAAATTAACTACAAGTTCATTTGCAGAAACAGAAATACTTAATTTCACATTATCATTTCTTAATAAAAGGTCTTTGTCAGTTGCTTTTCTAAAGCCTTTTTGTCCATTAAATTTCCAAGTTCCAGAATTAGGCCATACTTCTGTACCTTTATTTTCTTGGTGGTCCGTAGTATAGCTGCATTTGTCTTCATTCATATCGTATTTACCAATTACAAATGACATATTTTGAAAAACATTTACCGCATTACCGTCTTTTATTACACTAGAAGCATCTTTTACTTTCCATGTACCTTCTAATAAGGCTGCATGTTCAAGAAACAAGCTATTTTCTTCATCATCCTTAAGTGCATCATCATTGCAGGATAGAGAAAATAAAGCTAAAATTAATAGTGTGGATAGGTATTTTAAGTAAAATGTATTCATAATAATTAGTTTAGAATCGATATAAATTATAAAATAATCGACTAATATATAAACCAAAATTTTATTTTAAAAGTTTTTAATATTAAGATTTGACAATTATTTAAGGTTTGAGTAAAATCACAACGTCATCTAAAAAAAATGATGGTAAAAGGGGGTCTAATTGAGGTTTATAAAATACAATTCTTACTTTTGTTACTCCATCTGGAACGGTAAACTCTAACTTATTTTCTTTCCAAATATCTGTTTTAGGTATTTCGTAGGTAAAAAACTTTTTTTCATCTCCCTCTTCATTTCTAATAACTGCATTAAATGTATTGGGAGGGATACTTTTAAATCTATGAAAAAACGTGTAGGTATATGTTTTTCCTGCTTCTACATCAACTATTTGGTAAATAGAACCATCATGAGGTTCTATTCTTGCTAAATAGTTTCCTGTATTAGGTTCTTGAACTGAAGAGGAGATAACAGCATTTTTAAATCCTGCCCACGGATCAATTTTTCCTGTTTCAAAAGTTCCATTTTGTAACAGGTTCCCATCAACTTCTTCTACCACTTCAACTTCTTTGTCTAAACCCTTACCACTCAAGGGGTTAGATTTATAATTAGCATAAAATTGACCAAGTTCAGTTAGATTATCTTGATCATCAAAAAGAATTGATGCAACTTGTCTAGGGTAGTTAGGGGAATCTTTTGTGGCTGAAAACCATGCAAAGCGTTCAACATACTTTCTGTTATATAATTCAGGTAAAAGTTTTCTCATAGTAGCTAAAATTTGTGATGAAGTGTATCTATTTTCTTCAACAGTTTCTGCTTGATTGTCAACTACTGACATTTCTGTAATCCAGATAGGTAGATCATATTTTTCATAAATCCTATCAACTATATCTAAAAATAACTGAGGGTTATTACTTTGATATATATGAAGAGCAATAAAATCAACTCTAAGACTATTTTCACCAGCTTTTTGCATAAATTCTTCAAGCCAAACTCCTTGAGTCTCTGCAGGAACAGGACTACCTAAAGGAACTCCTAATTCTTCTAATTTAGGCCATAAAGCTATTGCCTCATCAACACTCATATTTGCTTGTGTTTCCAAATCAGGTTCATTAAACCCTAATACGTGTTTTACTTTTCCTTCATTTATTAAACCTTTTATTCTAATTATTTCACTATCATTTACACTATTTGCTCCCCAAAACATTGGAACATATTCTACACTGTCAGGAATATTATTTTTAAGATCACGATTCCAAGAATAATGCCAAAATGGTTTTAATCGACCAATCCTTGTTGACCAGGTAAGTTCTTTATAAGACATTCCAATGCCTTTTTTATCTAATATTAGCTCTTGAGTTGAAGTTCCAGCGCTATTTGCTCTATCTGTTCTTGAAATATTTAGATCATCATTACAATTTGTGAAAATGAATAATAAACTACAAATTAAAGAAAATATATAGGTATTTTTCATATTAATATCCTGGGTTTTCAATTAATGCTGGGTTGTCCGCTAATCTGTTTAACCCTAAAGCATAATAATAATTTCTTTCAGGGTGGATACGAACTCCACCAAGATCACCTTCAGCCATTTCTATAGTATATTTATCTGTATTTGCATTGTATCTGTAGTGTAATCTATGCCTTTGAACATTATTTAGTTCAGCTACAGCTATTCTCCATCTTCTCAAATCCCAAAATGTATGGTCCTCAAATGCTAGCTCACACCTTCTCTCTTGTCTTATTTTCTCTTCTGTAAGCTGAGCCAGATTTAATGAAGGCATACCTGCTCTATCTCTTAGTTGGTTTATAGTGGCTACCATATCACCATTTGGATCTCCAAGATAAAACGCTGCTTCTACATAATTGAGTAATATTTCTCCATACCTATATACAATATAATCAGTACTTGACCTTGTTGCATCTGGAGTATTTGGGTTTGTTCGTTTTCGAACTAGTAAGCCTGTAGCAAGGCTTCCTGTATGTTTTGAAGGTCCAGTTGCAGGCCATCCTTCTTTAGTTCCTGTCATACTTCTATGAAAGAATACAGTCCCATTTTTAAATGAAGCTCCAGGATAAAATATAGAAGCTCTCATTCTTGGATCTCTTTGTTCAAAAAATCTGTTTGGATCAATTGGTGTTGCATCATCATATAAAGAACGATCAATCTTACCAGTAGCTCCATCTGTAAAATCAAATTGCTCTAATGTTTCTAGGTACACCGTATAATTTGAGCTCCAATTAAAGCCAAAACCTGATGGTTGGGCTAAAGCATCCCATTGATGGCTTTTGCCAGCATCGTAGTCATATTTTTCTACAAATATTACTTCTGAATTGTTATTTTCATCTATAAATAAGTCACCAAAGTTTTTAACTGGATCATCAGATTTTTTGTATAATGAAAAAGCTCCTGATTGAATAATTTGATTTGAAGCATCCAATGATGCTTGATAATACGATGAAGCGTCACTTATAGGAAATCCAAGTAGTCCATTTAGTTGTTGAGAGCCAAAATTTGCAACACTTGCAGCATAAAGCATGGCTCTACTTTTTAGTGCAAGAGCAGTCCATTTTGTAATTCTACCATCTGCTTCAGGAATAGATGGGAGCAAAGCACTTATTTCATCCATTTCATTTTTAATGAAATCATATATTTCTTTTTCGGAATTTCTAGATCTATATAGCTGGTCAGACGTGCCTTGAACTGGAATCACGTCTGTAACAAGCGGCACACCCCCAAAACGCTTTACCATTTCAAAGTATGCATGAGCACGAATAAACCTTGCTTCTGAGACTCTGGTATCTATAAAATTTTTATTTAAATTATTAGATAAAGGAAGTCTTGTAATCATTTGATTGCATTCCCTTATAAGGGCATAATCATAATAATCTATAACTTTTCCTAGAAGTCCATTTTCATTATAATCAACATCTAAAACTTGAGTATATGGTGTTTGCCAAGAAACTCCGTAATTTCTAGATTCACCCCCTAATGAACTAATCATCCCCATATTTAGATTTCCATTTCCAGATTTAATATGGAATTGAGCTCTATCATATAAATCAAAAAGAAAAGCATCTGCTAAAATTGGATCGTCAAATACTAATTCATCTGATATGATATCATTTCTTTTTAAATCAAAAGGTTCATTACATCCCAATTGAAATAAAAGAGCTAGTATAACTATAAATATTGTTTTATTGTTTTCCATAATTAAAATGATGCTTTAAGTCCAACTGTAAATGACCTTGTAATTGGATACCTTCTTGTCGTTTGGGTATTTGGATCAAATTCTGGGTCAAAAGAATTTTTATAAATACCAAGGTTTGTCCAAGTAATTAAATTTTCAGCAGCAAAATAAATTTGAGTAGACTTAAATCCGACTTTAGAAATAAACTTTTTAGGAATGTTGTATGAAAGGTTTATATTTTTAATTCTTAAATATCGAACGTCTCTCAGCCAAAAATCAGAAACCTTTGAATTGTTTGTATTGGCGGCAAAGCTTGCAGCAGGTAATATTGCATTAGGATTTATATTATTTGAAGGATCATTTGGGTGGGGTTGCCATGCATAATTATAATGATAGGATAGGGGAATGGATCCATTGCTAAACATCGTTGCGGCAGGTCCATTAATATAAATGCTAAATTTTGACGCTCCTTGAAGCAACATAGATAATTTAAGATTTTTATTTTTTACACTAAAATTCATACCATACGATAATTCGGGCATATTACTTGCATATCCTATAAGATTTTGATCCCTAAAATTGATAGTATCATTTCCATCAAGGTCTTTATACTTGATATCTCCTGGTCTTAGAATAAGGTTCCCGTTTCCATCTTGAATCACAGAGTGGTTGTTAATTTCATCTTGACTCATAAAGATACCATCCGAAATATATCCAATTCTACGATTTACCCATTCACCTTCTTTTCCATAAATTCTTATGTTATCTGGATCAGTAAAATCTTCCAGGTCTCTTCTGACAATATATTTTTCTTTTCCATAACTGACATTTGGGGATACTTCAAAATTAAAGGATCCAACATTTTGCTGATATACCGCTAGTAATTCAATGCCACGATCATCGCTAACATTAATATTTGTTAGAGGTAATTTAAACCCCCCTTCTTTTGCAACTGATTTTTGATCATTACTAAGTATATTTTCTCTTTTACGATAAAATAAATCAGCTTCAAATTCAAGACGACCTTGAAGGAATGAGGCTTCAATACCAAAATTATACATTGACATAATCTCCCAGGTTAAAAACGGATTAACTTCTCCTAATGTTCTTATAGTAGTTTCAGCATTATTGTTTCCAAATAAATATGAACTTATAGTTTCATATCCAGTCAGGTAATCAAAGCCAGCTATTCCGTTCGCTGAATCATCTCCTAGTTGAGAAAATGAGGTTCTAATTTTAAGATTGATATTTTTTTGAGATGAAAAAAATGGTTCATCAGAAATAATCCATCCAAATGAAAAACTTGGAAAATATCCCCATCTTGTTGTAGGGGCAAACAATACGTTTCCATCAGCGCGAAATGTTGATTCAAATAGATAACGGTTTTTTAGTCTATAATTCAATCTAGTTACAATGCTTTTTCTTCCTATATCAGGTCCCGAAGAACCATCATTGAATTGATCGTTTTCAGATCCTATAAATAATTCTGGAATAGAAGTCGTGAAAAGGTTTTGTCTTGAAGCAGAGAATCTACTATAATTTCGAGTGGTTTGTTCAGCTAACAATAAAATATTTATGCTGTGGTTACCTACTTCCTTATCATATTTTGCAGAAATTAATGGATAAAGCATTGTTCTTCTAAATTGAGCGTCTGAAATATTTGAAACTCCATTTCCTGTTCCTTCAAGAATTAGAGTGTCAGTAGATGGGCTGTATCTGTAAATATTATAGGGTTTTCTAAATGCTTTTTCAGATTGATCTAATATTTGAATATTCATATTTGCATTAAGTTTTAATTCTGGCAATCCAGGAATTTTATATTCAAAATCTAATTTTCCACGAAATGTATTATCAAACCTGTCATAAAAACCAAATATATTTCTATATGATCTAGCTAGAGGATTTCTATTACCAGTTGTAGATCCAGAATAAGCTACAGCTGGCTTTGTAGGGTCAGGTAGGGGAGTGTTAATTGGAAGTTCAGTAGGAAATATAGGTTGAGCAGTTGATAAGTCAATCCAAATATTAGATAGAGCACTTTTTGCAGGTCTTTTTCTTATATCTTGCCTGTATGATACATCAACAGAAAAATTTAGGTTTTCATTTAACTCTAAATCTAAATTAGACCTAACATTATAACGTTTATAGTCAAAATCTCTTGAAGTAAAAAAACTTTCCTGATCTACATAACCAAAAGAGGTAAAGTATTTTACATTATCAGTGCCACCCGATATACTTAAATTGTGTTGATGCATATACGCTCCATTATCGATAAGTGCGCCAACCCAATCTCCGCCTTCATATCCTGGCATTTTATTTTTATATTTTAGAATATCATCTTCAGTAAATGTTGCATTTGCATCTGCAAAATCATTTAAATTGGCTTCTCTAACTAATTCTACATATTGAGATGCAGATACATGCTCTAAAAATTGAGTTGCTGACTGAAGGGTAAAACTTGAATTATAAGAAATATTAGGAGTGCCTTTTTCTCCTCGCTTTGTTGTAACTAAAACAACGCCATTTCCGGCCCTAGCACCATATACAGCAGCTGATGCATCTTTTAATATACTTATACTAGCAATATCATTTTGATCAATTCTTGAAAAATCCATTTGCACTCCATCAACTAAAATTAGAGGTGCTTCGCTAAAACTTCTGATTCTTATTTGAGTATTTTCACCTCCAGGTAATCCAGAGTTTTGTCTACTCATCACGCCAGGTACTCTTCCTGATAATAAATTTGATGTATTTGGTACAGGGACAAGAGTTAATTCATCATTTTTAATAGTAGAAACTGAACCGGTAACATTCATTTTTTCTTGAGAACCATATCCTATTACTATTACTTCTTGTAAAGTTTCTATATCTGGTGAAAGAGAAATGTCTAATAAAGAAAGACCATTGATTGATATTTCCCTTTTTTCATATCCTGAAAAAGATGCTACTAAAATAGTATCTTCGTATGTTGTTATAGAAAATAACCCATCTAAGTCGGTTACTGCTCCTTTAGTTGTTCCTTTAACAATAATGGTTGCACCAGGAAGAGGATCTCCATTTTCATCAACAATTCTACCATTTACAGTATGGTTTTGAGAAAAGATAAAATGAGCTTGAAATAAAAATAAAAAAAATAAAAATTTTTTTTTAGATAGCATTATCAAATCTTAATCAATGATTAAATATCTTAAGAGTGCGAATTTACATCGAAAATATAAATTTTTCCGTTTTTCTTTTTTAAATTATGATTAAACTTCTATTATGAGAATATTTTTCTTTTTTGTTTTTATAATTTTTTCATGTTCTAAAAAAAAAGAATTATCAGGTGAGTTAGATCAAAAAGTTCAAAGAATCCTTTCTCGAATGACACTTGAGGAGAAAGTAGGTCAGATGACTCAAATTAATCTTACAGTGATAGCTAAAGGTCCAAATAAATGGAAATCTAAATTTCCTCTTGAAATAAACCTAAAAAGAGCAAAGAAAGCATTAATAGACTATAAGATTGGTTCAGTATTAAATACAATTAATAATACAGCTTTAAGTCCAGAGGTTTGGTATGAAACCATTTCTTTAATTCAAAAATATGCAATGGATAGCACTAGACTAAAAATTCCTGTAATATATGGAATTGATGCAGTTCATGGTACTACATATACTGATGGCGCAACAATGTTTCCGCAGCAAATTACAACAGCAGCAAGCTGGAATCCAGAAAATGCCTATAATATGGCTATGGTATGTGCTTATGAAACAAGAGCTTCTGGCATTCCATGGAATTTTTCTCCTGTTTTAGATTTAGGAACTGATCCTAGGTTTCCACGTCAATTTGAGACTTTTGGTGAAGATCCGTATGTAGTAAAAGAGTTTGGAAATGCTATGATAAAAGGGTATCAAGGCTTAAATAATAATGTTTTAGATAAATATAAAGTAGCTACTTGTGTAAAACACTTTGTTGGATATCATCCAACAATTTCTGGAAAAGATAGAACTCCAGCATATATTCCAGATCATGTGTTAAAAGAATATCATATTGAACCTTTTAGAGAAGCAATCAATTTAGGGGCAAAGAGTATAATGATCAATTCAGGTTTGATCAATGGAAAGCCAGTTCATGCTGATTACAATTTGATTACTAATGTTTTAAGAAATGAACTGGGATTTGAAGGGGTTATATTAACTGATTGGGAAGATATTAATAACCTTCATTCAAGGGATAAAGTAGCAAAAAGTATAAAAGAAGCAATAAAAATAGCTATTAATGCTGGAATTGATATGTCAATGGTTCCTTATGATTACGAAGTGTTTTGTAAAAATTTAATAGACTTAGTAAATGAAGGGGAGGTCAGAATGAGTAGAATTAATGACGCAGTAGAAAGAATTTTAAAACTTAAAATGGAATTAGACTTATTTAATGTACCAATAACAAATTACCAAGATTATGATAATTTTGGATCTAAAAAATATTCAAAACTAGCATATAATGCAGCTTCTGAAGCAATTACTCTTCTTAAGAACAAAGATGATTTGTTACCAATCAAAATTAATAATAAAACTAAAATTTTAATTACAGGTCCAAATGGTAACAACATGAGGACATTAAATGGTGCATGGACATACTCTTGGCAAGGTGAGAAAACAGATCAATTTGCTAGTAATTTTAATACAATTTATGAGGCATTCTCAAATACATATGGAGAAAAATATGTTAAATATCTTCCTGGAGTCTCTTATATAGATGATGGTCAATACTTTGAAATGAAAGAAGTAGATATAAATAAAGTTGTTTTAGAAGCAAAGAACTCTGATTATGTCATTCTATGTTTGGGTGAAAATACATATACAGAAAAACCTGGTGATTTGAATGATTTAACATTGCATAAATTACAGTTAAAATTAGCAAAAGAAATAGCTAAAACAGGCAAGCCAATTGTGTTAATTTTAAATTTAGGTAGGCCAAGGTTAATTACTGATATACAGCCACTTATGAAATCAATAATAAATATTTATCTTCCTGGAAATTTTGGGGCAGATGCTTTAGTTGACATAGTATCTGGAAAAGTAAATCCATCTGGTAAATTACCTTATTCATACCCTGCTTTTCCTAATTCATTATTAACCTATTACCATAAACCTTCAGATGTTCAAAATAACAACCAAGGGGCTTATAATTATGTTGGACAAGTAAATAATCTTTATGATTTTGGTTACGGACTTAGTTATTCAGAGTTTAAATATTCTAATATGATTTTAAATAAGGTAGAATACTCTGAATCTGATACTATATTAATGACTGTTAATTTAAAAAATATTAGTGAAATACCTGGATATGAAACTATTCAAGTATATTCATCTGATCTTTTTGCTTCAATTACTCCTGATGTTAAAAGGTTAAGAAGGTTTAGTAAAGTATATTTAAAAGGAGGAGAGGAGAAAATCATAAATTTTACTCTTCCAATTAATGAATTAGCATTTGTTAATTATAACAATGAATATGTTCTTGAACCTGGGAAGTTTAAAATATCTATAAATAATTTAAGTCAGGAAATTACTGTTAAATAATAAAATTAAAAATTGAATAATGCTTCTTTCATCAAAGAAGGGGGCATATTACCAATTTTTAATAATTTTTCATGAAATTCGGATATATTAAACCGATCACCTTTAATTTTTTTATAATCCTCTCTCATTTTTAGAATTTCAGTCATTCCAATAAAATAGCCAATAAAATATCCTGGTCTGGAAGATGATGAGTCAATTTCTAATTGAGCAGCCCATCTTAAAAAACCAACCTTATCAGTCATCAATCTAATGGCTTCTTCATAAGATAATTTGCCTGTATGCATTCCAACATCATATATAACTCTAGCGTTTCTCCATAATCTAAGTTGCAATTGTCTTAGTTCAATTTTTTTATTTGGGTAAAATCCTGTTTCTAACATTAATTGTTCATTATACAAGCCCCAACCTTCGCTAAATAAGGAAAGACCATTATTTCTTCTTAATTCCCTGGAATTATGCATTTGATATAATCCTTGAATATGATGCCCAGCATATGTTTCATGAGGGGCTGTTACAATAATTACTCCCCAATCATGTTCAACTAAATACTCATCCTTTGTTTTTTGATCCCATCTATCTTCAAAAGGGTTAATTTTCCACTTTGAAGTAAAAAAACCTTCATTATCAACACCTTTTGTTCTAGAAAAATTGCCATAATAAGAGGTTTTTCTAAGATATTCCTCTCTTGGAACAACTTGAACACGTTCTTTCCAAGGAATAGGAATCAAATTATTATTTTTTATATGTTCCCCGGATTTATCAACCCAATATTGGTGAGCTTCTATCATTTTATCTGGTTCAGGATATTCGTTTTTGATTTCAATTAGTAATTCTTTCGTTGTTTTATTTGGATCAATTTCTTTAGCTAGAATATCCATTTTCTGAATAGTATTATTAAATTCTTCCCAACCGTATTCCCATAATGTTTCATCATTGTAATCCAATAAAAATTCCTTTTTAAGCATTATGTTATAGGCTTCTTTACCTATTGAAAAACTTGATTTTTCGAGCTTAGGAAGGTTATTTTTAAGAAAATCAATAAAATTTACAACTTCAATATTTATTTCTTTAGTTAGAGATGTAATTTTTTCTTTGTCTTTAAGCAATGAAGTCACACATTTTTCATTTAAAAAACTATTAATTTCATCTTTAAATATTGATTTTGAGTTTTCTGCCATAAATAAACCCAATTCTTGAAATCTAGGAACATAATATATAATTTGATTAGGGGCTAATTTGAGATCATTTCTTACAATTGGTAGATATTCGAGAAGGAATTTTATTTTATCTTCACATGATTTTGGGCCATTTATATTAGTGGAAATTTGTCTAAAATTCATATAATCTCTTGGATCTTTTTCCCAAGATTTGATGAATTCATATTGAATTTCCTTGCCAACGAGAATACTTTCAATAAACTTATAATCTATGATATTATCATTAGATAAAGAATCTATATTTATTGATCTTAAATTATTTAATTCCTTTTTTACTTGATTAAGTTCATCAAGAATATTTTTTTTATTTAACCTGTTTAGTGAATTTGAGTAATTATTTTCTTTATTGTTAAAGTTTTCAACAAATAAGCTGAATTTTTGATTTTGATCTTTAGATCTATCATTATTATATGTACATGATAGAAATACGAAAATACTGGCTATATAAATATTTATAAAAAATAGGTTATTAATAATGTTCATAGGTTAATTTTATGTTAATTACAGTGTAATATTAATTATATTATAATTTAATTCTAAGTATTTAGATCTTAACTAGTATAAATTGTTATATAATTTATATTATGTTAAATAAGAATTTTTATGTATATATATATCTTCTCACTTATACTATTTATTCATTCCTATCAAAATAATGAAAAAAAATTAGTATCTAATGTTTTAGATAATTTACATAAATATGCAAGTCAAGCAAATGGTGAATTATATTTTGATTTATTTAATGATGATGCAATATTCTTTGGAACTGATGCTACTGAAAGGTGGAGTAAATCAGATTTTAAAAATTATGCTCAACAAAGGTTTGATAAAGGCGATGGATGGACATATTATCCTATTTCAAGAAATATTTACTTTAATAGAAATAAAAATACTGCATGGTTTGATGAAGAATTAAAAAACGAGAAATATGGAGTTTTTCGTGGAACTGGTGTTTTAACTAAAGAGAATAATGTGTGGAAAATAAATCAATATAATTTACTCTTACCTATACCAAATGATCTATTAATTAAATACTCTAAAGAAATTAAAATATTTTTAGATAATGATTAAAATTTTAAGATGGGGCCTTAGACTTCATTCTATTTTTCATTTTGTTGAATTTATATCAGCTATTTATGAATCAGCTTTAATAACTGCTTTTATAGCTTTCACAGCTGGATTAATTGAAATTCTCGCAAGTATTTACTTGCCTAATGATCATGTTCATTTTGATGGATTAATATCTGAAGTTCATGAGAAATGTAATGAAGAAAAAATGATAAACGATTAATTAAATATTATTGTTCATTTTTAAGGATAATCTGATAAATATTTTCTGCATTTTCATAATCTTTCACCTTTATATAAGCATTTCTTAAAACTTCTAAATATTCCATATTTGATGGATCTCTTTTAATAGAAATACTTAAAATAGATATTAAACTCTCATAATCTTCAGCTATAGAAAAAATAGGATATAAACTATTAATATCATTTTCAGAGATATTTTCTCCTTTCATGTTAGAATAACCTTTTGCATAGATAAGAGCATCGGACAATCTGGTATTTCCTTCATTTTTTAATCTATCAGATTCAGCTTTATATTTACCTTTTAATGCAAGAAAATCTAAGTTTCTCTCCATATCAAAATATGGTTTAGCAAGTGCTTTATAAGCATCTATCATATAAAGTATTGCTCTTTCATTATTTGGTTCTATTTCAAGAACATTTTTATAAGAATTAATTGATATGGCATAGATTTTATCTAAACTATCTAATTTCGTCTTATCTTCCATAGATTTATCTAAATCAATTGCTAATCCAAGGTTGTAATAAAGAACAGCTTTATTGAATAATAAACTAACATTTTGAGGATCATTGTTTAATTGTAAATCAATTTTTCTTCTTGCCTCCCCCACTTTATTTAATTTCATTGCAATATTAATTTCTACTGATGGATAGTAATTATCATTTGGAAAGATTTCTCTAGCTTTCGATAATAAAGCTAAAGTTTTTAAATAATCGCCACAATCATCAATTAATTCACAATTATTAAATCTTATATTAATTGATTGCTGGTAAACTCTATTGGTATTTTCATTATTCAAATTATTTAATTTTAAGAGTCTATCATAATAAACTAAAGCTATATCAAATTTATTCAATTGTTCAGCGACATATCCTCCATATAATAAACCTAAAGTATCATTTGGGTTAATTTTTAAAGAGTTTTGAAACTCATCTAAAGCTTTTGAAAAATTAGGATTTTCTGATCCTTGAAGTGCATAAACTGCTTGATTAACAAAATAACTTGATAAATTTTGAATACCAATATTAGTATTTTGTATCATAGTTATATCATTTGTTTTTGCTTCATCACTTCCAACTTTATTAAATGCCTCAATTGATTTTTCAACTGCTAATGGATCTATATCTAAATAACCTTTGGCTATAGCTGCATAAACATTACCTCTAACAAACCAAGTTCTGGCTTTAGAAATATTTTTTTCTATTGTAATTGCAACGTCTATTTCACCTTTTGCAATAAGTAAAAGTTCTCTTCTTTCTTCCTCAGTTCCCTTTAACTCAACTTTATTTAAAGAACTTTCAGCTTTACTTATACTACCTTTGTATTGGCTAAAAAGATTAGAATATGATATAAAAATGAATATTATAAAATAAATAGATCTCATAATGCTTTTTGTTATTATTTAAATATAGAATATTTATTCTTTATTTTCATCATCAATAATTTCAATTTTAGCTACTGAGGAAATTTTATCATCTTTATTAAGCTTTATTAATCTTACACCTTGTGTGGCTCTCCCCATAACTCTAATATTTTCATCATTAATAGAAATTCTAATTGTAATTCCAGATTGATTTATAATCATTAATTCATCATTTGTTTTAACTTCCTTAATGGAAACTAAATTTCCGGTTTTATCAGTTGTTTTTAATGTCATTACTCCCTTTCCTCCTCTTTTAGTTATTCTATAATCATTAATTGAAGAACGTTTTCCGTATCCATTTTCAGAAACTACAAGTAAATCTGAGTCTTCCCTGGCTATGCATATCATACCAATAACAAAATCATCTTCATTTTCTAATCTTACACCCCTAACACCTGAAGCTACCCTACCCATTGGTCTAGCATTTGATTCATGAAATCTTATAGCTTTTCCTGATTTTTTAGCAATTACTATATGATTATCTCCATTAGTTAATTTAACATCTAACAATCTATCGTTTTCTTTAATTTTAATAGCATTAATACCATTAACTCTTGGTCTTGAATATGCTTCTAAAGTTGTTTTTTTAACTGTACCTTTTTTTGTACACATTACAAGATAATTATTATTTAAATAATCTTCGTCGGATAAATTTTTAACATTTATTACTGAACGAACTTTATCTTCACTTTCTATATTTATTAGATTTTGTATTGCACGACCTTTAGAAACTTTAGACCCTTCTGGAATTTCCCAAACTTTTTTCCAAAAGACTTTTCCAAATTCAGTAAAAATCAAAAGATAGTTATGAGTAGATGCAATAAATAAATGTTCAGTAAAATCATCATCTTTAGTTATAACACCTCTGGCCCCTACTCCTCCTCTTCCTTGGGTCCTATATTCACTAAGAGATGTTCTTTTAATATAGCCTTGATGTGAAATTGTAAGAACCATATCTTCATCTGGTATCATATCCTCTACGGTAAATTCAGCTGCAGAATGTTCTATCTTTGATCTTCTTTCATCACCATATCTATTTTTCATCTCAGAAAGTTCGTCTTTTATAATATTCATTCTAATATCCTTTTGAGATAGTATTTCTTTTAACTTCTTAATAAGTTTATCTATTTCTTCATTTTCTTTATTTATTTTATCTCTTTCAAGGCCCGTTAACTTTTGAAGTCTCATTTCTAAAATGGCTTTAGATTGTATTTCTGATAATTTAAACTTTTTAATTAGAGAGCCTTTAGCTTCATCTGGACTTTTTGATTTTTTTATTAAATCAATAACTGGATCAATATTATCAAGAGCTATTATATATCCTTTAAGAATATGAGACCTTCTTTCAGCTTCTTTTAATTCATAATTAGTTCTTTTAACAACAACATCATGTCTGTGATCAACAAAATATTTTACTAATTCTTTAAGATTAAGGATTTTAGGTATTCCATTTACTAGAGCAACATTATTTACTCCAAATGAAGATTGAAGTTGAGTAAGTTTAAATAAATTATTAAGAACAACATTTGGAATTGCATCTCTTTTTAAATCATATACTATTCTTAGTCCATCTCTATCTGATTCATCTCTAATATCACTAATTCCATCTAATTTTTTATCATTAATTAAATGAGCAGTCTTTTCAATCATATTTGCCTTATTTACCATATATGGAATTTCAGTAACAATTATTTGATCTTTTTCTTTCTCATTTGATTCAATTGTTGCTTTAGCTCTCATGACAATTCTACCTTTACCAGTTTCAAATGCAGACTTCACTCCTTGATATCCATAAATAATTCCTCCTGTTGGAAAATCAGGTGCTTTAATATATTTCATCAATTCTTCAATGGAAATTTCATTATTATCAATGTAATGAATAATACCATCAATAACTTCAGAAAGATTATGAGGAGGCATATTTGTTGCCATTCCTACAGCAATTCCACTTGACCCATTAACTAATAGATTTGGTATTTTAGAAGGTAGAACAGTTGGTTCATTTAATGAATCATCAAAATTAGGTTGAAAATCAACAGTTTCTTTATTTATGTCATTGAGAAGCTCATCAGAAATTCTTTTTAATTTTGCTTCAGTATAACGCATCGCTGCAGGAGAATCACCATCTATAGAACCAAAATTACCCTGACCATCAACTAGTGTATATCGTAAAGACCATGATTGCGCCATCCTTACCATTGTATCATAAATAGATGAATCTCCATGAGGATGATATTTACCCATAACCTCTCCCACTATTCTAGCAGATTTTTTATATGATTTATTATAATTAACACCCATGTTTAACATTCCGTATAAGACTCTTCTGTGAACTGGTTTTAGACCATCTCTAACATCTGGCAGAGCTCTAGAAACAATTACTGACATTGAATAATCAATGTAGGCTCCCTTCATTTCATCTTCAATATTTACAGGAATTATGTTTTGATTTTTATCTTCAATCATATCTAAAAAAAGGAGCAATTAGAACATTATAAATTGCAATACAAATATACTTATTTAACTGCTAAAAAATGTTATATAATTCTATTTTAATCTCTTAAATTTGATATTGCTGAAGCTATGTTTTGATTTTTAATAATATAACTTCCGGATACTAATATTTTTGATCCTAAATTAAAAAGTTTTTTAGAAACTTTATTGTCAATTCCTCCATCAATTTCAATATCTATTTCATAATTCATCTCATCAATAATTTTTTTTGATTCTTCAACCTTTTTAAAAGTAGTATCTAGAAATTTTTGACCACCCTTCCCTGGTTGAACAGACATTAAGAGTAAAATATCTATATGTTCAAATAGATTAGAAACTTGATTAATTTTTGTAGAAGGATTTATTGCTAAACCCGCTCTACAACCAAGTTTTTTAATTGAAATTAAATGATTTAAAACATTATCATTTTCTTCATAATGAACAGAAATTATATTAGCATTATTTTTTACACATTTTAAGATATAATCATTCGGATCATTAACCATTAGATGATAATCAAGTTTTTTTTTTGAATATAAATTTACTTTTTCAATGGTGTTATTGTCAAATGCTATATTTGGAACAAATTTACCGTCCATAATATCAATATGGATATAATCAGAACTGGAATTATTTATTTTATTTATTTCTTGTTCTATATTATTAAAGTCACAATCAAGTATTGAAACTGATATTTCTTTTTTGTTCATATTTTTTAAATTTTTGATTAAAACTACTATGTATCCAACCGCCTCCAATTATATCATCTTTTTCATAAAAAACAGCAGCTTGACCTGGTGTTATAGCATTAACACCATTTCCAAAAAAAACTTTTATTGTATCATCGATCTGTTCAATAATTGATGAAGATCCAATATCATTATATCTAATTTTAGTATCTGCGTCCATTTTACCAACTATTTTATCATATTTCATCATATTTAGCTTCTTTACATACATTCCATCTCTTTTTAATTCATCAAATGTTCCTAATACCACTTCGTTGGTTTTATGTTTAATTTCTGTTACATATACTGGATATCCCAAAGCTATTCCTAATCCTTTTCTTTGTCCAATTGTATAAAATGGATACCCTTTATGTCTTCCTATGATTTCACCATTTTCATTTAAAAAATTCCCCTCACCTACTTTTTTATCTATATTTTTAATTCTTTTTTTCAAAAATCCTCTGTAATCATCATCAGGAACAAAACATATTTCATAAGATTCTGATTTATCAACTAAATTTTTATACCCATTTTTAATTGCAATTTTTTTTATTTCCTCTTTATTTAGTTCACCTAAAGGAAATATAGTTTGAGAAAGGTTTTTTTGACTTATCCCCCATAACGCATATGATTGATCCTTTTTTTTATCAATACCCTTGGAAACAATATATCTATCATTTTCAGATCTAACTTTAGCATAATGTCCAGTAGCAATATAATTACAATCTAAATTTTTAGCTCTTTTTAATAAAGCTTCCCATTTTATATGTGTATTACATAATACACAAGGGTTTGGTGTTCTGCCGCTCATATATTCATCTGTGAAATAATCAATAACGTAATCACCAAACTCATCTCTTATATCAAGAATATAATGATTAAATCCCATTTTGACAGCTATACTTCTTGCATCATTAATTGACTCAAGGCTACAGCAACCAGTTTCTTTTTTTGATGAACCAGATGATTGATAATCCCATGTTTTCATTGTTATACCAACAACTTCATAACCCATATCATGTAATAAAAGAGATGAAATAGAACTATCTATTCCTCCACTCATTGCTAGAAGTATTTTACCGTTTTTACTCAAAATTTTAAAATAGTTTTTTATTGAATACAAAATTACTTCTTTTTACATGAGAATTATAATTATGTCGTTAAAGTGTTTTGTTAAAGTAGGCTCAGTTAATAATTTAAGTGATGCTAGATATTTTTCAGCAATGAATGTTGATTTAATAGGTTTTAAGCTTGATGAAAATAATAATGATTCAATAAATTTAGAATCCCTAAAAGAAATTAGAAATTGGATTTCTGGTGTTGGTATAATCGGTGAGTTTTCTAATTCAAATAATGATTATGTTAACGATATTATAAAAAACTTCTCATTTGATTACATTCAAATCGATTATCCTTATAATTTAGAAAAAATAGAATTTGACAAAAAAAAAATAATTTTAAATATAAATAAATCAAACAAAATAAATACTAAAAAAATAATTGATGATTTATTAAAAAATTACAGCGATATCTTTTTGTTAAATATAGATTTTGAAAATGAAGAAACCCTGACATTATACAATAAATTATTTGAAAATAATTTTAAAGTTTTGAATGGTTTCAATCTCTCTATACCATTCATAAGAATTATGCTAAAAAAGAAATTATTTTATGGCATTTCAATTAAAGGAAATAATGAAATTCGACCTGGATACAAAGATTATTCAAGTTTTTCAGATATTTTAGAGTTTCTTAGTGAATAAAATGGCAGAGTTCAAAAACAATGATTCAAGTAATTAGAATCAATAAATACATTTCCTAGTGAAACTAATTAGCTTTATTAAACTCTAAATAGTTTATTTTTTTATTCATTTTTAAAAATTTTTCTTCATACCTGGTTTTAATATTTTTTTCTTCTGAGTAAAATGAAGATTTATAATAATCCCTTGATGATAAAAGATTTTGATATTTAAAATGATTTTTTACAGTTGAAATACACAATTCAAAAAGCTTTATATCATCTGTTTTTAGCATTATTTTCCCATTTTTTTTTAAAATTTTATAATATTTTTTCATAAAACTTAAACCTACTATTCTTTTTTTTAAATCTCTTTTTTTTGGCCTTGGATCAGGGAAAATTATATAAATAGAATCAACTTCATTTTTAGAAAAAAATTCAATTATTTCCTCAATTCTAATTCTTAGAAACATTACATTATCTAAGTTTTCATTTTCAGCAATTTTTGAACCTTTCCATATTCTAGAACCTTTTATATCAATTCCAACAAAATTTTCATTTTTAAATTTTCTAGCCAAATTATAAGTATATTCTCCATAACCGCATCCTAACTCTAAATTAATTGGGTTATTATTTTTGAAAATTTTATTCCAATTTCCTTTTACATCATTGTATAAACTTTTATCTTTTTGAATTATATATTTACTTTTTTTGTTTTCTTCGAACCTTTCTAGTTTTTTCTTTCCCATTCTTGAAAAAATTCAGATACAACAAATAAACTACCACCTACAAAAATTAGGTCATTCTTCTTGGCAATTGAATTAATATAATTAAAAGCCAAAGATGTACTTTTAAAATTTTTATGATTCAAATTATGGTATCTAAAAATCTTAGAAAGTAAACTAACATTCATTTTTCTTTCGATATTAGGTTGACATAAAAGATAATAATAATTTTTAGGTAATATTTTTATGATATTTTCCCAATCCTTGGAATTAACACCTCCTACAATAAAGTATACTTTTTTAAAATTCATTTTATTTAATTCAGCAATTATTTCATTAAAAGCATCTATATTATGACAAATATCACAAATAACCTTTGGTTTCTCTGAAAGAATTTCCCATCTACCTCTTAACCCTGTTTCTTTAATGTATTCTATTCCCTTAAATGGTTCTTTATTTTTTATTTTAAAACTTTTCAAAATAAAATATGATGTTAAAATTACACCAGGTATATTTTCTAAATAGTAGTTAGATAAAATGGTACTATTTATTGAATAAAGTTTTTTATTAAAAGTTAAGGAAAAATTTATCTCTTTATTTTTTTTATTAACTATCTGAACTTCTTTATCTGCAAAGTATATTTTACTATTTAATTTTTTAGATTTATTGATAAATACATTTTCTATCTCCTTTTGTCTTTTTCCAATAATAACAATAGAATTTTCTTTAATAATACCAGCTTTTTCATTTGCAATTTTATTTAAACTAGAACCAAGTATTTCTTTATGATCAAAACCTATATTTGTAATTAAACTAATCAATGGATTAACTACATTTGTTGAATCTAATCTACCTCCTAAACCTACCTCAATTATGGCTAAATCAACTTTATTTTTCTTGAAATAATATAAGCTCATTGCAAAGGTAATTTCAAAAAATGATGGAGAAATCTTCTTGATCTTTTTTAATTTCTTATTTATAAATTCTTTTATAAAACTTTTTTCAACCTTTTTTCCATTAACTCTAATTCTTTCTCTAAAATCAAATAAATGTGGAGATGTATATAAACCAGTCTTAAGATTATTATATTGACAAATAGCAGCTATACTATGTGCAGATGATCCTTTTCCATTCGTTCCTCCTATATGAATAATTTTTAAAAATTTTTCAGGATTATTAAATTCAATTAATAATTTTTGAATTTTATCTAAGCCAAGATTCAAAGCCTTATTTCCAGAATTTTGATAAACCGGAAGTTGATCATAAAGAAACTTAATTGTTTCATTATAATCCATTTTATCTAGATTTTATTATGAATGTTATTGTTCCTTTTGATATATCAGCTGGATTATAATTTGTTGAGGTAGGTCTAAATGATAAATTTAAAACTTCATCTTTATAAATTTTTTCAACCGATGGTGTAACTGTAGTTTCTAATGTCCTTATATTTTCAATTTCTCCATAAATATTTACAAAAATTTCAAAAATTATTTTTCCTTTTTCTTTACTTAAATCTTTTGGATCAGGTAAAGAATCCCATATCCAACCTTGTAAGTCTAATGATGCGCCAGATGGAGAATTACTTTTTTCAGAATAGATTGATCTTGAGTCAATTACTTTCTTTGAACTTAATGTTTCATCAGTAGCTTTTTTTTCAGTATTTTTTTCATCAACTTTTTCAACTTCTTTTTTTATAGTTTCGACTTTATCAATTGGAGTATCATTAAAATCTTCTAAATCTTTATCATCTAAATTTTCTTTTTCAAAGACATTATCACCAGATTGAATAGACTCTTCTTCAACTAAATCATTATTCAATTCATTTTTATTTTCATCTTGAATTTCTGATTCATTTTCTTCTTTTTGATCATTTTTATTTTCAATATCATCTACTTCATTATTCTCTGAATTATCAATGTATTCACTAATTCCAATCTCTATACCATACTCAGGTATAGGTGGAATTGTTTCTTTCCAGGCAATCATAAAAAAAATAATAAGAAAAAATATGATATTAACTAGTAGTGTTAATAACCCAGCCTTATTTTTTGATGATAAATTATCTTTCAAAACTTATTTTTTTGGTTTTGTTGCAATGCTAACTTTAGCTTCCAATAATGTTGCTATTCCAGCAACTTCAACTAGTTTTTCAACTGGAACATTTTTATCACAATGTAGAACAATTAAACCTTCTTTTCCTTGAAGTTCATTTTTTAATATCATTTCTAAATTTTGAACATCAATTCTCTCATCATTGACAAAGTATTCCAACTCTTCAGTAATTGAAACTGAAATTTTTTGAATAACAATATTAGAACTTTTGCTTGATGGTAGATTAATTGGTAGACCTGATGGTGTTATAAATGAAGCGGTTAGCATAAAAAAGATTAACAAAAGGAATATTATATCAGTCATTGAAGACATACTGAACATTGAATTTACTCTGTGTTTAGATTTAATATTCATCTTTTTTCTTGTAAAATATCTAAAAACTCAATTGAAGAATATTCCATATTATGAATTAACTTTTCAACTTTTGCAACAAGATAATTATATGATAGATAAGCAATTATTCCAACAAATAGTCCAGAAGCCGTTGTTATCATAGCTTCATATATACCACTTGATAATAACTTTGGACTAACTGCGCCTTCTTCTTGGGCTATCGAAATAAATGCTTGAATCATACCTGTTACTGTTCCCAAGAAACCTATCATTGGTGCAGCGCCAGAAATAGTAGCTAAAAGACTCAAGTTTTTTTCTAAATTATATATTTCTATTTTCCCCACATTCTCTATAGAAGCTTCAATATTTTTTAAATTTCTGTTAATTCTAGATAAACCTTTCAAAATCATTCTAGAAGAAGGTGTATTTGTTTCTTGACAGATTAATTTTGCGCCATTTATATCACCTTGAAGCACCCTATCTCTGATTTCTTTATTAAACCCTTTAATATTTTTTGATTCTCTTCTTAAAACAAAGATTTTTTCAAAAAGTATATATATTGACATAATAAATAATATGAAAATTGGAATCATCATAAAACCACCTTTTAATAATAAATCAAAAACAGATATTGTTAGTGGTTCATTTGAATTTTCAATTATTGAAGAGTCATTAATTATTTGAAGTGTTAATGTTTTAAAATCCATAATTCCTTTTTTAAAGTATTTTTATATTTATTTAGTGCAATTATTGCTTCTTCCTTATTTAAATGGGCGTCAATTGCAACTCTATAATACCCATTTTTATTTTGAATTGGTAAAATAATTGAACTTTGAAATCCATTATTTAAAAATTCATTTGCTTCATTTAAAGATAACTCGTAATCTTTGAAACTACCGGATATAATATAATATTTTCCTGTTTTTTTATCATAAATTAATACTTCTGAAGCTTTAATTGTAATAGGTAAATCATTTTTTTCAATTATTTCTGAATTACTTTTTAAAGTATCAACTGAAATTGATGTGGTTTTTGATTCATTTTTAATTTCTTGTTTTATATTTTTCGCTAACTCTACATCTGTTTTTTTTAAAATAAAAAAACCAATAATAGTTGAAATAGTTATGGTGATGGATATAAATAAAAGAAATCTTATTTCTTTATTATTTTTTACTTTTTTAATTTTAGTTAGATCTATTTTTTTTAAACCGTAGTCATCTTTTAAATAGTCATTTAATTTTTTCATTTCAAACTATATGTAAATCCAAATTTTAAATTAAATCCAAGTTCATTATAATTATAATAAATCTCATTTTTAGAATCTAAAATATTATTTAACTGAAGCATTATTTTTGTATTTTCAAATAATAAATAATTTATATTGACATTAAGAGATAAAAAACTTTCTAACTTTTCAGAATTATTATTTGAATCAATAGAATAGGTTTCTATAAAAGATGATATATTTCCAATTATTTCAAAGTCGTTAATTTTTAATTTATTTGATATAAAAATTTCATATTTGGGTAAATTTGAGGCATATGAAAAATTATTTAATTTATAGTTGTTATAACAAAAAACTAAAGAAGTATTAAAAAATTTATCTTTAGAGTAATCAAAAAATAATTTTATTTTTTTTTGATTACTATCACCTGAATCATAAAAAACTGAATACCTGTAAATATCAAAATTTCTATTATTTGATTGAATCAAATCATTTTTAGATTTTCCATAAACAAAGAAATTAGATACCTTTTTTTCATTATAGCTTAATTTTAAGTTTCCCTTATTTTTAAATAGTTTAATTCCAAATAGAGCACCAAAATTTATTTTTTCAACTAAATCAATATATTCAAAATTAGTATCAAATAAATAGGGGTTTTCTTTAATTTTAGAAAAATAAAAGTTAGTATCATCTCCTCCATCTAAAAACAAATTAAAAGAATACCCATTTTGATTTGAGTAATCAAATGCAAAAAAAGGATATAAAGCATAATCTTTTAGCTTTGAGTCAATATCATAAATTAATCCAACTTTAATATCATAATTTTTTAATTTGTAATTAACATGATAATTGAGTAACATATTATTTCTCTTTTGATTTTCTGATAGAATTATATTGTTACTTTTTTTTAGATTTCTATAATAATTATCAAAAGTTAAACTAGTAAATATATTTTGATTAATGTCGTATAATATTGCAGCTTGAATTATTGATGTATATTCATTATATAAATAGCTATTAAAATTAAAATTGTTAAAATCAATTTTATAATTTAATTTTTGTTTTAGTTCATGATTAATTCCTTTTGAAATTGAAACGTTATATTCAAAAAAATTATTTCTAATGTCAATGTCATCTTTTGAAATCTCTTGGCTATTTTCATTTACAAAACCATAATAAAATGTTTTGATTCTATTATAACTTAAATTTAGATTTATATCATGATCTGAATTAGAAAGGTTTTCAGTGTAATAAGAATTAAATAAAATTTTTGAATCAAAAAATCCACTATTTTCATCTTTTGTGTACCCAATTTTATTTGAATTGTGATACAAACTAGCATCAAATTTTAAATTATTTGAAATATCAAAATAATTATTAGAATTGATTATTAATGATTTATAGTTACCATATAAAACAGAAAAATTATTATTATAGTTATTAATTATTTTTTTATTAATTGGATAATCTTTTATTTGATCAATTGATAGCTTTTCTTTATTCAAACTTAAGTCAAGGGGATTAAAGTTAAAATCATATTTTATAATTTTATTGATGTTTTGAATAGAATCATCACCTTTTTTTTGTGCATCTGGTAATAAAATAATTTTATTTTTTTCAATCAAAATTTGTGCATTTTCGATTTTTCCTTCACTTTCAACTATTTCTTGAGATAAAATGGGATGATTAATAATTGTAATAAAAAATAATAGATAAATGTATTTCATATTAATCAATTGTATTTATTTCATTTAACATATCTTCAGCTTCTTTTTTAATTTCTTCATTACTATTTTTTTCAATTAAAGATTCTAAAGTTGATTTAGCTTGAAAAAACTCATTTGAATCAATAAAAATTTTAGCAATTAATAAATAACCTTTTCCCCTCCAATAATTGAATTCAGAGAAGTTTTCATTTAGTAGGTATAAAGTTTCAAGAGATTGATTTAATTGACTTTTATCATAAAAAATTTTGGCTAATAGGTATTGAGCTTCAGCACCACTTTCGTCTTTTACTAGATTAATTGTTGTTAATAAATAATCAATTCCATTATTATTTTGATCATTTTCTATAAATGATTTTGCAATTAACAAGTTAGCTTTATTTTTTATATTATATGAAATTTTATCTATTCTCAATAGCTTTTGAGAATAATAAATTGAAGAATCGTATAGTTTTAAATTATAATAGTTGTTTATTATTCCTAAATATGAATCTGATAATTCTCTTGTATTAACAGTATTTTCATTTAAAATCTTATAAAACTTTAATGATTCATCATATGATTTCAGTTCAAGATAAATCCTTCCTAGTTTATTTATAGACCTATTAAAATACTTTTTGTTTTCAATAGAAATAAGATATTTATAATTAACAATAGATGCATCATAGTTTTTTAATCTATAATTAGATTCACCTAATAAAAATTTTACTTCATTTAAATATATGCTTTCTGAATATGTATTTATAAATTCATTTGATAAAGAAATAACTTGATAATAATTTTGAGAAAAATATAAATTTTTAATGGTTTCATATTCAATTGATTCTATACTTTTATCATCTGGATATAGATTTTTAAATCTTTCAAGATTCTCACTTAGTATAGAAAAGTTTTCAGTGAAGTTTACTACTTTTTGAATGCCCAGTATAGATTCGTTATAAATATCTTTTGATTTAAAGTTTTTAAGTAAAAACAAATAGTCATTTTCAGATTGCTCATATGATTTAAGATTATAATATGAAACAGCTCTTTTTAAATATGAAAAAGGTATATACTCGCTATTTCCGTATTCGTCAATAATTTTTGATAAATATTCAATTGAAAAATTAAATTTTGAAGTTTCAAAATATATAGAAGCTATTCTAAATAAAGCATCATCAATTAAATTTGAAGAATCATTTTCTATTATTTGAATTAAACTTTTAATACTTTTTTCAATATTATTCATACCATAATTAGCTAAACCTATTTGATATAAAAGGTAGTTTTTGTCAATATCCGATTCAGAAAACAAATCATTATATATATTGATTGATTTAGAATAATTTTTTATTGCATAATATGAATCACCTAATCGTAATTTAGCATCTAATAATTTACTGTCATTTTCTTTTTTTAGATTAATATATGATAAAAAATAATTAATTGACTTATCGTATTCTTTATTATTAAATAGTGTATAAGCAATAGAATATAATGTGTTTAATCTTAAGGAATTATCAATTTTACAATCACAATTTAGTAATTCAATATAGTTTTTATAAGCTTCGGAGTATTGTTTTTGGATGAAGTTAGACTCTCCTATCCAAAATAAAGATTCTAAATATATATTTTTATCAATTTTATAAGTCTGTGATTTTTTAAAAAAAGTCATTGATTTAATAAATTCCCCTTGATTAAATAATTCCGCACCTCTTTGAAATGTAATTAGTTGGTAACTTTTTTTTACTTTTTCTCCAATAGAATCTAAAGATTCTATAAAATTAATTGCCTTTAGGAAATTTGTTGTTTTTAAATAATTTTCGGCAATTAAATAGTTTATTTCTTCTGTCTTATAACGAGGATATTTTTTTTTAATTTCAATTAATGAGCCTAATGATTCATCATTATTTTCAATTTCATAATTTATTATTGAATATTTATAAAGAGCATCTAAAGAATATATTTCATCATATTTTTTGAGATATGCATTGTAAAAAGCATTAAGGGAAAATTTATATTTTTTTTTCTTAAAAAGAATATCACCAAGATAATATGAAGATAACTGACCATAATAGTCATCATTTAACGCATTGTTTTCGAAAATATATGCGGCTGAATCAATATCATTAGTTTTTAATAAAGAATAAGCAATTTCGAAATTTAATTTATTATCAACTTCACTATTATTTTCATATTTTGAATAAAATTTTAAACTATTTTCATATTCCTTAATAATAAAATGTGTTGAGCCTAATATGTAATAAGTGTGATTAAGATTTAAAGTATTTTCATCTATTTCTTCTGACAGTTTTAATACTTCTTTATAATTTTCAATATTATAGTTAGTAAATATTAAATAATATTTAATTGCGTCTTGATATAAAAATTTTCTAACATTTTTCAAATAATTAATTGCTGCTTTATAATTTTCTTTTTTTATCTCAATAATACCTAAGTAATAATTTGCATCATCTTTGTAATCAGATAATCTTGTTTTTTTTAAATAATTTTCAGCATTAATATAATTTTCTAATTTATAATAAGAAAATCCAATTTTATATAGCACATCATAAGTTGATGATTTAGAAAGGATTAAAAATTCTATAGCTTTATCATAATTACCATTATCAAAAAAATATTCACCATATGAAGATGATAATTCATTATATTTTGGATCTTTATTATTAAAAATAAATTCTTCTATATCATCATGGTCTTCTATTTTGTTGGTGTAAATCTGCGAAAGAAACACATAATAACTAGCTTCATCATGTAAAGTAGAATTAGGAAATTGTTTTTTAAAATTTACAAATTCATTTAATGCTATTTGATAATTTTTATTTTTAAAGATTTTAAGTGAATTATTAAATGCATTAACCTCATAATTCAAACTCGGTTTTTGAGCATTTAAACTAAATGTAAAAAAAGTTATAAGAAAATAACTAAAAACAAATAAATATGATTTATGCATAAGTCATTTTATAGATTAATTCTTTTAATAATATTCCTTCCCTATTATTATTTGATTTAATTCCTTTAGATATTAAATCTATTTCTCTACAATATTTTATTATTTTTTTTACCTCATTCATAGAATATTTACTTGTTGCTTTTATATATGATTTTGCAGCAAAAGGATGAATTTTTAAAATTTGAGATATTTTTTGTGCTTCATACATTTTATGAGACATTACAAACAGCAACTTACTAAAAAAATTAAATAAGAATAAAATAGTTTTTTGTAAAGGATTATTTTTTGGGTTTGATTCAAAATATGATACTATTTTTATTGCTTTATTAAGATCTTTATTAACTAAAGAGTCCTGTAATTCAAATAGGTTATAATCTCTATTTATACCAACATACATTTCAATATCTTTAGAATTGATGATTTCATTGTCTTTTTTATTTAAGTAAACTTTTTGAAGTTCATTTTCAAGTTTATTAAGATTATTTCCTATGTTTTCAATTAATAAGATGGTTGCTTTTTCATCTATTGAAAATTTATTTTCTTTAACTTCACTTTTTACCCATTGAGGAAGTTGATTATCATATATTTTGTTTTCTTTATCTTCTGTGTTCAATACCACACAGCTTTCAATAATTTTTTTTGTTAGCTTCTTACGTTGATCTAATACTTTATTCTTAAAGGCAAACATCAAAAATGTTTGTTTTGAAGGATTTGATAAATAATTAATAAAGTTTTCAAATTCATTTTGCTTAGTATTTTTAAAAAAAGATAAATTTTGAGATTCTTTAACGATAATGAGTTGCTTATCAGACATCATTGGAAATCTTTTGCATCTATTAATTATTGTATTAATGTCTGTATCTTTTCCGTATATGATTTCTTGATCAAATGATTTATGTTCTTCTTTTATAAAATTTTGAGCAAAATAATTTGTGATTTTATCAATAAAATAGGACTCCTCTCCCATTAAAAAATATATATTAAAAAAAATATTATTTTTTATATTATCTAATATTTTTTTGTAGGAGTATATCATAGAATGTCTCTAACTTAAATTTAATTAGATTTTAATAATAATATGTTATTAATATTTTATTAAATTTTGATTATTCACCTGTTAGATTATAAACAAATATATATTTTTGCACTATATGAAAGACTTTCTCGAAGAGCTTAAATGGCGTGGATTGATTCATGATTTAACTCCAGGTGTTGAAGAACAATTACAAAAAGAAATGACTTTAGGATACATAGGCTTTGATCCTACTTCAGACTCTCTCCATATTGGAAATATGCTTCAAGTGATGTTATTATCTATTTTTCAAAAATGTGGACATCAACCAATTGTTTTAATTGGAGGAGCAACTGGAATGGTAGGAGACCCATCTGGAAAATCTAAAGAAAGAAAATTTTTAGATGAAGACTTGCTTATCCATAATCAAAATAAAATTAAAAAACAGTTTGAAACCTTTTTAGATTTTAAAAAATCAAAAAACAAAGCATTAATAGTTAATAATTTCGACTGGTTTAAAGAATTTGATGTTCTTCGTTTT
The DNA here is from genome assembly GCA_902628365.1 of uncultured Marinoscillum sp. Classification (GTDB taxonomy): domain Bacteria; phylum Bacteroidota; class Bacteroidia; order Cytophagales; family MED-G16. The sequence goes on along the minus strand of CACOMW010000004.1, from coordinate 39,452 downwards.
TTAAGATCAGTTGGAAAACATATTTCTATTAATTATATGTTAGCAAAGGATTCAGTCAAGAACAGATTAGAATCTGGTATTTCATTTACTGAATTTTCATATCAATTGATTCAAGGATACGATTTTTATTGGTTATGGAAAAACAAAAATGTAAAAATTCAAATGGGAGGATCTGATCAATGGGGTAATATTGTATCTGGGACAGAATTGATTAGAAGAAAAGCAAATGGTGCAGCTTTTGGAATAACAACTAATTTATTGACTAAATCTGATGGAGGAAAATTTGGAAAAACCGAAGAAGGGAACATTTGGTTAGACCCAACCAAAACCAGTCCTTATAATTTTTATCAATTTTGGTTAAATATATCTGATGAAGATGCTTTAAAGTATATTAAAATATTTTCAATGAAAGAAAGAAGTTTCATAGAGGATTTAATTAAAAATAGTACGGAAAAACCAGAATTTAGAATTCTTCAAAATCATATTGCCGATGAGCTTACAGAATTAGTTCATTCTAAAGAAAGTTTAAATATTGCAAAAAAAACCTCAAAAATATTGTTTGGAAAATCAACTTTTGATGATTTGAAATCACTTGATAAAAATGGATTAGAATCCATTTCTTCTGCTGTACCTAATATCACTATACCTAAAAAATTATTTGAAAATTCTGAAATAATTGATTTATTATCTACCTCTACTAACAACAAAATATTTAGTTCAAAATCTGAAATAAGAAGAATGATAAAAGATGGAGGTGTAAGTATTAATAAAGTCAAAGTTGATGAAAATCATTCTATTAAAAATTTGAAATTATTAGATGGTAAATATTTATTAATCCAAAAAGGAAAAAAAAAGTATTATTTCATTATAATGAAATAAAAATTTAATTTTGATTAAAATATAAAAAGTCATGCAAAACAATAAACTACTTTCTTTAATAATTGTTTTACTATTTGGTATAACAATTCTTTTTTCATTTGCTTCAAGTATATTTTTTGTTGTTGAATCAACAGAAAGAGCTGTTATTTTTAGAAAATTTGGCGGAGGTCTTGATAAGAAAAATATTATTGCACCTGGATTTAATTATAAAATGCCTTGGAATGATATTTACAAATTTGATATAACTGATAATCTAGTTGAAGAAACTATAGATGTATTAGATAAAAATGGATTAAATATTAATGTAGATGTTACAATGAGTTTTCATCCTGTATATGATTCCATAGGAGAAATATATGAAACATTTCAAATGGATTACTTAAGAAGATTAGTTAGACCTGAATTCAGATCTACTGTTCGACAAGTTATGGGAAGATTTACTGCAGAAGAAATTTATTCAACAAAGCGTTCAGAAGTTGAAACGCTGATACAATCTGAAGCCAGTCTTGTTCTAATGAAACCAGGAAATAATATTGTTATGAAATCACTTCTAATAAGATCTATTTCACTGCCAGATCAAATTAAGAATGCTATTGAAAGTAAATTACAACAAGAACAAGAAGCTCTTGCGTACCAATTCAGACTTGAAAAGGAAAAGAGTGAAGCAGAAAGAAAAAGAATAGCTGCTGAAGGTGAAGCCAAAGCTAATAGAATTATTAATAACAGTCTCACTCCTAACCTATTAAAAATGAGAGGTATAGAAGCGACAAGTAAATTGGCTGAATCACCTAATTCAAAAGTAATTGTTGTAGGTAGCGGAAAAGATGGTCTTCCGATAATACTTGGCAATAATTAGATTTAATTTAAAAAAAGAAAATGAATAAGTTTGCTAATCTTGAAATAAATGGAAAAAATTTAAAAATTCCATTAATTGAAGGTTCAGAAAATGAAATTGCCTTAGATATTTCTAAGTTAAGATCAGAAACTGGATATATCACAATAGATAAGGGATTCAAAAATACTGGATCAACGACTAGCAACATTACTTATTTAGACGGTGAAAAAGGCATATTAAGACACAGGGGTTATTCAATAGAAGAACTAGCCTCTAAGTCTACTTTTACAGAAGTATGTTATTTATTAATATATGGAGAATTACCATCGAAGGAACAATTAGATTATTTTGAAAATAATATTAGGGTACATACCTTAGTTCATGAAGACTTTAAAATTATTCTTGAGGGTTATCCATCAAAAGCCCATCCAATGGGTATATTATCATCATTAATTACTAGTTTGACTGCTTTTTATCCTGAATCATTGGATCCCAGTAGATCCAAAAGTCTTGTTGATTTAAGTATTGTTAGAATTCTCGGAAAATTTCCAACTTTTGCTGCATGGTCCTATAAAAAAAGAAATGGTCATCCAATAATATATCCAGACAATGGACTTGATTACTGTTCAAATTTTCTTAAAATGATGTTTAAGCTTCCTTCTGAAGATTATGAAATTAATCCAGTTATTACAGATGCTTTAAATAAGTTGCTGATTTTACATGCTGATCATGAACAAAATTGTTCTACTTCTACTGTTAGAATAGTTGGCTCATCTCTTTCTAGTATTTACGCATCGGTATCTGCAGGTATTAATGCATTATGGGGACCATTACATGGTGGTGCAAATCAAGCTGTAATTGAAATGTTAGAACAAATTTCATCAGATAATAATGATATTAATAAATATATTAAAAAAGCTAAAGATAAAAATGATCCATTTAGATTAATGGGCTTTGGTCATAGAGTCTATAAAAATTTTGATCCAAGAGCAAAAATAATCAAGGTTGCTGCAGACAATGTTATGAACAAATTAGGAATAGATGATCCTATTTTGGATTTAGCTAAAAAATTAGAAGAAATAGCTCTAAAAGATCAATACTTTATTGACAAAAAGCTATATCCAAATGTTGATTTTTATAGTGGCATTATTTACAGAGCTATTGGCTTTCCTCCTGAAATGTTTACAGTAATGTTTGCTTTTGGAAGATTACCAGGTTGGATTGCTCAATGGAAAGAAATGAGAGAAAACAAAGAGCCTTTAGGAAGACCGAGACAGATTTATACAGGAAGTAAATCTAGAAAGTATATAGATTTAGAAAAAAGATAGTTCTTTTAAAATTTTCTTTTTAAAATTTCTTTAAATAAAAATGCTTTTTTTAATGAACTAGAATCTTTTAATTCATCAAATAATTCATTTTCAAACTCTTCGTTCCTTTTCTCTTTAATTTTATATCCATCTAATCTTTCAACTCTTTTACTAAGAGTTTTGTTAGGTTTTTTTTCTATTTCTTTAAAATCATTTTTTTCTTCAGTCTTAAAATTTTCTGTATTTTCTTCAACTTCAGATTTTACATTATCCAAAGAAGGTAATTCACTCACTGCCTCTTCTTCTTTGATTATTAATTCTTTTTCTTTATCATCTTGAGAAAGTTCTGATTTTACTTGATCGACTAAATCTTGAAATGTTTTAGGAATTTTATCTTCTTGAATTTCTTTATTATCCTGACTCTCATCTTCAATACCTTTTTTCTTATTTTTTTCTTTAAACCAACCAAATATTGCAGACGCAAAATAAGCAAGGGCACCAAAAATGTATATTAGATTCTCTAAATCAAAATCCATATTTAATAATTATTATATTTGTTGTCTTCCAAATTTAATTCATTATCAACAATGAAACTAAGTAAAATTGAAATAAAAGGATTTAAAAGTTTTGGAGATAAAACAATAATAAATTTTAATGATGGGGTAACAGGTGTTGTAGGTCCAAATGGTTGTGGTAAATCTAATGTTGTCGATGCTATTAGATGGGTTTTAGGTGAACAAAAAACAACTTTACTTAGATCAGATAAAATGGAAAATATAATTTTTAATGGAAGCAAATCAAGAAAAAAATTAAATTTAGCAGAAGTTTCTATAACATTTGATAATACAAAGAATTTAATCCCAACAGAATATTCAAATGTATCTATAACTAGAAAATATTTTAGATCAGGTGAGAGCGAATATTTTTTAAATGACATTAAATGTAGATTAAAAGATATTACAAATTTATTTTTAGATACTGGGATTACATCAAATAATTATGCAATAATTGAATTATCAATGGTAGATAATATATTAAATGATAAAGATAATTCGAGAATGAAATTATTTGAAGAAGCATCAGGTATTTCAAAATTTAAGAAAAGAAAAAAAGAAACTCTAAATAAGATAGATTATACTGATAAAGATTTAGAAAGAGTCGATGATTTAATATATGAAATTGAAAAGAATTTACGTTCTTTAAAAAGACAATCAGAACAAACAAAAAAGTTTTATGAATTAAAGGATAAATACAAAAAACTATCAATTAATCTAGCAATAAAAACAACAGAAGAAAAGACTATTAGATTAAATAAATTAAAAACAGATCTTAAAAAAATAGAAGTTAATGATATAAAGTTATCATCAGGTATTGCAAAAAAAAATGCAAACTTAGAATCACTTAAATCTTCTTTGATTTCGTTCGAAAAAGAATTGATGAAAAAACAAAAGGTCGTAAATGATAAATTGGAGAGAATCAGAAAACATGAAGAAAATAAAAAAATAAAAAAAGAAAAATTAAAATTTCTTGAAATAAAATCTGATGAACTCAATAAAAAAATAAAATTAGATGAAGAAAGTAATTCAAGATCTTTATTTTCAATTGAGAGTATTAAAAAAGAAATTTTACAAGAAGAAAATTCCTTACAAAAGCTTTCAAAAAAATTAAACAAAACAAAAGAAGAATTTTCAAAATTTGAAAAAGAAATTGATAATAAACAAATTAAATATTCAAGTTTAGACGAAATAAATGAGAAATTCAGATCAATTAATTTTAATTTAAAATCTATTCAAGAAAAGAAAAATCAAATAATTAGTCTTATTCAAATTGAAGAAATGAATAAAAAAGAAATTATTTTAAAATTAAATTCATTCGAAAAAAAAATTGATGAAATATTATTAAATGTCAACTTCATTGAAAAATCCTTTTCAAATGAAAACAAAGAATTAATTAAATTAAATAAACAGTTTACCAAAAAATCAAAGGATTTATCAAATGAGGAAATACTTTTTAATAAAATAAAAAATAAAATAAATTCTATAACTAATGAATTAGATTATAAATCGTCAACTTATGATTATAATCTCAAGCAAATTAAAAACAATAAAAAAGAATTATTAAATACAAAAGATCAAATTAAAAATTCAAAAAATATTACATCAGATAAAGATAATTTGTTGATCGATCTATATAATCAAAAAGATAAACTAGAAATTGAATTAAATAATTATGAAAATGATTATCAAAAAACAAGAGATGAAATTGATAAAATTGATGATGAAATAAAATTAAATAGAGATAAAAAAGAACAAAATCTACTTTTAATAAATGAACATAAAAATGAAATTCATGACTTAGAATTAGATTTAAATTCTGTAAGTGAACGAATAAAGGTTGAATTTGAATTAAATATTTTGGATTTGAAATTAGATGAAGGTGTTTTTGAAAATAAATCGATTGAAATTGTTGAAAATATTATTTTAAAAACAAAAGAAAAAATTGATAAAATTGGACAGATTAATCCTTTAGCATTAGAAACATATAATGAAATGAAAGAAAGACATGAGTTTATTACGAAAGAAAAAAATGATTTATTAGAAGCTAAGGAATCATTATTAAAAACAATTACAGAAATTGATAAAAATGCTACCGAAACATTTTTAGATTCTTTTGAGAAAATCAAAAAATATTTTAAAGATGTTTTTCGTTCCCTATTTATAGAAGATGATGATTGTGATTTAATATTATCCGATCATAACAGTCCTTTAGAATCAAGTATTGATATATTAGCTAAACCAAAAGGAAAGAAACCAATTTCAATTAATCAACTTTCAGGAGGAGAAAAAACATTGACTGCCACTTCATTATTGTTTGCAATATATCTATTGAAACCTGCTCCATTTTGTATTTTTGATGAAGTAGATGCTCCTCTTGATGATAATAATATTGATAAGTTTAATAGGATTATAAAAAAGTTTTCGAAGGATTCTCAGTTTATAATAGTGACACATAATAAAAGAACAATGATGAATACAGATATTATTTATGGAATTACTATGCCAGAACAAGGTGTTTCTAAAGTCGTGCCAGTAGATTTAAGAAATCTTAACTTATAGTTAACTAAATTTTTACATAAATAATGAATATTTTAAAAACATAATTTTATTTTTGAACGTTATTTAAAAAAGTATTATTAAAAATTAAAAAAAATGGATAAAGAAGTTTTAAAAAAATCATTAATCGGTGGGGAATTTCTAATCAATGATATCGATTCCGATTCAATTTTTACTATCGATGATTTTAATGAAGAACAAAGAATGATGGTTGAAGCATGTGAAGATTTTATAAAAAGAGATGTAGACCCTGTAAGAGATAAAGTCGACGATCTTGAAGATGGTTTGATGGTCTCACTATTAGAAAAAGCTGGAGAACTTGGTTTACTCGGAATTTGTGTTCCATCTCAATATGGAGGACTAGACATGAGTTTTAACACTAGTATGTTAATTGCTGATATAGTTGGTTCTACAGGTTCTTTTTCAACAGCTTATGGAGCCCATACTGCTATTGCTACTTTACCAATTTTATACTATGGAACTGAAGATCAAAAAAGTAAATATTTACCAAAACTAGTTTCTGGAGAGTGGAAAGGTGCATATTGTTTATCTGAACCAGATTCAGGCTCAGATGCTAATGCTGCTAAAACAAGAGCAAAATTATCTTCAGATAAAAAACACTATTTAATTAATGGTCAAAAGATGTGGATTACTAATGGTGGAATATCAGATCTATATATTGTTTTTGCAAAAATTGATGATGATAAAAATTTATCAGCATTTATAGTAGAAAAATCTTTTGGAGGTATAACAATGAATGATGAAGAAAAGAAACTTGGCATTAAAGGTTCTTCAACTAGACAAATATTTTTTAATGACTGTAAAGTACCAATTGACAATTTATTATCAGAAAGAGAAAATGGTTTTAAAATTGCTCTAAACGTTTTAAATATTGGTAGAATCAAGTTAGGTGCTGGAGTATTAGGTGGCTGTAGAGGTATTATAGATCATGTTATTACTTATTCTAATGAAAGGGTACAATTTGGACATCCAATATCATCTTTTGGAGCTATTAAAAATAAAATTGCTCAAATGATCTGTAAAACCTATGCTTGTGAAGCTTTATCATACAGGGCAGGTCAAGATATTGATAATAAAGTGTTAGAATTAATGGATAACGGTTTATCAAAATCTAAGGCTGAGGTTAATGCTTTAGATCAGTTTGCTATAGAATGTGCTATAGCAAAAGTCTTTGGTTCTGAAATACTTGATTATGTAGTAGATGAAGGTGTTCAGATTTATGGAGGAATGGGATTTTCTGAAGAGGCCCCTATGGCTAGAGCTTATCGAGATGCTAGGATATCTAGAATTTATGAAGGAACAAGTGAAATAAATAGAATGTTATTAGTGGGAATGATTTTAAAAAGAGCAGCAAAAGGAGAATTAGATATAACCTCAAGTGCATTATCTGTTTCTGAAGAATTATTATCTGTTCCAACATTAGATAATGGCGATGATGGTTCTATTTTTAGTGAATATCATCAGGTGATTAAAAATTTAAAAAAGGCAACTCTTATGGTTTTAGGTAAGGCTGCTCTACATTTTAAAGATAAAATTTCTGATGAACAAGAGATATTAATGAATATTGCAGATATGATAATAAATTTATATGCTGCTGAATCGGTATTATTAAGATCTGAGAAGATTATAAAAAAATACAATAAAGATGAAAATTCAATTTATTTTGATATTACAAAGTCATTTCTATATGATACGTGTGTTATTGTATCAAATTCTGGTAAGGAATGTTTAAATAACTTTGTTTCTTCTGATGAATTAAATATGATGATTATCGGATTAAGAAGATTTACGAAAATTAATCCTATTAATATTAAAGATACAAGAAGAAGAATTGCCGATAAAGTAATATCTGCAGGAGAATATAATATTTTTAATATTCTATAATAATTAATTATAGTATTATTAATTTATCTTTATTTATATCTTTAAATAAAGAATTATCTAATGAATCCAAGAGGTGGTTTTAACACAAAACTAGGTTTTATTTTAGCTGCTGCAGGTTCTGCAGTTGGCTTAGGTAATATATGGAAATTCCCAATAGAAGTTTCTGAGGGAGGTGGTGCAGCTTTTTTATTAATGTATTTATTTTTTTGCTTTATTTTATGTTTCCCTGTCATTGTATCTGAAATTGCTATTGGAAGAAAATCAAATAGAAATGCTATAGGTTCATTTCAAAAATTAGGTTTTAAAAAGTGGAGTTTTATTGGTAAAATGGGAGTTTTAACGGGTATTTTAATTTTATCATTTTATTCGGTTGTTGCTGGTTGGGTGTTAGGATATGTATTTGAAATGATTAGGGGTAACTTTCAGATTTATGAAAGCTTTTATGAATATACAAATAATGTAAAGTATATAATGTTATATTCATTTTTATTCATGTTTGTAACTGCATTTATTGTATCTAAAGGAATTGCAGATGGTATAGAAAAAGCTTCAAAAATATTAATGCCCTCCTTAATTTTTTTAATGATTATATTGATTATTTATGCTCTTACACTACCAAATTCATTAGATGGAATTAAATTTTATTTAATTCCCGATTTTTCGCAAATAAATTTAAATGTAGCAGGTAGCGCATTAGGTCAGGCTTTCTTTTCTCTTTCGTTAGGTATGGGAATGTTAATAACATATGGAAGTTATATTGATAAAGATAATAACATAGTAAAATCTGCTGCATTAATTACCTTGGCAGATGTTGGAATTGCATTTTTAGCAGGTTTAGTTATATTTCCCTTTATATTTTCAAAAGGCTTAGCTGTTGAAGGAGGCCCAGGTTTAATTTTTACAACATTACCTCAAATTTTTGAATCACTTGGCGAAACAACGGGAGTTTTGGTTGGTTCAACCTTTTTTATTTTACTTACTTTCGCTGCTTTAACATCAACCGTATCTCTTTTAGAAGTTCCAGTTTCTTATGTTGTTGACGAATATAAAATCTCAAGAAAATTATCTGTATGGATTATAGCTTTTTTTATTTTTATTTTAGGTATTCCATCTTTATTATCACATGGTGAATTTTTATTTTTTAAAAATTTCATTACTTATTTGGGGTCAACAAAACCAGTTGATTTCATGAGCTTTATAATTCATGTCTCAAACGATACATTATTACCATTAGGTGGGTTTTTGATAACTATTTTTGCAGCATATATTTGGAAAAAAGAAAATTTACTAGAAGAAATATCTATTGGAAATAATAATTTTAAAAATTCATTTGTAGCTAAATATATTTCTTTTTCAATTTCATTTATATGCCCGCTAATTTTAGGTTCTTTATTCTTAATTACATTTTTAGAAAAATTTTTTGGTATAAGTTTTATTTAGAACCTATTCATATCGTAAAGATTCTATAGGATCAAGTTTACTAGCTCTATTGGCTGGAATATACCCACTAATAATTCCTACTAGTGTACTAATTATTATTCCTAATAGTATCCAAAGCCATGGAATTGAAAATGTACCTCCCATAAACCAAGTTACTCCTATACCAAAGATAAGACCAAAAAGAACACCCCCTACTCCACCAAGCTGACAAATCACAATTGACTCAGTTAGAAATTGATTTTTAATATCAATTGGAGTAGCACCAATTGACTTTCTAATTCCAATTTCTCTAGTTCTTTCATTTACAGAAACTAGCATAATATTCATTAATCCAATTGATGCCCCAAGTAATGTTATAAAAGAAATAGAAAAACCGCCTATTTTAAGATATCCAGTTATATCACTTAATCTTTCTTCTAATGATTCATTTCTAACTACCTCAAAAGATTTTTCATTTCCAATTGGATCTTGTCTAATTATGCTCATTATTTTTGAAGAAATACCCATATCCTTTTCTATTTCAGTTGGATTATTTACCCTAACCTCAACTTCAAATCTTGATGAAGGACTTAATCTTCTACCAGTTTCAAGAGGGATTATTACCATATCATCTACACTTCTTCCAAATGAGCTACCTTTCTCTTCTAAAACCCCAATAATTCTAAAATTTGTTCCTCTTGCAGAAAATACTTTATTTATAGGGTTTTCACTTTTTTCAAATAATTTGTCTATTATTTTTGACCCAATAATAGCAACATTTACACCATTATTTGACTCTAATTCGGTAAAATTTCTACCTGACCGCAAATTGTAACCCTTAACTTTCAATAAATTAAAATCACCAGCAGATACACTTATATTTGGATTTGTTGTCTTTGATTTGTATTTAAGTTCTGCTATTTGAGTAACGTAAGTGTTTACACTAACAACACCATTTCCATTATATTTTTGAACAAACATTTTAATTTCCCTCCACTTTAAAGGAGGATTATTTTTCTTTTTTATTCCTCTATTTCTGCCTCTTTCATCACGAGAGCTTTCTATAGTATAAACATTAGATCCTAAACTAGAAAAACTATCTGTTACAGAGCTCTTAATTCCATCAATTGATGTCAAAATACCAACCAAAGAAGAAATTCCAATAGATATTATAGCTGCAGAAAGAAATACTCTTAATTTATTAGACTTTATTGAGGCTAAACTCTCTAAGAATAATTGTATTAAATTCATTATGAAAATTAAAATTCAATACAAATCTAAATAAAAATCAATAAGCAGACTTAGTTGTTTTAATAATTATAGCTGCTATTTTATATGGATCGCCATTGGATGCAGGTCTTCTATCTTCTAATCTACCTTTCCATCCATCTTCAACAGTTCCTATAGGAATTCTAATTGAAGCTCCCCTATCAGAAACACCATAACTAAATTGATTAATTGATTGAGTTTCATGTTTACCGGTTAGCCTTTGTTCATTGTCTGCACCGTAAACTATAATATGAGAATCAACATTTTCACCAAACTTATCACATACTTTATTAAAAATTGCTTCATCACCACAAGTTCTTAAAATATTATCAGAAAAGTTTGCATGCATACCAGAACCATTCCAATCACCTTTAACAGGCTTAGGATGAAGGTTAATAGAAACACCAAATTTTTCTGCATTTCTTTCAGCAAGATATCTAGCAACCCATACTTGGTCTCCAGCATTTTTAGCACCTTTAGCAAAGATTTGATATTCCCATTGACCAGGAGCAACTTCTGCATTAATACCTTCAACATTTATTCCAGCATCCAAACATTGATTAAGATGAGCTTCAACAATTTCTCTACCAAAGGTATTTTCAGCACCAACACTACAATAATAAGGTCCTTGTGGTCTTGAAGGAAAACCCTCTTTTGGGAATCCCAGAGGTTTATCAATTTCATAATCCCAGAAAAAATATTCTTGTTCAAAACCAAACCAAAAATCATCATCATCATCATCTATAGTTGATCTTCCATTAGTTTTGTGAGGCGAACCATCAGGATTTAACACTTCGGTCATTACTAAATATCCATCAACTCTATCTGGATCTGGAAAAATAGCAACAGGCTTTAATAAACAATCTGAACTACTTCCATCAGCTTGAGATGTTGAACTACCATCAAAGCTCCACATTGGACAATCATCTATAGATCCTGAAAAGTTTCTTCTAATTAAAGTTTTACTTCTTATAGTTTGAGTTGGTGAATTACCATCCAACCATATGTATTCTAATTTTGATTTATTAATACTTGTCATAGCAATGAATTTGATAGCAAATGAGTCAAATAAACAAACTAAATAATAATGAATAAAAAAATATTTTAAAAAAAAAGTTAGATTATTACAAAATTTGCAATAAATAAAAGTTTATTTAGAAATTTAGTAATTAATTTATGGATAGATTTAGAATAATTATAATTTTTTTAATTTTGAATTAAAAACTTTTTTGAATTTTTCAAGTTTTGGTTTTATTACAAAAGAACAATAAGGCTGGTTTGAATTCAAGCTATAATAATCTTGATGATAATCTTCTGCTAAAAAAAACTTATCAAATTTTTCAATTTGAGTTACTAATGGTTTATCATATGCTCCAGATTTATCAAGCTTTATCTTATATTCATTTGCTAATTTTTTTTGCTCCTCATTATGATATAAGATAATTGATCTGTATTGAGTGCCAACATCATTTCCTTGTCTATTTATTGTTGTAGGATCATGAGTTTTCCAAAATATCTCTAATAGTTCTGCATAACTTATAATGTTTGGATCATATTCAATTTGAACAACTTCAGCATGATTAGTAATGCCTGAGGTAACTAATTTATAAGTTGGGTTAGTGTAATTACCACCTGAATAACCAGACTTAACAGTCTTGACTCCTTCAACAATTTCAAAAATTGCTTCGGTACACCAAAAACAACCAGATCCAAAAGTAGCAGTTTTGTAATTCATATTATAAAAATTTAAGAAAGTAAATAGGATTATTGAAATTATAATATTCATTTATAAAAAAATCAAATACAATTATCTACAATATTTTTCTAACAAATCAGTAGATTCAATAAAGTTTAACGATTTCGAAATCAAAAAGTTTTTACAAGCCTTATTTGAGTCATTTAAAGACAAGAAAATAATTCCTTTGTAAAAATAATTTTCTGGAAAATTTTTATTTAATGATATTGAATTATTAAATGATTTCATTGCTTCATTAAAATTTCCTTGATTTTGATAAGATCTTCCTAACCAATAATGAGCTAAGTAAAGATCACTATTAATTTTAATTGCTTTTTTAGAATAAGATTCAGATAATAAAAAATCTGAATTCCGGTGATGATAAATAGCAATACTTAAATAAGCAGAAGTGTATTTTTTATCAATAGATATTACTTTCATATAATCATCATATGCCTTTTTGTACTTTCCGATTTCCTCATATGACCTTCCTCTTCTGTATATTGATTTTACATTATTTGGATTTAGTTTTATAGACTGATTATAATATTCAATAGCATTAATGTAGTTCTTATTATTATATAAGTTATCCCCTTTCTGCGCATCATTATTTGTACAAGAAATAATTATTAAAAAAAGAAAGAAATATTTTATATTCATTTTTTTTAAACAAAAAATAATTTTTAGATTTGTCTAAAATATTTATTTGACAAGCCTAATAAAATATGTTATCAATATCTGAAGAAAATTATTTAAAAACAATTTTTAATTTGTCTGATTCAGGAAAAAAGCAAGTTTCAACGAATTCAATATCAAAATTTTTAAAAACAAAACCATCTTCAGTGACAGATATGATAAAAAAATTAACTGTCAAAAAATTACTTTATCATAAAAAATATAAAGGTACAAATATATCTTCTAATGGTAAAAAATTAGCAATACAGATAATTAGAAAACATCGACTTTGGGAAGTTTTTTTGTATGAAAAACTTAAATTTAAATGGGATGAGGTTCATAAAATTGCTGAAGAACTTGAGCATATTTCAAATGAAAAATTAATTGATAAATTAGATAAATATTTAAAATATCCTAAAATTGATCCTCATGGTGACCCAATACCAAATAAAGATGGTAAAATAGATATTAAACAAATAATAAAACTTTCAAATTTATCAATTAAAGATGTATGTATTGTTAGTAATGTTAATGATGAGGATGGCAATCTTTTAGAATATTTAAATAAAATAAAAATTCATATCGGATGTAAAATAAAAGTGTTTGATGTTATTGATTTTGACAAATCTCTTGAAATAGAAATTGATTCTAGAAATAAAGTTTTTATTTCAAATAGAGTAGCTGAAAATATTTTGGTAACTAAAATTAATTAATATGGAAAGTATACTTAATTTTTTCGAATCACAAACTTCACCAATATTACAAGCATTATATGCTGGTTTATTTACTTGGATACTTACTGCATTTGGTGCTGCATTAGTTTTTTTCTTTAAATCCTCTAATAGGAAACTTTTAGATGCAGCTCTTGGTTTTACTGGAGGAGTAATGATTGCAGCAAGTTTTTGGTCATTATTATCTCCTGCTATAGAAGCTGTTGAAATTCAAAATGAACTAGGAAAATCAACTTTACCATCATTTTTACCTCCAGCAATTGGGTTTTTTTTCGGAGCTTTTTTCATGTATTTTTTAGATAAATCAATTCCTCATCTACATATTTTTGGAAAAATAGAAGAGGCTGAAGGTCCAAAAACAGATCTTAAAAAAACTTCACTTTTAGTATTGGCGATAGCTATCCATAATATTCCTGAAGGATTAGCTGTAGGAGTAGCGTTTGGCGCTTTAGCTTCACCAGAATTTTCTTCTGTTTTTAGTTTGGGATCTGCTGTTGCATTAGGAATGGGTATAGGAATTCAAAATTTCCCTGAGGGATTTGCAGTATCAATGCCATTAAGAAGAGCTGGCTTTAGTAAAATTAAATCATGGAAATGGGGCCAATTATCTGCAATTGTTGAACCAATTTTTGCTATAATAGGAGCTGCTTTTGTTATGATGGTTTATCCTATATTACCTTATGCTTTAGCTTTTGCAGCTGGAGCTATGATTTTTATTGTAGTTGAGGAAGTTATTCCTGAAAGTCAAAGAGGTGGCAACACAGATTTAGCTACAATGGGATTAATAGCAGGATTTATTGTTATGATGTGTTTAGATGTTGCTTTAGGTTGAATAAAATTAGATAATTATATTTTTTTGTTTTTCTTATAATTAGAAGCTAATTAATTCTTAATTATTAAAAACTTATTTATTATTTTAATTTTTTATTTTTAATTAAACATACAATGAATATATATGATACAATAGTAGCTCAATCAACTGCATATGGAGAAAGTGCTATAGCTATTATAAGATTAACAGGTAAAGATGCAATTAAAATAGCTAATAAAGTCTTCCCTAATAAAGATTTAAATAAAGTAAAGTCTCATACTATACATTTTGGTGATATAATCCATAAAGATGAAGTAATTGATGAGGTTTTAGTTTCTGTCTTTAAAGCTCCAAATTCCTATACTAAAGAAAATCTTATTGAAATTTCTTGTCATGGATCTTCATATATTATAAAAAAAATAATTACTATAACAATTAATCTAGGTGCTAGAATTGCAAATAAAGGAGAATTTACCTTCAGGTCTTTTATAAATGGTAATATGGATTTATCTCAGGCTGAAGCAGTAGCTGATATTATTTCATCTAATTCAAAAAATTCACATAAATTGGCAATTAATCATATTAAGGGGGTTTTCTCTAATAAAATAAAAGAATTAAGAAAAGATTTGATTGATTTTTCAAGCTTATTAGAATTAGAGTTAGATTTTTCTGAAGAAGATGTTGAATTTGCTAATAGGAAAAAGTTAAATGAAACAGTTAATGAAATTATAGATTATTCTGATATTATAATAGATAGTTTTAAATTAAATAATGTTATAAAAGATGGTATTAATATTATTATTTTAGGTAAACCCAATGTTGGTAAATCAACAATATTAAATGCTCTTTTAAACGAAGAAAAAGCTATTATTTCTGATATTCCAGGCACAACAAGAGATATAATAGAAGATACAATTACAATTGGTGGAAATATAGTAAGATTTATAGATACAGCCGGTATAAGAAATACTATAGATAAAATTGAAAAAATTGGTATAGAAAAGGCTCTAAAAAAAACTAAGGAAGCTTCAATAATACTTTATATTATTGATTTAAATGTTAGTAATATAAAAAGTATTAAATCGGAGTTAGAAAGTAATTTTTTAAAAGATAAAAACATTCTTATTATAGGAAATAAAGGAGATTTAAAAATAAAAGATGATGTGAAAACATATTTTAAAAATAAAAAGCATTTAATAATTAGTGGAATCAAAGAAAAAGATGTACTTAAGCTAAAAAAATTAATTGAAAATTATATAAACCTTAATCTAATTAGAGAAGAATCATCAATTATGATTAACGAAAGACATTATCAATTACTAAAAAAGGTAAAAGATTCACTTTTAAATGTTAAAAATAATATTAAAAATAAATCAAATACTGACCTGTTAGCAATGGACGTTAAATATGCATTAAATTATTTAGGAGAAATTACTGGTGAAATTACCAATGATGAAATATTAGGTAATATATTCTCTAAGTTTTGTATCGGTAAATAATTCAAGATCAAACAGTTATATATATTAAATTAAAGTATATATTAATTTAAATTTTCCTCTCTATTGGGTTTAAGTTTTGATCTAATTGTTTCTAAATTTTCATTTAAAATAATTACATAAGAAGAATGGTGAAATTCATTTATAACTTCTATTCCAGATTTAATTAACTTTATCTTTTTGACGATAAAAAACTCTCTTAAATGTTTTTCATAGTGAATAGCTGTATTTTTCCCATAAGGCCCCCTAAAATCCCAAATGAGTTTTGTTTTTTTCATATTTAAATTCTACTCAAAAATAAAGATATTAAATAGGTTATTAAATGAGCAATAATAAATTGTATTTAGATTGGGAGCATACTAAAATATATATAGAAAAAATTACTGGTAAGAGATATAATAGAGGATTTCGCTCTAAATTTTTAAGATTAGTAAAATCTAATTTAATAAGAACTAAAAATATAGATATTTATGAAAATTACAGATTAGCAAAAAGATATGATAAAATAATTAACGAACGTTCATTTTTAAATGATAACGCATTATTTCATAAGGGTGATATAAAATATTTTTTTAAATGAAAGAAACTATTTTAAGTATTTTTTACCTCGCTTTTTTGCTAAAGCTTGTAAGTCTACAACAGTATCGGTCTCATCAACAATCTCAAGGCCTAATAATGTTTCAATAATATCTTCTAAAGTTACAATACCTCTAACTGATCCATACTCATCAATAACTAATGAAATATGCTCACGTTTTTTAAGAAGTTTATCAAATAAAAATGGAATTTTTGTTTCAAAATAAGTTTTTATTATAGGTCTTTTAATCTCACCCAATTTCATTTTACCTTTTTTTTGAATTAATCTTTCAAGGATTGTATCTTTTAAGACATAATGATTTATATCATCTCTATCTTTTAAGTAAACAGGAATTCTTGAATATGGTAGTTTTTGATTTTTGGAATAAAATTGTTCAATTGTAGAATTTATATCTGCAGATTTAATTACAGAAAAAGGTGTCATAATTTCTCTAAGCTTAACATTTTGAAGCTTTACAATATTTTTAATAAAGTCAGAATCTTTTTCTTTTATAACACCTTGTTCTTCAGCAATTTCTGCTAAAGTTGAAATATCTTCTCTTTTAAGAACTGCTTTCATATTTGAGTTTCCTATCAAGTCCGTAAAGAATTTAAGCACCCAAAGTATTCCTGAATATCTAAAAATTGGAATTATTGACATTAATATAACAGTTGTTGCACCTGCTAATTTATCCCAATATTTTGCTCCTATAGTTTTGGGAATAATTTCAGATAAAAGTAAGATTAAAATCGTCATTACTGTCGAAACAAAACCAATTAAATAATCTTCTGTTATTTGATTTCCGAAAAAAGTGTAACTATTGTTAACATTTAGTGAGGCATAAGTAATTTTTGCCTGAACACCTACCATAATGGCGCCTACGGTATGCGCTATAGTATTAAGAGTAAGTATGATTACTAAAGGTTCATCAATTGAATTTTTAAGCTTCTGAAGATTTTCAGCATATTTTTTACCCTCTTTAATTTTAATTTTTACAAAAGTAGTATTTATACTTAGCAATACTGCTTCTAAAATAGAGCATAGAAATGAAAGAAAAATAGTTAAGAAACAATAGAGAAGTAAGAGTCCCAATTAATATAGTAGTATTTAAACCTTAAATTAATAAATCAATATCTGAATTTAAAATGTTTTTAAATATAAAATAATAGAGCTTAAAAAAAGCTCTTTTATTTTTTTAAATTAGTTATATAATAAATATTAAATTTTAAGAAGACAATATTAATAAATAAGAAATAAATTAGAGATTAACCTACATTATTTTTAATTTTTAAAAATGAAATACATTTTAGCTATATCAATTATAATTCTGATTCCTTTTGCTTCTTGCACTAAACATGAATGTTTGGAGAGAAAAAATGATAATTTAATTTGCACTGAACAATATGAACCAGTATGCGGCTGCAACAATGTGACTTACTCAAATGCTTGTTATGCTCAAAGAGCGGGCGCAACATATTATACTAATGGTGCATGTAATTAAATTTTTTAAGTTTTTGGCTTTAAATAAGTAAATAAGGCTAAACTAAAAATTAAAAAATCAGGAACCATAGCTGGTATACTAACATTAATTATTTCTAATAATGAAAAATTATAAAAAACAATAAAAAGAGGTACATAACCTATTATCATGGCTAATAAAACCTTTCTTTGACTTTCAATCCCAAAGTCTCTAGCAAAAATTAACATTAATCCAATCATTAGAAAAGCTGGAGCAAACGCATTATGTAATAACACCCCTACCCTAATTGCTTCTTCTCCTGCATTTAACACACCATCAATAAGGCTATCAGCAAAAAACATAAATCCTAATGACTGCAAAACCATTAAAGATCCTATAATTAATAAAGTTATTTTAGGTTTCATATAAATAAATTCTTTGATTTTAATATAACTAAGATATTAAATCTTTCTATTTTTTGAAATATGAGACTATATAATTAGCTTTAATTATATGAAAAATATATTTTATTTAAATATAATATTACTATTTAATATTAATTTAGTTTTAGCTCAAGTTAATGTCGTGAATCAAGCTTCTAGCGGTGTAATTGGAGATGTAGATAAAGGTGAATATGAAGGGAATTTAAAAGACGGACTTTATCATGGAAAAGGAAAATTATCTTTTAATGATGGTCGTATTTATGAAGGGGAATTTGTTGAAGGGTTAAGGAATGGTTATGGCGTATTTACAACCTCTAATGGTGAAAAATATGAAGGGGATTGGAAAGATAATTATAAACATGGAAATGGAACTCAAGTTTTTTCTGATGGTGGAGTGTATGAAGGCCAATTTCAGTTTAGCAAACCTCATGGTAATGGGAAAATGAAGTTTAATACTGGAGACGAATATACTGGACAGTTTAATAATGGAGCGATAAATGGCTCAGGAAAAATGGTATATAATAACGGCAACATATATGAAGGAAAATTCAAAAATTGGAAACCACACGGGCAAGGTACATTAACATTACCTGATGGAACTAAAATGTCTGGAGATTGGAAAAAAGGAAAACTTAAAGGATAATATTTTAATAATAAGTAATTGGAAAAGAAGAATAAACCGGAAAGTGAAATGATGTCTTATGGTTATGATCCTCATTTATCAGAAGGAGCAGCCAAAACACCCTTATTTCAAACAAGTACTTTTGTTTTTAAGAATTCCAAAGAAGGAAGAGCTTATTTTGAGGTTGCCTATGGATTAAGAAAAAAGAAAAATTCTGAAGATTTACCTTTATCATATGCCAGAATCAATAATCCCAATGCTGAAATTGCTGAAGAAAGATTAAAATTATGGGATAAAGCTGAATCTTGTGCTCTTTTTCAAAGTGGAATGGCTGCTATTTCTACATCAATTCTTGAATTATCAAAACCAGGTGGTCTAATTTTACATTCTTCAACTTTATATGGTGGAACTAATCACTTTATTAAAGATGTTTTACCAAAATATAATATTTCTTCCATGGAATTTGATGATAATGATTCTTTAGATAAAATTATATCAGAAAAGAAAAAAAAATTTGGAGATATTGATGTAAATATAGTTTATATAGAAAGTCCAGCTAACCCTACAAATCAAATCATTGATATTGAAAAATGTTCAGAATTAGCAAAAAAATTATCTACAAAAAAAAACAAGGCACTATTATTAATTGATAATACTTTTATGGGTCCAATTTGGTCTAAACCAATAGATTTTGGAGCAGATGTCGTATTATATTCAGTTACTAAATACCTTGGTGGACATAGTGATATCGTCGCTGGAGCAGCACTAGGGAAAAAGTCTGTAATAGATAGAATTAAATCGTCTAGAGTATTTTTTGGAAATATATCAAGTCCATTTACTAGTTGGTTACTATTAAGGAGTCTAGAAACTCTTAAAATAAGAATGGAAAAGGAAGCTGAAACAGCTCTAAAAATCGCCAAATACTTGGTAAAACATCCTAAAATTGAAAAAGTTAATTATTTAGGATTAATAAGCAAATCAAATAAACAGTATAAACTTTATAAAAAACAATATGGGTCAGGTGGTGCCATGATAACAATTTATGTTAAAGGTAATTTGGATAATGCTTATAGGTTTCTTGACAATTTAAAACTTATTAAACTTGCTGTAAGTTTAGGGGGAACTGAGAGTTTAGCTTGTCATCCTGGTACAATGACACATGTTGATGTTAATGAAAAAACAAAAAATAGAATAGGTATAACAAATTCATTAGTTAGGTTATCAATTGGCCTAGAAGATTCTGATGACTTAATATTTGACATCAAAAATGCTTTAAATGAGTGCAAATAGTATTAAAAATCTAATATATAGTTTTTTTTTAATTTTATTATTTAACTGTAATCCTAGCATTCATTTAGAAAATTTAATTGATGAGGTTGAAGTTATAAGAGATAAATTTGGTATAAATCATATATATGCAAATAATCAAGAAGATCTTTTCTTTATGCAAGGTTATTTAGCAGCAAAAGATAGATTATTTCAATTTGAAATATGGAGAAGACAGGCAACTGGAACAGTATCAGAAGTTTTTGGCAAGGAAGAGCTAGAAAGAGATATAGGTACAAGATTATTTAAATTTAGAGGAAATATTGTTGATGAATTAAATCATTACCACGATGATGGCTTTGAAATAATTAATTCATATGTAAAAGGTGTAAATGCATATATAAATGAAATTAATTTAAAACCTGAAGATTTACCTATAGAGTTTAAATTGTTAGGTATAAAACCTAAACTTTGGACTCCAGAGGTTGTGATTTCAAGACATCAAGGTTTATTAGGAAATATTGAAGAAGAATTAAATATTGGTCGAGCTGTTAGTTTGATTGGAGAAGATAAGGTTAATGAGTTAGTTTGGTTTCATCCAAAAAAACCATTAATCAAATTAGATAAATCAATTACAAAAAACGATCTAAAAAAAGATATATTAAAATTATATAAAGCATATAGAAAACCATTAAAGTTTAATTCAAAACATATTAAAGAAATATATAGAATAAATGATGATAAAAAAACCTCTTTCAATCAAATTAATAATAAAATAAATGTTGAAAAATATTCCCTAGGAAGTAATAATTGGGCTATATCCGGAAAAAAATCTTTTAACGGCTACCCTATTTTAGCTAATGATCCTCATAGATCTATTGCTGTCCCTTCCTTAAGATATCTCACTCATTTAGTTTCACCAAGCTGGAATGTTATAGGAGGTGGAGAGCCTGAAATACCTGGTATCTCTATTGGTCACAACGAACATGGAGCTTGGGGCTTGACAGTTTTTAGGACAGATGCCGAGGATTTATATATCTATGATGTGAATCCAGAAAATAAAAATATGTATTGGCACAATAATAAATGGTTAGAATTTGAGACTATTGTTGAAAATATTAAAATTAAAGATGCTGAAACGAAAGAAATTGAACTTAAATATTCAGTTCATGGCCCTGTAACATTAATTGATACCATTGACAATAGAGCTTATGCAGTTAAATGTGGGTGGTTAGAAATTGGAGGATCTCCATATTTAGCCTCTTTGAGAATGGATCAGGCTAAAACTTGGGAGGAATTTAGAGATGCATGTAATTACAGTAATATTCCTGGTGAAAATATGGTTTGGGCAGATAAATATGGAAACATTGGTTGGCAAGCTGTAGGTATAATACCACTAAGAAATAATCATAGTGGAATGGTTCCTGTATTAGGTAATGGAGATTACGAATGGAATGAATATTTACCGATTATTGAAAAACCAAATATTTACAATCCTAAATCTCAATTCATAGCTACAGCGAATGAAAATGTTACACCAGATGATTATGAATATTGGAATGCAATTGGCTATACATGGTCAGATCCATATAGAGGAAACAGAATTAATAATGTATTAAATCAAAATAAAACATTTACTATGGATGAAATGAAAGATTTACAGGTTGATTATTATTCAATTCCAGCTGAAATTTTAATTAAAGAATTAAATACCATTAATATAAACAATGATTTAAAAGATTTTAAAAATATCTTATCTAATTGGAATTATATACTTGATAAAGACTCATATGAAGCTGGAATATATATACAATGGGAAAGAGAAATTATGAGTTATTTTTATTCTAAATATATTCCAATTGAAGCTGCAAATTTTCTTTACGTTCAACTTTATACGATTATCAAGCAACTAAAATCATTTAATGATAATGAAAAGTCTAAATTTTTAAATGAGACTTTATCATCAGCAATTAAAAAATTAAAAGAAAAATTTGGTGAAGATGAAAATAAATGGGTTTATGGCCAAAAAGAATATAAGCATATTAAATTAAAACATCCTTTAGAAGATATAGTTAATGACTCAATAAAAAGTATTTTAGAATTTAATACCTATCCAAGATCTGGAAATATGTTTACACCAGGATCAACCGGGTATTATTTTAATCAATCATCTGGTGCTACTTTTAGAATAATAATAGACACAAAAGATTGGGATAATAGTATAGCTTCAAATTCACCCGGTCAATCTGGAAATCCTGAAAGTGTTTTTTATGATAATTTATATGAAAGCTGGGCTAATGATGAATATTTTAAACTTTTGTTTAGCAAAGAAGAAGTTAATAAACATATTCATTCAAAAACAATTTATAAACCATAAACATGAGATTCATTATATTTTTATTCTTTTTTTTATGTTTTTCTTGTGAAACAAAAAATAATAAAGTAGTTAGTACGATATCTAAATCTGGCATGGTTTCTTCAGCCCATCCTCTAGCTTCTGAAGTAGGGATAGATGTACTTAAAAAAGGGGGAAATGTATTTGATGCTGCTATAGCAGTTCACTTTGCATTATCTGTTGTTTATCCAAGCGCTGGAAATTTAGGAGGAGGTGGGTTTGCAGTATACAGGTTAAATAATGGTGAAGTTGGAACACTTGATTTTAGAGAAAAAGCTCCTAAGCTTTCATTTAGAAATATGTATTTAAAAGAAGAAAACGGGAAGTTAATTGTTGATGACAATAAAAGCAAATTAGGTCATTTAGCATCTGGGGTACCAGGTTCAGTAGATGGAATGGTTACTCTTCACGAGCGATTTGGATCTTTGGGTTGGCCTACCCTATTAGATCCCGCTATTAAACTGGCTAAAAATGGATTTAATATAACTAAAAAGCAATCTGCAAGTTTAAATAAAGTTAAGTCTTCTTTTCAAAAGGTGAATGACAAACCAATATCTTTTATAAATGAATCGAAATGGAAAGAAAATGACATTTTAATTCAGGATGATTTGGGAAACACATTGAGTAGAATCAAAACAGATAAAAGAAATGGATTCTATTCAGGGATTACTGCAGAATTGATTTTAAAAGAGATGATTGATGGAGGTGGAATTATTACAAAGGATGATTTAGAAAATTATTCATCAATTTGGAGAGAACCTGTTATAGGGTATTATAAAAATCATAAAATTATATCGATGGGCCCACCATCTAGTGGTGGAATTGCATTAAATCAACTTCTAAAAGGAGCTGAAATGCTAGAGGTTAGTAATTATAATCACAATTCTTCTGATTATGTACATTTATTATCTGAAATAGAAAGTCGTGTTTATGCAGATAGAGCTACCTATTTAGGAGATTCTGATTTTTATAATGTTCCTCAAAAGAAGCTTATTAGTTCTGATTATTTATCAGAAAGGTTTGGAACAATAAATCACCTAAAAACTCCGTCAAATCAAATAAAAGAGGGAGATATAGATTTAATTGAATCCGAAGAAACCACTCATTTTTCTATAGTAGATAAATTTGGCAATGCCATTTCAGTTACAACTACAATTAATGGAGCATATGGATCCAAAGTAGTTGTTGATGGAGCAGGCTTTCTTTTAAATAATGAAATGGATGATTTTAGCGTTAAACCTGGACATCCTAATATGTTTGGATTAGTAGGTGGAGAAGCCAACTCTATTGAACCTAATAAAAGAATGTTATCTTCAATGAGTCCAACAATTATTGAAAAAGATAATAACTTATTTATGGTGTTAGGCACCCCAGGTGGTTCAACAATAATTACATCAGTATTTCAAACAATATTAAATGTTATAGATTTTAATATGGGGATGCAAGAAGCTGTTGATTCAAAAAAATTTCATCATCAATGGCTACCTGATGCAATTATTATAGAAAAAAATACATTATCTGAAGAAAATATAAGTCTTTTAAAAGATAAAGGTCATACATTTATTGAAAGAAACTCTATAGGTAGAATGGATTGTATTTTAATTAAAGATAACAAAACATTAGAAGGTGGTGCTGATAAAAGAGGTGATAATGTTGCTCTAGGTTATTAATATGAAAATTTTTTATAAATCAATAATTTTATTTTGGAGCATTCTCTTATTTCTTTCATGTAATTCTATTGATGATCTTTCAAAAGAGGAAGATGAAGAATTAATCTATAAATATGAAAAACATAAAAACAATAGAGTTGCATCTTTAATAATGGATGATGTTCAATATAATGATTGGGTGAAAAATTTTGCATTTCAAAACGATAAAGAAAAACGAAAAGAATTAATTAAAGATATATATAAAGTTTTCCCAGACGAATATGATTTTATTCTTCTTATTATAAATGAAGATTATGTATTTGATTCTTTTATTAGTAAAAATGGTAATAAAAATTTAGCTCTAAATTTTACTATCTCAAATAAAATTAAAGGTATTGGAAGCAAAAGACCTCCCGGATGGACTGAAAGATTTGATTATGGTTCAGATTATGGTAGCAATAAAATTCATATGTTAAAAAATATTATACAACAAAATTCTAATGCTAGTTTTAAAGATGGTCCAATATTACATGAATTAATGCATAAATGGGCTAATAATTGTATAGAAACTGAAGGTTTAAATGAAACAGGATCAAATCTTACTTCTTTCCCAGTTGGAAAACATATTTTTAGCTATAGCTATCCTGAAACTACTGGGGAATACAAAGGCATGGCACATTGGGGCTTTACTGGAGGAAACATATGTGGTCACCTTGGTGGATTTAAACAAAGTACTCTTGAAGAATTAGGTAATAACAACTATTCGGTAGATAAATTTGGCATGCATGATAACGGATATAATTATAACTCTTCTAACTATTTTAGATCTAGCTCACCTTATAATGAATTAGAATTATATTTAGCTGGAATGATACCAATAGATTCAGTAAAAGACTTTGATGTATTTAAAAAAATTACTTCTCTTAAATCAAAAGGATTAAAATTTGAATTTGTATCCTCTTCTAGAACTACTTTTACATCAGAATCTTTACTTGATTCATTAGGAAAAAGAATTCCTGATTTCAAGACATCACAAAAACATTTTAAAATGCTTGAAATAATTATTACAAATAAACCACTAACTGAAGATGAATGGGAAGTTTTCGACAAGGATGCAGAATGGTTTGCATATAAAGGTTCTGATGAGAATCTTGTAGGGAATGATTTTCATAAGTTTATGTATAATTTCTATGAAGCTACGAAAGGGAAAGGTTCAATAACTATAGGTTATTAACTTCTCAGATTATTCTTTTTTGAATTTTAATTAAATAAATGTAGATTAGATAAATGAAAAATTTACTTTTATTATTATTTATTCCTTTTTTATCATACGCTCAAGAAGAAATTGAAATTCTTAAAAATGATAAAATAAGAGTTTCTTATTCTTTTAATTTAATTAAAGAAAACAAAAAGTCTAGTTTCTACGATATAAGTTTTAAAGTTCAAAATCTTACTGGAAAAAATTTATATTATCTTGAAAAACAAGAAACCAAATCGGGGAAAAAAATTAATATTGGGTATTTAGATTATTCAGTTGACAATGCTAAAAGTGGCTTATTAAATTCTATTGGCAAATCAAATAATCCTCCCCTAGAAGGAAGAGAAACTCGATTTGCTGTAAAAAATTTAACTTCATCAAGAACTGAGGAAGCTATTAAGTCTGTTAAATTATTGGATAATGTCCTTAGTATAGAACTTTCGGCATATTATAATTCTATTTATTCAATATCGCCAGGATCTATAACTAAAAATATAACAAATCAAAAAACAAAAAAAGGAATTAAACCTTTAGCGTCAGCTAGATTTACTTCTAATTATATAGTAAATGACCTATCAAAAGTAATCAATGAATAAGTTTAATTATATTATATATTAAATATAATTATATCAATAATAAGGAATTGAAAATAAAAAAACCCTCTTTATAAAGAGGGTTTTAATTATATAGATTAAGTAAAATTACTTAGGCATTACAACAGAGTTTATTACATGAATAACTCCATTTGAACCTGCAACATCTGTTGCAATAATTTCACTCATATTTCCTTGAGAATCTTCTAAAGAAATTTTTCCATCTTTACTTCTAGCGGTAATAGTTTGACCATTTAGTGCTGTTAGCTTAGCCTTACCATACCCTTTTTTTAATGCATCAGCAACATCACTTGCCATTAGTTTCCCTGATACTACGTGATATGTTAATATATTTGATAATGCTTTTACATTTTCTGGCTTTAGTAAGTTTGACAACGTTTCTGAGTCAATTTTTGCAAAAGCATCATTATTTGGTGCAAATACCGTAAATGGTCCTTCACCACTAAGTGCACCAACTAAGTCAGCAGCTTTTAAAGCTGTTACTAAAGTTGAAAAGTCTTTATTTGATACTGCTGCATCAACCACAGTTTGAGCTGAAACAGATATAGTAAAAAATAAAGCTGTAATAGTTAATATTAAATTTTTCATTTTTATATATTTTAATTTAAAATCATAACAAACGTTGAACTTTATTAAAGGTTTAGATAAATGTGAAAATTTTTTTAAGTTTCCTTTCTTTTTCAAAAAAAGCTTTATTTTTTAATTTATTCTACAACCCAACTATTTTTTTTGCGTATAGAAAGTTGCTATAGTTGTAGTGTACTATAGTTAGTGTTACAAATAAGTTTTAGGGTAGTTTTACTTAAAAATGAACATATTCGTCATTGTCTACCCCATCTTATTTAAATTTCGACTATATTTTAGTATATAATTTGACCCTTTTTTAATATTTTTTTGTATTTTCGAAATATATCGCTACATTAAATTTATGAAAAAAGCTATAGTAATTGGTGCTTCTTCAGGTATAGGAAAAGGTATAGCTTTAGAACTCCTCAACAAAAATTATAAAATAGCGATTTCTGCTAGAAGAAAAGAAAGACTAGATAAAATAAAATCTTTAAATCCAGACAATGTTATTGTCAAAGTATTCGATTCTTCTACTGAAAAAAATGATTCACTCCTATATGAACTTGTTAAGAATTTAGGTGGTTTGGACTTATTAATTTATTCCTCAGGTATTGGAATATTAAATAAGAAATTAGATTACCAGATAGAAAAAAAAGTTAATAATTTAAACGTATCAGGTTTTACTCAAGTAGTTGATTGGGGGTTTAATTATTTTTTAAAGCAAAAACATGGTCATATAGTAAATATAAGTTCTATTGCCTCTGAAATTGGAAATGGAATTGCACCATCTTATAATGCTTCAAAAGCATATCAAGCAAATTATCTTCAAGGATTAAGATTTAAGGCAATTAGAAAAAAAATTCCTATTCATTTAACAGATGTGAGACCAGGATTTGTTGATACAGAAATTCTTCAAGGTAATAAAGATAATCTTTTTTGGGTTGCAACAGTTGAAAAGGCATGCAGTCAAATCATGAAGGGAATCGAATCAAAAAAAAATGTTTTATACATTACAAAAAGGTGGAAAATAATTTCTGTACTTATTAAAATACTTCCAGAAAGAATTTTATCAAGATTTTTTTAAAAATCTAATATAACTTCTTATTAAATATTATCTCCACCCTTCTATTCAATTTGTTTGATGATGAGCTTTTATTTGATACAAGTGGTCTTTCTCCACCAAATCCTTTACCATCAATTCTTTTTTTATTTATTCCTTTTTTAATTAAATAATTTTTAACTGTTTCAACTCTTTTGGAAGAAAGCTCAAGATTTTTTTTAGCATTACCTATGTTATCTGTATGACCTTCTAAAAATATTATGAGATTTTCATTTTCATATAAAAAATTAAAAATCAAATCTAACTGATCAAAAGATTCGCTTAATAACTCGGCTGATGATTGATAAAAAAATACTTTATTTAATATAATCTTTTGACCATCTTCAATGGTTGAAAAATTATTTATATCAGATGTATTTAGTTCATTTTCATTAAGATTTAAATAATAAAACTTCAAATCAGAATTCCCAATGCTATTTTCAGAGGAACTAAAAGATATTATATTGGTATTTGGATCATAAATGAAGGAATTTTCTGAACCTTCTGAATTTATTTTATCCCCTAAATTAATTGGTTGACTCCATAATTTCCATGAATCATTTTGCCTATCTGAATAAAAAATATCGAAACTACCATAACCGTCATATCCATTTGACGAAAAAAAAATTCTTGAATTATCAGAAGATAAATAAGGATATGTTTCTTGAAATGAAGTATTAATTGATGATCCTAAATTAATTAACGATGACCAAGTTGAATCATTTATTTTGTTAGAAACATATAAATCTTCAACACCATATGACCCATATGAGTCAGTTGATATAATTATTAATTTTTTATCTACTGAGATAGAACCGGATAGTATATTAGAATTAGATTTATAATATTTTATAAATGAGGTGTTTATAAGCTTTGTGCTTGTATCAGTAATTTTATAAGTATTAACTTCACCATTAGTGAAAACATAAATATGTTGACTATCAACACCTAATAATAAATTATTTTCTTCATTATTAACTTCTAAAACATTTTCAGGAGAGGTCCATAGATTATCAAAAACCTTTTTTGAATACCAGACATCACCATCATCTTTTATACCACCTAAATTATTTGGATCATTTGATCTATTGAAGAAAATAAAGTTTTTATTATCATTTATGTATCCATTATATTCAAAATATTCTGTGTTTATATTAGAATTTAAGTTTATTTCAACAAGGTTCTTAATAGGAAGCTGACCAAAAAATGGATAAGAATTTAATAAGAATAAAAAAAATAAAATTTTAAATTTCATAAAGTATTATTATTAGTACTTTTTATCTCTGTCAACTAAATTAATTAATTCTTTACCCGATAAAAGATTTTTATAATTTTTAACTACTTGAGGAATAACTGCTTTAACATTTGTTATACTAGCAATGTGAGGAGTGAACTGAATTTTATCATGATTCCATATGAAACTGTCTTTTGGTAAGGGTTCTTTTTCAAAAACATCTAAAAATGCCCCTGTTAATTTAGCAGATTCTATTGCATCTAAAATATCCTTCTCAACATGAACTTTACCACGCGAAACATTAATTAAATAGGTTGGTTTTTTTAATTTATTAAATAATTCTTTATTTAGAAGTGAATGAGTATCACTTGTATATGGGACAGTACAAACTAAAACATTAATTTTTGACAAAAAAAGATCTATTTCATCACCATGATAGAGTTTAATTTTTTTTTCCTCTTTTTTATTCAAACTATATCCAATGACATTAAAATTAAGTTTTTTTAGTTTTTTTGCAGCGTCTTCACCTAATATTCCAAAACCTAAAATACCAATATCTAGATTTATTTCAGGATTTGATTCTTGATCCCAAACCTTATTTATTTTATCATTTTGGTATTTATAAAATCTTCTATGATAATTAAGAATTGCCATTATAATATAATTTGACATAGAAAAAGACAATCTATCATCAACAATTTTACATATAGGTATATTTTCTGGAAGCTCACGATCATTAAAAATATGATCAACACCAGCACCCATTGAATATATAAGTTTTAAATTTTTATATTTTTTTAAAATTCCTTGAGGATGATTCCATACAACAGCACAATCAATAGAGTCATCTTCAAAAGTGTCTTTAGAATTAAAAACATTTATATCTGGATCATAATCATTAAATGATTTTTTCCAGATATTTTCGTCTCTATTCGGAGCTATAATTAAAATACTCATTTAATTTATAAAAAATGATTGATAATGTAATAGTCGAACATCCTCCTATTAAATTAAACCAAAGATAACCTATTTCTATTATAGAATTTTTAGATAAAATAAATAGTATTAAAACTAATAGTTGTGATAAGATTGCAGAATATAATACATTATTTGATTTAACTTTTTTTGTAAAAAAAGCAACTAGAAAAATACCTAGTATATTCCCATAAAATAAAGAAGCAACAATATTTATAGACTCAATTAAGTTCTCGCTAGTTATTAATAATAGAGCAAAAGTTATACTTAGAAAGCCCCATAATAATGTAAATAGTTTTGAATATTTTATATAATCTACCTCTTTTGCGTCACTATTAATTAATCTTTTATAAAAATCAATTGTTGATATAGAAGATAAAGCTGTAATTTCAGCAGATGTTGAACTCATAGCAGCAGAAAATATAACAGCAATTAATAACCCAACAAAACCTACTGGTAAATAATCTAATATAAATGATATAAAGACATAATCACTTTCAGAGTTTTTTAACTTATTTCCTGATGAAACTATTAGTGTTTCTAGTTCTTTTTTCTTCTGGTCTAGTTTATGTGATTTTTCTAGTATTTCAATTGATAATTTTTCTTTTGTAAATTCATCATCATTTTCTAAAAAATTATTGATTAAACCTTTTCTATCTTTATACAACTCATCATATGATAATTCAAAGGAAGTTAAGCTTTCAGAATTTGATGCTCTATATTGATCTAAAATATTTTTATTGAAATGGATTGGCGGAGTATAGAATAAATAAAAAACGAATAATAAAACTCCAAGCAAAAGAATAAAAAATTGCATTGGTATTTTTAATATAGCATTAAAAATTAACCCCATTCTACTTTGATCAATATTTTTAGCATTTATATACCTAAGAACCTGAGATTGATCTGTACCAAAATATGATAATGATAAGAAAAAACCACCTAATAAACCCGTCCAAACAGTATATCTTTCAGATGGATCAAAACTAAAGCTTATTGCATTTGTCTTATTAAAAAGACCTGCCAATTGAAGAGATTCATTAAAAGATGCAAAAACTGATAATTTCTTTAATAAATAATAGAACACAAAAACCATACCAATTAAAATTATTGTCATTTGTTGCTTCTGAGTAAAACTGACTGCTTTACTACCACCAATAACAGTATAAATTATAACGAGTACACCAACACAAATAATTGTTAAAGATAAATTCCAACCTAAAATAGTTGTAAGAATTATTGATGGGGCATATATTGTTAATCCACACTGAAAACCTCTTTGAAGAAGGAACAAAAATGATGTTAATATTCTAATTTTTAAATTAAATCTATTTTCTAAATATTCGTACGCTGTGGTAACCTTAGAATTAAAATAAGTTGGAATAAAAAAAATACATACTACAATTAATGCTAATGGAAGACCAAAATAGTTTTGAATAAAACTCATTCCAGAGGCAAAACCTTGACCAGGTGTAGATAAAAAGGTTATTGCAGTTGCTTGAGTTAACATCACTGATATACCAACAGTACCCCAAGACATTTTATTATTTCCAAGGAAGTAAGATTTTATAGATTTATGTGAATAGTTTTTATATGCACCATATAAAGAAATAAATATTAGTGTTGAAAAAAGTATAAAAAAATCAATATTACTCATTAAAAATTATTTGTAAATAATGTTAACAAACAGATATATACGATAAGTAATGATAAAATAACTATATATATAAACTTCCATTTTATTTTCTTCATTCTATTCCTAATGAAATTAAATTAACAAATAATTTATAAGCACCGCCAACTCCAGATGGTAATTGTCTAAACCAAGAATAAGATGTATAAATGTAATTTCCTTTTCCCATCTTAGAAATTAATATACCACCATGATTTGGCTTTTCACCTGAATCATTTGAAGAAATTAATGTTTCATAATTATCCGACCAATTGGTTGGAAAATATAATCCCCTTTCTTGAACCCAATTATCAAAATCTTTTAACTCTATTTTATTTGGAAAATTTAATGCAACATGGTTTTTATTTAAAATATCTATATTTGAGTTTTCTTGAGAAGTCCTATTTCTAGAGATAGTAAAATTATACGGAGCGAAATCATCTACATTAATTCCTCTTGATGTATTATATTGAACAATTACATTTCCACCATTTTTAACATAATTATGTATTTCTTTTGTTTTTTCAATCAATTTTTCATTTACATTATAAGCACGAATACCAATAATTAAAGCATCATAATTTGATAAAATATCAAGTCGCAATTGATCTAAGGTCAATAAATCAACATTGTATCCAATCAAAGAAAGAAAATTAGGAATATTATCGCCTGAACCCATAAAATATGCAATATTTTTACCTTTCTTTTTAATATTAAACTTTGTAATATTTATTTCGGATAAAGGAAATCTTACCTGTTGAATTATATGATCATAGTTTATTTCTTTAATTCCCCTTTCATAATATTTATCATTATATTTAGCCTTAACAGTTACCTTTTCTTTAAGAGAATTTTTTTGTGGAAGTGTTAAATTAAACTGTAATATTTTTTTCTCATTTACATTTTTAAAAGAAAGATCAAATGATTTTGGTTCATATTCAATATTTTCAGGTACATCTAAAAAAACATTTGCATTTAAATTTTCTTTACCTGACACTACCTCTACCTCAATAGTTTTATTTGTAGTATTGATAACAAGTTCATTATTTCTTTTTGGATTTAGATAAATGGGCATTCCTACATTAAAAATTTTATAATCATCACCTTTCGTAGGATTATTCTTTTTGTTTAATAAAGGAGTGGAGTATATTAGATCTATGTCATTTATAGAAAAAATAAAATTTGTTTTTACGGGAAAGTCATTATCGGGATTTCCAATTAAACTTTGATCATCAACATTATAGTTTCCATAAGTTGGTTTATTTATTAACCAATATTTTTCAGTAAAATTTTTGGTATCAGGAATTTTAATTTTTTTCGAATATCTAAAAAATTCGTTATTAAATAAATCTTTTTCTATCAAAAATTTTTCATTAAAAATTGATATTTTTTTTAATTTAATTTTTAACAAGCTTCTGTTTATTACATCAAAATTAATCTGAATACTTTCTCCACTAGATGAAATAGAAACATTTGATAGGGATTCAAAAAAGAGCCCTAAACAAGCTTTAATTAAATTCTTAATTTCATTTAATTTAATATCTCTCCAATGGTCATCATTAATAATACTTACTTTTTGATACAAAATCGATAATTTATTTACTATTTTATGAGGGTTTTTTGGATCAAATTCATTGATCAATTTCTTTATATATTCATTTATATCTCCACTGTCACCAACCCTATTCCATGATGTTTCAATACCATCCATTAAATCACTATTATATTTTTCACCTTGGGTTAGTATAAAAAGCTCTTTTTCACCACCTCTTCTTTTTAAAGATCCAAATCCTTGACTTTTATGCATCGACCTACTTTCAGAAGAAATTTCATTATAAGATTTACCAAATATTTTATTATATAATCCAACATCAATTTTTAGTATCTGATCTTCAGAATATTTACTTAAATCAAAAAATCTAGACGATGTATTCCAAAATATTCTTTTTGCTTTCCAGGTTTCCAAATATTCAAGTTGATCTGGATAAATATCAGGATTCCCAGAAATAAGAAATGCTTTATTAGCTAAAATTGAGGATGCTGTATGATGTCCATGAGTTATTCCTGAAGTTTGATTGAATCTGGTTATAATAACATCAGGTTTAAACTTTCTAATAATCCAAACTAATTCATATAATATCTGATCTTCATCCCAAAATTCAAGAGATTCTTTTGAGGTTTTTGAATAACCAAAGTCAATGGCTGAAGTAAAAAATTGAATACCCCCATCAATTTTTCTTGCCTCTAATAATTCTTGAGTTCTAATTAAACCAAGGTTTTCTTTTAGATCTTTCCCAATTAAATTTTGACCACCATCTCCCCTAGTTAAAGATAGATAAGCAGTTTCATAATTTTTTTCATTAGATAAATAAGTAATCAATCTAGTATTTTCATCATCTGGGTGTGCAGCAACATATAAAACTTTTCCAAGCGTATTTAGTTTTTCAAGTTTAGATATAATTGATGATGAGGAATAAAAATTATCTGATTGTGAATAAATATCATAATTTACACATACTAAAAAAAAGAAAAATACTTTCGTATATAACCTTAGCATAATCAAATACTAAAATAATTCATTTGAGTAATATGCTTTAACTTTTTTTCTTAAATTATAATTGCTGGACATAACTTCTCCATACGCTCCTGATGACCTAATAACTATGAGATCTCCAATTTTAGATTTATTCAAATAATAATCTTTTGCAAATGTATCAGATGATTCACAAAGAGGTCCTACTATATCATATTTAATTTCTTTATGATTTGAAGATAAATTTTCAATATGATGTTGAGCATTATAAAGGGCTGGCCTTATCAGTTCAGTCATTCCTGCATCAATAATTATAAAATGTTTATTAAACGATTTTTTTAAATATAATATACTTGAAAACAATGATCCAGATTGACCTACAATGGATCTTCCTAGTTCAAAATGTATTTTTTGATTATCAAAGTAAATTAAATTCTTTTTAAAAATTTGAAAATAAGATTTGAAATCTGGTATTAGATTCAAATCAGGTTGTTCATAGTTTATACCTAAACCACCTCCTAAATTAATATCAGTAATATTAAAATTTTTATTCTTTAAATATGTATTTATTTCATTAGATACATTACATAACTTACTAAATACACCTAAATCATCGATTTGTGATCCCAAATGAAAATGATAGCCTTTCAAATCAATATGCTTAAGTTTTTTTATTTTTTCTAAAATTTGAGCTAAATGACCTATTTGTATACCAAATTTACTATCAAACATTCCGGTTTTTATATATTTATGAGATCTTGAATCAATATTTGGATTTAACCTGATAGCTATTTTAGTTCTTACATTTAACTCATGTGAAATTTTATCTATCAAAGATATTTCATCAAAGGATTCACAGTTAATTAAGTAGATTTTTTTCTTAATTGCAAAAATGATTTCATCTTTTGTTTTACCAACACCAGCAAAAACAATTTTATTTGGTTTTATAGAATTATTTAATGATTTATTAATTTCCTCACCACTAACAGCATCTATTCCAAGATCATGGTCTTTAATTAATTTAATTATTTTACTATTATTATTAGCCTTTATGGCATAATAAATACTGTAATTAGGTTCTAGTGATTCTTTTAATGATAAAATAGTTTTATCTAAAAGATCTAAATCATAAAAATAAAATGGTGTCTTTAATTTAGTAAGCTTTTGAGTTAATTCAGAATTAAACAAAACAATGGAATCAAAATTATTTGATTGTCTTAAGAACTTCAGAAAATGATTTTGGATCATTCATCGCCATATCAGCAAGTACTTTTCTATTAAGTTTTATATTATTCTTTTGAAGCAAATTAATAAACCTTGAATAAGATAAATCATGTTGTCCCACTGCAGCATTAATTCTTTGTATCCATAAACTCCTCATATCTCTTTTCTTTCTTTTTCTATGAGAATATGAATATAAAAGTGCTTTTTCAACAGCATTTTTGGCAATAGTCCAAACATTTTTTCTTCTACCAAAAAAACCTTTAGCTGATTTTAATATTTTCTTTTTTCTTCTTTTTGAAGCAACTGTATTTCTTGATCTAGGCATAATTTTAAATTTAAATCATTTTTCTTATATTCTTTTCGTCTGATTTATGTACTAAACTTGATTTAGTCAAATTTCTTTTTTGCTTTGTTTCTTTTTTAGTTAAAATATGATTTTTAAAAGCATTTTTTCTCTTAATCTTTCCTGATCCAGTTAATTTGAATCTTTTTTTGGCACCAGATTTAGTTTTCATCTTAGGCATAAATATTATTTTTTAGGTGTTAACATTAAAAACATTCTTTTTCCTTCTAATTTAGGTAATTCTTCAACATTAGAAATTTCATCTAATTCTTGAGCTAACCTTAATAGTAAAATTTCTCCTCTTTCTTTAAATACTATTGTTCTTCCAAAAAAATGAACATAAGCTTTGACTTTAAAACCGTTACCTAAAAACTTTTTAGCATGATTTAATTTAAAATTAAAATCATGTTCGTCGGTATTAGGACCAAACCTTATTTCTTTTAATACATTTTTTTGAGAATTAGACTTGATTGATTTTTGCTTTTTTTTCTGCGAATATTTGAATTTTGAATAATCTATTACCTTACAAACTGGTGGATCTGAATTAGGTGAAATTTCAACTAGATCTAATCCTTTTTGATTAGCAATCTCTAATGCTCGCTGCAGTGGATAAATATCTACATCGATATTATCTCCAACTAATCTAACTTTAGGAGAAGTAATTCTATCATTAATTTTAAACTTCTCTTCTCGTCTTATTCTAAAAAATGTCTTTTTTCTTCTTATAGTTTTTAAATTTTATGCAAATATCTAAATTATTTAAATAAAAAAAAGAATATGATTAGTTATTTATAATAACATTTTTTTCTTTCTTTAATATAGAAATTAAATCATCTAAAGTCATTTTTCCTAAATCTCCTTCAGTATGTTTTCTTAATGATATCTTATTAGATTTTAATTCATTTTCTCCAATGATTATCATATAAGGAATTTTCTTTAATTCAGCATCTCTTATTTTTTTAGATATTTTCTCAGACCTTATATCTTTTATAACTCTTAAATTCAAATTAGATAAAAATTTGAAAATTTTATTACTATATGAATTAAATTTATCAGATATTGATAAAATTGTGATTTGTATTGGAGCAAGCCAGAATGGAAAATTACCATAACAATGTTCTGTTAAAAGTGCAACAAATCTTTCTAATGAACCAAATGGTGCTCTATGAATAACCACTGGGGTTTGTTTAGTATTATTTTCAGTTATATAATCTAATTGAAATCTTTCAGGAAGCTGATAATCAACTTGAATTGTTCCAAGTTGCCATTTTCTATTTAATGAATCTTTAACCATAAAATCCAATTTAGGACCATAAAAAGCTGCTTCTCCATATTCAATAGAATACTTTATTTTTTTTTCTTTTACCGCTTCTAAAATATCGTTTTCTGCTATTTCCCAAGTTTTATCAGTCCCTATATATTTAGATTTATCTTCTTTATCCCTTAATGATACCTGAACACTGTAATCATCAAACGAAAGAGAATCGAAAACCTTTAAAATTAAGTCAATAACTTTAATGAACTCAGACTTAACTTGTTCGTTTGTACAAAATATATGTGCGTCGTCTTGTGTAAAACCCCTTACTCTGGTTAGTCCATGAAGTTCTCCACTTTGTTCATATCTATAAACAGATCCAAATTCAGCTAATCTTAATGGTAAATTTTTATAAGATCTTGGTTTGGATTTATATATTTCACAATGATGAGGACAATTCATAGGTTTAAGAAAAAATTCTTCATTTTCATTTGGTGTTTTTATTGGTTGAAAGGATGATTCACCATATTTGTCGTAATGACCAGAAGTAACATATAATTCTTTAGAGCCTATATGAGGAGAAACAACAGGTAAATATCCTTCTTTAATTTGTTCTTTTTTCATAAAATCTATTAAACACTCTCTGACAATTGTTCCATTTGGTAACCATAAAGGAAGACCTTGACCTACTTTTTCACTAAATGTAAATAATTCAAGTTCTTTACCTATTTTTCTATGATCTCGTTTTTTAGCTTCTTCTTGAAGTAATAAAAAATTTGATAATTCTTTATTATTAGGAAATGAAATTCCATAAATTCTAGTTAATTGTTTGCCTTTTTCATCCCCTCTCCAATAAGCACCAGCAACATTTAGAATTTTAACTGATTTAATTAGTTTAGTATTTGGAAGATGAGGACCTTTACATAGATCAATAAAATTTCCTTGTTTATAAAATGTAATTTCTCCATCATTTAACTCATTAATTAAATCGATTTTATAATTATCTCCTTTATCATTAAAATATTTTAACGCATTTTTTTTGGAAACCTCTTCCCTAAAAAATTCACTTTTTTGTTTGGCAAGTTCTAATATTTTATTTTCTAACTTAACCTTATCTTCTTCTTTAAATTCATTTTTTCCCAAATCAACATCATAATAAAAACCATTTTCAATAGGTGGGCCTATACCAAACTTTATATCAGAAAATAAAGATTCCAAAGCCTCTGCCATAAGGTGAGCTGATGAATGCCAAAATGTTGATTTACCTATTTCAGAATCCCATCCATAAAACATAATACGATTATCTTTATTGATTTTTGTTGATAAATCAACAAGTTTATCATTTAAGCTAGCAACAAGTTGATTTCTAGCAAAACCTTGACTAATATTTTCAGCAATTTCAATACAAGAAATACCTATATTATAAGAAAGAACCTTACCATCAGGAAAAGTAATATTTATTTTATCTTCTTTATTCATGATTGAAACACAATTATAAACATTATATCATCAAACTATTTTTATAAATAAGTTTTTATCAAATCGTATTTGATCTACAGTTACACCTTTTTTTATATCTCTTTTTCCTGCTCCAATAACCATAGATATTTGAGCTTTTCTTGGTAGGTTTAGAATTTTCTTAACTTTTAAAGAATCCATACCTTCCATTGGACAAGTATCATATCCGTATGCCCTCATTGATAGCATAAAATTTTGACATGCTAAAGCAATTGATTTTTGGGACCAAATCTTCATCTCTGAAAACGAAGTGGGTTCTCTTGGAATAGCTCTAAACAAGCCAATTATTGTAACAAGAATTTTTTTTATTAAACCAAAAATATTGAACAAACCTTGAGAATATACAATTTTTGTTATTTTAGAATAATAATTTAACTGTTTAGAATTTAAATTATTTTTTTTAATATGATCAAGCATTAATTTATTATTTCTTTTCCAATTATCTGGTCTAGCAACAAAGACAAATAATTCTTTTGCTGTTGAAGCAGCAGCTTGAGATAAACACGCTTTGACAAGTCTTTTCTTTTTATTTAAATTTTTTACCCAATAAATTTCCCAAACTTGAAGATTTGAA
>CACOMW010000003.1 GCA_902628365.1 uncultured Marinoscillum sp. | reverse complement strand
CACTTTCTTCAACTATTATTCTGTACAACCAAAGACAATTGTTTGGTATGAAATTTAAATAATTTGATTCTTCAATATTTTTTTTTTTAAATAAACTAGCAAATTTTTTTAATGAAGTATTTAATGAAAACCCATTTAAGAAAAATTTGTTATTTGTAATAGAAAAATCTAAAAATGTTTCATCTACATGATTACTGAAATCTTTTAAACTAAATTTATTTTCTTCAATAAAAATTTCTAAAAAACTATCAATTTTATTTGTGTTTATATAAATATTTCCAAAATCATCCTTTGTTTTAATGAATTTAAATAGTTTGGGATAAGCTTCTTTGAAACTATTTCCAGGTTGATTAATTGATCTTATAACATCTTCAATTAATACAGAAGAATAACTTCCAATAAAAAAATTATTAAAAAAAAGAAATGAGAAGCCTTTATCCTCAAAGCTTATGTCAAATATTTCATAATTATTAAATGTTCTATTCTGAATAGTGAATTTATTTTTAATAAACGTATTCATGAGACTATTTTTATTTATAATAGAAATATCTAAATAAAAAATTAAATCAAAATTTGATTTTGATGTAATGTGAAATGATGTGATAAGTTTATTATCTAAAGAAAGTTTTTCAATATTATTACTAAGAATACTGTCAATATATTTTATTTGTTTGGATATTTTTTTTATTAAAAAGGTTGAATCATAATTTTTTAGATTTTTTATCTGATTAAACTTATCGATCGGATCATTTACTTCATGAATAATA
Organism: uncultured Marinoscillum sp.; assembly: GCA_902628365.1. Taxonomy (GTDB): domain Bacteria; phylum Bacteroidota; class Bacteroidia; order Cytophagales; family MED-G16. The sequence continues at coordinate 79,037 of CACOMW010000003.1, read as the reverse complement.
ATTGCAGATTTTGGTACTAAATCAATAGCATCGATAATTTCTTTTTTTTCTATAAAATATTTGTAAACAACTAGAGAGGATAGGATTAATAACAATATCGAAATTAAAATGTTTTTCATTTATTTTAATTTTTTTAAAAACTTGATTGTTTCTGAAAGATGCTCATAAATATTAATTTGTGAATTGATAATTTTTAATAATATTGCCTCTTGATTAAAGATATACGTCACTCTTCCTGGCAATAATCCAAACATACTTCTTGGAACTCCAAATAATTTTTTTACTTTATTATCATTATCACTTAAAAGGTCATAGGTTACATTAAATTTTTTTGAAAAACTATTATGTGACTTTACTGAATCTGAACTAATTCCAACTATGTTAGAATTATATTTTTTTATTTCACTGTAATTATCTCTAAAATTACATACTTCCATCGTGCAACCAGGCGTATCATCTTTTGGATAAAAGAATACAACTAATTTTTTTCCATAAAAATTTTTACTATTTACCTCTTTATTGTATTGATTTTTTAGAATAAAATATGGTAATTTATCATTTAATCTTAAAGACATTATATAAAAGATTATATTTTAAAATTAAGCTAAACAAAACAAATTATATTATATTATAATTGTATAAATTAATTCATTTATGAAGCAATATCATGATTTACTCAAACATATTTTAAAAAACGGCAAAAAAAAATCTGATAGAACAGGAACAGGAACTTTAAGTATTTTTGGTTATCAAATGCGATTTGATTTAACAAAAGGCTTTCCATGTTTAACCACAAAAAAACTTCACCTTAGATCTATAATTCATGAATTATTGTGGTTTTTAAAAGGAGATTCAAATATTAAATACTTGAAAGATAATAAGGTTAGGATTTGGGATGAATGGGCAGATGAAAAAGGTGATCTTGGTCCAGTTTATGGAGTTCAATGGAGAAAATGGGTAGATAAAAATGGAAATTTATTTGATCAAATTAAAAATTTAATTTTTGATATTAAAAACAATCCTCATTCAAGAAGACACATAGTCAGCGCTTGGAATGTGGGTGATTTGAATAATATGGCTTTGCCTCCATGTCATACAATGTTTCAATTTTATGTTAATGAAAATAAATTATCATGCCAACTATATCAAAGGAGCGCAGATGTATTTTTAGGTGTTCCTTTTAATATAGCTTCTTATGCTTTATTAACTATGATGATATCCCAAGTTTGTGGACTTAAATATGGTGAATTTATTCATACATTTGGAGATGTGCATCTCTATTTAAATCATGTAGATCAAGCAAAGCTACAGTTAACTAGGAAACCATTTCATTTGCCTGAAATGGAAATCAATGATGAAGTAAAAGATATATTTTCATTTCATTACGACGACTTTAAATTAAAAAATTACAAATTTCATCCACACATTAAGGCCAAAGTTTCAGTTTAATTAACTAGCTTTGCAGCCATAGGTCGAGGTTTCATTCTTAAATTTTATGAATATAAAAAAATATTTTTTTATTTATTTTTTATTTTTATTTCAAAAAAATTTAATTGCTCAAGATACAATTAGCGTTCTCAATTTATCTTTTGAACAATGTATAGAAATTGCCTTAGAAAATAATCTTCAACTAAAACAAAGTGGATTAAATCTTAAAAATCAAAAAATTAATTTATTACAATCAAAATTAAATCAGTTACCATCAATTAATTTATCTGGTAATTATGGAAATAATTGGGGTAGATCTATTGATCCTACAACTAATCAATTTACAACTACTGAATCATACAATTCGGGTATCACAGGTTTTTCACAATTTCAAATTTTTAACGGTTTTCAAATTAGAAATTCAATAAAAAAATCTAAAAATGATTTGGAAAAGAGTTCCTATGATTTAGAAAAAGCCAAAAATGATTTGAGCTTAAATGTTGTCAATTTATTCTTAAATGTATTATTTAGTATGGAACAAGTATCTAATGCTAAAAATCAGTTAGAATCCACAAGCGAACAATTAATTAGGACAACCAAATTAGTAGATGCTGGGTCTCTACCTGTTACTAATAAATTAAATATAGAAGCTCAATTAGCTGGTGATGAATTGAACTTAGTTCAACAAGAAAACAATTATAAACTATCAATATTGAGATTAAAACAAATAATGTTGATTGATTCAGATGTAGAAGTGGAAATTATTAAACCTAATATTGATTTTAATCCAAATATATTTATTGGATCTAATCCCATAGATATATACAGGGCTTCGTTAGATGTTTTGCCAGAAATTAAAAGTTTAGATTTAAGCATGAAGAGTGCTGATTATGATCTCAAAATTTCTAGAAGTGGGAGGTATCCATCTATTAGTGCAAGTACAAGTTTTTCAACAAATTATTCAAGTTTTGCTGATAGACAAAGAAATTTTTATGATGGATTTGAATCAAAGACTATTCCAATTGGCTTTTTGACAAACGATCCTTCTCAAACAGTATCATCTATTACCTCGGTGCCAGTAATATCTGGTTCTGATAATAACTTCACGCTATTTGAACAATGGCAAGATTACTTAAGTAAACGATTGACTTTGACAATTAATATTCCATTATTTAACGGATTTCAAGTGTCATCAAATATTCAACGATCAAAAGTAAATAAAAGACTTACAGAATTAAATATTTTAGAATCAAAAAATCAACTAAGACAAAGCATTGAAACTGCTTTTAATGATGCTGTTGCGGCTTCAAAAACATTTATTGCATCTAAAAAACAGGTAGAAGCTTTAGAAGAATCCTTTAGAGTTATTAAAACTCAATATAATCTTGGTGTTGTGAATTTTACTGAATATCAAGTTTCAAATAATACCTTAGTTAATGCAAAAAGTGATATGCTTAGATCAAAATATGATTATATTGTAAAATTAAAAATTTTAGATTTTTATGAAGGGAAACCCTTAACTTTTTAATTATGAAAAATAAAAAATTACTTATAATTCTTGGATCATGTATATTAATTACAATTATATTTATTTTTATTGCAAAGTCTAGAGGCTGGATTGGTGGTGAGGATGCAATTAAAATTGAATTATCTGATGTAAAGCGTGGTAAAATTGTTGAATTAGTTACGGCATCCGGTTCAATCCAGCCAGAGGTTGAAGTAAATATTAGTCCAGAAGTTCCAGGAGAAATTATTGAACTTAATATTATGGAAGGTGATTCTGTTATGGAAGGTGATTTGTTAGTTCAAATTAGGCCTGATAATTATATTAATGCTTTAGAAAGGGCAAAAGCAACATATAATCAACAGTTAGCTAATTATTCAAGTGCAAAATCAAGTCTTGCTAGGGCAGAAGCTCAATTTTTAAAAACAGAATTAGAATACAATAGACAAAAAAAATTATATGAACAAAAAGTTATTTCTGATTCAGATTATGAAGTCGCTTTAACAAATTATAAAATCTCAGTTCAGGATTTAGAATCAAGCAAACAAAGTGTTAAAGCTAGTCAGTATGTTGTAAAAAGTGCTTCAGCTTCAGTTGATGACGCTGAAGAAAACCTTAGTAAAACTAGTATTTTAGCTCCAATGACTGGAACAGTTTCAAAATTAAGTGTAGAGCTTGGAGAAAGAGTTGTTGGAACTTCTCAAATGGCCGGGACAGAACTATTAAGGGTTGCTGATTTAAATAAAATGGAAGTAAAAGTTGATGTTAATGAAAATGATATCGTAAGAGTAAATCTAGGAGATGAGGTAGATATTGATGTAGATTCATATATGAATCTTGAGAAAAAATTTAAGGGAATAGTTACAGAAATTGCAAGTACTGCAAATCCAAAACCATCTGCTGATGCTGTTACCGAATTTGAGGTTAAAATTAGAATATTGAATGAATCATTTGTTGATCTTCAAAAAGATGGTATAATGAACCCATTTAAACCTGGAATGACTGCTAGTGTTGAAATAATAACTCAGGTAAAAGATGATATTTTAATAGTTCCTATTTCATCAGTTACAACAAGAAATAAAAAAGATTCGTTAGATAAAGAAATAGTTAAGCAAATTATTTTTATTCAAGACAATGATAAGGTAAGGGAAGTAGAGATTGAAACTGGAATTAGTGATTTTGAAAATATTGAAATATTATCAAATTTGGATGAAAACGATAAGATTATTAGTGGACCGTACATAGCAATTTCAAAAGATTTAAAAGATGGAAGTAAAATTGAAGTTAAGGAAAATAAGAAATCTAATAAACCCAAAGATGGGGACGAAAAAAATACAGAAATTAATTAAATCTTATTAATTGAATTTTTCCTATAAAAAATTATTATTTGTAAATTAGCAACCTCAATATTTTAGCATGGACTTATTTAAAAAAATCTTAGAAAATAAAGGTCATTTGGGTGTACATTCTGATATGGATGATAATTACTATATGTTTCCGAAATTGGAAGGTGAGATTGGTCCTTGGATGAAATTTAAAGGTAAAAAAGTTTTAAATTGGAGCTTGAATAATTATTTAGGACTTGCAAACCATCCAGAGATTAGAAAAGTTGATTCAGAAGCATCTAAAGAATGGGGTTTAGGATATCCAATGGGTGCAAGAATGATGTCTGGAAATTCCATTTATCATGAAGAATTAGAAAAAAACCTTTCATCATTTGTTAAAAAGGAAGATACTATTCTTTTAAATTATGGCTATCAAGGTGTTTTATCAATAATTGATTCTTTAGTAGACAGAAACGATGTAATAGTTTATGATGCAGACTGTCATGCATGTATAATTGATGGTTTAAGGCTGCACATAGGTAAAAGGTTTGTATTTTCTCATAATGATATTGATAGCCTTGAAAAACAATTAAAAAGAGCTGAAAATATTATTTCTGAATCAGGTGGTGGTATTTTAGTTATAACAGAGGGTGTATTTGGAATGTTAGGCAACATGGGAAAACTTTCAGACATTGTAAATTTAAAAAAACAATATGATTTTCGTTTATTAGTTGATGATGCTCATGGATTTGGGACAATGGGACCAACTGGTGCTGGGGTAGGAGAGCATTTAAATGTTCAGGAAGATATAGATCTTTATTTTTCAACTTTTGCTAAATCAATGGCAAGTATTGGTGCGTTTGTATCAGGAAATAAAGATATTATTAATAATTTAAGATATAAGTTAAGATCTCAGATTTTTGCAAAATCTTTGCCTATGCCTATAGTTATAGGAAACTTAAAGAGATTAGAGCTTTTAATAAATAATCCTAGTTTCAAAATTAAACTTTGGGAAATAGTAGATAAAATTCAATTTGAATTAAAAAATAATGGTTTTGATATTGGAACTACTCAATCACCTGTAACTCCAATTATTCTTAAAGGAGGGGTTTATGAATGTACTAATTTAATTAAAGATTTAAGATCAAATTATGGAATTTTTTGTTCAGGTGTTATTTATCCTGTTGTTCCAAAAGGAGTAATTATGTTAAGAATTATTCCTACAGCTTCTCATAAATTAGAAGATGTTGATTTAACAATTTCTGCATTTAAAGAGGTAAAAAAGCAATTAGATTCAGGGATTTACAAAAAAATGGGTCAAAAAGGCTCAATTTTGTCTTAAAATACCTAAAAAAAGTATTTCTATTTCTTTTTTTAATAACATTTTGAGTAAATTGTGTCAAATAATTACCAATTTTTAATAACTTAAATTTATATATTATGGGTAGATATGATGAATTAACTAATTTAGTTGAAGGTCTCGGTGGAGACTTTTCAAAATTTTATGATAAAGGAAATAAAGCTGCTGGTACTAGAGTAAGAAAAGGAATGCAAGCTTTAAAGATTTGGGCTCAAGATGTAAGAAAAGAAGTTCAAGCTAAAAAGAATGCTATGTAAGAAATAAAATTATAATTAATAATTATAATTTTATGAATAGGGTAGTGATTTTCACTGCCCTATTTTATTTTATCATTTTTAAATATTTTACAAGCTCATCTAATCTATATTCGAAATCAAATTCATTTTTTGATTTGATGATAAGATCAAATAATTTTTTTTCATTCTTAAATCCAATTCTGCATTTTGCTAATGATCTAATCAATATATTTTTTATTTCTTCATTTAGATTTAAATCAATATATATTAAATAATCGTAAGGTTGATAGATTAAATTATTTGCATTATTACTTTTCCATTTCCCCCAAAAGTTTAAATCTTTTGTTTTAAAAGTATATAAATATCTATTTTCGGCATTAGTAAATTCAATTATTGGATATAAGTCTATATTTTTATTATCTTTTTTAAGATTATTTAAAAATTTATTTACAAATTTTTGTTTTATTTCAGATTCGTAATAATAAACAATAGCTATAGACAAAGATTTTTTATAGTTAATAGATTTTCTATTAACCCTATGCTTTTTACTTTCTATGTAATTTAACAAAGACAAAAAATATTTCATGTCAAAAGTAAATTTTCAAAATCATTTTCAGAAATAATTTTTATACCTAAGTTAGCTGCTTTGGATTTTTTTGAAGGTCCAAAGTTCTTCCCTAATATTAAAAAATCAGTATTTTTTGAAATACTCGATGATATTTTACCACCATTGATTTTAATAATATTTTTAAGTTCATCTCTAGTATAATTAATAAATGTACCAGTTATAACAAATTTTATATTTTTGATTGACGAGTCAATATTTATTTTTTTTTTCGAATATAATTTTAACCCATTTTTTTCAAGTTTTGAAACAATTGATATATTATCATTATCTTTAAAAAATTCACAAATACTTTTAGCTATTTTATCTCCAATTTCATTAATTTGAATAATTTCATCATATTTAGCATCTATTAATTTCTTAATATTATTAAAATGTTCTGATAATACTTCTGCTGTTGATTTTCCTACATATCTTATTCCAAGTCCAAAAAGAATATTTGAATAATTTGAGTTTTTTGATTGAGAAATACTATTTATAATATTTCGACAAGATTTTTCTTTTAAACTTCTAATTTTTCTTTCATCATTAGAATTTTTAAATTCTATTTTCAAATCATATAGATCATGATATTTTAATTTATATAGATCAGCAATATTTTTAATTAAGTCATTATCAATTAATCCTTTAATTGTTTCTGGACCTAAAAATTCAATATTAACAGCATCTTTTCCTATAAAATGTTGAACTTTTCCGATAATTTGAGGTAGACAGTATTTATGGTTTCTACAATAATAATTTGCTTCATTTTTTATTTTTGAAATAGGAGAATTACAAGAAGGACAATGAGTTATAAATTTGACTGACTTACTTATATTTGATCTTTTATCAATATTTACCCCAGTTATTTTTGGTATAATTTCTCCGCCTTTTTCAATAGAAATAGTATCTCCAATTCTTAAATCGAGTCTTTTTATTTCATTAAAATTATGTAATGATGCTTTTCTTATTACTGAACCACTTAGTTTAATTGGTTTAAGTTTTGCTACAGGTGTTATTGCTCCAGTTCTTCCTACTTGATAAGTTATATCTTTCAGTGTTGTTTCTGCACTTTCTGATTTATATTTATAAGCAATTGCCCATCTAGGATTTTTACTTGTAAAACCTAGTTCTTCCTGTTGTTTGAAATTATTAACCTTAATAACAATCCCATCAGTTTCAACATCAAGATTCTCTCTTTTGTTTTCCCAATATTTTATATATGAGATAACTTCTTCAATATTTTTACATTTTTTAAAAGAATTAGGTACATTAAAATTTAAATTTTTTAATGTTTTTAAGGCTTCATTATGATCTTTTACTGATTCAAATTTGCTATTTAATGAGTATATATAACAATCTAATTTTCTTTTAGCAACTTCAGATGAATCTTGAAGTTTTAAACTTCCAGAAGCCGCATTTCTAGCATTAGCAAACAATGGTTCATTACTATTTTTTTTATAATCATTTAATTTTTTAAAATTGGATTTAGATATAAATACTTCTCCTCTAATTTCCATATAACTTGGGGCAATTGAAGATAATTTTAAAGGAATAGATCTAATTGTATATACATTTGTAGTAATATTATCTCCTTTTTTTCCATCACCTCTAGTTAAAGCATACTTGAGTTTTCTATTTTCATAAATCAAACTTAAAGCAACGCCATCATATTTTATTTCACAAGTATACTCTATATCATTATTTGACAATCTTTTTTTCATTCTTTTATCAAAATCAAACAGTTCCGATTCTGAATATGTATTTGATAAAGAAAGCATAGGTATTTTATGATTTTTTGTTTCAAATTTTTTTGTTATTTTTCCTCCAACTCTCTCAGATGGAGAGTCGCTAGTTTTAAACTCAGGATATTTTTTTTCAAGTTCAATTAAATAGCTTAATTTTTTATCAAACTCTAAATCTGAAATTTCATTTTTATCCTCATTATAATAAAGATTATTATGATATTCTATTTCGGATTTTAAATCTTCAATTTTTTGTTTTACTAACTGATATTTATTATTCATTTATATGAAAAAATGTAAGGTTGATTCATAAATTTAGCAAATAAGCTAATTTCTTATTTAAGAATTTCTATTTTTTTCTTGAATTTTTCTCATCACTTTTGTTGCAAGTGATCTTGGGATAAACCTATGAATTGTTGATAAAATTTTATTAATTATTCCTGGAATTGCAATTGTTTTTCCATTCATCATAGCATTATATCCATATTTTGCCACTTCTTCTGCTGTTGAAAAATTAAAATTTATTTTTTTTTCTTTACTTGATACTTTTTTTTGAAAATTTGTTCTTGTTTGACCAGGACACAATACTGTAACAGACACACCACTTCCTTTTAATTCATTAGCTATAGATTCTGAAAAGTGAAGTATAAAAGCTTTAGTTGAATAATAAATTGACATTAAAGGCCCAGGTTGAAAAGCAGCAAGAGAGGCCATATTTAAAATTTTTCCTTTTTTTTTCTTAATCATATTTTTTAAAAACAGTTTTGTCATTTCTGTTGTACACATAACGTGTACCATTATCATATTTCTTTCAATTTCCCAGTCAGTGTCATTAAACATTCCAAATAAACCAAATCCAGCATTATTAATTAATATTTCAACATTTTTATTTTTTAATTCATTAAAAATTTCTTTTGATGAATTCGGATTTGAAAGATTTTTATGTAATACAATTATTTTTTTTTCAAATTTTAAATCGAGCTTTGATTTTATGTTATTTAATTCTTTTTTATCGTTATCTACAATCACAACATTATACTTATCATTAAGTAATAATTTGACAAATTCAAAACCCAATCCACTAGCTCCTCCTGTTACTATTGAAAATTTTTCCATATCTTTTAAAATTCAGTTCTAGATATAATATCACATAACATTTCTATATTCTCTTTAGAATGTGTAGGAAAGTTAGCTATTCTAATTTGGTAATCATTATTTCCATATCCTTTTCCAATAATTAAGTTTTGATTAATTAATTTATCAATTAAATAATTAGATTTTTTATTAGTATTGGCAACTTTTACTGTTTTTGATCTAATAGCTTCATTTTTTATTAAATGTGAAATTTGAGGATGATTTTTTATTGTAAAGTCAATAATTTTTGATTTATAATTTGTTTCATTAATAATATTTACAATTCCTTTTTTTAACATATCATTAATTACATTTTTTAATAAATAAATACCAAAAACATTTGGTGTTTCAGGTGTTTGATTCTTTTTACCTAATTCATTAAGTTTTATTAAAGAATGATAAGACCCTACAATTTCTTTTTTATTAATTTTATCAAAACATCTATCTATACATTCATTATTATAAATCCAAACGCCTAAACCCGAGGGTAATCCAAAACATTTTTGAACTGAAAAATAAAAAGTATCAACATTTTTTATTTCAAATGGTATTGAAGGAGTTCCGCTTACACAATCCAAAGCAATTAATGAATTTTTAAACTTTGACCTTGCTTCTATTATTTTATCATTAGGACATGAAATTCCTGTACTAGTCTCATTTAGAGTTATTGCTATCAATTCTTCATTTGAATATTCTATATTATAGTTATAGGGTTTATTAAATGATTCAATAATCTTTGAATTAATATTATACATTTTTGTATAATCATAAAATTTTTTTGAGAATGAACCATTTACATAGTGAATTGATGTTTTAACTATTAAATTCTGAATGATTCTTTCCCATATTTCATTGGCAGAGGATGTGAATGCAATATGATAATTTTTATTCAAATTGAATAAAATTTTAATATTTTCAATACATTCTTCATACAAAATTTTAAATGTTTTACTTCTGTGTGAAATTGATAATATATTTTTTTTTAATGCATTTTTTATGTGTTCTTCTACAGTGAAATATAATTGAGATGGACCGGGCGTGAAATATATCTTTTTACTCATTTGATTTATAAATTAATATAAAACTCTAAGTTTAATTGTACCTTTAATATCTTTCAATCTTTTAATTACATTTTTATTATACTTCTTATTTATATCAGTTATTACATATCCAATTTTATCATTAGTTTTAAGATACTGACCTAATATATTTACCTCAAATTCGGATAATATTTTATTTATTTTTAACATAACATTCGGAATATTTTTATGTATATGAATAAACCTATGTGCATTTTGAAGCTCAGGTAAAACTAGAGAAGGAAAATTTACTGAATTTGATGAAGCTCCTGTATTAATAAAATCTATAATTTTATTTGGAACAAATGTCCCAATATTTTTTTGTGCTTCTTTAGTACTTCCTCCTATATGGGGTGTCAAAATTGTATTTGGCAAACCTATTAATTTGGATGTGAATTTTTGATTATTACTTTCTGGTTCTTTAGGAAAAACATCGATAGCAGCACCAAAAATTTTTCCAGACAATATATTTTTTTTTAATTCGCTTATATTAACAACATTTCCTCTACTATAGTTAATTAGAATGGTTCCTTTATTCATAATATTAAATTCATTTTTACCAATAAGGTTTGTATTTTCTTTTTTACCGTCAACATGAATTGAAAGTATATTTGAAGCTTTAATTAGTTGATTAAGGGATTTATATTTTTTAGCATTTCCAAGAGAAAGTTTTTCTTTTTTATCATAATAAATTACTTTCATTCCTATTGATTCTGCAATTGTTGAAAGTTGAGATCCAATATTTCCATAGCCAATAATACCAAGTACTTTATTTCTTATTTCATAACTATTATCAGAATTTTTTTTCCAAATCCCTTTATGCATTTGATTGTTTTTTTCTACAATGTTTCTAATTAAAAGAATAATTTGTCCTATAACTATTTCTACAACTGATCTTGTATTACTATATGGTGCATTAAAAACAACAATCCCCTTTTTTTTAGTGAAATCTAAATCGATTTGATTTGTACCTATACAAAAGGCTCCTATTACTAAAAGTCTTTTTGCATTAGATAATATTTTCTTGTTTAAAATTGTTTTTGATCTAATTCCAATAATAGATACTTTTTTAATTTTTTCAATTAATTCTTTTTCATTAAGACTTGATGAAATAGTTTCTACATTGTAACCTTCTTCAGCTAAAGTCTTTCTAGCAACCTCATCAACATTTTCTAATAGAAGAACATTAATTTTTTCTTTAGGATAGGAAAGTTTTTTATTCATTATTATAAATATCTATAAAATCATCAAGCGATTTTAACAAAAAATCTCCTTTATCTAAAATATTTTTTCTTTTTATATTTTCAATAAACAAATAAAATTTATTTGCGTATCCATATTTTTTTATTTCATAGTCAGTATACCCATCGCCAATAACAATAACATTACCATCTAAATTTAAATTTTTTATAGTTTTTACCTTGCCACTATTTTTACTGAGTGGATTGTTTTTATCCACTCCAATTATTTTCCCATCTATATCATAAATAAATGTATTGGCAAAAATGTTTTCTTTCTTTATTCCAAATTTTGAAACAACTGGATATATAAGTTCATAAAAACCTCCGGAAATTATAATTATTTTATCATTATTCTCATTAATAAACTTTTTATTTTTTTTGAAAGAATCACTAACATTTTTATTTATAATATCAATAACTACATCTAAATCATTTTTATTTGAATTCAATAATTTGATTCTCTCAGAAAGCGATTTTTGGAATGATATTTCAGCATTCATTCCCATATCAGTAAGTTTTTGAATTTTTATTAAATAATCCTTATTTTTTGCAGAAGTAGTTTTTAAAAGTTGATCCAGTGACTCAATTTTAATGAAAGTGCTATCAAAATCGATAATTATATAGTCTTTCAAAATATAAAAGTTTATAATTAATTATACTTAGCTAGAATCTTTTTTACAAGCTTGTGTCTCAATACATCCTTATCTTTCAATTGAACAATACCAATTCCTTCTGTATTATCAAATCTTTTTAATGCGTCTATTAATCCAGATTCTTTTTTTGATTTTAAATCAATTTGAGTGATATCCCCAGTAATGATCATTTTTGAATTTTCTCCCATTCTAGTTAAAAACATTTTAATCTGAGATGATAAAGTATTTTGAGCTTCATCCAATAAAATATAAGAGTTTTTTAATGTCCTACCTCTCATGTAAGCAAGAGGAACAATTTCTATAACACCATTTTCGATAAACTGTGATATTTTTTTTTTTGGTAATATTTCTTCTAATGAATCATAAATTGGTCTTAAATATGGATTAATTTTGTCTTGTAAATCACCAGGTAGGAATCCTAAATTCTCTCCGGCTTCAACTACAGGTCTAGTTATCACAATTTTTTCAATTATTTTTTCTTTTAAGGCTTTAATTGCTAATACTACGCTTAAAAAGGTTTTACCAGTTCCTGCTGGTCCAATTACAAAAACAATATCATTCGATTTACAAGAATCAATAAATTTAATTTGATTATAACTTACAGCATTAATTTTTTTTCCTTTTGAACCATAAAATAGTAATTTTTTTTCATCATTTATTTTTCCATTTTTATATAACGATTCAATATCTTCTTCATTTATATTGCCATATTTTTGATATTTTTTTAGTAATGATTGGATTAGGTTTTGGATTTTTTCTGTTTCAGTATTATTTCCTTTAATTACAATTTTATTTCCTCTGGATAATATTTTTGAATTTGGAAATATAGATTCTAAATATATGAAATTTTTATTTTCAACACCTAAGAATTCAACAAGATCAATTTTATCTAAACTAATTGTTTTTTCAACCAATTCCTTAAATTAATAATTTATTATTTTAATAGTTTTATTTTTTAAATCTAAATTAAGTAATTTCAATATTTTATATGTCATTAATTACTATTATTTCTGATTTTGGATATACAGATCACTATGTTGCTGCTTTAAAAGCCAGCATGTATAAATTAAATTCTAATTTGAGTATAGTAGATATATCCCATAGTATAAAAAAATATAATATTTCCCATGCAGCACATACAATTAGGAATGTATACAAAGACTTTCCAGAAGGATCAATTCATATTATATGTGTTAAAGCAAGTGAAAAAAAAGAAAGAATTGTAGTCGTTAAAATAAATGAGCATTATTTTATTTCTTATGACACAGGGATTTTTTCATTAATTGATTTAAAAGAAAATTATACTGCAGTCTCTGTTGACTATTCAATTTTATCATCATTTCCTGAAAAATCAATTATGGGGCCAATAGCGGTTAAACTTGCTGCAAATAATGATATTTCTACTATTGGAAAACCTATTATGAATTTGAACAAAAGGTTTTTTTTGACAAAATATATTTCAAATAATAATCTTACAGGAAATATTTTGAGAATAGATCATTATGGGAATTTAATTACAAATATTCATTTAGATGATTTTAATAATTTAAAAGCAAAAGTCTCGGAAAATTTTGAAATTATTATAGGTATAGAGAAGTTAATAGAAATTAATAAAACGTATTCTGATGTCAATGCTGGTGAACTTTTTGCTTTGTTTAATTCAAATCAGTTCTTAGAAATTGGAATGAATCTTGGTAATGCATCAAAATTATTAGGAATGAAGGAAGATGATCCTATTAGCATTAATTTTTTATAATTATTTTTGTTTTTTTTGCCAAAGTGGCGGAACTGGTAGACGCGCGCGATTCAAAATCGCGTTCCTTCGGGAGTGTGGGTTCGATTCCCACCTTTGGTACTTTTATTAAAGTATGAGACTTATTTTATTTTTTATTTCTTTTAATGTTTTTTCACAAATATCCTTACCAACTTTTCAAGCAATTCATAATAATCAAGAATCTGGTATTATACTATTGGATAACCTAATTTTACATCTAGATGCATCAAATCCAAGTTCTTTAAATCAAAATGATTTATCAACTTGGAGTGACCTTAGTACTTCAAATAATGATGTAGTTTTAGTTACAGGCTTTACTCGAAATTCATATACTTTAAATAGTAGTCCTTCATTTTCATCGAATAATGGAGGAAGTATAACTTTTAATGATAACGCTGCTTACCGAAGGTCTACATTTACTAATTTTTCTGGCAATGCATTTACAGTATCAATGTGGATAAAAACGTCTCAAACTTCCGGAAGACTCTTTAGCGTGGCTAGATCTCCAAGTTCTTATGGAAAACAATTAATTTTATGGCTAACTAGTTCAAAAATTGGTATTTATGGAGCAAATAATTCCACAAATACAGTTAATGATAATTCATGGAAATTTATTACCGTAGTTAGAAATTCAGGCACATATAAATATTATATAAATAACTCTTTAGATGTTACAAGAACAGGTCAAGATTCAAAAACATTTAATTACAATGATTTAGTAATCGGATGGGATTATAGAAATAATAATAGTGGATTTGAAGGAAATTTAGGAGCTGTTTATTTTTATTCTTCCACACTTTCACAATCTGAAATTGAAGATAATTTCAATGCAACTAAATCTAGATATGGATTATAAAAATGCTGCTCCATAAACTCCAGCACTATCTCCAAGTTTAGGTTTGATGATTTTGGTTTTAAATGTTGGGTTAAAAACAAAATTTTTAACAAAATTTAAATCGGGATTATATATTTCATTTATATGACTTAATCCACCACCAATTACAATTATATCTGGATCAATTATATTTATTACGTTAGAAATGCCTTTACCAAAATTAAATAACATTCTATTTATTGTTTTAGTTGCATGAGTATCATTTTTTTTATACAAAGAGTATATTTTTTCTAATGATAGTTTTTTATTTGATAATATGCTATAATATTTTTCTAATGCAGGTCCTGAAATTACTGTTTCTACACATCCAGTTTTTCCACAATAACATTTTTCACCGTTTTGTTCAATTATAGTATGTCCCCATTCTCCTCCAATCCCTTGATGACCAAAAATACTTTTTCCATCGACTACTATACCTCCTCCAACTCCTGTACCCATAATAATACCAAAAACTACTTTAGGATTTTTGATTATTTCTTTTACAGATCCAAAATGGGTTTCTGCTAACGCAAAACAATTTGCATCATTTTCTATTTTTATTTTTAGATTTAAAATCTTTTCAAGATCTATTTTTATGGGTTTATTATTTAGATTAGTTGAATTTGAATTTTTAAGTAATTTGGTTTTTGGATCAATTGTACCTGGAGTTCCTATTCCAATTTTTTTTGGTTCATCTCCAGAATCTTTTTTTAGTTTTAAAACTAATTCTTTAATTCTATTTAAAACATGATTATAACCTTTTTGAGCTTCAGTATTAATTCTTATTCTAGAAACTTCTTTTGGATCATCATATGATTTTAATACTATGCCTTCAATTTTAGTTCCTCCAAGGTCTATTCCCCATAACATAATTTTATTTTTATAAATTAATTTTAAAATATTTACTTTAGTAAAATTATTCATAATTATATGATCAACAAAAAAAGATATCTATGGAGTTTTTCAGTTGCTTTGGCAGGGTTTTTGTTCGGATTTGATACAGTTGTAATTTCTGGAGCAAATTTGCCTATAAAGGAGCTTTGGAATACTTCACCTATTTTTCATGGTGTATTCATTATGTCAATGGCATTATGGGGAACAGTTATTGGTTCAATATTTGGTTCTATACCTTGTGATAAAATAGGAAGAAAAAATACTTTGATTTGGATAGGTATTTTGTTTTTTACCTCTGCTGTTGGGTCAGCTTTAGCACAAGATCCCTATTCATTTTCATTTTTTAGATTTATAGGAGGAATAGGAGTAGGAGCATCAACAGTAGCATCCCCTACTTATATATCTGAAATTTCTAATAAAGAGAACAGAGGTAAGCTGGTGGCCCTATATCAGTTTAATATAGTTTTTGGAATTCTAATTGCATACTTCTCAAATTATTTATTGCAAGGAGTTGGAGGAAAAGTAGATTGGAGGTTAATGCTGGGAGTAGAAGCTATTCCTGCTTTTATTTATATAATATTTGTTTTTTACATACCCAATAGTCCCAGATGGCTAATTCTTTTTAAAAAAGATAAAAAAAGAGCGAAAAATATTTTATCAAAAATATATCAATCTAATTTAGTTGATAAAAAAATAATTGAAATAGAAAAATCAATATCAAGTAAATCAAAAGAAAATAATTTTTTTAAAAATTATAAATTTCCTCTTTTATTAGCTTTTTTAATTGCTTTTTTTAATCAACTTTCAGGGATAAATTTTGTCCTTTATTATGCGCCTGAAATTTTAGAAGCCGCCGGTTTAGCTACTTCTGATTCTTTATATAGTTCTGTGTCGATAGGTTTGATAAACCTTATTTTTACTATGATTGGATTAAGACTGATAGATAACTATGGTAGAAAATTTTTAATGTACATTGGATCAATTGGATATATTTTTAGTTTGTTTTTAATTGGAGTTTGTTTTTTGTATAATTTAAATTCATCATTATTGTTATCATTTATTCTTATTTTTGTAGCTTCACATGCGATAGGGCAAGGAACAGTAATTTGGGTATTTATTTCAGAAATTTTTCCTAATAAATATAGAGCTAAAGGACAATCTTTTGGAACAGCAACTCATTGGGTTTTTGCAGCATTCATAACTGCAGTCACACCGTATATCATAAATAAATTAGGGAATAATCCTGGGGTAATATTTTATTTCTTCGGTATAATGATGGTTTTTCAACTTGTATTTGTTTTTAAACTTATGCCAGAAACTAAAGGAATTTCTTTAGAAAAAATGAAGTTAAATTAGAAATTAATTTAACTAATTTTTTCCAAAAATTTTCCTGAAAAAAATCATTACAGGGTCATAAAATCTATCAATCACTCTTTCTTTCAAAGGTATAATTGCATCATCAGTAATTTGAATTTCTTCTGGACAAACTTCGGTGCAACATCTTGTTATATTACACATTCCAGATCCATGAACATCTCTAATATCACCGATTCTATCTGCTTTATCCATTGGATGCATTTCTAAACTAGCAAGTCGAGTCATGAATCTTGGTCCAGAAAAATTCTTTTTTCCATCATTGTCTCTTACAACGTGACACATATTTTGGCATAAATAACATTCTATACATTTTCTAAAATGCTGGACTCTATCTACATCTTTTTGCATCATAACAAAATCTTTTTCTTTATCTTTTTTAGAGGGAGAAAATGGAATGATTTTTTTATTTTGTTCATAATTCCAAGATACATCAGTTACAATATCCTTCAGAACAGGAAAAGATTTTAAAGGCGTGATTACTATTTTTTCAGTATCATCAAATTCATTCATTCTTGTCATGCATGCAAGTCTGGGCTTTCCATTAATTTCAATACTACAAGATCCACATTTTCCAGCTTTACAATTCCATCTACATGCTAAGTCGTTTGCTTGATCAGCTTGTATTCTATGTATAACATCAAGAACCACCATTCCTTCAGTAACCTTACATTTATAATTTACTAATTCTCCTCTTTCGTTGTCACCTCTATAAATTTTAAAATCTCTATCTTTCATACTTTGGACATTAATTTATTATGATCTTTTTTTACTTCTTTTTCAAGCTCTTCTATTGATGAGTTAGCAATTCTATTTAGCTCTGTATCTGGTTCGTTTCTTTTTTCTTTTAAGGTTTCCATTTCACCATCTTTTCCCTTCTTGTTTATTATATTATACTCTAACCATTCCTTTCTTTCATCAGGAAAATCCTCCCTAGTGTGGGCACCCCTACTTTCTTCTCTCAATAATGCAGATTTAGCAACAGCTTCTGATGATATAAGAAGATTTCTAAGTGCTATGGCTTCATGCCAACCAGGATTAAATTGACTTGTACCAGGTGCTTTAACATTTTTAAATTGAGATTTGAGATTATTTATAGTATTAACACCATCAATAATTTCTTTTTTAGTTCTAATTATACCAACATTATATTGCATACTTTTTTGAAGATCTTCATGAATCAAATAAGGGTTATTTCCTTTTTCTCTATTTAAAATAGAAGTAGCTTTTTTAATAATATTTTTAACGTCTTTATCATTGACTTTAGGATATGATTTTAAATTTTTTGAATATTCTACAGCTTTTCTTCCAGACAGATTTCCAAACACAAGAAGATCTGATAAAGAATTTCCACCTAATCTATTAGCACCATGCATTCCTCCAGCAGCTTCACCACAAGCAAATAAACCTTTAACGGTAGTCATTGATGTTTCTGCATTTACTTTAATACCTCCCATGAAATAGTGACAAGTCGGACCTACTTCCATAGGCTGTTTGGTTATATCAAGTTCAGCCAACACTTTAAATTGATGATACATTGATGGTAATTTCTTTTTAATATCTTCAGCATTTCTTTGAGTAGCGATATCTAAATATGCACCACCATGCTCTGATCCCCTTCCTGCCTTAACTTCAGTATTTATAGCTCTAGCTACAACATCCCTAGTTAGTAGTTCTGGTGGTCTTCTTGCATCTTTATCACCTCTTAACCATCTTGCAGCTTCTTCCTCAGTATCTGCAGTTTCATTAGCAAATTTTTCTGGAATATAATCAAACATAAACCTTTTTCCTTGACTATTTTTTAATATGCCGCCCTCACCTCTAACGCCTTCAGTAACTAAAATTCCTTTCACTGAAGGAGGCCAAACCATTCCAGTTGGATGAAATTGATTAAATTCCATATCAATTAATTCAGCACCAGCTTCATAAGCCATACCATAGCCATCACCAGTATATTCCCAACTGTTGGATGTGACTTCCCAAGATTTACCTGCTCCGCCAGTAGCAAAAATTAATGATTTTGTTTCAAAAATTATAAATTCACCCGTTTCTCTATACATACAAACAATTCCAGAAACTCTACCGGAATTATCTTTAGTTATATCCAAGGCAGTACATTCCATGTGTATATCTATACCCTGATGTATTCCGTGATCTTGTAAAGTTCTAATCATTTCTAATCCAGTTCTATCACCTACATGTGCTAATCTTGGGTATCTATGCCCACCAAAATTTCTTTGATTAATTAATCCATCTTTGGTCCTATCAAAAACAGCTCCCCAATGTTCTAATTCTCTAACTCTTGCTGGTGCATCCTTAGCATGAATTTCTGCCATTTTCCAATTATTAAGCATTTTTCCACCGCGCATCGTATCTCTAAAATGAATTTTCCAATCATCTCTATTATCTACATTGCCAAGTGCTGCAGCCATACCGCCTTCAGCCATAACAGTATGAGCCTTACCTAATAAGGATTTACATACTAGACCAACCTTTATATTTTTTTCTTGTGATGCTGCTATGGCTGCTGATAAGCCGGCGCCTCCAGCACCTATAACTAGAACATCGAATTTAATTCTTCTTATATCTGATATATCTAACATAATTATATTCCCCAAGTATTAATATCATTAATTATCCCCATCGAAACCAACCTAACATATACGTCGGATAATCCAACCCAAACTAGGCTAAGCCATGCAAATAATTGATGTCTTCTATTTAAAAATGTAACGATTTTCCAACTGTTATGGTTTACCTTATCTTTATATAAATTACAAGAATAACAATCAAGATTACCTCCAATTAAATGTCTTATGGAATGACATCCAAATGTATAACAACCTAACAGTATCGGATTAATTGTAAGAATTACTGTTCCAACACCAATTCCAAATTTTCCATTATTAAAAAAAGCTAAAAAAGCATCATAACTTAATATAAAAATAAATATAACTGCAAAATACATTGCATATCTATGAATGTTCTGAAAAATAAGCAAACCAGTTTCTCCGTCATATCTTTTTCCTGAATTAAATATTTTTATTCTATCACCACTTACATCTGAAACTTTTGATGGTATTCCTTTGATTGGTTGAACAGCACATGCAGGGGGATTTAGAGAAAATGCTCTGTAATAAGCTTTTCTATAATAATAACAAGTAAATCTAAATGATAATGGAAATATAAGAATTAACCATGCAGGTGATTGTCCAGGTAACCACCAAAGCCATTCTGGCCAAGTTCCTAAGAGTGCATGATCCATTGGTGGAACTCCAGATTTTGATGGATCAATATAAACTGTAGGGGAATAAAAAGGAGATAAATACCCACCAAATCCTTCATTTCCTGCACTCCACCAAAAGTGTTCACCTTGCCACGCTGCCCAAGTTGAATAAACAACAAAGCTTAATAAACCTAATAAAACTAAAAGAGGTGATATCCACCATTTTTCAGTTAAAAGATCATTACTTAATATTTTTCTTTTTGCCTTCAATTTATAATATTATAACAAATTTAAATCTCAATATTTTGCTTTCAAAAAAATAATTATTTATTTCCATTTAAAATGTTATTTGGAATTATTCTATTTAATACATTATAATAATTAAGATTCATTTTAAAACAACGTATCCAATAAAACGTAATTACCTATACCAAGTTTTATTCTTTGTATTAATTTTGTTGTAAATAAACACTTATGAAATTCAAAAGAATAGTATTATTCTTTATCCTATTAATTTTTAATTCATTTAAAAGTTATTCAACTCATATTCGAGCTGGAGAAATTATTGCAAAAAGAATTTCAAATACAAGCTTAACCTATGAATTTACAATAATTGGTTATACAGACACTGGGTCCGATGTTCAATTTGGAGGTGGAAAATTTGATTTTGGTGATGGTAATGTTCTAGAAGTTTTAGAGGATGGTGCAATTTCAGTTGAAAAATTTCTATTAGAAAATCAAGTTGCTTTAAATTTATTCAAAGTAGTACATACCTTCCAGGCTCCCGGAAGATATGTTGTAAATTATTTTGAACAAAATAGAAATGATGGAATCCTAAATATGGATAATTCTATTGATACTCCCTTTTATATAGAAACTGAAATATTAATTGATCCTTTTTTTGGATTGAATAATACACCAATATTATTAATACCACCAATTGATAACGGAGCTGTAGCTATAAAATATATTCATAATCCAGGTGCTTTTGATCCTGATGGTGATAGTTTATCATATGAACTAGTAATACCAAAGCAAGATGAACTTTTTAATGTTGGAAATTATAGATTTCCAAATGCAGTTGAATTTTATCAAAATTTTGCTCAAGGTAATGAAGATGCGAATAGCCCTCCAACCTTCACTTTAGACTCACTTATAGGAGATTTAGTTTGGGATGCTCCTGGCAAAAAGGGGGAATATAATTTTGCTTTTAGAGTAATAGAATGGAGAAAAGTTAATAACGAATGGTTTAAGCTTGGTTATGTAACAAGAGATATGCAAGTAATTATTGAAGAAACTGATAATGAAAGACCAGTTATAGAACAATTACCTCCAATTTGTGTTGAAGTTGGAACCTTAATTAAAGATACAATAGATGGATCTGATCCAGATGGAGATAGAGTTAAAATTGAAGCTTTTGGTGGGCCGTTTGAATTTCTTACATCTCCTGCAAAATATTTTTCTTATCCTGCAGATTTTAAAGACTCTCCGTCTCAATTATTTTTCGAATGGCAAACTGATTGTTCACATATTAGATCCAGACCCTACGAAATAGAATTTAAAATTACAGACCTACCAGATTTTGGCCCCAGGTTAGTTGACTTTTCTAATTGGAAAATAACAGTAGTTCCTTCAGCCCCTGAGGGTCTTAAAGCATCATTACTACCAGGTAGAAATGTTGAGCTAAATTGGGATAAATATTCATGTAGCAATGTTGAAATAATTCAAATTTGGAGGAGAATAGGTAGCTATGATTTTGACCCTGAAGATTGTAATGTTGGAATTACAGGCTATGAGTTAATAAATGAAAATGCCGGGGGGGATACTCAGTATATTGATACTAATTCTGGTAAAGGATTAGCTCCTGGCTCCAAATACTGTTATAGACTTGTTGCTGAATTTCCGCTTCCTGAAGGTGGAACAAGCTATGCTTCTAAAGAAGTATGCGTTATAATGGATGCTGATGCACCAGTAATGACAAATGTCAGTGTTGAAAAAACTGGTAGCAAAGCCGGAGAAATTTTAGTAAGTTGGCATCCTCCCTTAAGTCTTGATTCAATTTTATTTCCTAAACCTTATAAATATATTTTAAGAAGATATGATAATTTTAGTTCTAATGATAATGAATTTACTTTCTCTATTCAGGAAGATACATTTTTTGTTGATACGGATTTAAACTCCAAAGAAAAAGTTTTTAATTATCAAGTGGAAGTTTTAGATAGTGCTGAAAACTCTATTGATTTTTCTGCTCAGACTTCATCGGTAAAACTTGATGCCGAAGGACAACAAGAAAGCATAGTTTTATCTTGGAAATTTGATGTGCCGTGGTCAAATAATTCAAATCAGTATCCTCAACATTATATTTACAGAAATCATGTTGATCAAATAAATTCTGATAGTTTAATTTTAATTGATTCAGTTAATGTAATATTAAATGGCTTTAGTTATACTGATCAGGGACAATTTAACGGAATGCCGCTTGATGATTCAAAGCTTTACTGCTATTTTGTTATAACTTCTGGAACTTATGAAAATGATAAATTGCCAAAAACAATAAATGGGGATTATAGGCTATTAAACAAATCTCAATCCACATGTGCTGAAACAAATGATTTAATTCCACCTTGCCCTCCACAAAATCTTGAATTAGATGATGAATTTAATTGTATAAATTATTTATCCGACAAAGCTTGTGATTTATCTTCATTTGAAAACAAATTCAATTGGTCAAAATTAGATAATATATGTGCTGACGACATCAAATCTTATAATATTTATTTTTTGTCCGATCCAAAAGATTCAAATAACGATAGTATTCCTGATGGTGAATTTCAACTTATTGCAAATACAACTGAAACTTCTTTTAATCATAAGAACTTGAGCTCTTTTAAAGGATGTTATTATGTAACTGCTCTTGACAGATCTGGAAATGAAAGTGATCGCTCTAACATATTTTGTAGAGACAATTGTCCTAACTATGAACTTCCAAATGTATTTACTCCAAATGCTGACGGGAAAAATGACTTTTTTACACCTTTTTATTCCGACGGTTCAATTGTTGGCTTTGACTTTATGAGGTGTCCTCGATTTGTTTTAAACGTTTCATTTAAGGTATTAAATAGGGAAGGAGATGAAGTCTATTTATTTAATTCATCAGACTACCCAGAAAAAGGAACTTTAATTAAATGGGATGGAAGAGATTTAAATGGAAACTTTCTACCTAGTGGAGTATATTATTTTTATGCTACAATAACGTATGATGTATTAGATTTTTCTCCCTGGAATAAAAATAAAAAAACTGATGAAATTAAAGGATGGTTACAGATTTTAAAATAAAAAATAAAAATATAGTTTTCTTTGATGGGAAATGTAATTTATGTAGCAATTCAATAAACTTTATATTGAATAATGAAATTAATTCTAATTTTTTTTATGACATATTATCAAATAATCGATATAGATGGTTTGGTAAAAAAATAATTTGTTATGTGCCTAGAAAAGATATTTCAAGTCGATTTCTGGAAGATTAATAATTATATCTATTTTTGATAAAAAAAATAAAAATGAAAGGATTTCTATTTCCTGGTCAAGGTTCTCAATTTGTAGGTATGGGAAAAGATTTATTTGAATCTAATCAAAAAGCTAAATCATTATTTAATATAGCAAATGAAATATTAGGTTTTAAAATTACAGATATAATGTTCAAAGGATCGATTGAAGATTTAAAACAAACTGACATCACACAACCTTCTATTTTTTTACATTCTGTTATCTCATTTAAAATATCTAATATAAATGATATTTCTGCTGTAGCAGGGCATTCATTAGGTGAATTTTCTGCATTAACAGCAATAGGAACTCTTTCTTTTGAAGATGGTCTCAAATTAGTTATAAAAAGAGCCAGGGCAATGCAAAAAGCTTGTGAAATATCAAATTCTACAATGGCTGCTGTATTAGGTATGACTGATGAAATAGTTGAAAGAATATGCGAAAATTATGAAGATGTTGTTCCAGCAAATTATAATTCTCCAGGCCAATTAGTTATTTCAGGATCTGTAAGTAGTATTGACAAAATTTCTTCTGATTTATCGAATGAAGGTGCTAAAGTAATTATTTTACCAGTAGGAGGAGGTTTTCATTCTTCATATATGAATCCTGCAAAAAAAGAATTGGAAGTCGCTATCAATAATACAAAATTTTTAAATCCTGCTTGTTCTATATATCAAAATTATGATGCAAATTCTGAATTATCTGTTGAAAAAATAAAAGAAAAATTAATTTTACAATTAACCTCTCCTGTAAAATGGACTCAAACAGTTCAAAACATGATTAGTGATGGAATATTAGAATTTTATGAATGTGGTCCTGGTCGTGTTTTACAAGGTTTGGTTAAAAAAATCAATAGAGAAGTAACTACTTCTTCAATTTAAATTTTATATAATGAATAATAAAGGAATGTTAAAAGAGAATAGTTTAAATGGCAAAACCATAGTAGTTACAGGAGGTGGTTCTGGATTAGGAAAATCCATGTCTGAGTACCTGTTATCGCTAGGAGCTAATATTGTAATTACAAGTAGAAGAGAGGATTTACTTAAAAAAGTTGCTAATAATATGATGAAGGAATTTGGTGGTAAAGTTTTGCCAATAACATGTGATGTAAGAAACCCTGATCTGGTTTCCAAGGTAATTGATGAATCTTATTCAGAATTTAAAAAGGTTGATTGTTTATTAAATAATGCTGCAGGTAATTTTATTAGTCCAACAGAAAGACTTTCAACTAGAGCATTTGATGCTGTGATTGACATAGTATTAAAAGGAACTATCAATTTTTCTTTATTGCTAGGAAAAAAATGGATAAAACAAAAAGAACCTGGAAATATACTTAATATAGTAACTACTTATGCATGGACAGGCTCAGGATACGTTGTTCCATCTGCATGTGCGAAAGCGGGTGTTTTATCATTAACTAGATCATTGGCTGTTGAGTGGGCAAAATATAATATAAGATCAAATGCAATTGCTCCGGGACCTTTTCCTACCAAAGGTGCATGGGAACGTTTGTTACCTGGTGATTTGAAAGATAAATTTGATCCTTCAAAAAAAGTTCCTCTAAAAAGAGTTGGAGAACATCATGAATTAGCAAACTTAGCTGCATATTTGGTTTCTGATTTTTCCTCATATATCAATGGTGAAGTTATTACTATTGATGGTGGTGAGTGGTTAAAAGGAGCTGGCCAATTTAATAATCTTGAAAGAGTAAGTGATGAAATGTGGGATTTTTTTTCTATGATTAGAAAAAAGAAATAATGAAAAATCATAAAAGACATCTTATAACCGCTGCATTAATTTATGCTAATGGTCCTGTTCATATTGGCCATCTAGCAGGTTGCTATATACCATCAGATATCTATGTGAGATATTTGAGATCAAAAGGTGAGGACGTTTTATTTGTAAGTGGAACTGATGAACATGGAGTCCCTATTACATTAAAAGCCAGGCAAGATGGAATTTCTCCGAAAGATGTTGTTGATAAATTTTATAAACAAATTGATAAATCATTTAAAGATTTTGGTATAAGTTTTGACGTCTACTCAAGAACATCAAAAAAAATTCATCACAAAACAAGTTCAGATTTTTTTGTTAAACTATATGAAAAAAAAGTATTTGATGAAAAGGAATCTTATCAATATTTTGATACTAAAGAAAATCAATTTTTGTCTGATAGATACATATCAGGAATATGTCCATCCTGTGATTATAAAGATGCGTTTGGAGATCAATGTGAAAAATGTGGCAAATCACTTAGCCCAAAAGATCTATTAAATCCAAAATCATTGTTATCTGGAAATAAACCAGAATTAAAAAATACCAAAAACTGGTATTTGCCTATGGATAAGCTCCAAAAAAAAATTGAAAAGTATATTGCTGACCATCCAGAATGGAAATATAATGTTTTAGGACAATGTAAATCATGGTTGAAAGAAGGTCTTAAACCTAGAGCGATGACAAGAGATTTAAATTGGGGAGTTAAAGTTCCTTTAAAAGATATAAAGGGTAAGGTTTTATATGTTTGGTTTGATGCTCCAATTGGTTATATATCCGCTACAAAAGAATTTATTCCTGAAAAATGGGAGAAATACTGGATGGACAATAATACCAATTTAGTTCATTTTATTGGAAAAGATAATATAGTATTTCATTGTATTATTTTTCCAATGATGTTAATGGAACATGGAGATTACATTCTTCCATCAAACGTTCCTGCTAACGAGTTTATGAATCTGGAAGGTGAAAAAATTTCTACTTCTAAAAATTGGGCCGTTTGGCTACATGAGTATATGGATGAATTTCCAAATCAACAAGATGTTTTAAGATATGTTCTTACCTCAAACGCTCCTGAATCTAAAGATAGTGATTTTACATGGAAAGATTTTCAAGCAAAAAACAATAACGAACTTGTTGCTAGCTATGGAAATTATATTAATAGAGTTTTTGTTTTGTGTCATAAATTTTTCAATGGTAATATCCCTTTAAAAGGTCATTTTAATAAAGAGGAAGATAAACTTATTAATAGTATTATTGATATTAGAGATAAAATTGAGAAAAGTATTGAAAAGTTTAAATTTAGAGAGGCTTTGACTTTTTTAATGGATCTCTCTAGAATAGGAAATAAATATTTAACAGATACAGAACCATGGAAAATTATAAAAGAAGATAAAGAAAGGGTTGGAACAATATTGAATGTTTCGATGCAAGTTGTATGTAACATAGCAATATTATCAGCCCCATTCCTTCCTTTTACATCAAATAAAATTTTTAAATTATTAAATGTAAAAACAAAAATATGGGATGATATCGATAAAGAAATTTTAAAATCTGGTCATAAGATTAATAAACCAAAACATTTATTTACTATAATTGAAGATGATTTAATTAATAAACAAGTTGAAAAGTTAAAATTTAATTCTAATTCAAAAGTTATGAAAAAAAAAAGCAACATAGATTTTAATGATTTTTCAAAAATAGATTTGAGAGTAGCAACTGTTTTAGAGGCTGAACCTGTACCTAAATCTGAAAAATTATTAAAATTAAATGTAGATACTGGTTTAGATAATCGAATTATTTTAAGTGGAATTGCTAAATATTATGAACCAAAAGATTTAATTAATAAACAAGTTATGGTTATTGTGAATTTAGAACCAAGAAAAATGATGGGTATCGATAGTGAAGGAATGTTATTATTAGCAGAAGATCCCGATGGTTCACTAAAATTAATGCAGCCAGAAGACAAAATTACAAATGGTTCAATTGTTTGTTAGATTTTTTAATTGAACTTATTCATAGTTTTCTCAATACCTTCTAAACAAAAAGTTTCGATTATTTTTGAGCTTTCGTTTATTTCTTCTTCAATGTTTTCCAATTCAGATTTTGAAAAATTATCAAGAACATAATTTGATTGATTTCCTTTATTAAACTTACTTCCTATTCCAAACCTTAATCTAGGATATTCACTCGATCCTATAGACTCATTAATGCTTTTTAAACCATTATGGCCACCATCTGTTCCTTTTTGTCTAACTCTTTTTTCCCCAAATGGTAGGTTTAAATCGTCTACCAAAATAAGTAAATTTTCTTTTCTAATTTTAAGCTTTTTCATCCAATAATTTACAGCTTTTCCACTTAAATTCATCAGAGTATTTGGTTTCAGTAAATGTACTTTTCTTCCCTTAATTTTTAACCATGTATATTGACCATACCTTTCAGTTAAAAACTTTTTTTTAAACTTGTCAGAAAAGTAATCAAGAATTAGAAATCCAATGTTATGTCTAGTTAATTCATACTTTTCTCCAACATTTCCCAATCCAATGATTAAAAACTTCATGGAATTAAATTATATTCTTATTCCTTTTTTTCAGATTCATTACCTTCTGCAGGTTTATCATCTTTTTTATCACCACCTTCTCCTTCTTTCTTTTCTTGTTGTTGCTCTTTTCCTTCGGTAGTACCTTCTTCTCCTTCTGCACCTTCTTCTTCTTCAACATCTTCTTCCTCCTCTGTAGGTAAAGTTACTCTTGGAATATTAACTGAAACAATATTTACCAACGGACTATTTATAATTTCATAATCTTTTTCTTCTAAGTCTCCTACCTTGATACTTTTTCCTAACTCTAGCTCACTTATATCTATCTCTATAAATTCAGGCATATGTTTAGGAAGTGATTTAACAGTTAATTTTCTCAATCTTGTTAAAATTTTACCTCCTTGTCGTACTCCTGGAGCATCTCCAGTAAAACTTACTGGTATTTCCATTTTAATTGATTTATCTTCATTGAGTTCAAGAAAATCAGCATGAAGAATTATATCACTTACTGGATGAAATTGGATATCCTGTAAGATTGCTTTGATTTTCTCACCTTCAATATTTAATTCTATAAAATTGGCACCCGGTGAATAAACAAGTTCTCTAAAAAGAATCATTGGAGAGTGAAAATGTATTTGTTTTTTTCCTCCATAAACTACACAAGGAACATTACCTTCATTTCTAAGTTTCCTTGACTCATTTTTACCGAGATTTGCTCTATTATACCCTATAATCTCAATTGTTTTCATAATTAATTTAATTTATCTATTTATAAATAATGAACTAGTTGATTCATTTTCATGAATCTTACGTATTGCTTTAGCAAATAATCCTGCTACAGACAATACTTTAATTTTTTTATTTTTAAATTTTAATGGAACTGAATCTGTTACTACCAATTCTTTTAAAGAAGAAGAATCAATATTTTCTTCAGCATTGCCACTTAATATTGGATGTGTAATAATTGCTCTAACTGATTTTGCTCCTTTTTCCATAATTAAATTAGATGCTTTTGATATTGTACCACCAGTATCTATTAGATCATCAACTAAAACAACATCTTTACCTTCTACATCACCAATTACCTGCATTGTTTTAATCTTATTAGCTTTACTTCTGTGTTTATCACATATAACAAAATCTACATCAAAATATTTTGCATAGTCTCTAACTCTTTCTGTTCCACCTGCATCCGGAGAAGCAAAAATTAATTTTTTTGTTTTTAGTTTTTTTAGATAAGGAACAAAAACACTACTACCATGTAAATGATCTAAAGGAATATCAAAAAATCCTTGAATTTGCCCTGCATGCAAATCGCACGATACAACCCTAGATGCCCCTGCTGATGTAATTAGATTTGCAATTAATTTAGATGATATTGTTATTCTAGGCTTATCTTTTCTATCCTGTCTAGCATATCCATAATATGGGATAACAACATTTACATGTTTTGCACTAGCTCTTTTGGCAGCATCGATCATTAAAAATAATTCCATAAAACTATCTGAATTATCAACAGTAGATTGAATTATATATACATCACATCCTCTAACTGTCTCAGTATATCTAAAAAATAACTCTCCATCACTGAATTTTCCTGATGATGTTTTTCCAAGTCTTTTCCCAAATCTAGATGCAATTTTCTCTGCAAGTTTTAAGGAGTTTTTACCTGAAAAAATTTTTACTGAGCTCATTACAATTTATTTTGCTGGCCTACTAGGGCTCGAACCTAGACTCTTCTGGACCAAAACCAGACGTGTTACCAGTTACACCATAGGCCATTATGCCTTATTATTTTAGGCTACAAAAGTAGATTTATTTTTTTAATAAATAAAGACAAGTTTAAATTAATAATCAATAATTATTTTATATACTTTCAAACCATTTTCTAGCATTGATAAATGCTTTAATCCAGGGTGTTATTTCATGATTACTATTGTTATGATCATAATATGCCCAATTCCAAGGAAAAATGGATCTTTCTAGATGTGGCATCATAGAAAGATGTCTTCCGTCTTTGGAATATAATATTGCAGTATTTTGATCAGATCCATTAGGATTACCTGGATAGTCATTGTAAAGAAATTTTCCTGCGATATTATAATTATAATCTTTGTTTTTGTAGTTAAATCTTCCTTCACCATGGGCAGACCATACGCCTAAAGTTGTATTTGATAAATTTTTTAGCATGACAGAGGAATTTTTTAAAATTTTTACTGCGGAAAATGTACATTCAAATTTATTTGATTTGTTCATCTTCATTTTTGGATGATCATCCTTTAGGTCAGGATAAATTAATCCCAGTTCCATCATTAGTTGACATCCATTGCAAACCCCTAGACTTAAAGTATCTGTTCTATTATAAAAATTTTCAATAGCAGTTTTAGCAGTTATATTATATTTAAATATTCCTGCCCATCCTTTTGCCGACCCTAATACATCAGAATTTGAAAATCCACCAGGAAAAACTATCATATTTATATCTTCTAAATTTTCTTTTCCATTTACAATATCAGTCATATGAATATCCTTTACCTCAAATCCAGAAATATGTAACATGTAAGCCATTTCTCTTTCGCTATTAATTCCTTTTTCTCTAATAACAGCAGCTTTTATGGAGTTTTTGTAATGTTTTGTATTATTATATAGTTTCAAATTAGAAATTTTTCCATCAAAATTTTTAGGAAACAAATATTTTAAAGGTTGTTTTTTATAATTCTGAAATCTAAGTTTACTATATTCTTTCTTGGTTTGAAAGTTATCAAGCAAGTGTGAAGTTTTATACCACACATCTCTAAAATAATCAATATCAAGTTTGATTTTAGAATAATTATGGTTGATTATCAAAGATCTATTTGATACTGGTTTTCCTAATCTGATAACATTCAGCTTAAAGTTTTTCAATTCACTTGCTGTTTTAGAATCGACTTGTAGAATTAACCCTGGTGACTCATTAAATAAAATTTTAATTAAATCCTTTTCTTGAAAACCGTTTAAATCTAACTCCATACCATAATTTTCATTAGAAAAATTCATTTCTAATATAGACGTTATAAATCCACCTGAAGAAATATCATGACCAGATAGAATTTTTTTGTTATAAATAAGTTTTTGAATACAATTAAACAGTGTTTTTATATAATCACTATTATAAAGTTTAGGTAATTCACCTCCAATGTTTCCTTGAGTTTGTGAGAATGCGCTACCCGCTAAAGATAAATTTTTTGATGTACTAATGTATACCAATTCCGAGTCGAGTTTGTATTTCAAATTTGGACTTATTATTGAATTGATATTGATTACCTCTCCTATAGCTGATATGATAACAGTTCCAGGAGATCGAACCGCTTTTCCATCAGGATATTTTTGAGTCATTGATAATGAGTCTTTTCCAGTAGGAATATTTATTCCAAGGGATATAGCAAAATCACTTATTGCTTTTACTGCATTAAATAATCTTGTATCTTCCCCTAAGTTTTTACAAGGCCACATCCAATTGGCACTTAAGCTGATTCCACTGAGTTTTTTTGAAAGGGGGGCCCAAATAATATTAGTTAAAGCCTTTAGAATAGCAATTTTAGATCCATCTTTTTCATCAATTAATGACATTACAGGAGCATGTCCAATACTCGTAGCCACACCTTTTAAAGATTTAAAGTCTAATGCCATTGCAGAAACATTATTCAAAGGAAGCTGAATTTCACCAGTACACTGTTGTTTGGCAACTTTACCAGTAACGCATCGGTCAACTTTATTGGTGAGCCAATCTTTACAAGCAACAGACTCTATTGATAATACATTTTCTAAATATTTTATCAAATTGGTTTGATGGTATTTTGGAGCTTTGTACTCACATGGTATTATTTTATCTTTTATTATTGTTTTTGGTGATGAACCGAAAAAATCATCGACAGATAAATCAATAGGATTTTTTTCCTGAATACCTTTAAAAATAAGTTTATTGTCATCGGTTGCTTCTCCTACGTGATAAAAAGGTGATCTTTCTCTTTTAGCAATATGAGCAATCTTATCTAAATCCTTTTTTTTGATTATTAAGCCCATTCTTTCTTGAGACTCATTACCAATTATCTCTTTTTCAGAGAGTGTGGGGTCTCCTAGAGGTAAATTTTTGATATTTATTACTCCTCCTGAGTCTTCTAGCAGCTCGGAAAGACAGTTTAAATGGCCTCCAGCACCATGGTCATGTATAGATAGAATAGGGTTAATATTTTCTTCTCCTAGTGCTCTAATTACATTAAAAACTCTTTTTTGCATCTCTGGATTTGCTCTTTGAACTGCATTAAGTTCAATTTTATTGCCATATTCTCCTGTTGCAACAGATGAAACTGAACTTCCACCCATGCCTATTCTATAATTGTCTCCTCCTAATACTACAATACAATCTCCTTTTTTTATCTTCTTTTTTATACTATTCTTTTTATTTCCAAAGCCAATTCCACCAGCTAACATTATTACTTTGTCGTATCCATGAGATTGATTATCTTCTTCATGTTCAAAGGTTAAAACACTTCCACAAATCAACGGTTGACCAAACTTATTTCCATAATCACTTGCGCCATTTGATGCTTTTATTAAAATATCAAGAGGGCTTTGATACAGCCATTTTCTCTCCTTTATTTTATTTTCCCAAGTGTTTGATTTTATAAGTCTTGGGTAGGAGGTCATGTAAACAGCTGTTCCTGCTAGTGGAAAGCTAGCTTGTCCACCTGCCATCCTATCTCTTATTTCACCTCCCGATCCTGTAGCAGCTCCACTAAATGGTTCCACTGTTGTAGGGAAATTATGTGTTTCTGCTTTTAATGATAAAACTGATTTTATTTTTGAAATTTTATAAAAATCAGCTGTTTGTTTCTT
This sequence comes from uncultured Marinoscillum sp., assembly GCA_902628365.1. GTDB lineage: Bacteria > Bacteroidota > Bacteroidia > Cytophagales > MED-G16. The sequence continues at coordinate 45,850 of CACOMW010000003.1, read as the reverse complement.
TTTTGTTGTGAATAGTTCAATTTCTGGACCATTAACAAAAGCAACATTGTCTTTGTATGCCGATACAATTTCATTTTCATTTTCTTTGGATGTCTTTTTTATTAGATCAAATAAAGAATCAGACTTCTTTTTATTATTAATTATAAAAGTTCCATTAAAAATCTTATGTCTACAATGTTCAGAGTTTACTTGAGAGAAACCAAATACTTCACTATCAGTAAGCTTTCTTTTAATTTTTTTACTAACGTTTTCAAGATATTTAATTTCCTCTTCATTCAATGCTAATCCTTCTTTTTCATTATATTTTTTTAAATCTTTTACTTCTAAAATTTCTTCTGCTTTTCTTTCTATATAAAAAATATTTTGGTTGGGGTTATTATAGGTTTGTTCTAACATTGGATCAATAATAGATTTATCTTCTTTTTTTATCAGTTTTTCAATTCTTAATATTGATTTGATTCCTATGTTTTCAGCTATTTCAACAGCATTAGTACTCCATGGAGTAATCATTTCTTTTCTAGGTCCTATAAAATCTCCTTTTATGGATTTTGAATTAATTAGTTCTGAATTATCAAAAAGCCATTTTAGCTTATTTATATCTGATTTTTGTAAAATATTTGTGTGCTCTACAACAAAAAAGAACTTATGAGATTTTTTAAAAAATGATATCATTTGTCATCTAAAAAACAAAAATAATTTTTTTTAATTCATATCCATATTTTTGTCTTAAAATTTCACAAATAACTAGATTTTTATAAAAGTTTAGATTTCTTATCTTTGCTAGTATTTTAGAAACGATATACACTCAAATAGTTTCCTAATGACTGTAAAACAGAAAATAATAAATAAATCTGATAATCTTTTTAGAACATATGGTCTGAGAGGCGTTACCATGGATAATATTTCTAATGAACTTGGTATGTCTAAAAAAACTATTTATAAATATTTTCAAGACAAAGAGAGTATTGCAACTGAATCCATAAACTTTTATTTTTCTGGTATCATTACTGAGATTAGTAGGCTAAAGAATACCTGCAAGAATTCAATAGAATTTTCAATTAAACTTTCTAAATTTTTTAGATCTACAATTAATGATATTAACCCTTTATATGTTAAAGATGTAAAAAAGTATTATCCTACATTAGATAATATAATAAAAGAGTACAAAAACAAGATATTTCTTAAAGGTATAGCTGAGAATATTCAAAGAGGAAAAAAAGAGGGTTTTATCAGAGAAGAAGTAAATGAAATTATTCTTTCAAAGCTTAGAATTGAAGAAATGGAAATTGCCTTCGATCAAGATTTATTTCCTTATCAAAATTATGATTTTAGAAAAGTTCAGTTAGAGTTTTTTGATCATTTTATGAGAGGGATTTTAACTGAAAAAGGTCTTGAAGAATATATAAAACTAAAAAGTTGAATTCAATATTTAAAATATATAGTTTTTTAATTACGATGATAATTAGTTTTTTATCATCATATCATTCTTTTTCTCAAGCTCAAACTTGGGCAAGACTTGGATCTAGTATCAATGGGGGTGGAGCAAATTGGCAAGCTGGATGGCAAACAGGAATTAGTGGTGATGGTAATATAGTATTTTTTAGCGCGCCTTATTCTACTCGATCTAATTGTGTTTCTGGTTGTGGGTCGTTGACAATAAAAGAATGGGATGGTAATGATTGGGCTAAAAAACCAAATCCAGGAGGAGGGATGGTAGGAGCTGGTAATAATTCTGAAAATTTTGGTAGAGCAGCTGCAATCAGTAATGACGGACAAACATTTATTGGAGGCTCTTGGGTATCAAACCCTAAGACAGGATACATTTACATTTATAAAGTAGGTACTTTTCATCAAATTTGGAATCCATCTGCTTTTTCTTTACAAAAATCAATTAGTGGTACAGGAACTAGAGATAAATTTGGTTATAGTGTCGCAATTAATGACGATGGAACAGTAGTAGCGAGTGGAGCAATTGGCGATAATAGTAATACTGGTAGTTCAAATAATAAAAAAGGATTAGTAAGAGTATACAAAAAAGATGGAAATAATTGGCCTCAACTCGGTGCAGATATTGTTGGGATTGCAAATGGTGATATTTTTGGATCTGCTATAGATTTAAATGGAGATGGAACTATTCTAGCTGTTGGAGCTACGGGACATGACGGAGCAAAAGGTCATGTAAGGGTATACAAACTTAATGGGAATTCATGGGACCAAATGGGATCTGATCTTGATGGGGTTGCTGCAAATGATGGTTTTGGGTATTCAGTTTCACTAAGTAAAGATGGAAACACGTTGGCTGTTGGAGCCAAAGCTCATGATAATGATAAAGGACACACAAGAGTATTTAAATGGAATGGAAATGCTTGGGCTCAAATGGGGGCAGATATTGATGGTCAGGCGGCAGGAGATGAAAGTGGCTATTCAGTTTCATTAAATGCTGATGGAACAAAACTTGCAATAGGAGCTCCAGAAGCAAATGCAGCAAAAGGTGAAGTAAGGGTATTTCAATGGAATGGTACTGCTTGGGTTCTTTTCGTTTCTGATATTGAAGACGCAGTAAGCGGTGCCAAATTTGGAAATTCTGTTCAACTTAATGATTTAGGAAATAGAGTAGCAATTGGAAATTTTCAGTGGAATGGAGGAAAAGGAAGCGTCCAAGTTTGGGGAATTGCTCTTCCTACTGTAACACTTTCAGTAAATCCAGTTTCAATTGGTGAAAATGGTGTGGTTTCTACTGTAACAGCAACTTTAAGCTCAACGCTTGCTAATAACGTCACAGTTGGTCTTGCCACTTCAGGTACGGCAACAGGAGGGGGTGTGGATTACAATTTGGCTTCTACTAGCATTACAATACCTGCAGGACAAACTACTGGAACGACAACGGTTACTTCAGTTCAGGATATTATTGGAGAAGGAAGTGAAACTGTAATATTAGATATCGATTATGTAGTGAACGCAGCTGAAAATGGAACGCAGCAGAAAACTATTACTATCACAGATGATGATTCTCAGAAGGTAACCTTAACTCTTAGCTCTCCAACGGTTGCTGAAGCTGGTGGAGTGGTAACTGTAACTGCTACAGTTGCAAATCCAGCAAAACAAGATATTGCACTTACCATATATGCTAGTGGTACAGCAAGTTCAACCCTTGGAACCGATTATTCTTTTGCTGCTGGATCAAATTCAAGTATTAAAACTGGAAATGGTGAAACGGGGATGACAATAACCATACCTCAAGGAAGTAGCACTGGATCTTTTACCATTACTGGAGTTGCTGATAATGCTAATGATGATAACGAAACAGTAATAATTAGGGCTGTTCCTTTTCATAGTTGGCCTTCTGGTGAACCAAATAATTCAGGAGGTGAAGATGTTGTTGAAATACGAGGTGATATCTATTGGAATGATCTTCCCCTTAGAAACAACATAAAAAGGGGACACGTTATGGAACTAGATAATCCAAATATTACTAATATTGCTGGATCTTGTTATACTCATTTAGGTGTATATCAAGGGCATAGCTATTTTGATTGTAGTGATACAAAAAATTGGACAGATGCGAGAGATTATGCAATATCAAAAGGGGGCTATTTAGCAGAAGTTACAACTATAGAAGAATACACTTGGATAGAATCTAAAATAAACAACAGATGGATTGGTCATTACCAAGATAAGGTTAACGAATTTCCGCATTTTACAGAGAACAGTGGTGGAAAGCCCTGGGGTAATAATAATTATAGTAATCCAAATGTATGGCCTGCATTTAATGAGGGATTAGGTGGATGGGGAACAGTAAATCGCCTGGCAACCACTGAAGATATTACTTTAACAATTGTTGAAGTGCCAACGGTAACGCTTTCTGTAAGTGCAGCTTCTATTGGTGAAAATGGTGCAGTTTCTACTGTTACAACAACACTTTCAGCGGTTCATAACGCAGATGTAACAGTTACTTTGGCTGCTAGTGGAACGGCTACTGGAGGAGGTGCGGACTATACTTTAGCATCAAACACGATTACGATTGCAGCAGGACAAACTACAGGAACTACAACAGTTACTGCAGTAGAGGATCTTATTGATGAACCTGATGAAACGGTAATCATAGATATAGATCAAGTTAATAATGCAGTTGAGGCCGGAACACAACAAAAGACGGTAACCATCTTGGACAACGATGATCCTCCAACTGTAAGTTTCGGAAGCAATACTGCAACAATTGAAGAAAACGGTGGTGCAACTTCTACAACATTGATTTTAAGTTCAGTATCATCATTACCAGTTACAATAACTTTAGCTGCCTCTGGTACTGCTACAGGTGGGGGAGCAGATTATTCTATTCCTTCTAATACTTTTACGATACCCGCTGGACAAATTAATGTAGTGACTACAGTCACTGCAGTTCAAGATAATATTGACGAAATAGATGAAACAATCATTTTAGATATTGACCAGGTAACAAATGGTACAGAAAATGGGACTCAACAAAAAACAATAACCATTACAGATGACGATGATACTCCGACAGTTCAGTTGTCATTAGTAAATGCAGTTATGGGAGAGGATGCTGATGTATCAACATTGAAAGCAACTATAAATCGTGCATCTTCAAGAGATGTTACTGTAAACCTTGTTATTTCGGGTACTGCATCTGGAGGAGGAGTGGATTATACTATTTCCTCAACTACAATAACAATTCCTGCAGGTCAACTGTCTGCTGTTGTCACTGTAACTTCAGTTGATGATAATATAGATGAACCTGATGAAACAATAATTGCAGACATTGATCAGGTAACTAATGCAGTTGAAGTAGGGACACAACAAGAAACAATAACTATAAGAGATGATGATCCTCCTCTTGTAACATTATCAGTAAATAATACGAGCATTGCAGAAGCTGGAGGGGTTTCTGTTGCCACTGCTACGCTTAGTAACCCTTCAAATCAAAATAATTTAGGAGTTACGATCACTTTAGCTGCTTCAGGTACCGCAGCAGTTGGAGGTGCTGATTACAATATGTCTTCAACTCAAATATTTATACCTTCTGGTCAAACTACTGGATCCATTACAATTACTGCAATTGCTGATAATTTAGTTGAGTTAGATGAAACAGTTATTTTAGATATAGATCAAATTGCAAATGGTATTGAAGATGGTGTACAGAGAGAAACAATTACAATAATTAATGAAAATGAGCCAAGAGTTAATCTTTCAGTTGATAAATCTATTTTAATTGAACCTCAACAAGGAGGAGGGGGAGTTGCTGGAGTTATTATGAGAAAAATACCAATAGGTGTAAAAAGAATAAATGTTGATAAGCCTAATGGTGGAGAAATACTAGATACTCTTAATATCAGAAAGTTCATGCAACAAAATATTAATTATGATAATTGTAGACTATCTCTAGAATTAGAATCTTTTGATGAGGGGCTTCAAATATATTTTGATAATGATTTATTACTTTATTTTAATATTCTACATTGGCAAAATCAAGATCAATTCAATCAGGGTGGTAAGTTTGATTTGGATCAAGATGGAACTTGGGAGCCATTAGAAGGTGAAGGTAATCCGAGATTAATCTTAGAAAATGGAACAATTGTATTAACAGCAGAAACATTATCAGGTCAAAGAGAAGATGTATTGCAATATATGGATAACACTAAGCCTAATTGGGTACATGTTACTCAAAATATAAATACCATTCAATGTATGGCTATAAATAAAATTATTATTGGAAATACTGATACAGGAGGAGGATCAAAATTTGTAACAAAAGTCATAGGTACTGCGATGAGCTCATCGGTTTTATCGAATAGTGCTAATGTCATTGCATCCATCGATAATCCAATATCTAAAGATATTACAGTAAATTTAATAACTGATGGGTTAGCATCTAATGGTAGTGATTACGATCTTAGCTCGAATAGTATTACTATTTCTGCTGGATCACTCTCTTCATCTACATCAGTTGTAATGAAAGATGATGGTATATACGATACAAATGAAAATATTCTTGTTGGAATTTCTAGTGTTACAAATGCCAGGGCAACTATTGCTCAACCTGGATCATCACAGGGTTTTGTGATGATAAATATTGCTGATGCAGCTTTTGGAGCTCCTGAAGTTTCAATGAGTTTAGATAGATCAATTATATCTGAGTCAGGAGGAGTTTCTGTTCTTACTTTTACATTAGATGAATTTGTCTCCGAAAATGTATCTATATCATTATCAACTTCAGGTACTGCTACTGGAGCTGGGGTTGACTATACTTTACTATCTCCTGTCATAATCCCTGCTGGACAATTGACAACTAGAGTTGATGTAAAAGCAATAGAAGATTTGATTGACGAAAATAATGAAACAGTAATTGTTGATATTTCATCTGTATCTAATGCTGATGAGCTAGGCACTCAGCAAGTAGCGATAAATATTGTTGATAATGATAATCCGCCTGTATCATTATCACTATTTGTTGATAAAGATACTATTAGTGAATACAATGAGATTGCTACTGTGACGGCTAGATTAAGTGCAGTATATGATCAAGATTATAATGTTAAAATAAATTTAGCAGGTTCTGCAACTGAAGGAGTAGATTATAATGTAGATTCCATGACCATTACAATTCCAAATGGATCGATATCTGGTAGTTTTAAGATCAACTCAATAAATGATTTAATAGTTGATAATAGCGAAGTAATTAATGTGAATTCAAATAACTATGTAAATTGGTCTAACACTCACCCTGACGACGCAGGAGTATTACAAAATTTTGCTTATATGTATATTAATCGAAATGGTCCTTGGGCAGATGATGTAGATGGTTTTTCTGCTAAACATATTCTTGAGTATGATAGTTTATTAACTGATCTTGCTAATTACGATTATTTAGGACAGTACTCAGGACACAGTTATTTTGTTTCTAAGACCACATCATCATGGAGTGATGCGAAGATTTCAGCACAATTAGCAGGTGGAAATTTAGCAATTATTAAATCATATCAAGAGAATAAATTACTTGATACGATGACTACTAAATTACTTGGAAATAATACGACACCTGCCTGGATAGGATTGTATCAAGACACATCAGATTCAAGTTACTCAGAACCTGCTGGTGGCTGGAAGTGGATTGATGGAAGTTATCTGCAAGATATTGATCAAGTTTCTATAACCATTTATGATATAATACTGGATAATGATTCAGATGGAGTGATAGATAGAATTGATGTTGACGATGATAATGATGGGATTTTAGATGAATTTGAATTTACGTTGGATGATGATGGTGATGGTATACCTAATCATTTTGATCTAGATGTAGATAATGATGGGTGTTTTGATGTAGTAGAGGCTGGTTTTACAGATGGAGACGGTGATGGTATACTGGGTGATTCACCGATAACAGTTGATAGTATTGGTAGGGTAATAAGTGGTGTTGATGGATATACCGAGCCAGTTGATGAAGATTTTAATCTAATTTATGATTACAAGGAAAAAGGTAGTTCTATAAGTATAATAACTCAACCAAAACATATTAGAGTAATTGAATCGAAAGACAGTATTGTAAATATAGAAACCATTTCGGATGGAAGTGCAGGCTATTTGTGGCAGGTAAGTAAAGATACTGGAAAGACTTGGGAGTTTTTAGCCAGTCAAACCTCAAGTTACTATGTAGAAAATGCCCATTTAGATTATAACGGAAGAATATTTAGAGTATTTGTATCTACCCCGTCTTTTCCATGTGGTTCTACAATAGAGTCAGATACTTTTACAATAACTGTACTTCCTGATTATGAAAGAGATGGAATACCAGATGAAATTGATTTAGATGATGATAATGATGGTATTTTAGATACTGAAGAAGGAGTTGATGATTTTGATGGTGATGGAATACCTAATTATTTTGATTTAGACAGTGATGGTGACGGTTGTTCTGATGTAATAGAGGCTGGTTTTACAGATGAAGATGGTGATGGTATATTGGGTAATTCACCAGTGGAAGTTGATAATGAAGGTAAGGTAATAGGAACAAGTGACGGATATACAATACCTGTAGACAATAACTTTAATGGGACGAAAGATTATTTAGAACCTGGTATCGAAATTGAAATTCTATCTTTATTTGAATTATATAACTTTTTGGTTGAATTTGATACTTTAGTTTTAAACACAGGAATAAATAGTGGTGATTTTACATATGAATGGCAAGAAAGTAAGGATTTAGGGCTCACTTGGAATACAATATCAGATACTCTAATTGATGAAGTAAACTATAAAGGAATTAATACGTCAGAGTTGAAAATTTATCCACTAGAAATGTATATGCATACGTATAGATACAAATTAATAATTCGTAATTCAGGATTTGTTTGTGGTGAAACAATTATAACAGATGAATCTATATTGGAGGTTTATGATAAAGTATTGCATGTGCCTACAGGATTTTCACCTAATGGTGATGGAATCAATGATACATGGAGAATTGCTCGATTACAAATTTATCCAAATAATATCGTGAAATTATTTAATAGATGGGGTGAAAAAGTATATGAGAAAAAAGGGTATTATAATGAATGGGATGGAACAAATATGTTTAATTCTTTTTCTTCAAATAATATTCCATTTTTATCAACACTTGATGCAAGCCCTAAAAATACAGTTGGAAATAAATTACCAGAAGGAACATATTATTATATAATAGATTTGGGGGATGGTTCGGATATCATAAAAGGGTATGTTTATATCAAGAGATAGTTAAATTCAGTATTCATTTTTACTCAAAAAATTAGAATTTATGAAACTTCTATTCTACATTCGCGTTAGGAAACTGGAAGAAATATTATAGTTTTCTAAGTTTTTATTAATATGAAATATTTATCAATCCTTATTTTTTTTCTATTTCCAGGTTTTTTATTTGGACAAGATACTTCTTTGAGTTTAGATGAATGTTTACAAATGGCTTTATCTAATAATGAAAACTTGAAAAATTCTTTTTTAGAAGAAAACGTATCTAAAATGACAAGCAGAGAATATCTATCTGTTGGTTTTCCTCAAATTCAGTTTGAAACTGGTCTTAAATATAATTTTGAAATCCAAAAGAGTTTAATTGATATAAGTAAATTCATGCCTGGGGTACCTGAAGGAACCGAACAAGAAGTTTCTTTTGGTCAAAAATATGATGGAATAATGGACTTAGGTATAAACCAAATGATTTTTAATGGTTCATATTTTGTTGGTCTTGCAGCATCAAAAACCTTAATAGAACTTTCGGAAAAGCAAACTGTTAGAGCAAAAGTTGATATAATTGAGTCTGTTAGAAAAGCATATTATGTTGTTCTTAATACAAAAGAAAGACTCAGTTTAGTTAATTCTAATTTAGATAGAATTGAATCCTTATTAAATGATACGAAAATTCTTTATGAAAATGGGTTTGTTGAAAAATTAGATGTTGATAGGATAAAAGTATCTTTCAATAATTTAAATGCTGAAAAAATTAAAGCTGAAAGATTGTATGATTTAAGTCTATCGGTTTTGAAATTTCAGATTGGATTTCCAGTAAATAATAAATTATCAGTTAAAGGATCAATTGAAGATGTAATTTTATCTGTTAATGATTATGATATACAATCTTTTGATTATTCAGATAGGATTGAACATTCTATTTTGAATACAAATAAGCGTTTGAAATCATATGAATTAAAAAATAATAGAAGTCAATTTTTACCTCAAATTTATGCAAATCTTAATTATGGATTTAATACATCAAGCTCTGAATATGATCTTTTTTTTAATTCAAATAGATGGAAAAAGTATGGAACCGTTGGTTTACAGGTAATTGTTCCCATTTTTGATGGATTAAATAAAAGAAGTAAGATAAATAGATCTAAAATTGTCATTCAACAGGTTGAAAATCAAATTAAATTTTTAGAAAGGTCAATTGATTTACAGATAAATCAAAATTACATAGAACTCAAAAATGCAATTGAGTCATTAAATATTTCAAAAGATAATTTAGTTCTTGCTAACGAGGTATATAGTGTATCTGAAAAAAAATACAAAGAGGGGATTGGTTCTAATTTAGAAGTTTTAGATTCAAATAATGCATTAAAAACAGCTCAGACTAATTATTATAATGCTTATTATCAAGCAATTATTTCAAAAATTAATTTAGAAAAAACTTTAGGTATACTTAATTAAATAAAATTATTATGAAAAAAATACTGTTTTTACTTACTACTTTAATATTTTCATGTGAAAATCAATCATTAGAGAGTAAAAAAAAGAAAGTTGATCAACTTAAAAATTCATTAGTTGAAATAAACTCGCAAATAGATAAGTTAGAAAAAGAAATTATTGAATTAGACTCAAGTTTTATTCAAAATAATTATGAATTAATTTCTACAATTAAACCAATAAATAAATCTTTTATTCATGAAGTTGAATTAAGGGGAAATGTTCAATCAAAAAAGAATATTTTATTAGTACCTGAAGTAGTTGGTAGATTTAAGACAATAAATGTTAAAGAAGGACAACTTGTAAAAAAAGGAGAAATTCTTGCTTCGATCAACTCTGATTTAATAAAAAATAATTTAGAGGAAATTAAAACAAATATGAAGTTACTAGAAACCATTTATCTTCGTCAAAAGAATTTGTGGGAGAATAATATTGGTTCTGAAATTGATTATTTAAGAGCAAAATCTAATTTTCAATCAACAAAAAGTAGGTATAATTCTATCAAAGTTCAAGCATCGAAGTTTAATATATTAGCTCCTTTCTCTGGAATTATTGATGATGTTTTAGCAAAAGAAGGTGAAATGGCTTCTCCATCTATGCCTTCTTTTAGGATGTTTAATGATAATTATTCGTATATAAATATTGAAATAGCTGAATCATATAATAATTCATTCAAGGTAAAAGATTCAGTAAAAATTATTTCTAATAATATGATTATAAATTCTTTCATTGAATCTATTAGTCAAGTTATCAATCCAATTAATAGAACATTTTCTATTGAGGTAGCTATACCACAAGAATTAAGTGAAACGGTAAAACCTAATCAAATTTTAACAGTTAAACTTGTTGATTACAAAAATGATAATGCAATTACTATTCCATCTAATATTATTTATTCAGATGATAGACTTAATTATATTTTTATAGTTGAAGATTTTGATGGAAAGAAAATCGCCAAAAAAATACCAATTTTAATTGGAAGATCTTTCAATTATTCTACAGAAGTTATAAGTGGATTGAAAGGAAATGAAACTGTTATTGATAAGGGTTCGTCTGAAGTTATGGATGGTTCTTATGTTATGATTAAAAATTAAATTAAATGATCAAGTATAAAAAAGGAGATAAGGTTATTCGTCAATTTGGTTTATCTAATTTTTCTCTAAAAAATAGAATAACAGTTGTTCTTTTATTAATCATGCTTGTTATTTTAGGAACAAGAGCTTATAATAACCTACCTAAAGAAAGTTATCCTGAAGTAGAACAGTCCTCGGTTTATATTGGTACACCATATCCAGGTAATTCACCGACAGATATAGAAAATCTTATAACTAGACCTATAGAAAAGGAATTGAATACCATTTCTGAAATTAAAGAAATAAGATCTAATTCTATACAGGGTTATTCAACAATTGTTGCAGAATTTGGATCAGGTATTGATATTGAATATGCAAAATCTAAAGTGAATGATGCGGTAGATAGGGCAAAAATTAATTTACCTACGGATCTACCAAAAGAATCTAGTGTCTATGAAGTTAGCTTTTCAGATTTTCCTGTTATGAGTGTGACACTTTCTGGAAATTATTCCTTAGAAAAGCTAGAATTCTATGCTGAAATCTTAAAGGATGAACTTGAAAATATTACTGATGTATCTAAGGTTTCTATTGCTGGAGTAGAGGATAAAGAAGTTTCTATTAAAGTCAATCCATTTGAATTGGAAGCAAGAAACCTTTCTTTTATTGATATTGAAAATGCTATTTTATATGAGAATGTATCCGTTTCTGGCGGTAATTTATTATCTAATAATATTAGACGATCAGTTAGATTATTTGGAGAATTTAAATCTATGGAAGATTTTAGAAATATAATTATATCTAATAAAAATGATAAAATAGTATATTTAAAGGATGTAGCAAAAGTAGATTTCGGATACAAGGAATCTGAAAGTTATTTTAGACTTGGAGGTAAACCAGTTGTTGCAGTTGATGTTGCAAAAAGATCAGGAACAAACCTTTTATTACTTAATGATAAGGTAAACACCATTATCTCTAAATTCAAAACTCAAATTCCAAAAGACATTGATATTATTATTGTAAACAATCAGTCTAGAAATACTAAAGAACAAGTAAGTACTTTAGAGAATAGTATTTTTAGTGGCGTAATATTGGTAGTATTAGTTCTAATGTTTTTTCTTGGTGTGAGAAATGCATTATTTGTTGGTTTATCAATACCTCTTTCAATGTGTATTTCTTTTCTTGTATTTCAAATATTCGGAATTACTGTAAATATGATGATACTTTTTTCGTTAGTCATTTCCTTGGGTTTATTAGTTGACAATGGAATTGTAGTAACAGAAAATATCTATAGATTTTTAGAAAAAGGCTATACAAGAATAGAAGCAACAAAATTAGGTATTGGAGAGATAGCATTACCTATTATTACTTCAACTGGAACAACATTAGCAGTTTTTGTTCCTTTGGCATTCTGGCCGGGATTAACTGGAAAGTTCATGAGTTTTCTTCCTATTGGTATAATAGTTACTCTGTTATCATCTTTGTTTGTTGCTCTGGTAATTAATCCAGTTTTAATTTCTTATTTAATGAAAATCGAAGGAAATGGTAAAAAAGATAAATCTAAATACATTAAAAACTCACTAATTTTATTTGTTTTGGGAATATTTTCAATCTTAATTTTAAAAATTAATTGGGTTGGAAATATTTTAATGTTTATTTCATTTTTTATAATTTCTAATTATTACGTGTTTATACCTTTATCTAAAATTTTTAGAGAAAAATATTTAAAAGCATTAGAATATAGATATAGTATTTTATTAAATTATTTATTAGGTGGTAAAAGACCTTTTTATGTTATTATTTTTTCTATATTTCTATTAATTGGTACATTTCAACTTATTAAATTATTTCCACCTAAAGTTTTATTTTTCCCTGAAAATAGACCTAATTATATAAATATATATATTGAGCTTCCAGTTGGTTCGGATATAGAGGAGACTAATTTGTTTACAAAGATGTTAGAGAAGGAAGTTGACAAAATACTAATTGATTATAATGAAATTATAGAAAGTGTTGTGACTTTTGTGGGTAAAAGAACCCTAAATGAAAATGATCCATCAGCTCTTTCTATGAGAGATTCGCCTAATAGAGCAAAAATTAAAATCAATTTTTTAGAATTTGAGCAAAGAAATGGAATTAATACCATCGATGTGCTTGATAAATTAAGATCTAATGTTGACACTTATCCTGGGGTAAGTATAACATTCGGAAAAGATAGAAAAGGACCCCCTGTTGGAGGAGAGATTAGTATTGAAGTTTCTGGGTCAGATTTTAATGTTTTGATTGACCAAGTTGAAAAAATGAGAAAATATATTAATGAATCAAATATTCCTGGTATTGAAAAATTAGTCTTTGACCTTTCAACCAGAAAGCCTGAAATTTTAATTGATTTCGATAGAGATAAACTTAGAAGATATGGTATGTCAACTGGAATGCTAGCTAACGAGCTAAGGACATCTTTATTTGGTAAAGAGTTATCAAAATATAAAATTGGAGAAGATGATTATAAAATACAGTTAAGATTGGATGATAAGTTTAGATATGATGTTGATGCATTATTAAATAAAAATATAACTTTTAGAAATCAGTCCAATGGTAGAATTTATCAAGTTCCAATAAGCTCATTTGCATCTATGAAAATGTCAAATACCTACAGTTCGATAAAGAGAAAAGATCTTGATAAAGTTATTACTATTTCATCAAATGTTACTTCTGGGTATAACCCTACGAATGTAAATTCTAAAATTGATATGGCCCTAAAAAAGTTTCCTTTTCCAAGTGGATATACTTATAAATTTGGGGGTGAACAACAAGAACAAGAAGTAGAAATGGCCTTTTTATCAAATGCTTTTATGATAGCATTATTTTTAGTATTTATAATAATAGTAGCTCAGTTCAATAAAATTATAACTCCATTAATAATAATGTCTTCTATAATATTAAGTACAATTGGAGTGTTTTTAGGTTTACTTCTTTTTAAAATGGATTTTGTCGTGGTAATGACAATGATTGGTGTAATTTCATTAATTGGTATTGTAGTAAATAATGCAATTGTATTAATAGATTTTATTGAATTAAATAGAAAAAGAAAAATGCTCAAATCTTCTAAACTTGATTTAAAAGATATAATTGAATGTATATCAGATGCAGGTAAAACAAGATTAAGACCAGTAATTCTTACTGCTCTCACAACCATATTAGGGCTAATGCCGTTAGCAATTGGCATGAACTTTGACTTTGTAAATTTCTTTAAGTTTTATGAAATAAGTTTCTACCTTGGGGGTGATAACATGGTTTTTTTTGGTCCAATTGCTTGGGCAATTATTTTTGGTTTGTCATTTGCAACTTTTTTAACCTTATTAGTTATACCATCAATGTATTTAATTCAGGTTAAATTAAATAGATTTTTAGGTTTATCATAGCTGATGGAAAGAATAACCTTTTTATTGTTCTTCACTTTAATTTCAATATTTTTTGACTATTATTTCTATCAAATTGTAAAAAAGTATAATAAAAATAAGTGGATAAAATTTTTAATTCCAGTCTATTGGTCTTTTACAATTATTACTGTAACTAATTTTTTTCTTTATGCATTTCAGTTTGAATTAGGTTATTATTATAAAACAATAACATTTAACATTATTATAGGAAACTTTATCTCAAAAGTTTTATCATTACCTTTTATACTAATTGATGATTTAAGGAGATTGATAATCTATATATTTAGAAAAAAATCATCAAAATCAAGTAAGAAAATATCAAGATCAAAGTTTCTAAGTATTTCTGCATCCCTAGCTTATGGATTGCCAATTACATCACTTACATATGGTATTTTATCTAATAATGTTTATGATTATAGGATTAAAAGGAGAGAAATAAAATTAAAAAAGTTGCCTATTGCTTTTGATGGTATTACAGTATGCCATGTATCTGACATCCATGTTGGAAGTTTAAGAAATAGATTAGCAGTTAGGGGAGGTATAGATATGATTGTGAATGAAAAACCTGATATTATATTTTTTACAGGAGATTTAGTAAATGATAAAGCGAAAGAACTAATTGGTTGGGGAGATGATTTATCAAAAATAAATGCTCCATTAGGTGTTTTTAGCGTACTAGGTAATCATGATTATGGTGAATATACTAGTTGGAGAAATGAGAGTAGTAAAATCAAAAATTTTAATGATTTATTGATTGCTCAAAAGGAATTTGGTTGGAATTTGCTTAGAAATGAAAACACAAAAATTACTGTTGATGGAGAGTCTATAAATATTTTAGGAGTTGAAAATTGGTCAGCATCCAGAAGATTTCAACAATATGGAAAACTCGATATAGCATATGATGGACTCAATAAAAATGATTTTAAGCTATTAATGTCTCATAATCCATCACATTGGAATGCACAAGTAACCAGTAATTTTAAGGATATAGATTTAACACTATCAGGTCACACACATGGTTTACAATATGGTATAGATATTGGAAAATTTAGACTTAGTCCAGTTAGATTGGCTTATAAGCAATGGGCAGATTTATATTCTTTAAATGAACAACACATATATGTTAATAGAGGTTTTGGATTTATGGGGTATCCTGGTAGAGTAGGAATTCTTCCTGAAATAACTATTTTGAAGTTAAAAAAATCATAGTACTAATTAAACCATTCAATTTTTTCAATTATACTATCTCTTTTAGTTTTCTTTTGACTTTTATGATCAAACTTTCCCATATAAAAAAAACCTAAGCATTTCTCATTTTTTTTAAGTCCTAAAAATTTTGACATTTTAATAGAATACTTAGGTGTACTCCAATAGCAACCAATTTTATAGGATACGCAACTTAACCACATATTTTGTACTGCCATTGAAGTAGATGCTAACTCTTCCCACTCTGGAATGGATTTTTTTTTATCTCTTTTCATGCAAATAACAATTATACAATCTGACTGGGTACAATTTTTTAAAATTTTATCAGCTTTTGATATTAAAACCTTGTTGTTATGTGAAAATTCATTATAGCTTTTTATCATTTCATTAGCAAGCTTAATTTTTGATTTGCCTTGGAAAATTTTAAAAATCCAAGGTTGAGTTAACTTATGTGAGGGAGCCATATTTCCATTTTCAAGAATTCTTTTTATTATATTTTTTGATAATTTTTCACCTGTAAATTGTTTAGGATAGATAGCTCTTCTGGATTGAATAATTAAATCTATTTGTTTTTTTTCCATCTTATGATTTTACCTTTTCTTAAATGACCATGTAAAATAAAATTCAGAAACAATAGTTCCATCTTTCATTTTACCTATTGTTTTAACTCTTGTTTGAACTCCTTTTTTAGTTTTCACAGCCTTTTCAACTGCTTTAAAAATCTTTTCACCTTCCTCACACTTGAAAGTTAGATTTCCAGTCGCTTTTTTAAAATATTTTGAACTCATTTCTGTCACTATTAGCGCAATTGATTCTGAATAACCTTTTATAGCTAAGGTTGCTAATGAAGCTGTTGATAATTCAGCTCCCATTGATTGAACAGCAAAATACATGGACTTGTAAGGGTTTTTATTTTGCCATCTATAATACCATTGAAATGGCAAGTATGTGATACATTTTTTTTCAGATATTTCTGTTATTCTCATTCCAGAGAACCATCCCATTGGAACATTAAACAAAAAATATAAAGAAAATAAAAAAGGATTTTTCCATTTTTTACTAAATTTTTTTTGATGCTCATTTAATGTTTCCATAAAAAATTAAATTATTTTTTAATATTACTAATGAAATTTACAATAAATAAAAATACCCTGTATAATATATACAAGGTATTTTTATTAAAATTTTTTTTATATGAAATTGTAATAAATAACTTAAACTACAATTACCAAAAGAATGCATACAAAAACGTAGTAATCAATAGAACTACAAACGCCGGTATATTAAATGAAGAATCTGTTTCAAATAATTTTTTAGATATATTAATACTTTTTGGATCGTCATTATTTCCCTCAAGGAAACTAATTAAAAATATAATTAAGGCAGTAGATAAAAATGTTATTCCCATTTGATGCATAAATGGAACATCATTAATAAAAATTGGCAATGAAGACCAACCATTTGGGGCAACCTTAAAGTACATTGCTACAGGAATTGAAAATAATACTCCCCATATAGCTGCATTATTTGTTGTTTTCTTCCAAAATATACCTGTTAGAAATACTGCTAAAATTCCAGGACTAACTACTCCGGTGTATTCTTGAATATAAATAAATACTTGACCTATATTTCCTAAATTTGGAGCAATCCACATTGCAACGGCCAAGGAAATTAAGACAGTAATCCTTCCTACTCTTACAAGGGATCTATCATCAGCATTAGTATTAATAATTGCTTTATAAATATCCATTGTAAATATTGTGGATGTAGAGTTTAGCATTGAGGCTAAAGATGAAACTATGGCAGCTGCTAAAGCAGCAAGAATCAACCCTTTAACTCCTACTGGTATATAATTATTTATTAACCAAGGCGCTGCATTATCATTTAATATTGATCCATCTGAAGAAATAAATCCATTTGGTAAATTTTCAATAATGATAGAATTGGTTTCTTTATCCATATTAATTACATATGCGATAATTCCAGGTAAAACAACAAAAATGGGAATAATCAATTTTAAAAATGCAGCAAATGCAATTCCCTTTTGTGCTTCCCTTATATTTTTAGCAGCCAAAGTTCTTTGTATAATGTACTGATTGAATCCCCAATAATATGTATTTGCAATCCACATTCCTCCAATCAACACAGCTATTCCTGGTAAATCAAACCATGCATCTTTATAAATTATTTCACCATTAACTATTTTATCAGGTATCATTATTTCACCTTTTGATAGTATCATTGAAAACCTTTCAGGAACAGTATTATAAACATAGATTAATCCATCAATAATATCACCACTTGGAGTAACAAAGGTTAATGCAATTGAAGTCATTAAAATTCCACCAAAAATTAGAATAATCACTTGAACAACATCTGTCCAAGCAACAGATGCTAGACCTCCCCATAGAGAGTAAGATAATGCAAATCCACCCAGTAACAATATACTATAGCTTAATATATCTCCATTTCCTGATCCAAAAATGGTGTCCATTGCTTTTCCACCTAAATAAAGAACAGTGGTAAGGTTAACAAATACAAAAAGTGCAATCCAGAATACAGCTAAAATTGTTTTTAAATTTTTGCTATATCTTTTTTCAATAAATTCTGGAATTGTAAATATTTTTTTTTCTAAATAGACTGGAAGCAAAAACTTTCCAACTAATAGAAGTGTTATTGCCGCCATCCACTCATAACTTGCAATAGCTAACCCCAAAGCAAAACCTGATCCAGACATACCAATAAATTGTTCTGCTGAAATGTTAGCAGCGATTAATGAAGCTCCAATTGTCCACCATGGTAATGATTTTCCAGCTAAAAAATAATCTTCTGCTGTTTTCTGTTTTCCTTTTTTATCTCTTGAAACATATAATCCAATAGATAGAATTAATAAACAATAAGAAACAAATACGATTAAATCTATATTTTCCAAGACAGAAATTAAAATTTTTTTTAAAACTATTAATATTTTATTAAAAGATGAAAATAACTTTACTTATTATAATATAAAATTATTTTATATTTGAATTCAAAATTTAATTTGAATAAATGAATAAATTTTTATTTATAATTTCTTTTCTTTTAATCTTTTTTTCATGTGACTCAGAAGTAAAAGATGGTAGTAAATTAGAAAAGTCTTTTGAAATTGGGGAGCTCGATAAATTACTTGAGGGTATTAATTTGCCTGAAGGTTTTACTATTGAAATTTATGCTGATAATATTTCTAATGCAAGATCAATGGATATCAGTCCTTCCGGCACTATTTTCATTGGGAATCGACATGGTGATAATGTATTTGCAATAAGAGATGAAGATGAAGATAATATAGCAGAAAAAAAGTGGCTTATAACAAATAAATTAAAAAATATGCCAAATGGAGTTGCTTTTCACAAAGGAGACCTATATGTTGCTGAGGTTGATAAGTTATGGGTTTTTAAAAATATTGAAGACAATTTAGAAAATCCTGGTGACCCAATCTTGATATATGACGACTACCCAAAAGATAAACATCATGGATGGAAGTATATTGCTTTTGGTCCGGATGGTAAATTATATGTTCCAGTTGGAGCACCTTGCAATATATGTGAAAGTAAAAATAAAATGTATGCATCAATAACTAGAATGAATCCAGATGGTTCTGATAGAGAAATTTTTGCTTATGGTGTTAGAAATACTGTAGGATTTACTTGGAATCCAAATAATGATGAAATGTGGTTTACTGATAATGGAAGAGATATGCTTGGAGATAACATTCCTCCTTGTGAATTAAATAGAGTAACCAAGCCTGGTCAAAATTTTGGATACCCATATTGCCATGGAGATGATATTGGAGATCCTGAATTTGGCGGAAAACATCCCTGTTCAGATTTTGTTCCTCCAGCGAGAAATCTAGGTCCTCATGTGGCTCCTTTAGGCTTAAAGTTTTATAATGGCAATATGTTTCCAAATGAATATAAAGGAGATATATTTATTGCAGAACATGGTTCGTGGAATAGATCAAAAAAAATAGGATATAGGATAACCAGAGTAAAAATTAAAGAAAATAAAGCTATAAGTTATGAACCATTTATTTATGGATGGCTTAACAATGAAGAACAAGAAGCATGGGGGAGACCTGTTGATATTTTAATTTTAGATGATGGTTCTATGTTGATATCAGATGATAAAGCTGATCTTATATATAGAGTTAGTTATAAAGGCTAAAAAATATTTACTTCCTTTTCTAGTGTAATATTAAACTTTTCTATTACACTATTTTTTATTTTTTCTGAAAGTTTAAGAATTTTTTCCCCATCATTAGAACAATAATTTACTAACACAAGTGCGTGATTTTTGAATACCCCTACATTATTTTTTTTATATCCTTTCCAACCACATTTTTCAATTAGCCAAGCAGCAGATATTTTAATTTTATTAGAATTTTTATATCCAACAATATCTGGATATTTTTTTTTCAAATTATTAAATGATTGAGAATCAATTGTTGGGTTTTTGAAAAAACTACCACAATTACCTAATATTTTTGGATTGGGTAGTTTTGATTCTCTAATTTCTATAATTTTTTTCCTAATGTTATTTAACGTTATATCATTAGAATTCATATTTCTAAAATATTGTTTCACCTCATTGTAGGAAATATTAAATTTTTTAATTTTTGAAAGTTTAATTGTAACATGTGTAATGAAAAGAATATTTTTTAATTTTTCTTTAAAAACACTATTTCTATATGAAAAGTCACATGATTTATTTTTATATATTTCACTTTTTCCATTTAATAAATTTATTCCTGTTACTTCATAAATATAATCTTTAATTTCGGTTCCATAAGCACCAATATTTTGAATCGGTGCAGCACCTACTGATCCTGGAATCAAAGATAAATTCTCAATTCCATACCACTTGTTTTTTACACAAAACTCAACAGATTTATCCCAATTTTCACCAGCACCAAATTTTATATAGATGTTATTTTTTGTTTCTTTAATTATTTCTTTACCGAGAATATTGTTGTATAATATTGACCCATCAAAATCTTTAGTGAATAATATATTTGAACCTCCACCTAAAATAATTATTTTTTCATCTTTAGGAAGATAATTTCTTATTTCATTTATTTCTTCTTTTGATTGAATTTTATAAAACTTTTTGATTTTATGATCTACTTTAAAAGAATTATAGTTTTTTATAGATATATTTTTTTCTAACTCCATTTTTCTTATAAAATATTTGTAAATACATTTTGAACATCATCATCATCATCAATTTTATCAAGCATTTTTTCAATATCAATTATTTGTTCTTGGTTATAATTAATTGGTTCATTTGGAATTCTTTGAACCTCTGATTTATTAATTTTTAGATCATTTTTTATAATTCCTTTATGTAATAATCCAAAGTTTTTAAAATCTCCATATATGAAAATATTATCTTCATTAATTATTATTTCTTCCAAACCAAAATCAATTAAATTGAGTTCTAATTGTTCTAAATTTATTTCAGTTGTTTGTTTAATATTAAAAACAGATTTTCTTTCAAACATATATTCTAAAGATCCCGGTGGTACTAACGAACCATTGGATTTATTAAAATATGATTTAATATTAGCAGTGGTTCGTGTAGAATTATTAGTTGCACATTCTATAATTACCAGGACACCGTGAGGACCTTTTCCTTCATATGTAATTTCTATAAAATCCTCAAAATCTTTATTATTTGCTCTTTTTATTGCAGAATTTATATTGTCTTTTGGCATATTTTGAGATTTTGCATTTTGAATTGCAGCTCTAAGTTTTGAATTCATTTCAGGATCTAAACCACCTTCTTTTGCAGCTACAGTTATAGCTCTTGAGAGTTTAGGAAAAACTTTGGACATCTTATCCCACCTTTTTTCTTTTGCAGCTCTTCTGTATTCAAATGCTCTACCCATATTTAAATTTAGATTTATATAATTATTTGATATACTTTTATTTATAAGATATAATTAAAATATAAATTTCACATATAATTCGTATAATTTTATGATGAAGTTTAATTTTGCTAATGGAAGAAAAAATTTTAATAATTGATTTTGGTTCTCAATATACCCAACTAATTGCTAGGAGGATAAGAGAACTTAATGTTTATTGTGAAATCCATCCTTTTAATTCTTTACCGAAATTACATAATAAAATAAGTGGGATAGTGCTCTCAGGAAGTCCTTATTCAGTAAATGACAATGATGCCCCAAATTTTGATTTCTTAAAATTTTCTGATATTCCAATACTAGGAATTTGTTATGGCGCTCAATTAATCGCAAAAAAATTTCATTGTGAAATTTCTCAATCTAGTTCGAGAGAATATGGAAGAGCTAAGTTAAGTAACATAAAAAAAAGTAAAATTTTAAATAATATTAAATTAGATTCAACTGTATGGATGAGTCATGGGGATAGTATTACTAATATTTCAAGTAATTTAGAAATTATTTCTAGCACCAATGATGTTAATGTTGCAGCTTATGAAGTGAAAAATCATAAAATATATGGATTACAATTTCATCCTGAAGTTACACATACTACTAATGGAACTAAAATCTTAAAAAACTTTATTTCTGATATTTGTGGATGTAAGGGGTGCTGGACACCAAAGAAATTTATTGATTCTTCAATAATAGAAATTAAAAATAAACTTAAAAATGATAAGGTATTATTAGGTTTGTCTGGAGGTGTTGACTCATCAGTAGTAGCTTTTTTGATAAATAGAGCTGTAGGAAATAATTTAGTTTGTGTATTTGTTGATAATGGCTTATTGAGAAAAAATGAATTTGAAAATGTTTTAAAATCATATCAAAATCTAGGTTTAAATGTAATTGGAGTTAATGCAAAAAAAAAGTTTTATGCCTCATTAAAAGGAAAGGTTGATCCTGAGGATAAAAGAAAAGCTATTGGTAAAACCTTTATTGATGTTTTTGAAGAAGAGTCTAAAAAAATTAAAAATGTAAAATGGTTAGCTCAAGGTACTATATATCCAGATATAATTGAATCAGTATCTGTCAAAGGTCCATCTGTAACTATTAAATCACATCATAATGTTGGAGGTTTACCCAAAAAAATGAATCTAAAAATTATTGAACCTTTAAATACATTATTTAAAGATGAGGTTAGGAAAATTGGTCTTTCTTTAAAAATACCTAAAAATATATTATATAGACATCCTTTTCCTGGACCAGGTTTAGCTATAAGGATTTTGGGAGAGGTTATAGAAAAAAGAATTAATATACTTCAAGAAGCCGATCATATTTTTATTTCTTCATTAATTAAAGAAAATCTTTATCACAATATTTGGCAAGCAGGAGCAATATTTTTACCTATAAAGTCAGTTGGTGTTATGGGTGATGAAAGAACCTATGAAAATGTTATTGTATTAAGAGCAGTAAATAGTTTAGATGGTATGACAGCAGATTGGTCAAAATTATCTTCAGATTTTTTATCAAAAATATCAAATGAAATAATTAATAAAGTAAAAGGGGTAAATAGAGTTGTTTTAGATATTTCCTCAAAACCTCCTGCAACAATAGAATGGGAATAATTTAATTTTTATGAAAATAAATAAAACTATATTTCAATTACTTATAATTTTTCTCCCTATTCACTTATTATTTTCTCAAAATTCTTATGAAACGTACATAAAGGGTAAAAAACTTTTTTATCAAAAAAAATATTCTGAAGCAATAGTACATTTTGACTCGTTAGTATCTACAAATAACGAGTTTAAAATTTATTCAATTTATTATTCTGGATTATGTGATTTTAATTTAAATAAATTTGATAATTCTAAAAAAAAATTAGAAGATATAATTTTTAATTATCCAAGTTGGCCTCAGCTTGATGAAGTGAATTATTGGTTGGTAAGATTACTACTTGAAAAAAATGAATATGAATCTTCATTTAGAATACTTTCTGGTATAAAATCAAAAGACATAAAAGATCAACTTTATGAGTTTTTAGATCCAAAAATCGAAAAAATAAATGATTTTAATAAATTAAGAAAATGGTATGATGTTTATCCTAAGAATAATGTGATAGCAAAATATTTTGGTAGAAAATTATTGAATGAGCCCTTGGATAAAGATATAATCAGTAAAATTAAAAATATTTTATCTAATGTATCAGAAGAAAATTTATTTATTAATAGTGATGATTATATTTTTAAGGTAGCTATTTTGTTACCATTTATGTACAATGAAAATGATAATTTATCCATTATGAAAAAAAATAAATTTATAACGGATTTATATAATGGAATGAGATTCGCAACAAATCATTTAGATTCAATAGGAGTTAAAATAAAATTATATCCGTATGACACTAAAAGAGATCCAGAGGTTGTTAAAGGTATTTTGAAATCTAGCTTATTCAACACAATGAATCTAATTATTGGTCCCTTATATTCAAGTCCAGTAAAATTAGTAAGTCAATATTGTCTTGAGAACAAAATATTTATGATTAATCCTTTGTCAAGTAACAATGAAATTATTGATAATAATAAATATGCAATGCTTTTTTTACCTAGTAATAAAACTTTAGCGATAAAAGCTGCTGAATATGCAAAAGAAAAATTTAATAAAAATAAAAATGCAATAATTTTTTATGAGAACAATAAAGTTGATTCTCTCATAGCATCTATTTATCAAAATAAAATGGAAGCAAATGGTTTTAATTTTATATATAAACAAAAAGTAAACTTGGAAGATTCAAGACTAATATTAGATTCATTAACAAATTCTTATGAACTTATGTTGTCAAAACAAGAAGCAGATTCAATTAATAATATAGAAGGAAGAATTGTAAAGGATGGAAGAGGAATTGAAAAACTTGATACTATTTATAAATATGAGGAAAAGTTTTATATCGATGATGATTCAATTGGACATGTATTTACTGTATCATCTAACTCTCTTCTTAGTTCAAACACATTAAGTGCAGTTGATGTGAGAAATGATACGATTTCAGTTTTGGGTTTTAATGAATGGTTAGAATATGATGTAAATACATTTGATCAATTAAAAAGATTAGATGTTTCTTTTATAAGTAGAAAATATATTAATCTAAATTCAGAAATTTCAAGTTTTATTAAAGATAAATTTATTAATTCATATGGTGAAATTCCATCAGATAATCTATTTATTGGGTTTGGAATAATTAATATGATAGGTAAGATTATTAGGAAATATGGTAATTATTTTCAGTTTGGCTTACGTAATGAAAACTTTATTCAAGGAGATGTTTTTGAAGGGTTTCAATATGACTATATGAATGATAATCAGTTTGTGCCAATACTTAAAATAATAGATTCTGAATTAAAGATTGATAATCAAGAAGAATGATTCAAAAAAGTATACTAATTAGTTTAGGAAATTTATTTTTTAGATACAGAAGCTATATTCCTATTCCTATTATTTTCTTAGCTTTTTATTTTTATTATATTTCTCCAATTAATAAAATAAATCCATCCATATTTAATTATTGCTTATCTATTTCATTAGCTGGATTATTGATTAGAGTATTAGTTGTTGGATATTCTTTTAATAAAACTTCAGGAAGAAATACAAAATCTCAACTTGCTTCAAAAATAAATAAAACAGGAATATATTCACTAATAAGGCATCCATTGTATATTGGTAATTTCCTTATTTGGCTTGGAGCTTCATTAATTACAAATAACTTATATTTTGTTTTATTTTCTATTTTTTTTTACTGGTTAATCTATATTCCAATTATTTTAGCAGAAGAAGATTATTTAATAAAAAAATTTAAAAATGAATACAAATTATATTCATTAAATGTTCCTGCAATAATTCCTAATTTTAAAAAATGGATAAAACCAGAGTTAAATTTTAATTTAAGAAAAGTATTATTGAATGAAAAAAATGGTTTGTTGGGAATATTTACAATATTCTACTTTTTCAAAGTTTTAGATTTATATAAAAAAAATGAAAGCTTATTTCAATTAAATAAAATATTACTACTTTTTGTTTTTAGCTTATTGTTCTATTTTTTGATAAAAATTTATCAAAAAATTAATAAATATCACTTAGATACATCTGATTGAAATTCCATTCTCATTTGTAATGGATCATATATTTTTGTTTCAGTTATTGATTTAACTAACCAATTATCAATTTTTGGAAAATATTCTGAATATAAAAAGTTAACTTGATTTAATGATGAAACCAGTTTTTCAATTGATGATTTTTGTCTTGGATATTCAATAATTTGATATTTTTCAATTTTAGCTTTATCAGCAGCTATTTCTATTGCATCGTTCATATCACCAAGAATATCAACTAAATTGATTTTTTTTGAAGTTTCTCCATAATATACTCTACCTCTTGCAATTTTATTTACTTCTTCTTTACTCATTTTTCTCCCTTTAGAAACAACATTTAAAAAGTCATCATATATTTGATTTACTCCTCTTTGAACTAATTTTTTTTCGTCTTTATTAAGTGGCTTTAATAAATTAATTTCTCCAATATTTTGACTTGTTTTAATCTCATCAACATTTATTTTTAATTTATTTTTAATTAACCCAGATAAATCAGGAACAATGCCAAAAACTCCAATTGAACCTAGAATACTATGTTTAGATGAAATTAATGTATCAGCAGGCATACCTATATAATAACCACCTGACGCACACACATCAGACATATAAACAATAACTGGTTTCTTTTCATTTAAAAGTTGTATTTCTCTGTGGATTAAATCAGAAGCAAATGCACTACCTCCTCCTGAATTAATATAAAAAATGACGGATTTAATATTTTTATTCTTTTTTATTTTTTTTATCTCTTTAATTATACTTTCAGAAAAAATACCTTCATCTCCTTTTCCTGGAAGAATACCTCCTAATGCATATAATATAGCAATTTTATCCTTAGAGTAATTATTTTTAATCTTAACTGTTTTTTTATAATCTAGGAATGAAACTTTGTTGTATGAAGAATCAATTTTTGTTTTCAAATAATCATCAAATTGATCACTGTAAAATAATGTATCAACTAAATTATTTTTTAAAGCATCGCTTAAAAGTTCAGTTTCATAATTATTGATAAAATTAATTAATGATGTTTTTGTTAAATTTCTAGAATCTGATATATCTTTTAAATAGAAATTAAATCTTTCGTCCAAAAATTCATAATATTGTTTTTTATTTTCTTCACTAAATTTATTTCTGACATAGGTTTCAGCAGCTCCCTTAAATTCTCCTACTCTAAAAAGCTCAATTTTGATTCCTAACTCCTCAAATAATTCTCTATAGAAGAAATCGAATATACCAAAACCACTTATATTTATGAATCCTGGAGGTGATACAGCTATTAAATTACTAATAGAAGATAAATAATAAGAGTTTTTAGTATAATAGTCAGAATGAGAATATATAGGTTTTACTTCTCTAAAAGATGATAAAATATCTCTGACTTGTTTTAATTTATTGAAAGGTATTAATGCATTATCAAGATTTAAAACAATGCTTTTAATATTTTCATCATTTTTTGCTGAATCAATAAGAGTTTTAAATGTTCTTAAACTAATTTTTTCTTTATTTAAATCCTCGTTTAAACCTGGTAATGAAAATCCTAGATTGATATCTAAATCATCGCCTTTTAAATCCCTATCTCCAATTATATTTATATCATCAATAAATAGGATAGAATTCTCTTTAACTTCAATAATATTTGCTTTATCATCAGGAGATGAAAATATTGCAACCATTATCGTAAAAATTATAAAAATTAAAAATATACTAACAAAGAATCCGATGATGTTTGTTATAACATTTTTTAAAATATTTTTGAAAAAATTCATTTATTTTGATTTTTTTACAAATATAATTTTTAATTATTTAAAATAATTTTATTTGCTTTAATTAAGTCTTCTTCTGTATCTATACCGAAAGTATCTTCTTCAGTTATTGCTAATTTAATCTTATAATTATTTTCTAACCACCTTAATTGTTCTAATGACTCTATTTTTTCTAATTCTGATTTTGATAGTTCAGTTATTTTTTTTATCGTATTTTTTTTAAATGCATATAAGCCTATGTGTTTATAATATATAGCATTTTCATTATTTGTTGGAATTATATTTCTTGAAAAATATAAGGCATTTTTATTTTTATCCATAACAACTTTAATTATACTATTTTTTTTCAATTCTTGGTTATAAGGTGTTTTTTTTACTAGACTACATATTTGATTTTTTCCATTACATATATTAAGTAAGGCATCAATTTGATTTTTTTTTATAAAAGGTTCATCTCCTTGAATATTTACCACATAATCATAAGAAATGTTAATTTTATTTAAGGCTTCCGATACTCTTTCAGTTCCATTTATAGGGTTTGAAGAGGTCAATACAACTTCACCAAAGCTTTCAACATGTTTTTTTATTTCATCATTATCTGTAGCTACAATTACTTTTTCAAACCTTTCACATTTAATAGATTGTTCATACACCCTTTGAATCATAGACTTGTTTCCAATTTTTTTTAAAGGTTTTCCAGGGAGTCTCTTCGATTCCATTCTAGAAGGAATTACAGCAATATATCTCACTAGGTTATTTGTTTAACTTTAATTGATGTTCCTTCGTTTTCTACTACCTCAATATTTTTATTTTTATCAATGTATTCCCCCGAGGTTGAAGCGTCAAATATTTTATTCTCAATGATAACTTTTCCACTAGGTCTAAGAACAGTAAATGATTTGCCTTTTTTACCTATTATATCATTATTGCTTATTTTAGATGTAAATCCTTTATTTGAATCTTGAATATCATCTAGAGATATTTTTTTAAAATATTGAGATTCAGAAAGCTTAATTCCACCAAAAAATAAAAGAACTATAAAGCCAAGTACAGCTAGAAGAACAGATCCGGTCGCATTAAAAAGTTCGGCTGGAAAAACAAAAGTAAAATCTAGAAAATCATTATTAACCATGATTAAAACCAGGGAACTAATTGAAAATAATATTCCAAGAATTCCAAATATTCCAAATCCCGGAATAATGAAAATTTCAATGCCAATTAATATTATTCCAACTAAAAACATTAATATTTCCCAATTTTCAGCAAGGCCATTAAGATAATATGGAGTGAGATATAATATACTAGCTATAATTGCAGCCATTATTGGAAAGCCAACACCAGGAGTTTGAAGTTCAAAATAAATTCCACCTAAAATAATAAGAATTAAAACACTGCTAATCATAGGATTCAAGAAAAATGCAATTATATTTTCAGTAGAACTTAGTTCAAATTTGTTAATTTCATAATTATTATAATTTAGATGGTTCATTAATTCATCTATCGAATTAATTTCAGCTTCGCAAAAACCATTTTTTATAGCTTCAGATGTTGAGAATGTAATAACTTTTCCTTCTTGAGATAAACTATCTATTTTAACATCTTGATCAACCATTGCTTCAGCAATATTTGGATCTCTATTTTTAGCCTCTGCAGTCGATCTCATTATAGATCTCATGTAAGATTGATATTTATCAGGTGCTGCACTTCCATCAGCAGTTACAACAGTTGCTGCACCAATACTTGCTCCACTACTCATATAAATACTGTCACAAGCAATAGAAATCAAGGCTCCAGCTGACGCAGCATCCTTATTTATCCACGAGTAAATTGGTTTATCAAAGTCTAGAATTCTTGTTCTAATATCATCAGCATCATTTAAAGCACCTCCATAAGTATCCATTTCAATGATTATCATATCATAATCCTTTTTTTCAACTTCTTCTAACATTAATTTTGTATATCTATTTATTCTTGGATCGATATTTTGTTTTATTTCAACAAGAAGAACATTAAGTTTTTTCTCTTGCGAAAAAGAAATATTAATTTTAAGTAAAATGAATATTGGTAAAAAAATATAAATTATTTTATGTCCTAGTTTCATATTACAAAATTAATACATTACTAATTAAATGCTTTTTATAAATTATAAATTCTGTCTTTTATTTTTCTTTTTGAATTTAACTCATTTTCAATCATTATCAAGAGAATTAAGTGATACAATTTTTCACAATGTTGAGAAAGGAGAAACATTATTTTCTATTTCAAAAAAATATAATCTTTCTATTGGTGATTTAAAAAAATGGAATAATCTTAAAAATAATGATCTTTCTGTTAATCAAAAAATTATAATTCTTTCTGAATTATCAAATATTAAATCTGAATTGATTGAAAAAACATATGAAGAAAAATTTCCAGGTATTTTAAAAGAGGAAGGTTTTGCATCTTCAATAGAGGAACCTATGGAGTCAACTAAATACTTAGCTTTGCATAAAAGTGCAAAAGTTGGAACTATTCTTTTTGTCAGAAATCAAATGAATGATTTAAAGGTAATGGTTAGAGTTATTGGTAAATTACCAGATACAGGTTCAAATCAAAAAATTGTAATCAGATTATCAAAAATAGCTTTTTCTAAACTTGATCCAATAGATCCAATAATTCCTGTAGAGTTATCTTATCTTGAAAACTAACTATTTAATTAATCCACTTATCTGGATTTTTTCTCCAACTTTTTAAAAAATCTATTTCTTTTGGACTAATTATTTTATTTGTTTTTACAAATTCAATCAAATCATAATAATTGCATAGATTGACTACTTTTATATTATTGGATTTAAAATTGGTTTTAGAAATTTCAAAACTATAATTAAATATACATGCTAAGCCTAAAATATTACATTTTCTCAATTTTATTGCATCTATTGCTTTTAATGAACTTCCACCTGTAGAAATCAAATCTTCAATAACTAATACATTAGAATTAATTTTTAATTCTCCCTCGATCATGTTTTTCATACCATGTTTTTTTGCTGTTGATCTAACGTAAACCAAAGGTAGATTAAGTTCTTTTGCAACAAGAGAAGCTTGAGGTATACCTGCAGTTGCTACGCCAGCTATGGCATCTATTTTATCGAAAGTCGATTTAATTTTATTAACCAACTGAGCAGTGATATCATCTCTTATTTTAGGATATGAAAGTGATATCCTATTATCACAATATATAGGAGATTTCCATCCAGATGCCCAAATAAATGGATTTTTTAAATTAATTTTTATAGAATTAATTGAAATAAGAGATGATATAATTTTTTGTGCAATCATTTATAGATAAACAAAAATAATTCGATTTATTTTAATATTTTGCATTTCAATAATTCAATTTTTCTATTATGAAAAGAATTTTCATTAATGATATACCTGTATTATTCAAAAATTTAGATAATTCAAAGTTGAAAGTTGAAAATTATGATACTCTAATAGATGGATCTTCTGGAATAATTCATACTAAACTAAGAGCAAGAGTATTAATTTATGATGCTTTACCAGATTCAATTGATTCATTGTTAAAGATAATGACAGAAAAAAAACTTAAAAAAACCTATTCTGTTACATTTACTTTAAAAAATAAAAAAGAAGTAATAAAGTATTTAAAGAAAAAATTTAAAGTAATTAAAGCAGCTGGTGGTATTGTTCAAAATAATGAGAACAAAATTTTATTTATTTACAGATTAGGTAAGTGGGATCTTCCAAAAGGTAAAAAAGATAAAGGTGAAAAAATAAAAGATTGTGCTGTAAGAGAAGTTGAAGAAGAAACTAATACCAAAGTTAAAATTATTAATAGGAATTGTACAACATGGCACACCTACACTAGATATAAAAAGTTTATTTTAAAGAAAACTGTTTGGTACAAAATGAAATGTATTGATGATTCAAAAATGAAAGGCCAAAAGAAAGAAAAAATTGAAAAAGTTAGATGGATGGAAAATAAAATTATTAATGAGATACTGATAAATTCATATAAAAGTTTGTCTTATGTAGTTAAGAAATATTTTAAAAAAGATAAGTTAAATACTTGAAAGAGCTTTAATAGTTCTTTCAATCTCATCCTTAGTATTATAAATTGAGATTCCAAGTCTTGTTACTCCCCCCTTTTTTTCAAGCCCCATGCATTCAATAGCTCTTTTTGCATAAAAATGACCATCCCAAGCGCATATATTAAATTCAGAAAGTTTATTACAAACGTATTTTGGATCCTTTTTTTTATGTATAATTGATATTGTTGGCGCCCTTTGCTTTGAATCAAAATTTAAACCTACAGTTTTGAAATTATTTAATCCATTTATTTCATTGAATAACATTGACGCCAATGAATGCTCATGTTTTCCAATATTTTTATATGCATTTTTTAATTTTATTCTAAAATTCTCTCCTTTTCCAAAGTTTGCTATAAACTTAACGGCTTCACTAGCTCCAGCGCATGCTGCATGATTTAAAGTTCCAGTCTCTATTCTATATGGAGATATTTGATCTTGAACTATTAAACGATCTGTATTAAGATTATCTAATATTCCAGGTTTAGCATATAAAAACCCAAGGTGAGGACCATAAAATTTATAGGAAGAACATAATAGAAAATCACAATTTATATCTTTTACATCGATCAAAAAATGTGGGGCGTAATGTACTGCATCCAATAAAAAAAAAGATTTATGATTTTTTAAAATATTTCCAATTTTTTTAAAATCATTAACTGTTCCAAGAGCATTGGATGACATGCCAAGTGCAACTAATCTAGTTTTATCATTTATTTTACTTTCAAAATCTTTATAATCTAATTTTCCAGATTTTAATAATTTTATTTCATTGATTTTGATTCCATAATTTTTCAAACTCATCCATGGTCCTCTATTTGCTTCATGATCAAGCTGAGTTACTATAATTTCATCATTTTTTTTGAAAATTTTGGAAAAGGCTCTAACTAAACTAAAGGATAGAGTTGTCATGTTATGGCCTATAGATATTGAATTTTTATTTTGAGCACCTAAAAAAATTGATAAATTTTCCCTAGTTTCATCCATTATTTTATCAGTTCTATTGCTTGTTATAAAACTACCATGAGTATTTGAATTTGAAGTTTTATAATAGTTTGAAATGGCATTAATTACACTATTTGGAACTTGAGTTCCACCTGGACCATCCAGATAAATAATTTTTTCTCCTCTTGAGTTTTTTATTTCGAGTGAAGGAAAATGATTTCTTATTTTATTAATATTTAACAAAACTTTTTTTTTTATAATAAATATAAATAGGAATTGAAATTAAAAGTAATATTATACTATAGAATATAGGTTCTTTTCCAATTCCAAAAATTATCCACCAAGTAAAAAAAAATGTAGGAATTCCAATCAAAGATGGAACAACAAATTTTTTTATAGATGCCTTTTGCTTGATTAAAATTGAAATTTCTATTAACGAAGAGAAAACATATAGCATTAGAGCACAAAATGTGCCAGTTAAAATAAGAAATGTAAATATTCCAACCAAACCTTTTGAATAGTTCATAATTATTAATAAACTAACAAAAGAACTAGTAATAAACAGCCCATATGTTGGAACTTGATTTTTATTTAATTTTAAAAAAACACTTCCAAGTAAGCCATCCTGAGCTAATGTTTTAGGTATTTCAGCTTGAAGTAATGTCCATCCATTAAGACAACCTATACCAGCAATGATAGCAAAAATCGCAATTATATTTTTTCCAGTTTCTCCTAAAACAATATTTATTGCATCTGCAAACGGAGCATTAGATAAAGCTAAATCATTTGGTGAAATGATACCCATTAGAGCAATTGAAGAAAATATATAAATAGCTATTGTTATAAATGTTCCAAGTGTTGTTGCAAGAGGAATTGTTTTTTCTGGAGATTCAGTTCCATCGGTTGGAATTGTTGCAGATTCAATTCCTAAAAATGCAAAAAAAGTCATTGCAGTTGTTATACTGAGGGCATGAAAGTTTGAGAGTTCAGATAGATTGATTGGAAAAAAATTTTTTATATCGAAAACAAAGAAGCTTATAATTATTGTTAATAAAAGTGGAATGATTTTTAAAATGCTTGTTATAAATTGAAATTTTCCCATAGTCTTTATACCATAATTATTTATTATCGTAATAATCCATATAATTGATATTGAAAAAATTATACTAAAAATTTTATCCTCTATGAAAGGAAAAATGACAGTGCTATAGCTTGTAATCGCTATTGCAAGTCCAGCGTTAGTCAGTAGAATAGAAAGCCAATATCCCCAAACAACAAAAAAAGCAGAAAAACTACCAAAACCTTCTTTAGTATAATGAAATGGACCACTTTTTCCTGGTATTTTTTGACTTAATCTTTTGAAAATCATAGCAAGGAAAATTGCTCCAATACCTGAAATTGTCCAGCCAAAAATACTTATAGCACCATATTGGGCTAACGATGCTGGCAGCATAAAAATACCAGCTCCTATCATATTTCCTACAACTAGACTCGTAGATTCTCTTAATCCAATTTTTTGACTTTTATTTTTGTACATTGTCTAATACAATTTACATTTTTATATTTATAATAATTAAAATTTAATTATTTTGATTATTTGAAATTATTATATCGAACATTTATAAGTCAATGGATTATTTTTTAGGAATAGATTTAGGTAGCTCATCGGTGAAAGTATCAATACTAGATGGAAAAAAAGGGAGGAGTATAATTTCATGCAATTACCCTGAAAAAGAAATGGATATTTTTTCTCTTCAATCTGGATGGGCGGAACAAGATCCTGATTATTGGTGGGAATGTGTAGTTAGTTGTTTTAAAAAATTAAATAAAAAAATTAATTTTTCACTCATTGCATCCATTGGAATTTCTTATCAAATGCATGGATTAGTATTAATAGATAAAAATGGAAAACCTTTAAGAAAATCAATTATTTGGTGTGATTCAAGAGCAGTCGATATCGGTAAAAAGGCAAATGAATCAATAAAATCTGAAGTTATTTCTAAAAATTTACTTAATTCTCCAGGGAATTTTACTGCTTCAAAGCTAAAATGGGTGATGGAGAATGAACCTGATTTATATAAATCAATTTTTAAAATTATGCTACCAGGTGATTATATAGCTTACAAGTTAACTAATAAAATAAATACTACTCAATCAGGACTTTCTGAAGGTATTTTATGGGATTTTAAAAATAAAAATGTATCTAGTGATTTAGTTTCATATTTTGGTTTTAAAAAAGGTTTGCTTCCATCAGTTTTATCTTCATTTGATAATCATGGGTCGATATCAAAGAATATATCAAAGTCATTTGGTTTCAAAGAAAATACTGAAATAACCTATAAGGCAGGTGATCAACCTAATAATGCATTTTCATTAAATGTATTACATCCAGGAGAAATTGCAGCTACTGCAGGTACATCTGCAGTAATTTATGCTGTTACTGACAAAAATATTTATGATAAAAATGAAAGAATTAATACTTTTTTACATTGCAATAATTCTATTGATAACAATAGAAATGGATTACTTTTATGCATCAATGGGTCTGGAATAGCATATTCATGGCTCAAAAAAATTCTTAATTCTGGTGATTATAACGATTTAAACCTAAGTGCAATTAATTCACCAATAGGATCTAAAAACTTAAAATTTTATCCTTTTGGTAATGGTGCTGAGAGAATTTTAAATAATAAAGAAATAGGAGCAAATCTTATGAATCTAAATTTCAATATGCATGATCAGATAGATCTTATAAGATCAGTTCAAGAAGGTGTGGCGTTTTCAATGAATTATGGAATCGAATCTCTAAAGAATTTAGGTGTTGAATTTAAGAAAATAAAAGTTGGAAACTCGAATTTATTTTTAAGTATGTTATTTAGAGAAGCATTTGTAAATACTTTAGGGATAGAATTAGAAATTTATGATACTAATGGAGCTGAAGGAGCGGCTAGAGCTGCAGCTCTTGGAATCGGGTATTATGCTAATGAGAAAGACGCTTTTAAAAATCTAAAATTAATTAGTAAATACAAACCAAAGAAGAGTTTAAGAGAAAAGTATTTAAATTACTATTCCGACTGGAAAAAACATTTGTCTAACTTTTTATAATAAACATGTCAATTGTACTAGGAGATAGAGAATATTTTAAGGATGTTAAAAAAATAAAATTTGAGGGAAAAGATTCTAAAAATCCCTTTTCATATAGATTTTATGATGAAAATAAGATTGTCCTTGGAAAAAAAATGGGTGAACATTTTAAATTTGCAGTTGCTTATTGGCATTCATTTGTAAACCCTGGAAATGATCCATTTGGAGTTGGCACTAAGTCTTTTCCATGGTCAAAATCTTCTGATCCTTTTCAAAATGCTTGTGATAAAATGGACGCTGCTTTTGAATTTATTTCCAAGTTAGGATTAAAGCATTTTTGTTTTCATGATTTTGACTTGATCGAAGAAGGATCCTCTCTGTCTGAATCAGAAAAAAGACTAGAAAAAATTACAAGTTATGCAAAAGAAAAGATAAAGGAATCAGATATTAATGTTCTTTGGGGAACAGCTAATCTTTTTTCAAATCCAAGATATATGAATGGAGCTGCTACAAATCCAGAATTCGATATACTATCTGTTGCGGCTGCCCAAGTAAAAAACGCACTCGACGTCACCATTGAACTCGGTGGTGAAAATTATGTTTTTTGGGGAGGTAGGGAAGGATACATGTCACTTTTAAATACAGATATGAAAAGAGAACTTGATCATCTAGCAAAATTCCTTCATCTTTCAAAAGATTATGCACGATCACAAGGTTTTAAGGGATGTTTTTTTATTGAACCTAAACCTATGGAACCTACCAAACATCAATATGATTTTGATGCTGCTACAGTTATTGGGTTTTTAGAGCATTACGGTCTTGATAAAGATTTTAAATTAAATATTGAGGTTAATCATGCAACTCTAGCAAGTCATACATTTCAGCACGAGCTTCAGGTAGCGGCAAACAGTAATATGCTTGGAAGCATGGATGCAAATAGGGGAGATTATCAAAATGGATGGGATACTGATCAATTTCCTAATAATATATATGAAATTGTAGAGTCTCTTTTAGTGATTATACAATCTGGTGGTTTTCAAGGTGGAGGTATCAATTTTGATGCTAAAACAAGAAGAAACTCTATTGATTTAAATGATATGTTTTATTCTCATATAGGAGCCATAGATCTTTTTGCAAAAGGATTATTAATAACGGAAAAAATATTAAATGATTCTGAATATTCTAAATTATTGCAAGAAAGGTATGCTTCTTTCGATGTAGGAAAAGGAAAAGATTTTGAAGATGGAAAAATTTCCATGAAAGACTTATATCAGCATGCCTCTAAACTGAAAGAGCCAAAGCTAATTTCTGGAAGACAAGAATTATTTGAAAATATTATTAACAGGTATATTTAATTACTTAATAGTTCATTCCAATAATTAAATATAAAAAAGCGGTTAATACACCTGAAATTAAAGCATAAGGAAGCTGAGTTTTTACGTGATCAATATGATCACTTGCAGATGCCATAGATGAAATAACTGAAGTATCTGAAATGGGTGAGCAGTGATCACCAAAAAGCCCCCCGCCAAGTGAAGCTGCTATTGCAACATGTGTGTCTATTCCAATTTGATTTGATATAGGAACTGCAATTGCTATCATAATTGCAAATGTTCCCCATGATGTTCCTGTTGAGAAGGATATAAAACAACTAGTTAAGAATAATAAAACAGGGATAAATTTAGGAGAAATAATACCTTTTAAAGATTCAGATACATATTGACCAGTTCCTAGTTCGTTACATAGGTTACCTATAGCAAAAGCTAATAAAATTAAAACAGCCATTGAAACCATTCCAGACATTCCTTTTAAAGTGTTATTTATAATTTCCCTAATTGTCATAATTTTTTTTATTACGTAGTAAAATGATGAAATAATAATAGTAAAAAAAATAGAATATAATACTGACTTAGATCCCGAAGCATTTCCAATTATTCCAAAAAAAGAATTGTCATTCAACTCAGTACTATATCCGGTGTATAATAGCATGAATGGCATAATTAAAATCATTGATCCCAATGGTATAAACATATTTAATGAATTTTCTTTTATACCTTTTTTAGTTTTAATTATTGTTATTTCATCAGATATCATTGGTAATGAACCTTCATTAAAAACTTTTCCTTTCTTTGTTCTTATTTCAGCTGATTTCATAGCACCAATATCTTTTCCAGACATTATAAAATAAAATAAAACAATTATGACAAGTATAGGATAAAAGTTATAAGGCATCGCATTAATTAATCCCAAAAAAGGATTATCAATTCCTTGAGTAAGAAGTAAACCCATAATAAATGCACCCCATCCATTAAAAGGAATTAATAGTTTAGAAGGTGCAGAAGTTGAATCAGCAATGTAAGCTAATTTTTCTCTAGAAATTTTTAATTTATCAAAGATTGGTCTAAAAATTGTTCCTACTGTTAAAGCGGAAATATTTGATTCAACAAAAATTATCATTCCAGTAAAAGCAGCAAATATTTGTGCTTTTTTTCTACTTCTATTTATTCTATTTTCGTCACTATTGAAGTATTTTTTTACACTATTTACAAATCCAGCTACACCTCCTGAAACTTGAATAAATGTAATTAAAGAGCCAACCAAAAATGTAAAAATTATAACTCTAGTATTTCCAGGATCTTGAAATACATTTACAATTCCATCAATTGTTAAAAGAACCCCACTTAATATATTCCACTTACCAATAATTAGCCATCCAATAAAAATTCCCGTTAGAAGAGAAATAAATACTTGTTTTGTTCTAATGGCCAAAAAAATAGCTATTAGTGGAGGAATAACTGATAAAAATCCATATTCTTGCATTGTTCAATATTAAGCAAATTATATTTGCTTACTTAATTTTAGATAATAATTTAAATGAAAAAATTATTTAATTTTTTTCTTATAATATTTTTTTCCTATCTCTTTTCTGGCTGTGATGAAGATGAAATATCTATTAATAGCTTAAATTCCTATTTAAAATTATTTTCTCAAGATTATGAAAATGTTTTAAAATCAGTTAATAATTCTGAATTTTCAGTTATATCTAATAAAGCTAAATATGGTCTCTCACTTTACACTATTACA
Source organism: uncultured Marinoscillum sp. (assembly GCA_902628365.1). GTDB lineage: Bacteria > Bacteroidota > Bacteroidia > Cytophagales > MED-G16. The sequence continues at coordinate 6,857 of CACOMW010000003.1, read as the reverse complement.
TATAAAACCACATATTTAGGTGAAGAAATTATTGCTTCTGGATTAGTTTCATTTCCTGACACAGATCAACCAGTTCCTATGCTAAGTTTTCATCATGGAACAGAATCTAGACATATAGATGCTCCATCAGATAATTTAGTTACTTATAGTTTTTTCTCTAATGCAGCAAGTCTTGGTTATATTTTTTTAATGCCAGATTACCTTGGTTTTGGATCCTCAAAGGATATTCTCCATCCTTATTATAGATCTGATATAATTGGAAACACTGTTGTAGATATGTTAAAAGCTGTAAAAGAACTGGCTGAAATAGAGAACTATAATTTTAATGGTGATGTTTTTTTAGCTGGATATTCTGAAGGAGGATTCGCAACTATGGCTGCACATAAGAATATTGAAGAGAATAATCCAAAAGGTATAAATTTAGTAGCATCAGCACCTGCAGCAGGTGGTTATGATATTCTTGGCATGTTAGATTACTTTTTGAGCCTTAAAACTTATCCTCATCCTTATTATTTAGCTTATGTAGCGATTTCTTATAAAACAACTTATAAATGGAATTTAGAATTGTCAGATATTTTTAAAGAGCCTTTTGCTTCAATAATACCTAATTATTTTAATGGATCTTATTCAGGTGGACAGATTAACAATGTTTTAACATATAACATAGATAGTCTTCTGACTGAAGAATTTAAAAATAATGTTCATTCTAGTTCAAAATACTCTGAAATAATTAGTGCTTTTGAAGAAAATAGTCTAAATAATTGGATACCTAAAACTAAAATGTATTTATATCATGGTACAGATGATATAGCAGTTCCTTATAATAATTCTGTAACTACATATGATAATTTTATAAAATTAGGAACTTCTTCTTCAATTATTTCTTTAAATACTTTGCAAGGAAAGGACCATGCTTCTGGGTCTCTGCCTTATATGATTGATATTTTTGATAAATTTGAGACATTAAAATAGTTTATGAGGACAATCTACTTTTTTATTTTTTTTATCTTAATTTTTTTTTCCTGTAAAGAAAATAAAAATGATTTAGTATTGGCCCATATAAATAGTATAAAAAGTAAGCATGCTCCAGATAGTAGAACTGCATTATGGAAAGTTAATTTTAATGGTGAAACAAATACAATAAAAGGAGAAACTGATTCTAAAGAAGCCAAATTAGAATTTTTAAAATTAATTGAATCAAATAATATTGATATCAATGATAGTATAACTATTTTACCTGATTCTTCTGTTCCAAATTTTGGAATCGTAAATAATTCTGTATCAAATTTAAGAAAATCACCTAGTCATTCATCAGAATTAGTTTCACAAGCTGTTTTAGGTACCAAACTAAAAGTTTTAAAAAAAGATGGTGAATGGTATTTGGTCAAAACCCCTGAAGGATATATTTCTTGGATAGATCATGGAGGGTTTACCAATCTAAAAGAAAAGGAATTTAAAAACTATTTTGAAGGTGAGAAAGTCATTTTTAATGAAGTTTTTGGTTTTTCATTTAAAGATAGAAATAAGAAAAAAATAGTTTCAGACATTGTTATGGGAAGTGTTTTAAAATTAATTAATGAAGAATCAAATCAATTTAAGGTAATGTATCCAGATGGAAGAACTGGATGGGTTGATAACTCAAAATTTATTAAATATTCTTCTTTTGATGAATTAAAAAATAATGATCTAGAAGCATTAGTTTTAAATGCTGAAAAATTAGTTGGTATTCCATATTTATGGGGAGGAACCTCATCTAATGGTTTTGATTGTAGTGGATTTACAAAAACATTATATTATATGAATGGATTAATTATTCCTAGAGATGCTTCACAACAAATACAAATTGGTCAAATTGTTGATTCTGTTAGTAATTGGGGAAATTTGAAAATTGGAGATTTATTATTTTTTGGATATAAAAATGATGAAAAATTAAAAATAGATCATGTAGGCATGTGGTTAGGGAATAATAAGTTTATACAATCTTCAAAAAATGTGAGAATTAGTTCTGTGAGTCCAAATGATAAGGATTATGATAGTTATCATATGGAAAAATATATTATGACAAAAAGAATAATTAATAGTTCAGAATAGATGATAAATAAAAAAAATAATTTTTTTAATATTTTTTTTATCATTTTAATTCCTTTATTCAGCTGCAATAAACAAAAGGATTATACAGGAATGTCATGGATAAAACCGGGTGAATTTATGATGGGGGGCATGAATCACTTTGAAGCTAGAAATGATGAATTTCCTTCACATAAGGTCAAATTGAATGGATTTTGGATAGATCAAACTGAAATTACTAACTCTGAATTTATGGATTTTGTTAATGAAACTAATTATGTTACTACTGCAGAAATTAAACCTACTTGGGAAGAAATAAAAACTCAATTGCCACCTGGGATTCAAAAACCACATGATAGTTTATTTGTTGCTTCTTCTTTGGTTTTTAAACCATCAACTAATAAAGTCCCACTTTCAGATGTTTCAACCTGGTGGGAATGGAGAAAAGGTGCAAATTGGAAACATCCTTTTGGTGAAGGCTCTTCTATTAAGGAAATTATGAATCATCCGGTGGTACATATATCATACTTTGACGCTCTTGAATATTGTAAGTGGAAAGGTAAAAGGTTGCCTACAGAAGCCGAGTGGGAATTTGCAGCTAAAGGTGGAAAAAATGATGTTAATTTTACATGGGGAAATGGGTTATTATCATCAAGTTTTTTAAATTCTTGGGAGGGGGATTTTCCTTTTTTTAACACAATAAAAGATGGATATTATTATACTGCGCCAGTTAAAACATATATTCCTAATGGTTATGGGCTTTATGATATGGCAGGAAATGTTTGGGAGTGGTGTAGTGACTGGTATGATTATAATTACTATAAAAAAAATGAGTCATTATCAATTAATCCAAAAGGACCTAATCAATCTTTTGATCCTCAAGAACCATATTCCAAAAAACGGGTTCTGAGGGGTGGTTCATTTTTATGCAATTCAAGTTATTGTTCTGGCTATAGAGTAACTGCTAGAATGAAGTCTAGTCCAGATTCTGGAATGTCTCATACAGGATTTAGGTGTGCTTGTAATTAATTATAATTTATTCTTTTAAATAAAGTATAAATATATTTTCTTTTATTTCCATTATATGGATGTTTATATGTGTAATTGATAGCTTCTAATAATTCAAAATCTTTGCCAAGTTTTTTTATAAGCATTTTTTTATCATAGTTAAATATATCTAACCCACAACATTTTTTTGCACCATCTAAGTTAAATTCACATAGAATAACATGACCATCTTTTTTAACAACTTTTTTTAATAAATTAAAATAATTTTCTTGTTGGTATTTTTCTTGAAAAAAATGTAAAACAGCTCGATCATGCCATAAGTCAACTTTATTTATCTTCGATAATTTTTTTGGATTTGTTAAATCATCTTGTATAAATTTTATTGAAGGCTTGTTTTGAAGTTTGTTTTGAAGTTTTTTTATTGCTATTGACGATATATCATTTATTATAATATTTTTGAATCCTTTTTTGATTAGTATTTTGATTAATTTTGAAGTACCTGCTCCAGCATTGAATAGCACAGAATTTTTATTTAAATTGCATTTTTCAATCAATTCTATTGATAACTTAGGATCAGATTCAAACCAACCAAGATTTTTAGATGAATTTTTTTTATATGCATTATCCCAATGAGTTTTATAATTGTAATTTGATTCTATCACAATAATTTTTTTATTTTTCGTATAAAACTTTTAGAAGTGAATTGATTTTTTTTCATGCCGCTAGTTCTAAATATCTCTTTACCAGATTTATCAAAAATGATTGTAGTAGGTAATCCATAAGCATCAAAATACGAATAATCTCCTTCAAGTTTTAGAAATTCAATATCATATTTATTTTTTTGAACGAAAGATTTTATTGTGTTTATATTTTCGTTTGAAATTGCAACAAATTTTATACTATCTTTTTCAAAAAGTTCTTTTGAATTCATAATATCTTCAAATTCTACAATACATGGTTTACACCATGTAGCCCAAAGGTTTAAAAACAAAACGTTTCCGTGATATGAATCAAGATCAATTTGATTATCATTTAGATCTGTTAAATAGCTTGAATTTATTTCAAAATCATTTTTATTTTTTTTGCTGCAGGAAATGAACAATATCAAATAAAGTATGATGTAAATAGTGTTTTTCATTAAGATATTTTGATATACTTATAGTAATTATCTTTTTAAGTAAAAAGGCAATTATAATTATGAATTTAATTATTTTTACTCTTGATTGCTACAAATTAAATTAATTATGAAAAAATACTTTATCATTTTTTTTCTTTTTTCTTTTTTCTTTTCTGGTTTTTCACAAAAATTTCATTCAAAAATTGAAGTTAATGGACTAACCTGTGCTATGTGTTCTTATTCTACTCATAGAAGTTTAGAAAAGTTAGACTTTATAAAGGATATTATTCCTGATTTAGAATCCACCTCATTTATTCTAGAATTTAAAGAAGGTATGTTTGTGGATTTTGATTTGATCCAAGAAAAAATTGAAGATGCAGGTTTTTTTCTTGGTGAAACAGAAATTATTTTTGAAAATGCTTTATTAACACCGAATGATTCACATAGCTTAATTGATAATAACTTATTCCATTTTTTTTCTGATGAAAATAAAGAATCAAAGGTTTTCAAATTAGTTGATAAAAATTTTATTGATAAAGAAAAATTTGATCAATTATCTTCTAAAACAAATCATTCATGTTATTTGACTGGAAGGCATTCTAAATCATGTTGTACTAATCATGAAAACCTAAAATCAAATAAATTATTTCATCTAAAGTCTGATATTTAATAATATTTATTGGATGAAAAAAATATTTCTTTTTTTTCTAATTTTTCTTTTTTTATATAATAACTCTTATTCTCAGGAATTATATATTAATACTGAAGCTGCCAGCTTAATTCCAAAAGGAACAAAAGTTATTCGATTTAATTATTCTAACATTTTTTTAAATCAAACTAATGAAAAGGAAAGTATCAAGAATGCTTTATTGTTTACACCTTCTTTAGCCTATGGTTTGTCAAAAAAAATTATGATTAGTGGAAGTTTTCAATTTTCTAATAAACCTTATGAAAAAGATCTGAGTACTAATTTTGGTTTTAATGGATTCAAATTATATTCAAAACAAAGAATTTTTACAACAGACAAACAAAAAAATCATACTAGATTATCTTCATTTGTAAAATATTCTTTTCATAAAGAAAAATTTATGAAAAGTAATATTGATTTAGAACTACAAGATAATGGTTTTGAATTTGGTTTAATAGGTACACAACTTATCAAAAAACTAGCTATTTCAATAACTTCAGCTTATACAAGAGTAAATGATATTTATGATAAGTCTAATAACTTATTTAGGCTAGGTACTTTAAAAAATTCGATATCAGCTGGGTATTTAGTTTTTCCCAGAAAATATAAATCATACAAGCAAACAAATTTTAATATATACTTAGAGTATATAACTAATACCATAACCAATAAATCCTTTCCTGAACGGTTCAATAAGTTTTCATCTACTTTGGCTCCAGGTATACAATTTATATTCTTATCTAGATCTAGATTAGATTTTAGTTATAAAATAAGAAAAGGAGATACCGAAAATGAATTTTTAATAAAATTAACATATATAATTTATTAATTATTCCTCAATCAAATAAGTCCCTCTATAAACTTTGAATCCATTTTTAGACCAGTATGATAGTTTTGGTTCATTTCCTTTTTTTTCTTTGATTGATGCACAGCCTACTGATCCATCTTTTCCTAAAGCAACAATTTTATCATTGAAATCAATATTTTTAGTTCCACCATTAATATCAACAATTTTTTTACATAATGCTTCACATGCTTCTTGGGGAGTTTTACCATTTCTCATTTGCTCAACGACAAAGAATGATCCACAAGTTCTTAAAATCTCTTCTCCTCTTCCAGTAGCACCAGCTGCACCTACCTCATTATCTACATATAATCCAGCTCCAATTATAGGTGAATCACCAATTCTTCCGGGTATTTTATAAGCAAGACCACTTGTAGTTGTTATTCCGGCAACATCACTATTAGAATCTACTGCTAAAACATTTATTGTACCTGTAGATCTTTCATTATTATAACTGTTATCTTTTGGAGGAAACCAATCATCTTTATCAGAAATATTTTCTTTCCACCTAAGCCAAATTTTTCTTGCTTTTTCAGTTAATAGATTTTCTATCTTAAAGCCATGAGCTTTAGCAAAATTTTGAGCTCCTTTTCCTACAATATGAATATGGTCAGTTCTTTCCATTACAAGTCTAGCAACAGATGATGGAGTTTTAATTCCTTCTAAACAAGCCACTGAACCACAATTATGATTAGGTCCATACATTATAGAAGCATCTAATTGTACAATTCCATGTTCATTTGGAAGACCACCAAAACCAACTGATGTATCTTCAGGATCTAATTCTGTAACATTTGCAGATTTTTCAATAGCATCCAATAATTTCCCATTATTTGATAAAATTTCCCAGCCGGGTATTAATACTTTTTCACCCCAATCTTCACCTCTACTACATACTATGATAGGATTATCTTTTTTTGATGATTCCCCTTTTAAATTTGTAACTAAAGGAGCAGTTGCTCCAATTGCCGATATTTTTTTTATAAAAGTTCTTCTATTAGTCATTATTTATATTATTTAATTTATTTATATATTCTTTCATATATATATTTTTTTGTTTTGATCTATACTGCAAAATCCATCTGGGATGAGGCAGAGAAATAATTTCATTAAAGAATTTATATTCTTTGTTT
>CACOMW010000002.1 GCA_902628365.1 uncultured Marinoscillum sp. | reverse complement strand
GGATGGATTGTTGTTGAACAAGATATAGTCCATGGAATGGGAGATCCAAAAAAATATGCTATTAAAAATAGAAAATATTTAGAGTCTATCAATATATAAAATGAATTATGAATAAAAAAAAAATATCTATTGGGGTAATAGGAATTGGAAGAATTGGAAAAATACATCTAAAAAATTTATTTAATCATTTTAAATCTATAAAAATTGAAGCTATTTCAGATACTAATGAAAAATTAAAGAAATTGTGTAAAAAATATAATATAGGAAAATTCTACAAATCATATCAAGATTTGATAAAAGATAAATCTATAGATGCAGTTTTAATTTGTTCTCCAACAAGTTTTCATTCAAAACAAATCATATTTGCTGCAAAACATAAAAAAGATATATTTTGTGAAAAACCTGTTGATTTATCTTTAGAAAAAACAATAGAAGTATTAAATATTATCAATAAAAATAAAGTAAAATTTATGATAGGGTTTAATAGGAGATTTGATCCAGATTTTATTAAAGTAAAAAAAATGGTTGATGAGGGAAAAATCGGAAAAGTTCAAACTATAAAAATTACAAGTAGGGATCCAAATCCTCCATCAATTGATTACATAAAAAATTCTGGCGGTTTATTTATTGATATGACAATACATGATTTTGATATGGCTTGTAACATTGCAAATTCTGAAGTAAATGAAGTCTTTACTTCTGTAAACACAATAAACAAAAAAATTAAAAAGGCTGGAGATATAGATACTGCGCTAACCACACTGAAATTTGAAAATAATATAATTTGCTCTATTGATAATTCCAGAAAATCAGTATATGGTTATGACCAGAGAATTGAAATTTTTGGATCAAAAGGAATGTGTGGAATTGATAAAAAGAATAACACAAATACTTTTCTAATTAATGATAAAAAAATAAAAAAATCATTTCCAAAAGATTTTTTTATTACAAGATATAAAGATGCTTATATTAATGAAATGAAGGAATTTGTAGATTGTTTAATCAATAATAACAAACCTTCAGTAGGGATAGAAGATGCTGTTAACTCAATTCGGATAGCAATAGCAGCAAAACTTTCTTATAAAAAAAATAAAAAAGTAGAATTAAAAACTCTTTATTAAAAATGTTGACATTTATAACCTTTATATTTTTTACTCTTTTCGTAGCAATATATACATGGTACAAACTGAAAAAAGAAAATTTATCGTCCAAAGATGGATATTTTTTGGGAGGCAGAAGTTTAACAGGAGTAGTAATTGCAGGATCAATGTTACTAACAAATATTTCAACTGAACACCTAATTGGGATGAATGGTTCTTCTTATAAAAATGGTTTTATAATTATTGCTTGGGAAGTTACTTCTTCTTTGGCATTAATTTTTGCTGCACTATATTTTGTTCCTAAATATTTAAAAATGGGACTTATTACAATTCCACAATTTTTAGAATCTAGATTTGATAATATGACAAGAACAATAGTAGCATTATTTTTAATTGTATCTTTTGTAATTACTCTTCTACCAATAGTATTATATACTGGAGCTATTAATATAGAAAGTATTTTTAATATTTCAGAAACTTTTAATATTTCTAAATCTCAGGGGTTATGGATAACTGTAATTGCTATTGGAAGTTTGGGTGCCATTTATGCTTTTTTCGGAGGATTAAAAGCAGTAGCAATTTCTGATACAATTAATGGTTATGGTTTATTAATTGGTGGCACTGCTATCCCTTTAATTGCATTATTTAGTATTGGAGATGGAAATATAATAGAAGGATTAATGAAAGTTTATAACAATAACCCCGAAAAATTTAATGTTATCGGAACAAGAGATTCTGTTATGCCATTTGAAGTTTTATTTACAGGTTTAATAATTAATCAAATCTATTTTTGGTGTATGAATCAAACAATTATTCAGAGAGCTTTAGGAGCAAAAAGCTTAATAGAAGCCCAAAAAGGATTATTATTTACCGGTATTCTAAAAATTATGATTCCATTCATAATTGTTTTACCAGGAGTTATAGGATACTACTACTTTGGAGATTCATTATATGAAAATCAAGATATGATTTATCCAGAACTTATAAAAAAAGTTCTTCCTTTAGGACTAGTGGGTTTGTTTGCTGCAATAATTATGGGTGCGGTATTAAGCACATTCAATAGCGTACTTAATAGTGCAGCTACAATTTTTAGTATAGATTTTTATAAAAATCATATTGATAAAAATATAAGTGAAAATAAATTAGTAAAAATTGGAAAATTAACAACTTTAATTTTAGCAATTTTTGCAATTATTGTTGCTCCTATTATGGCTAATGCTCCAGATGGGCTATATCAATTATTACAGAAATTGAATGGTATATTTTTTATTCCTATAGCATCAATTATGATAGCAGGATTTTTTACAAAAAGTATTTCTGCCATTGCTGCAAAAATATCTTTATTTGTTGGATTACTTTTTTATATAAATGTGACTTTTATTTTTAAATCAGACATTCATTTTGTTCATGTTTGGGGAATTGAATTTGTATTGAATATGGTTACTATGTTTGTTTTTTCTTATATTTTTCCACACAAAAAAAAGGAAGAAAGAAGAATTGAAAATCATATAGAATTAATTGAATGGAAGTATGCAAAAGGAATCTCATTTATTATAGCATTTATTACTATATCCATTTATATTCTACTTAGCTAGTTGAATTATTTCTTAAAAGTATAATTGCTTATTTTCTCTAAATGATTCAGTTGCTTTTTGAGCAATTAAAGTAGCCTGTATACCATCTTCTATAGTAATCTCTGGTTTTCTTGATTGAACAATACAATTAATAAACTCTTGGAGTTCATTTATAAAGGCTTGTTTGAATCTGTCTTGAAAAGACTGAAAACATTCTTTTGCTATTTCTTTATTGTCAAGAATTTGCACTAAACTTTTTTGTGGTGCAGAAGCAATCTTAATGGTTGCTTTTGTACCAATTACTTCTGTTTCGACATTGTATCCATGAGAAGCAGTTCTTCCTGCAAGAAAAAAAGCCATAGAACCATTTTTGAATTGCATTAGTGATGTCACATTATCACCATCTTTATATTTACTAAATTCAGGATAAGAATAACAACCCCCTACAGAAAATATAGTTTTTGGTTCACTTTTTAAAAACCAACTGGACAAATCAATATCATGGATTGCCATATCTAAAAACTGTCCACCACTGTATTTAGCATATTTTATTGAATTTGAAATTTGAGATTCTGGATCAACCGAATATCCTCTAAAAAGTATTGGTTTACCAATTACTCCTTTATCAATGTTTTCTTTAATATAAATATATGAAGGATCATATCTTCTCATAAAACCCAACATGAAAATTAGATTTTTTTTTAAATCCACAATTTTTTTAATATCTAAACATTCTTGAAGGTTTATTCCCAAGGGCTTTTCACAAAAAACATGAAGCCCTTTATTTAAAGCAATTTTTGAATGATTATAATGTTGATTTGAAGAAGAGACTATAATTACTGCATCAAGTTGAGCCTGATCTATCATTTTATTATAGTTTTCATAACACTCAACATTATTGTTTTGATTTTTAATTTTTTTTAACTCATCATTATTTAAACTACATGCAGTAACTAATTTAGCTCCTTTAATATTATTTAAAATATTATTAGCATGAATATAACCCAACCTTCCTAAGCCAACTATACCTAATCTAATGTCTTTCATATATTTAATATAATAAAAAAATAAATTGAATTTGTTTTTTAAATTATCTCAACCAACTACATTTAGTATTATAATTTAATTAAATTGAGTTATCTATAATTAGAATTAAATGAATAAGTATTCAAAACAATTTAACCTAGATCACACAATATTTGCTTGGTCTAATCAAAAAGGCCTTGACCCTATACATGTAAAGAAAGCTAATGGAGTTTACTTATATGATGAAAAAGGGAAAAAATATATCGATTTTTCATCTCAACTTATGAATGTAAATGTGGGACATGGAAGACAAGAAGTTACAGAAGCAGTTAGAAAACAAATGGAAAAATTAAGCTATGTAAGTCCTCCATTCACAACTGACTCTAGAGGAATTCTAGGAAAAAAAATAGCAGATATTACCCCAAAAAATTTAAATAAAACATTCTTTACTTTAGGTGGTGCTGAATCAAATGAAAATGCAATTATACTTGCCAGATTGCACACAAAAAAACATAAAATTATTACACACTATAGATCATATCATGGAGCAACAATTGGAGCGGTAAGTGCAGGGGGGGATCCAAGAAAAAATGAAATTGATAATCAACAAGTCCCAAACTGTATTCATGTTGAAAACCCATATTATTATAGATGTCCATGGTATTCAACCTCATTTGAAGAATGTGGCGAAAGAGCAATAAATAATTTAGAAAATACAATTAATTATGAAGGTTCAAATAATATCGCTGCAATTATGATGGAAGGTGAATCTGGATCATCAGGGTGTATAAAATATCCTCCAAACTATTTAAAAAAAGTATCGAAATTATGTAAAAAATATAATATCCTTTTGATAATTGATGAAGTCATGAGTGGTTTTTGTAGAACAGGAAAATGGTTTGGATTCAATCATCATGATATAAAACCTGATATAGTAACTATTGCTAAGGGAATTACATCTGGATATGTTCCGTTAGGTGGTGTAATTGTTTCAAATGAGATCATAGATACTTTTAATAATAAATTTCTTCCTTTAGGACTTACATATTCTGCTCATTCTGTTGCATGTGCTGCTGCAAATGCAGTATTAGATATTTATGAAAAAGAAAATTTAAATGAAAATGCTACCAATATTGGTTTATACACAGATAAATTAATAAAAAAACTTATAAAAAAACATCCATCAATTGGTGATTGGAGAAATACGGGAATGTTGGGATGTATAGAATTAGTTAAAAATAGAAAAACTAAAGAGCCATTGGCACCATTTAATGCCAACATGTCTGAAATGAAACAAATGAATCAAGTCACTTCTAAACTAAGAGAACTTGGTATGTTTACCTACTGTAAATGGAATTTTATATTTATTGCGCCTCCTTTAATAGCTACAAAAGAAGAGATAGATGAAGGGGTTGATATTATTTCAAAAGCTTTATCTCTGGCAGATGAATTTTATCATTAATTCATTATGACAATTAAACTTTTTATTTTAGTTCTATACTTTGGGGTTTTATTTTTTATAGGATGGTGGTCTTCAAAAAAAATAAAAGATATTAAAGATTATTATGTTGGTGGAAAAAAACTTGGATACTGGGTAGTAGCATTTTCAACTAGAGCAACTGGAGAATCTGCTTGGTTATTATTGGGATTGACTGGATTAGGTGCAATTGTAGGAATTAGCGCTTTTTGGGTTGTTTTAGGTGAAGTAATTGGTGTTTCTCTAGCATGGATTTTTATGGCGAAAAAATTCAAAAGAATTACTGATAAATTTAATTCTATTACAGTTCCTGATTATTTAGTTAGTAGATTCAAATCAAAATCAAATAATCTTAGATTACTATCATCTATATTTTTATCTTTTTTTATTATAATTTATGTAAGTGCTCAAATTGATGCTACTGGATCCGCATTTGAAGCATTTTTAAATTGGAACTATTTTTTTGGAGCAATAGTAGGATATGGAATTGTTCTACTTTATATAATTTTTGGAGGATTTGTAGCAGTAGCATGGTCTGATTTAATTCAAGGATCATTAATGTTTTTAGCACTTTTAATTTTACCAATTATTGGATATATATCTTACAGTAATAACATTCCACTTTTTGAAAGTATTAAAAAAATAGATCCAGGATTGCTTTCAATTTGGGGGCCTGGTGGATTTAATTCTATTAATATAGCAACAATCATTGGATATCTATGTATTGGGCTAGCTTTCTTAGGATCTCCTCAGATTTTTGTCAGATTTATGTCTATAAAAAGTGAAGAAGAAATTGATAAAGGAAAATGGGTTGCTATTTTATTTACTTTAATTACTGATTCTGCAGCTGTAATGATAGGAATATTAGCTAGATCTTTCTTTACAGACCTCGGTTCAGATGTAGAGAGTATACTAGGTAATAATGGTCAAAATTCTCTAATACTTATGGTAGAGTATTTATTGCCTCTTACTTTTGTTGGTATTTATATGGCAGTAGTCTTAGCCGCAATAATGTCGACTGTAGACTCATTATTAGTATTAGCATCCAGTACAATTGTAAGAGATATTTATCAAAAAATAATTAATCCAAAAATACATGTAAAAGATTTGATAGGAATTTCAAGATTAACCACTTTTGTTATGGCTTCTATAGCATTAACTGTTGCTATCATTGTAGCAATATCAACACCTGAAAGAACAATTTTTTGGTTTGTTCTTGTTGGATTTCATGGAATTGCAGCAAGTTTTTGTCCTACAATAATTCTTTCGCTCTTTTGGAAAGGCTTTACTGAAAAAGGAGCTATTTCATCAATGATTGTAGGATTTTTAGCTGTACTTTTTTTTAAGTTCATAATGCCAAAAGTTGAATACATAGGAATTTATTTCGATAAAATTGCCGAGTTAGCTCCTGCCCTTCTTCTAGGATTATTAACTGGATATATAGTTTCAAAAATTTATCCAAATAAGGAATTGGAAGATGAATTTAAAAAAATAAGTAAATAAAGATTATATTTAAAATAGTTTAACCCAAATGAAAAAGTTTAATAGAAGACAATTTATAGGATCAATTCCAGCCTTAGCAATGGTATCTTGTTATAGTAGTCAGAAGCCTGATATCATATTACATAATGCCAATATTATAACTGTTAATCCACTCCAACCAAAAGCTGAAGCAATTGCTATATCTGGAGATAAAATAATTGCTATTGGAAATAATGATGAAATACTCAATCTTGCATCAAGCATTACAAAAAAAATCGATATTGATAACAAAACTATTACTCCTGGTTTTATTGATGCCCATTCCCACCCAGCATCATCAGGAAGATCTCACCTTAGAAAGGTTGACTGTGATTTAAGATCAATTGAAGAAATTAAAAGTGCAATATATGAAAGAACAAAAATTACTCCTAAAGGAAATTGGATTTCTGGATTCAAATATGATGATACAAAAACAATAGAAAAAAGATTTATAAATAATAAAGATCTAGATGAAGTATCTCCTGAACATCCTGTAATAATTACCCATCGAGGTGGGCATACTGCTTATGTAAATTCTTTAGCATTATCACTTGCAAAAATTGATAAAAATACCCCTAATCCAGATGGAGGTCAAATAGGTCGAGATATTGAAACGGGAGAGTTAAGTGGAAGATTATTAGAAAGTGCTACATATCCAGTTGAAAGACTTATTCCAAATGAATTTACAAGAGCAGATTATCAAGAAGGGGCTAAACTTATATCTGAAATGATGTCTAAGTCAGGAATAACATCAGTAACTGATGCAGGAACTGGTTCAAAATCATTACAAAGTTACCAAGATGCGTATGATAATGGTGAATTAAAAACTAGAATTTATTGTATGATAAGAGGGTATGCTTTTGATGAAATAAATTCATCAGGAAAAAAGACAGGATACGGAGACAAATGGGTAAGAGTTGGTGCATTAAAATTAGCTTGTGATGGATCTATTTCAGAAAGGACAGCTAGATTATCGGAGCCATATATAGGCAGGCCAAATGATTATGGTATTATAGTTAATGATGAAGATCAACTATATGAACAAGCCATAAATGCTCATTTACAAGATTGGCAAATTGGAATTCATGCAAATGGTGATGTTGGTATTGACATTTCCCTTCGTGTATTTGAAAGGTTACAAAAAGAAAAATACAGAAAAGATGCTAGATTTAGACTAGAACACTGCACTGTTATTAATAAAGATTTAATTCAAAGAATTAAAGCTATAAATGCAATACCTAATCCCTTTTCAACATATGTTTATTTTCATGGAGAAAAAATGAAAGAATATGGTAAAAAAAGATTGGAAAATATGTTCGCAGTTAGAAGTTTTCTTGATGCTGGAATAAATGTTACCCAAACGTCAGATTATCCTCCTGGACCATATGAACCAATGATGGCTATTCAATCAAGTGTTACTCGTACTGATTATAATGGTGAAGTATGGGGACCTAGTCAAAAAATTAGTGTTGAAGAAGCAATAAAAGTAGGAACTATAAATGGAGCCTATGCTTCATATGAAGAAGATATAAAAGGTTCACTAGAAATTGGTAAACTTGCTGATTTAGTTATTTTAGAAAAAGATCCAACAAAAACAGATCCAATGTCAATTATAGATATTCCAATACAAAGAACAATGGTAGGCGGAAACTGGTCATATGAATCTTAATATGAATTTTTTAAAATATATTCTATTTTATTTTATTATTCTTTCCTTTAGAGTAGTAGGTCAAGATAAATCACTAAATACAAATAGTCTTGAATGGAGAAATATTGGTCCAGCTAATATGATGGGAAGAATTGCTGCAATTGATGCTAGTAATACTGATTATAGAAAAGTATTAATTGCTTCTGCATCAGGTGGAGTATTTAAATCTAATAATGCTGGAGTTACATGGGAAAGTATATTTGATTTTTATGGTGCAGGTTCAATAGGATCTGTCAAATTTGATCAACAAAATCTCAATACTATATGGGTAGGTACAGGAGAATCAGCAAACAGAAATTCTAGTGCATGGGGAGATGGAATATATAAATCAATAGATGGAGGGAAATCATTTAAAAATATGGGACTAAAATCAACTCATCAAATTGCAGAAATAGCTATTCATCCTGAAAACTCAAATATAGTTTATGCAGCAGCTGTTGGTCATTTATGGGGTTATACTGGAGATAGAGGATTATTTAAAACTGAAGATGGAGGAAAAACATGGATAAAAGTATTAGGAGGTTTACCTAATGATAAAAAAACTGGATGTACTGAAATAGTTTTTCATCCAAAAAATCCAGATATCATGTATGCCGGATTTTATCATAGATTAAGACAACCAGCTAGTTTTATTAGTGGAGGTGAACAAGGTGGATTATATAAATCAATAGATGGAGGAAAAAACTGGAAAAAAATCACTAATGGACTTGCAAAAGGTAAAAGTGGTATGATAGATATATCTATTCATCTAAAAAATCCAAAAATTATTGTAATGGCATATGAAGCGGATGAAAATTTACCAGAAAACGAACCTGGAACAGGTGTATATATATCATACGATGAAGGAGAATCCTGGAATTTTCTTCTTAAACATGCAGTTAGACCTTTTTATCATGGACAAATAGAGATTGATCCAATCAATCCAGATAATATATATGTAGTATCAAGAGGTTTTATGATTTCAAATGATGGTGGTAAAAGTTTTTCACCCAGAAGATGGAGAACTGATGGAGGTGATGATCATGATATGTGGATAGCTCCATACGATAATAAAATTATGTATTTAGCAACAGATCAAGGCTCAAGGTTATCTATAGATGGTGGCAAAACATGGTTGTCACATAATAATATGGCTATTGGTCAATACTATGCTATCGGTGTAGATATGAGAGATCCATATTATATAGGAGGAGGTCTTCAGGATAATGGACTATGGATGACTCCAAGTAATAGTAGAGAATATAGAGGAATATTAAATATGCATAGTACATGGATTGCAGAAGGGGATGGATTTCATACTCAAATTGACCCTGAAGATTGGAGAACAGTATACACTGTTAATCATGTTGGATTTGTTGCTAGACAAAACATTGAAACCAGAGAATATACTTACATTACTCCAACACCTGAGACAATAACAAATTTTAAAGACTTTGTTAATTATAATTATGATGAAACAAGAAATAAATATACAATTGATCCTGGTGAACACTGGTTCTTCAGAGAAAGACCTGATAGACCTTTGCTCCCCCCTCAATTTAGATTCAATTGGAGTAGTCCATTTATAATTTCTTCTCATGATTCAAAAAAAGTTTTATTTGGTTCAAATCATCTTTTTCAATCATATGATAGAGGTGATAGCTGGAAAATAATTAGCCCTGATCTTACAACAAATGATAAAGAACTTAGAAATACTTCTGATGGAGGAGGACTTACAAATAGCAACACAGGTGGAGAAAATCATTTTACAATTATAACAATAAGTGACACCCCACTTGATACTAATCTAATTTGGATTGGTACTGATGACGGAAATATTCAAATAACTAAGGATAATGGAATTAATTGGGAAAATGTTAGAAAAAATATTAAAGGAGTTCCAAGTAAAACATGGGTTAGTAGAGTCGAAGCATCAAAACATAAAGAAGGAAGAGCTTATGTGACATTTGATAATCACAGATTTGATGATAATAAACCTTATGTTTTTATGACTGATGATTATGGAAAATCTTGGACTAATATTAGTGCTAACTTACCATTAGATTATTCAGTTTATGTTATTAAAGAAGATTATATTGATGAAAATTTACTTTTTGTTGGAACCGAAAAGTCAGTATATTTTACAATAAATAGAGGTAAAAATTGGGATAAATTAGGAACTAAACTTCCTAGTGTAGCAATACATGACCTGGTTATTCACCCTAGGGATGGAGACTTAATTGCTGGAACACATGGAAGAAGCATATGGATATTAGATGATATTTCACCGCTTAGAAAATTAGATAAAAAATCAAATAATCTTACTCCTATAAGAATAGCTACAAAATGGATAAAAATAAATACAGGAAGAAAGCAACCTTTTTTTGAATTTAGGGGTGAAAACCCACCAAATGGATCAATTATTAATTTTTATAGTAGTAATAATTATAAGGGAAAATTAACTATAACTAATATATCAGGTTTAAATGTTTATTCAAAACCAATTTCATTCAATAAAGGAATTAATAGATTTATTTGGCCTTTAGAACTTGAAAGAAATAAAGATGAATTAAATAGATACAAAGAAAAATTTATTGAATTAGTAAACTATTTGAAAGATATTGTTACAGATAGAAAAATTCTATCCTCTTTAGATTTTAGTAAAACAAAATCTTTTAATGAAATAAATAAATTAAGAAAAATTCTTCTTGATAATTATGGTATGTATGCTGAAGGAAAAAAAATATTCGGTGATAAGGTTTACAAAAAATTTGATGTACCAGTAGGAAATTATAAAATTTATATAGAATTAGATAATGGCGAAATATACACAGATATAATTAATATTAGAGAGGATCCTATTAAATCTAATTAATATTACTTTTAGAAAGTCTTATTAAAAATTCAGCAGTAGCTTTATTAACCTTCATTTGATTTTCGAATAACATAAAATGATGAGTATCATCAACTATAACCATTGTCTCCATATAAACTTTTTTATTTCTTAATCTTTGAACAAGATCAGTACTCTGCCTGAAATCTACATTTCTATCATCATCGGCATGAATTATTAATACAGGAGATTCCCATGTATCAATATCAGAAACTGGAGATGATTGCCATGCAGTACTTCTACCAAGCTCATAATCGGAAGGTTTTTCATAGTAATTAGAGTTTAGGTAACCATATCTTGTCCAGTCATGTACACCATGAATATCAACACCTCCTGCAAATAATTCTGAATCTCTCGCTAACGCCATTGCTGTTAAAAAGCCTCCATAACTACCCCCATAAACGTAAATTCTTTTTGGATCTACATTTTTTTGAGACTTCAACCATAAACCAGAAGCTTTAATATCTTGATATTCAGAAGCTCCTTTAGCTCTTCCATCAATTGGATTATGAAATTCATATCCATATCCAATTCCTAATCTGAAATTTACTGAAATCACTATAAATCCTTGATTTGCCAAATATTGATTTAAAGCATATGCATTAGAATAATAGGAAGAATAATGCCATCCTAATAACATTTGTCTAGGAGGACCTCCATGAATATAAACAACAGCTGGTTTATTTTTTTTACCATCATTTTTTTCAAATTTTGTTGCATGAATTTCCAAACCATCCAAAGAATTAAATTTTATTTGGGTAGGTATAACCATGTTTTTTGATGGAAAATCATTAGGAATTCTGTTTTGAGACAATATTTTTTTTGAGTTTTTTTCTAAGTTCATTACAGTTGGAAGAGGAGGCCTTGTAGAAGTAGCACTTATGTATGCAATATTTTTTAAATCCCCCGTAACTAGTGGTGTCCACTCTAATCCTTTTCCATTTGTTAATACCTTCATATTAGGTTTATCTACCGAAACTTTAACGATATGTCTTCTATCAATATCATATTTATCATTACCTGTGTTAGCAGTAAAAACAAGTGATTTTTTATCAGGAGAGAGTTTTATATATTCACACATAAATTCGCCTGGTGTAAGAAGTAATTCTTCTCTCCCATCTTCTAAAATAGAATAAAGATGAGGCCACCCATCATGATAAGAAAGAAAAACAATTCTATTATTTGCCCAATGTAAATTTGTACCTCCATGAGTTCTTGGAAGTGATCCCCTTAGAGTTTTAGGTGGTTCCCATAATACTGTAGATTTTGAAGAATTTAATTCAGCCTTAACAATTTTCCAAGGAATATGCCTTGCACCAAGAAATGAATCAGGCTTTCCAGCTGCTCCGGGTCGTCTAATAAAAACAATTTCGGTACCATCAGGAGACCATCTTGGAGACGAATCTCTATCAAATGATGGAGCAAGCCATTTAATTGGAATATCTTCATCTTCAAAAATTCCTATAAATGATCTATCAGTCCTATATGATACAAATGCAATTTTTGTGCCATCAGGAGACCATAAGTGTGATCCACTTCTACCTCTTGAATGAAAAAGTTTTTTTGGTTCTCCATCTCCATCAATGGATGCTGCCCATAATTGGTCATTTTTAATATATGCAATTTTATTACTATTGGGTGAAATAACGGGATTAATTCCTTCATCAATTAAAATAGGATTTCCACCTGAAAATGGGAAACTCCAAATTTGCACTTTTGGTGGAAATGAATTAAAAGTTGGGTTTACAGGTAATTCATCATCCCAGTTAGACCCAAAATCACCACCTCTTACATAAACTACCCAATTTCCATCAGCAGAAATTGAAAGACTTGAAAGTTCCTGACCGGTATCTTCCATATAAGATGTTAACCTTCTTGGATTAAATTCAGGACCTTCAGCAACATAAATATTTCTTAATCCTTTTTCATCAAATGCCCACGCAATTTTCGAAGATTTAATTGATCCTACTAATTCATTTGGGAATGGATAGGATTTTATTTGATCTAAAGTAAAATTTTGAGGAAATAAATCAAATGATAAAATTAGTAAGAGTAAAAAGAAATTATTTTTCATAAGAAATCATTTTTATATGAGAATATAAGCTTATTAAAAAAAGAATAAATGCAGCCCACATTAAATAAATAAAATGAGAGCTTGGTATCCAATTGTAAGCTAAAATTAAATTAACAATTAATAAAGTTCCTAAAACATAAAATATCCTTATTCTCACGTAAGGCAATTTTAATATTTTTTCAGATGAAAATGCAAGAAGAAATGTACCAATACCGACTACATATAAACCTAAAAACCTATATATCTGAGTTAAATATCCTGACAACGTTTTATTTTTTTCAGATGAAAAAAGCTCATCAAAAGTCATATTTAATCGTTCCTCATTGGCAAGTTGATCTAATATCCATGGTTCATCCGAAATCATCCATCTTACTCCAGATATTATTAAAGTTATACTTATTAAAAGAAGAGGTATTCTTAAAAAATATTTTGTCATTTACATCTAATATTTTGCAGAGGTTTTTGGTAATGTTTTAGATATAAAGTCTCTAATATCATCATTAGAATTTTTTAAATCCTCCCTCCTTAAATACATCATATGTCCACTCTCATATCCTTTAAAATACAATCTATCTTTCATCTTTCCACTTGGATCTATATGCCACATAGTATACTTAGCATCATAATACTGTGTAGCTCCATCATAATATCCAGACTGAATCAATACATTAAGAAATGGGTTTTTGGCCATAGCTTGTCTTAAATTATCTCCTGTTCTATCATTATCTCTATTCCATGGCCTAACATTTCCCCAAACATTATAATTCATATTGGTTTCATATTTTAACTCATTTTTTAAATAGTATTGCATTGCAGGCGTAAAAGCATGGTCCCATGCATCAAGCTCAGGATAACTACCAACTGTTACACCAGCTTTTTTTTTATCTATACCTCTATACCTTGAGTCTAGTCTTCCTAATATGAAGCCTTCATCGTACAACAATTTCTTCCAAAAGTATTGATTTGTAACGTCAAGATTATTATCAATGAAATCTCTTTCACTTAAACCTGAATATCTTCCAGCAACATTAGCTACTTCTTTTCTTTTTTCATCTGAAATTGAATTTCCAAGTGCAATTGCAGGTAAAAACTCATTAATCGTGAACTTTTCAACCTCATCCAATAAATCCAAAAGATTTTTACTTTGTAAATCTTGTTTTAACTTTTTGTGATACCATGCTGTGGCCGCAAAGTATGGTAATCTTAAAGCAGAATTAACAGGCCCGTCTCTTTTGATTCCAAGACCAGTAGGTGAAACTAAAATCACACCATTTAAATATGTGGTATGCCATCTACTTTGAAGTTCTAATGCAAGTCCAGAACATCTTGTTGTACCATAACTTTCACCGATAAGATATTTTGGTGAAAGCCATCTATTATATTTATTTATAAAATCTTCTATCCACTGAGCTAAATATTTTATATCAGAGTTAACACCAAAAAAATTTGATCTATCATAGTCTTTATCAAGAATTCTTGAAAGACCTACATTTACTGGATTAACATATACAATGTCTGCTACATCAATAATTGAATATGGATTATCTTGAATACCATATGGCTGAATTGGGAAACCTTCATCATCTATATTTAATGTTCTAGGACTAGTATATCCCATATGCATCCATATGGATGCTGCTCCAGGTCCTCCATTAAAAGAAATAAAAATAGGTCTATTTTTTACATCCTTAACATCCGTTCTTTTGTAATATGTATAAAATAAAGTAGCTACAGCTTTATCATCCTCACTCCAAACAGGAAGTGTTCCTGCTGTTGCGGAATAAGGTATTTTAATTCCATTAACTGTAACAAAATGATTTGTAACCACACTACTTTCTGCCTCAATACTTCTTGTCTGCGAATATAAATTAGTTAAAAAAATAGTTAAAAAAATTATTTGGGTTATTGTTGTTTTCATTAAAAAAAAATTTAATAATTAAATATATTAAATAATTATTGAACAACTTATTTAGCATTATTAAACTTGTATAAAATAATTCAATAAATATCAATATGTTAGATGATAAAAATTCTCATCCAAGGGATAAAAGAATAAAATTTGATATAGAAAATCATATTTATTCAGTTGATGAAAAAAAAAATTATATTTCAGTCACACAATTAATAAGTAATTTTTTTCCACGCTTTGATAAAGATTATTGGGCTAATAAAGAAAGTATCAAAACTGGTATAACAAAAGAAGAAATAATTCAAGAGTGGGAAAAAAAAGGAAGAAAAGCACGAGAAGCTGGAACTAATATGCATTTACAAATTGAAAACTATTATAATGATATTGAATATGAAAAAGATACTGAAATATTAAAGTTTTTAGAATTTGAAAAAAAATATATTAAGGATAAATACAAACCCTACAGAACTGAATGGCAAATATTTGATGAAGATAGTTTTCTGGCTGGGACAGTTGACATGGTTTATGAAAAAAAAGAAGGTGAATTATTTATTTTTGATTGGAAAAGAAGTAAAAATATAATTAAAAAGATGGAACTATTGATAATAAAAATCCATTTGAAAATGGAAAAAAAGGGTTAAGTCATCTTAGTTCTACAGATTATAATAAATACACACTACAACAAAATATTTATAAATATATTTTGGAAAAAAATTATGACAAAAAAATTTCAAGTATGAACTTATTAATTCTTCATCCAAATTATTTGACCTTTCATATAGTTCAATTAAATGAAATGAAAGATGAAACAGAATACTTAATTCAGAAAAGTAAGAAAAATAAAGTATAATGAAAATTAGTTATCCTGCTGTTTTAGATGGTGGATTATCTTACCCATTAGAAAAAAATGGTTTCAACCTTACAAAAGACCTATGGGTATCTGAATTATTAATATCAAACCCTAAGGTAATAAAAAACGCACATATTGATTATTTAAATTCTGGAGCTGAAATTTTAACTTCTTCAAGCTATCAAGCCTCATTTAATTTGTTGAAGAATCGTGGATACAATAAATCAAAATCCAAAAAAATAATTTTGAATTCGATAGAAATTTTAAATCAAGTTAAAAAAAAAACTAATAGAAATTTTATCATAGCGGCAAGCATTGGTCCTTATGGCTCTTCTTTAGCAGATGGTTCTGAATATAGAGGGATTAATAATATCAGTGATGAAAAACTTTACGAATTTTATAAAGATAAAGTTGATCTTTTAGATAAATCCACTGCAGATTTACTGGCATTTGAAACCGTACCTAGTTTTAAAGAAACCAAAGTAATATCAAGAATTTTAAAAAATACTAAAAAAATGTCTTGGATTTCATTTAGTTGTAGAAACGAAAAGGAAATAAATGATGGAACTTCTATAGAAAAATGTTGTGAACTTCTAAAAAATCAACCTAAAGTTTTTGCAATTGGAGTTAACTGTACTTCTCCTATATATATATCAAAATTGATAAAAGTAATTAAAAAAAATACTCGTAAAAAAATTATTATATATCCAAATTCAGGAGAAAAATATGATGGCGAAAAGAAAATCTGGAAAGGGAACATAATCCATTCTTTTGAATCATACATTGATGAATGGTTGAATTTAGGTGTAGATATTTTAGGAGGCTGTTGTAGAATTGGTCCAAAGGAAATAAAAAAAATAAAGTCAAAAGTAGATAAACTTAAACTAGAAAAACATAATAATTTTTCAAAACAATTAAATAAATTAAAAGCTGATCCAATTATGAAATTTTTAATTTCAAAATTTGGAAAAAATATTGATATAACTGATAGATATAATCCTAATTTTTCAAAAGCAATATCAGATTTAATAATTGAACAACAAATAAGTTTTAAAGCAGCTATTACTATAAAAAAAAAATTTAATCTATTAATTGAAAATTTAACTAATAATCAAATTATAAAATTACCCGCGAAGCATTTTCAAAGTATTGGGATTTCAAAAAGAAAAATTGAATATATAAAAAATGTATACAAGTTTTTTAAAAGTGAGCATATTAATATAACAGAAATGTCTGATGAAGAAGTAATAAATTTATTAACTAAAATTAAAGGAGTTGGAAAATGGACTGCTGAAATGTTTTTAATATTTAACTTATTTAGAATAAATATTTTTTCAAATAAAGATCTTGCCCTAATTAATAGTGTAAAAATTAATTATGGTATTGAAAACTTAACAGAAAAAAAGCTTAAAAAAATAGTTAGCTCATGGGAGCCATACAAAACCATAGCATCATTATTACTTTGGAAATCAATTGAAGAAAAAATTTTTTATAAATAAGTTTTATTCTGGAACTCTTATTTTATTAACCAATTCTTCTATATGATTTGGAGGTGGAGAAGATAATGTTGAAACTATTATTGAAACACAGAAATTACATAACATAGCAATTGATCCAAAACCTTCAGGAGAAATTCCAAACCACCATTCAGATTTTGGAGGAATATCTCCAAACCAACCTAACTTAAATTTTATCATATAAAATAACATAAGTGTAATTCCAACAATCATTCCACTAATTGCTCCTTCCTTATTAATTCTTTTTGAAAAGATTCCTAAAATTATTGCAGGAAAAAATGAAGCAGCTGCAAGACCAAATGCTAATGCTACAACTGCCGCAACAAAGTCTGGAGGGTTATAAGCAAAATAACCAGCTATAAGAACAGCTAAAAATGCTGAAAATCTTGCAATTATTAATTCATTTTTTTGGCTAATTTTTGGTAATAATATTTTTTTAACCAAATCATTTGAAATTGCAGTAGATATAACTAATAATAAACCAGCTGCAGTAGAAAGAGCAGCTGCAAGACCTCCAGCTGCAACTAATGCAATAACCCATGATGGGAGATTCGCAATCTCTGGATTTGCCAATACCATTATATCATTATTAATTATTAATTCATTTCTATCTGAATTTATATAGTTTATAATTCCATCACTATTCTTGTCTTCAAATTTAATAAGTCCAGTATTTTCCCAATTCTTAAACCATTCAGGCATTTTTGAATATTCTTTATTACTTACTGTTTCAATTAAGTTAAGTTTTGAAAAAACGGATACAGCAGGTGCGGTAGTATACAAAATAGTAATAAATAATAAAGCTAAGCCTACAGATTTTCTAGCATCACTAACCTTTCGAACAGTAAAAAACCTTACTATCACATGAGGTAATCCCGCTGTTCCTACCATTAATGCCAATGTAATACAAAAGACATCAATCATTGATTTTGATCCAGTTGTATATTCATTAAAACCTAATTCCCTAGATAATGTATCTAATTTTTCAAGAAGATAAACTCCTGAACCATCATTAAGAGTAGAACCCATACCGATTTGAGGAATAATATTTCCAGTCATTTGAAAGGATATAAAAAAAGCGGGCAACATAAAAGCAAAGATTAAAATGCAATATTGGGCAACTTGAGTATAGGTAATACCTTTCATACCACCTAAAATTGCATAAAATAATACAATAACCATTCCTACAACTACACCAACCTCAAAAGAAACCTCTAAAAATCTAGAAAAAACAATTCCAACACCTTGCATTTGACCTGCTACATATGTAAAAGAAACAATAAGAGCACAAAATACAGCAACTAACCTTGCATAAGTTGAATAATATCTTTCACCAATAAAATCAGGTACAGTAAATTTTCCAAAATTTCTTAGATATGGCGCAACCAATAAAGCTAATAATACATATCCGCCGGTCCATCCCATAAGGTAAACTGAACCATCATACCCAGCAAAAGCAATTATACCTGCCATAGAAATAAATGATGCAGCAGACATCCAATCAGCAGCAGTAGCCATACCATTAGCAAGTGGAGAAACCCCTTTACCAGCAACATAAAATTCACTAGTTGATGAGGTTCTTGACCAAATTGCAATAGAAATATATATTAGAAAAGTAATTCCAACTATAATATATGTCCAAGTTTGTACATCCATTTATCATTTATTTTTTTTATCTAAACCATATTTTTTATCTAGTTTATTTATGAGAAAAACATAGATAAAAATTAAAATAACAAATACATACATTGAACCTTGTTGAGCAAACCAAAATCCTAATTTGAAACCACCAAATGTAATTGAATCTAATTTTTCTTTAAATAAAATTGAAATACCAAAAGAAACAAAAAACCATATAAATAATAATATAATAACATATTTAAGGTTTTCTTTCCAGTAATTATTATTTTGATTTTTCAATATGATAAAATTTAATAAATTTAAGCTTTCTGTTAAATAAATTAGACAATATGAAGTTACTTAATTTAATTATATTAATATTAATTAGTTTTGAAATTCATTCTCAGGATATTCTTAACTTAAAAGATCGAGCAAAAGTTATAGAGGAAATTCAAAAAGATAGATTTGATAACCTTTTACCAAAACTTATGGAGGAGACAGATATTGATATGTGGGTAATTATAACTAGGGAATATAATGAGGATCCAGTTATAAAAACACTTCTACCACCAACATGGCTTAATGCCAGAAGAAGAACTATTTTAGCTTTCCACTACGATAAAAAAACAAAAAATTTAGAAAAAGTTGCAATAGCTAGATACTCATTTGGAAAAAATATTCCGTCTATTTGGAATAAAGAAGAAGAGCCAAATCAAATAAAGGCTTTAGTTAAATTTATTGAGGAAAAAAATCCAGATAAAATAGGGTTAAATTTTTCGGATCATTTTGCATTAGCTGATGGTATTGTTAAAACAGATTATGAGTTATTTATTGATAATCTTCCAAGTAAATTATCTAAAAAAGTTGTTTCGGCTGAGGAACTTGCCATAAGATGGATCGAAACAAGAACAGAAAAAGAAATGATTATTTATGATCAGTTAGTAGAAATAACACATGGTATTATAAATGAAGCTTTTTCAACAAATGTAATAACACCCGGAGTTACTTCAACCAATGATGTTGTCTGGTGGATGAGAGAAAAGGTCAAAAAACTTGGTCTTAAAACTTGGTTTCATCCAACAATTGATGTTCAAAGAAATGAGATAAGTGATCTTTATGCTTTTGATGGTGAATCAAAATTTGATATTATTTTACCAGGAGATTTAATTCATTGTGACTTCGGAATAACTTACTTAACATTAAATACGGATTGCCAAGAATTAGCTTATGTGTTAAAACCACATGAGACCAAAGCGCCAGACTATCTTGTTAAAGCATTAGATGAAGGAAATAGAGTTCAAGATATTTTCACTAATCTATTTGAATACAAAAAAACTGGTAATCAAATACTAAAAGAAGCCTTAGAACAAGGAAAAAAGGAGGGATTAAGACCTCAAATTTATACCCACCCTTTAGGAACCTTTGGGCATTCCGCAGGAACTACTTTAGGTATGTGGGATTCTCAAGGTGGAGTTCCTTTTACTGGTGATTTTCCTATGAACTACAATACAGTTTACGCAATTGAATTAAATACTAAGGTATTTATTAAGGAATGGAACAAAGATATTAGAATAATGCTAGAGGAAGCAGGTGTATTTGAAAAGTCAGGTTTTAGATATGTAAACGGAAGACAGACTGAATTAATTTTAGTTGGAGGTAAAAGAAACCATTTAGGAAATTAAAAAGAGTCTACTTTCAAATAAGCATCAACTAATGCTTTTTCACCTTCAATACCTTGCATAGAATTACCATGTTCCATGCCAAGGATACCATCATAACCTTTTTCATATATAAACTTAAATACATTTTTATAATTTATTTCACCTGTTAATGGCTCCTTTCTACCAGGATTATCTCCAATTTGAAAATATGCAATTTCATCCCACGAATCATCTATATTAGGAATTAAATTACCCTCTTGAATTTGCTGATGATAAATATCAAATAAAATTTTACATGATGGAGAATCTACAGCTTTACAAATTTGAAAAGCTTGAGGACTCTCTGTTAGAAATAATCCCGGATGATCTCTAAAGTTTAAAGGTTCTAATACCATCACCAGATTATGAGGTTCTAAAATATCAGATGCTCTTTTTAAAGTTTCAATTACATTTGAGGTTTGGTAGGATATATCTTTTCTTAAATCTAAACTTCCTGGAACCACTGTCATCCATTTTGCATTTACTCTTTTAGCTACTTCTATAGAATTCCTAATATCATTTAAAAAATCATTTCTATAATCATCATCTCCACTAGATAGATTGGGCTTATCCCAATATATTTTATGGGCAACAAAAACACCCATTTTCATTCCTCTTTTTACTAGAGTTTTAGATATTTTTTCTTGAAGAGCTATTGATCTTGATTTCATACCATTATCCTCAAAAGCTCTAAAACCAAGATCAGCCATATAATTAATTTGATCTATTGGATCATCACCCACATTATTTTTGAACATGCCCAAATGTGGTGCGTAATTCAATTTAAAATTATTTTTTGATAACACATTAAAAGGAAATAATGCACCAATTGATAATGCAAATGAAAATTTATGAATAAAAGTCCTTCTAAGCATATATACTAATTAAATAAATTTAGTTTTTCCTGGAACAGGAATTTTATAATTACCATTAGAATCAGGTAAAGTTGGAGCTTCAGAGTTCCAAGACAAATTATCTGGCACTAAATTTTCTTTAGAATTCATAATTTGATCCCAGGTAATTTTCTTTCCGGTATAAGTCGCCATTCTACCCATAATTGCTGAAAGAGTACTTTTAGCTGCATTTTCTGTATCTGATATTACTTCACCATTTCTTATGGAT
Organism: uncultured Marinoscillum sp.; assembly: GCA_902628365.1. Taxonomy (GTDB): domain Bacteria; phylum Bacteroidota; class Bacteroidia; order Cytophagales; family MED-G16. The sequence continues at coordinate 90,071 of CACOMW010000002.1, read as the reverse complement.
TGAAATAGTTTATCATGTTCAACTTGATATGGATTTGGATCATCTGACCAAGATCTTGGGTATTTATACGTAAGTTCTTTGTTTAAATCAAAAATTTCACCTTTTCCTAAAACAACAGAACCTTTAGATCCTTGAAAAACTTCATCAACTCTACTTTCTGTTCCCTTTTGATGTCTACACTGGCTTGATACAACAGCACCACTCGGGTAATGAAATTCTACAAAATGATGATCGAATATCTGACCATGTTCCTTTCCATTTCTTACTTCTCTTCCTCCCATACCTTGTGCATATGAAGGGTATTCTCCAATAAACCAATTTGCAACATCAATATTATGAATATGTTGCTCTAAAATATGATCTCCACATATCCATGTAAAATAGTACCAGTTTCTCATTTGATATTCAAGTTCCGTTTGATTAGGTTTTCTGTTATTTGTCCATACTCCCCCATCATTCCAATATACTTGTCCAGACACTATTTTTCCAATGTCTCCAGATTTTACTTTATTATGTAGATTAATATATTTATTTTCATAATGTCTTTGTAAACCTACAACAACATTTAATTTTTTATCTTTTGCTTTTCGAGCTAATTCTAAAACTTTTCTTACACCAGTAGCATCTGTCGCCACTGGTTTTTCCATAAATATATGTTTATCATTATTTACTGCATACTCAAAATGATGAGGTCTAAAACCAGGTGGAGTTGTAAGAATTACAACATCACATAAATCAATTGCTCTTTTATAAGCATCGAACCCAACAAATAAATTTTTTTCTTTGATTTTAATTTTTTTTGAATCACCAAAGTGATCTTTAATTCCATTAATGCTTGAATCTATTCTATCTCGAAATGTATCTGCCATTGAGATAAGTTCAACATTATCATCAGCTGTTAAAGCTTGGACAACAGCACCAGAACCTCTTCCTCCACATCCAACAACGGATAACTTTAATTTTTTATTTTCATTTACATTAGCAAATGATTTTATAGACATAGTAGATGCTATTGCTCCACTAGTTATTGCAGCTGTCTTTTTTACAAAGCTTCTTCTTGATACTTTTTTCATATTTTGGTTATTTAGTATTGATTTAATTTATAAATAATTATTAATTATTCCAAAACATATTTCTCCGTGATTCAGAATCATCTTTATTTACTCTAACTATTCTAAATCCAATATTAGGCGCATCAGTATTCCACCATTGACTTTTTGGTATTTGAGGATCTCTTTTTTGTAATGAATTATCAGAATAAAACCTTTTGTGTGTTAATAAAGAAGATGGTTCATCATTCCATGATCCTCCTCTGTAGACTTTGGGGTATTTGCTTTCGCTAAAAATAAAAGGATTTTTCTTTAATTTTTTTGATTTAAATATATTATCATCATACGAGTCAGCTACCCATTCAGAGACATTCCCTAACATATCGTGTAGTCCCCATTTATTGGGAATTTTTTGACCTACCATTTGATAGCTATTATCTGAATTATTTTTATTCCAAGAATACTCATCTATCAAATTAATATCATCTCCATAATAATAGTCACTAGTTGTTCCAGATCTACAAGCATATTCCCATTCTGCCTCTGTTGGTAATCTATAATAATTTCCAGTTATTAATGATAACCATTTACAAAATCTAGATGCTGCAAAATGAGTCATGTTTACTGCTGGAAATCCTTCATAACCCATTCCAAAAGTCATATCTGTATATGGTGTAGTTGGTTTACTTATACCATCGACTTTAATTGTATCACCATCAATTATATATTCTAATTTATTTGATTGATCAAACTCCATAAATAAATTGTAAATCTCCCATGTTATTTCATATTTAGACATCCAAAAAGATGAAATTTGAGTATTCACATTTGAGTTTTTATTGCCCATTGTATATTCACCTCCTTGAATAAATATCATTTCAATTGATAGGTCAGAATTTGGAATTTTCTCAGAATAATTAGATTTATCAAAATTTTGAAATAAAATATTGACAAATATTAATTGTAAAATTATTTGACTAATTACTATCATTTAAAAAGTTAATTTAAAACTAAGCCCAGCATTATCTATAAGCCTTTTTAATAATTTATTTCCCATTGAATGAGAAGGTGTAATAACACCATAGTTATCTGGTAAATCATCAAAGGCAAGACACAAAGCTGATTGAGCAAGTATTTTTGATGTTGAACCGTACCCAGGGTCACTATCTCCTATTACCTTAGCAAAAGCTTTTCTCTTATCATCAGTTGTTATATAAAATCTTAAATTATAGAAACCGTTTTTTCTTTTCTCAAATCCAGGACCTTCTCCAGGCTTTGGCATAAATGAATTCACTATCTTTTTTAGGAAAGAATTAGGGTTTAAACCAACCATTGCTAGTGGAAATACAGCTAGGATTGCTTTCAAGAAACCAGAGATACCTTTACCAGAAATCATAGCTTCTTCATATCTAAAATCTTTACCGTATTGAAAATTTGATAAAGCATTACTCCTTCTTACTATTTTTGTATTTATTCCTGCCATAATAAAAGGATAAATCCATGATTTTGATTCCTTATCAAATATAATTTTTCGTAAATCTTTCTTATCCATACCTTCCATTTTACCTATCGGATTAAGTCCGTAAGGATTATTTAATACTTTAAACACATCCTTATCAGTATAGGCTTCTTTTAATAAATTATTTATACTACCATAAGTTCCCCCACTAATTCCTCCTCTTATACCTGCAACTCTCATTTTAATAGATTTTGCGTAGTTCTTATAAACTTTTTTTATTTCATTCTGAATAAAATAAACTCCCATATCTGAGGGGATAGAGTCGAAACCACAAGAATTTACAATTTTTATTTTTTTGGACTTTGCATCTTCATGATAGTTATCAATTAAGGTTCTTATCCAATGAGCTTCTCCTGTTATATCACAATAATTCGTACTATGTTTTACACATAGTTCAACAAGTAATGATCCATAAAGTGCATAAGGGCCAACTGTTGAACAAATTACCCTGGTTTCTTTAACAATTAATGATAAGCTTTTTTCATCAAAACTATCAGCAACAAGAATAGGTATTTTTTCATCTGCTACTTCTAATCTAATATTTTCTAGTTTTGATTTATTTCTACCAGCAATAGCCCATTTAACTTTATTAGATGCAAAATTTTTGAAAAAATATTCAGTAACTAATTTTCCAGTAAATGAAGATGCTCCCCAAATAACAATATCAAAACGATTCATAATCCTAAAATAAAAAAAAACGGTTAAACTAATGTAGCTTAACCGTTTAATTCTTAAGCGCCTTCTCTAGGACTCGAACCTAGGACCAATAGATTAACAGTCTACTGCTCTAACCAACTGAGCTAAGAAGGCTAAAAGATTAGTTTGCAATATTAAACTGTCAAATTTAAATCTCCAATACAAAATAAATAAATTAGCAACCAGTATTGACATAATAAAATACGACAATATGTCACATCTTTTTAAATTTTTTTGATTTTTATGTCAAAATGACATATATATTAATTTTTTTATATATTGGCATAATCTTTTCAATATAATTATCGAATGTAAAATTTAAATTTAATAATTATGACAAGATTAATATTAAGACCTTCAAATAACCATTTATCATCCTTTTGGTCTGATAATTTATTTGATGATTTTTTTAACGATTCACTGTTTTTTAAAAACAATTTTAGAAATGAATTTACTCCAAATGTAGATATAGCTGAAACAAATAAATCATTTGACTTTAGCCTTGATTTACCAGGAGTAAAAAAATCAGATCTTTCAATTGAAATTAATAATGGAAACATTAGTATTTCTGGAGAAAGAAAATGGGAAAACGCAAAAAATGGTAAAAACTATCATTCATTAGAATCAAAGTATGGTAAGTTTTCAAGAAGTTTTCAGCTTCCTGAAGGAATCAATGAAAATAAAATTGATGCAAAATTTACTGATGGGATTTTAAATATAAGCGTACCAAAAGATGAAAAAAAAGTAGTAAAAAATACTATTAAAATAAAATAAAAGAACATCTAGTGTTAAAAAAAAGGGATAATAGTTATTATCCCTTTTTTTTATGTTAAACAATGTTAATATCTACATCCTATTGTTAGTTTATTTCGTTATAGCACAATAAATTTGTAATTAAAATATTTGTAACATGGAAAAATTTAAAAAATCAATTCTGATTGTAATCATATCTTCTTTAATGGGAGGAACATTTGGAGCAGGAAGTTATTATTTTTTTGCATCTGATAATTTAAATCAAACTAATAAAGAATATAATAAAGAAATAAAATTTACTAATTATGTTGTTGATACCACTGATGTTTTAGTTCCTAAAGGTTTAAACTTTATTAACACATCAAAAAAAGTTACACCTACAGTTGTACATATTAGAACAACTTATCAAGGAAAAAACTCTGTAGGAAGAAGTCCCTTCGAGGATATGTTTAGAGATTTTTTTGGCGATAGATATTATGAAAGAGAAAGAGAAGCACCTAAACAACGTGGGTCTGGATCTGGAGTTATATTATCAAAAGATGGTTATATTGTTACAAATAATCACGTGGTAGATAATGCAAGTGAAATAGAAGTATTACTTAATGACAACAGAACTTTCAAGGCAACTATTGAAGGAACTGATCCTACTACAGACCTTGCGGTAATTAAAATAGATGCAAGAAACCTTCCTTTTTCTAATTTTGGAAACTCTAATAAATTACAAATTGGTGAATGGGTATTAGCTATTGGATCACCATTTGAATTTAGATCAACTGTAACTGCTGGAATTGTTAGTGCAAAAGCTAGAAATATTGGCATACTTAGAGATAAAAATAATTTACAAATAGAATCATTTATTCAACATCAAGCGCCAGTAAATCCTGGAAATTCTGGTGGTGCTCTTGTTGATCTAGCAGGAAATCTTGTAGGTATAAACACAGCAATAGCAAGTAGGACTGGAAGTTTTACTGGCTACTCTTTTGCTGTACCATCTAATTTAGTAAAAAAGGTATATAATGACCTAGTTGAATTTGGCGTGGTTCAAAGAGCTCTTCTTGGAATTAGTATTCAAGATGTAAATGCAGAGATGGCAAAAGAATATGATATACCTGTATTATTTGGCGTAAGAATAGCAAGTGTTAATGATGGAGGAGGAGCTGATGACGCAGGATTGGAAGAAGGTGATGTTGTTGTTGCTATCAATGATAACGATGTAAAAAATGTTTCCAATCTTCAAGAAATGGTTGCAATCAATAGACCTGGAGATAAAATTAAAGTCACTTACATAAGAGATGGAAAAACGAGAACAACTATAGCAACTCTAAAGAATACATTAGGCACAATCGAAGTTATAGCAAGTTCAAATAATTTTAAATATGATGGAGCGGTTTTCGCAGATATAAATAAAAAATTGAAAGAAGAACTAGATATAGAAGGAGGTGCACAAATAATTGAGATAGAAAAAGGAAAGTGGAAAACATCTGGTATTGCAAAAGGTTTTATAGTAACATCCATTAATAAAAAAGAAGTAACAAATGTTGAAGATTTATCATCAATGCTTTCTCAATTACCAAAAAATGATGGTGTTTTAGTAGAAGGTATATACCCTAATGGTGTTAAAGCTTATTATGGAATAGGATGGTAATCTTATTATAGTCATTATATTAATAAATAATTAATTTTAGACATATGGAAAACCAATTCAAAACAATAGTTTTTTTATTATTTATGTTATTAAACTTAAATTTAATTCAATCATGTGGATTTGAAGATCCTATGCCTTGCATTGATAATTGTGAAGAAACAAATGATGAAGAACAAGAAGATGATAAGAATGGTTAATAAAAAAACCCTCCTTTGTAAGGAGGGTTTTTATAAACCAAACTAAACTTAAAATATACGAGAGTATATATGAAGTATAACGTGGTGTTAATATTAATAGTTCTAATCTAAATGTTAAAAAAGGTTAATGATGAAAGAAATCAATATGATTGATGATTATGGTCGAAAATATAAAATAAAAAACTTTAAAAAATTTAAAGATCATATTTTAAAATACCATACTGTAAATGGAAAACCTGATAATAGCCTACATATTGAAAACGGAATGAGTTTTACAGTTACAGATAAATTCTTTGATAAACTAATGAAAATTTAATAAACCCTCTATTATTAGTAAAAGAGGGTTTATTATATAAATTAATTTACGTTATACTGCTTAACAACTCTTGCTGAATGGATATCTAGCACTTCAGAAATATTTCTAACAGAAGAAGAAAAGTTTTGAAATGCATCAGAAGCAAAAATATTATTCCTACCTGTAATCCAATCCGCCATACTTTTGGCCCTCGCTACAACAAAATGCGTAACACCTGTTTCTTGCCCTGCAAGAGCTTCATGTAATTCTAAAGATCCATTATACAAATTAGCTGTTTCTTCTTTCATTTTAGCAAAAGCTGCTCCATAAAACTCAGGATCCTTTACGTTAATTTGAACAACTACATTAAAACTTAAATCAAAAGATGAAGGGTCAGCTATTAATGATTGGCCTAATATAGAAGACTCAATATTTACTTCAGAATCCCAAGCACTCATTAAAACTCCTGCTTGTAAATTATTTAATTTTTCTCTGTTTGACTCTAAAGCTGAAGCATCAGGAGAAAAAAAACAAAGACCATGAGTAGCATTGTACTTTGATCCACTATTAGCCATCTCAGAAAGCGACACAGGAGTCATAGATTTACCTGACTCTGTATTCATAAAATCATCAAGGGCCTTTACTAAAGCAACTTCGTTATGCACAACTATATTATAACAGTTCCAATATATCTTTTGAGCATATGAAAAAGTTGTATACGTAAAAAATAAAAAAATAAATAAAAGTTTTTTCATGATTAAAATAGTTTAAAATTAGAATGCAAAAATAATACAAAAGATACTTAAGAGTCAAATATTAGATTATAACTGGATTATGTGATAATTATAAATCGAATTTTATTCCTTGAGCTAGAGGAAGATCATCACTAAAGTTTATAGTATTTGTTTGTCTTCTCATATATGATTTCCATGAATCAGAACCAGATTCCCTTCCTCCACCAGTCTCTTTTTCACCACCAAATGCACCGCCAATTTCAGCTCCAGAAGTACCAATATTTACATTAGCAATTCCACAATCAGATCCAGAAGAAGATAAAAACTTTTCTGATTCAGATAAATCTTTAGTCATAATTGAAGATGATAGTCCTTGAGGTACATCATTTTGAATATTAATTGCCTCATCTAAACTGGAATATTTTATTAAATATAATATTGGAGCAAAAGTTTCATCTTGAACAACAGAAAATTCATTTTTAACCTCATAGATAGCAGGTTTTACATAACAATTTGATTTATATTCTTCTCCATTCAAAACACCACCTTTAACAATTTCTTTTCCTCCTTCTTTCTTTATTTTTTTAATAGCTTTCAAATATAAATCAACAGCATTTTTATCTATTAGAGGTCCCATGTGATTACTTTGATTCAATGGATCTCCTATTTTAATTTGTTTGTAAGCAATTACTAACTGTTTTTTAAATTCATCATATATGTCTTCATGTATTATTAATCTTCTTGTTGACGTACATCTTTGTCCAGCAGTACCTATTGCACCAAATACAGAAGCTGTAACTGCAATTTTAAGATCAGCTTTATTTGATATAATTATAGCGTTATTTCCACCAAGCTCTAACAAAACCTTACCTAGCCTTTTACCAACAGTTTCAGCTACTACCTTTCCCATTTTGGTTGAGCCTGTTGCAGAAACTAAATTGATATTTTTATCATTCAACATTTCTCTACCAATTTTTTTATCAAAGCAGTCAGTAACTAAAGAACAGACTCCTTCATCAATATCATTTTTTTTAAAAACATCAGAAATTATCTTCTGAGTAGCAATAGCAGAAAGAGGTGTTTTTTCAGATGGTTTCCAAATACACACATTTCCGCAAACTAGAGCAATCATTGCATTCCAACTCCAAACCGCAACTGGAAAATTAAAAGCTGAAATAATTCCAACTATTCCTAATGGATGCCACTGCTCATACATTCTATGATTTGGTCTTTCAGAATGCATGGATAAACCATATAGCTGTCTTGATAAACCAACAGAAAAATCACATATATCAATCATTTCCTGAACTTCACCAAGACCTTCCTGGATAGATTTACCCATTTCATATGAAACTAATGATCCAAGAGCATCTTTTTTTTCTCTTAATTTGTTACCAATTTGCCTGACTATTTCACCCCTTTTAGGAGCGGGGATTTTTCTCCATTTATTAAATGCATTTTTTGATAATGAAATAATTTTCTTATAATTTTTTTCATCTGTTTCAAAGACAGATGAAATCAAATTACCATCTACAGGTGAAAAAACATTTCTTAATGTGCCAGATGATTCAACCCAATCTTTTCCCGATGAGGTACCAGAATTGTTTTTTGAAAGATTAAGTTCCTTCAAAATTGAGTTAATATTAATTTCAAAATTAGACATTGATATTTTTATAAATTATCTAATTAAAATCAGAATCAGATATAGCAGGATTCAATTGGATTTCTTTTGTATTAAATTCTAACGTTTGAGGACCCAAAGGTATTTTGATTAGATGAGGAAAAAGAATTCCATCAACATCTCTATATTCTTCATAAATAGTTGGTTGTGGACTAATACTTCCTTCAGGTGTAGGAGCCATAGTAACTTGTTTTGTTTTGAGGCCTGTTTCTGCATCAAAAAAAACTGTTGTTTTATCATCTATTTTTAAGACATATTGTTTTGAACCATCTTCTTCAGATACTGAACTGAATGTTACATTTTCATCATCAATCCACCCAAGCTCTTCAAAAGGAAGTGATGATGAAATTAGTTTTTGTTTTTCTTCTTCCGGAAAAGGTATTTTTTGACCTTGCTGCATAATATATCCATCCTCACCATTAAATACTTGCTTCATCATAATATTTCCCATCATCAACATCATTACTGATAACTTATTAGGTTTAGCTTGAATTGTAACGAGATTCAATGTCATTGCACCACCCTGCAAAACCGCTTCACCCATAGTCATTAATGCATTAACTTTTTCTAGTTTTTCTTTTCCACCTATCGCTTCAAAATATTTATTTAATATAGAAGATTTTGTAATACCTGTTGGTTTAGAAAAATCAGGCCTTGCAGTTTGGTCTCCGTAGGTATCATAGTAAGAAATTCTGTATGGTAATTTTTCAAGATTTTCAAGTATTTCAGAACCTTTTCCAACGACTACAATCCTTAAGTTATCAGCTAAGAAATATTTGTTAGCAACTCTTTTAATATCATCCACAGTCACTTTCTGAAAATTTTCCAAATAGGTTTCGTAAAAATTTTGAGGTAAATTAAACTTATCAATATTTAAAGCATATCCAGCAATTGTTGATGGTCTCTCTGTTGACATAATGAAACTTCCAACATATGTTTCTTTTACTCCAGCAAGTTCTTCCTCGCTTACATTTTCATTTCTAATTTTATTTATTTCTTTAATAATTTCTACGACAGAACTATCAGTAACTTCATTTCTAACACTTGCAGAAGCAGAAAAACTTGATATATATCTACTTGTAGATGCGCTGGAATAAGACCCATAAGTAAACCCTTTATCTTCTCTTAAATTCATAAATAATCTAGCTGTTGCACTACCCCCAAGAATTTGATTAGCTAATTTTAAAGCAAAAAAATCTGGGTGGGACATCGAAATTCTGATTAAATTATTAACATAAATTTCTGACTGAACTGCATTAGGCATATTTACAAAATTGATCTCAGGTTGATCTAAATCCAAAGATTCTGGTAAAGTGGATTCAACAATATTTCCTTTCTTCCATTTACTAAAAAGCTTTGTTACACTTTTTTTAATTTCTTCAAAGTCAACATCTCCAACTATAATCAAATAGGCATTATTTGGCTTAGCAAAAGTTTCATAATATTTATTTACATCCTCTAAGCCAATGTTATTTATAGACTCTATTGTTATAAATTCACCATAAGGGTGCTTTCCACCATAAACTAGCTTATCATTTACACGATCCGCTATATCTTGAACACTCTTTTCATAAGATTTTACATTATCAATTAAAATATTTTTTTCTTTATCGAATTCTTCCTCAGAAAAAATAGGATTAATCAATCCATCTGCCATCATTTCAAGACCTCTTGGAAAATATCTCTTCAATGAAGAAACATAACCTCCACTTGCTGAAAGCGAGAGAGTTGCTCCCATATAATCTATTTCTTCATTAAAATCATCTTTTGACTGATTTTTTGTACCATTTCCCATTAATGAGCTAACTAATGAAGAAACTCCCTTAATTTTTCCTTCGTAATCAGGTTTGTTATCTATTGATAAATTGGCATAAGCCCTAGGTAATTTGTTATTTTCAACAACAAGAACCTTCATTCCATTTTTTAATGTAAAAGTTTTAGGTTTACCTAGACTAATTACTGGTGCAGGACCAGATTTTGGAGGTTTAGATCTATCTATTTGACCATAGGAAATAAAAGAAAAAATTAAGAATAGAATTAAAATTAAATTTTGAATTTTCATAATATTTATTTTATTGCCCTTCGTCTTTTTTTGGTAAATAATCAATAATAGCTCTCTGATTTTTTTTCAAATATTTTCTAGCCACGTCTCTAATTTCCTCTTTAGTAATTGATTTGTAAATATCAATCTGATCATTAATTAAATTTGTATTTCCGTAAAGCATGTAATATCTAGCCAATGAATTTGCTACACCTGCCATAGAGGCATTTGAACTAACAAAGTTATTTTCAAAAATGTTCTGAAGTTTACTATATTCTCTATCTGAGATAAGTTCATTTTGTAATTTAACAACTTCCTCTTCAATATTAACAAGTAAATCATCTAAGGAATTTTCACCTAAAGGAAGTGACAAAATTACGTATCCACCATAATCTTCCAAACCTAAATTAACTGCTTGAACTTGCAATGAAATCTTTTTTTCATCTACCATTTTTTTATAAAGTCTAGAACTTTTACCATCACTAAGTATTGTCGATATCATATCTAAAACATAAGCATCTCTACTTTTCATTGAAGGAGTTCTATAACAAACCAATACCATAGGAATTTGAATATTAGCATCAAAAAATTCTTTTCTAGTTTCTTCAACTATAGGATCCTCCTTAATGTTTACTCTTGGAACATCATTACCTCTTGGTATTGGTCCAAAATAATCCTCAACCATTTTTTTCGTTTCTTCAATTTCAAAATTTCCAGCTACAACCAATACAGCATTGTTAGGTACATAAAATTTCTTATTGAATTCTTGGAATTCTTCTAATGTAGCAGCATCTAAATGATCCATAGAACCTATAGTAGTCCATCTATAAGGATGTTTTTTAAATAAACTCTGAAGTATTTGCTCAAATAAATGACCATATGGGCTATTATCAACTCTTAATCTTTTTTCCTCTTTAACTACCTCATTTTGAGTTTCCACTCCTATTTGATCAATAACTGGATGCATCAATCTTTCTGACTCCAACCATAAACCCAATTCAAGTTTATTTGAAGGAAAAAACTCATAATAATATGTTCTATCATTACTGGTATTAGCATTTAATGAGCCTCCATTTCGCTCAACAATTTTCATAAATTCTCCTTTGGGAATATTTTTAGTTCCCTCAAACAAAAGGTGTTCAAAAAAATGAGCAAAACCTGTTCTTTCCGGATCTTCATCTTTAGCTCCAACATGATACATAACTGACGTTACAACTAATGGTACACTTGCATCTCTATGAAGAATTACATGCATTCCATTATCCAAATTATATTCGATAAAATCAATTTTTTGAGAAAACAATAAATTAGGAAAAATTAAAAGAATAGTAATAAATAAGTTTTTCATAGCAAATGTTTAAAAAGGATTACAAGGATAAAAAAAATATATATAAAATCCATCCTATATTCAATATAGTTTGTTAATAATAGATCATATAAATAAGAAATAAAGCAATATAAATAATAAGATAAAATCTATAAAGATTCCTTTGTTTTAAATAATTTTTGTTATCTGGATATATATTAAAAAAAAGTGCTTTTAACTCTTTAATAAAAACCGGCTTGATATTAATTTTCCAATCGTCCGTTTGATAAACTATTTTTCTGAAATTACTTCTAAAGTATGTGCTAGGAATGCCCCATAAAAATAACAAAACAAAAAAATAATTATCAATTAGAAAGTCCATATCAACACAATATATAAAATCATTTTTTATTTTAGCAAAATAATAATGAACTCATTAAATAAAAAAATATTATTTCTTTTATGCATTTTGTTTTTACTAAAAAGTTGTAAAGAAAAACAAAGAGCTTGTTGGGATATCATGCTATGTGTTGAAGATGCGAGGACTGCTGTAAGAAAATCAGGAAATGTATTACCTGCAGATGGCATAATTCATTTAAAAGAAAGAATCTTTTTTTTAAGTTACTTTGACAGAAAAACTATAAAAATAATTGATAAATATGTTGAAGTAAATTGTAATTGCGATGTTATCTATTTTGGAGATAAAGACCCATCAGTTAAAAACAAAATAGAATTTCCAAATTTCAAATAAATTTATTTTTTATAACCTGGACCTTTTATAAATCTACCTGGTAAAGCTCCTGTATGCTCACCATCTTTAAGTACTTGTGTTCCATTTACAAAAACATGAATCACACCAGTACTAAACTGATGAGAATTTGAAAAAGTTGAAAAGTCTTTTATTTTATCTTTATCAAAAATTACAATATCTGCATAATATCCTTTTTTTAATAAACCTCTATTTTTAATTTTTAAAGTCTTTGCAGGATTAGATGTTAATTTTTTTATAGCTTCTTCTAAAGAAATAACTTTTTCGTCTCTTACATATTTGCCTAGTAATCTAGCAAAATTTCCATAGGCTCTTGGATGTGTGTTAGATTCTAGAAATTTTCCTTCAGGTGTCATCGAACCAGCATCTGAGCCAAACCTCATCCAAGGCAAAGCAATTTTTTTCTTTATATTTTCCTCTGACATAATGAAATAAACTGTTCCCACTCTACTTCCATCTTCAATTACTAAATCAATCATTGTTTCGGCAGGATCTTTTTTCAAAATTTTAGAAGCCTCATCTAGTGTTTTGCCAGTTAAATATCTTAAATCAGGGTTTGCAAATCCAATGAGAATTAAATTTTTTGGTGAACCTGCCTGTAAATATAAATTTTCCCACTCATCAGTTGGAGTATTTATCTCCTTAACTACTTTCTTTCTAATTTCAGGATCTTGCAATCTTTTTTTCCATTCAGAATATCCACCTTCCTGAACCCATGGAGGCATAGATGCATCTAAACCAGTAGCGCCAGCAGTATAGGTATACATATCAGCTGTTATATTTAACCCAGCTGCTCTAGCAGAATCTATTTTTTTAATTACCAAATCTAATTTGTAGTGATTTTCTTTTCCTCCTGCTTTTAAATGATAAATCTCAGAATCTATATTTGCTTCGGATGCAATTTTTAAAAACTCATCTACACTTTCTAAAAATCTATTTCCTTCACTTCTAAGATGGGAAGTATATATTCCACCATACTCCGAAGCTACTTTACATATTTCAATTAATTCATCAGTGGAAGCATAAAATGCTGGTGCATAAATTAAAGAGGAACCTATACCCATTGCTCCTTCTTCCATTGCTTGCCTTACTAACAACTTCATAGAATCCAATTCCTGTTTTGTAGGAGGACGATCTTCATATCCAATTTGATGAACCCTTAAAGTTGTAGCTCCAACAAACGAAGCAACATTAGGTGATACTCCTTTATTTTCTAAAAACTGCAAGTAATCACCAAGCGTAACCCAATTCAAATCATAATCTACTTCGCCAATACCTAAACCATTAGCTGTTCGATCCTTCTGCATTTCTGAATTTAGAGGACCCATTGAAACACCTTCACCAAAAACTTCCAGTGTAACACCTTGCCGTATATCTCCTTGAGATCTTCCGTCAATTATAAGATCATCAACTGCCCAACTAAGCATATTGATAAATCCTGGAGACACTACTTTGTCATCAGCAAAAATTATTTTTTTTGATTTTAAACCACCCGCATCCCCTATAAACTCAATTTTATCATTTATTATAGCTAAATCACCTTTGTAAGGTACTCCTCCTGATCCATCATATATGAAACCGTTCTTAATAATTAAATCAAATAAAATTGAATCTTTTTGAGTTATTGAATAACCTAAAGATATCGCAGAAACTAATTTTGGATATAAAATGAAAAATAAAATGAATATAAAAAATGACTTTGAATAATTTTTGAACATTAATATTTAAATTAAGATTAACAATTAAACTTATTAAAATTATTTTCGTTTACATAATTTATGTTTGGATTATTTAAAAAGAAAAGTAGAAAAGAGAAGTTATTAGATAAATACAATAAACTTCTCAAAGAATCATTTAAATTATCAACTGTCAGCAGAAAAGAGAGTGATGAAAAAATGTTCGAAGCTAATCAAGTTCTAAAAGAAATTGAATCATTAAAAGACGAATGATTTTTCACCCTAATTTAAGCCCTAAAGAGATAATAAGAATGGGTTCATTTGGAGGAATTTATTTTAATTCATCCAATAATATTAAAATAGATTTTAGAGAATTTCCCTCAGACTGGTTTAAAGGTGTTCCAGAAAACTTTTATTTATCTGATAAATACAATAAAAATGTTAATTTTTTTAAAATAAAATCAGGTCAAGATCAGCATGAATGGGAAAATAAAGGGTGGATTCATCCTCAAGATCCAAGAGGATGGTTTCAATGGTATTGTAGATATTACCTTGGTAGAAGAACTGAAGACGATCAAAGACAAATAAAAAGATGGAGTAATTTTTGTGGCAAAAGAGGAAGATGGAGAAATTATATTTATAGAAAAATTTTTGATAAAAATACAACAGTTGACGATCATAGTTTCTCGAGGGGCGTTAGACAATCTTTACTTCATTGGGGATATTCCGTTAATCAGGCTGATTATGATATTTGGAAAATTCAAAATGGATATTAAAAGCTGTATCTTAATTGTAGGTAAATTCCATTCATAATACTTTTAAAATTCCCATTGACATCTGCATAAAATAATTGACCGATAAAATTTAAATCAAAATCAGAATTAATATCATATGAAATATTAGGTGAAATATATAAAAAATTAATACCCTGTCCGTAAAGAAATGTCAAAGAAGAATTAATTGCTGGTGATATAGGTTTTGATATTTGAATCATATATGAATTTTTAGAAGGCATTAAGTTTTTTGGAGATAAAACATTTTCATTTATAGCGCCTAAGTTAAAAATATTAGAATTTGATACACCCTTAGAATTAAATAAATACGATCCTAAAATATAAATTCCATTTTTAAAAGAATAGTCAAAAGATGTAGATAAACTAAATGAGTTATCATTAGGAATCGGATTCTTTGTTACAAAATAACTAACCTCACCTTTAAATCCAGCATTTCGTATATTACCTGCCCATCCTCCACCCAATACAAAATCTTGATCATAATAATTAGCTCCAAAAAATTGAAAATCGTAACCTATCTTATTTATTTTATACAGTGCAGCAATTACTCCTAAGTTGTTTAGATTAGGTTTATATACAAATTCTAAGCTTGAAAGATTATCACCGTTATAAATAAATCTTATCACATCAGAACCTGGCCTCTCTATATAATCAAAGTCTATAAAATTATATGCATTAAATAGGTCATTAGAATTCCAAATTGTATTAATTCCCCAATTTACTCTTTGCCTTCCAATGCTAATTTCTATTTTATTTTTTTGATACTTAAACCACATCCTGTCAATCATAGAATGGAGCTTAAATTTTGGTTTATCAACAAAAAAATTTGATAAATCAATTATGCCGGTGTCATTTGAAATATTTATATTATCGCCGAAAACCATCCTACTTCTTAATTCAAAACCTATAGAAAAATGTTCTTTGAAATAGCCTTTTAAATTTATTCTATTATGAATTAATTGATTTATTTCAGAATTAGAATTATTATCATAATCTAAATATGATGGCAAATACTTAATGTATCCTTTAATAGTAAATTCTGATTTTTTTTCTTGAGCGTTTATCTGAAAGCAAAAAAGAAAAAATATTAAAAAACTATTTTTTATTATCATTAACAATTTTTCCATCTTCCAAAGTTACAACTCTTCTAGCTCTATCAATTACTCTTTGATCGTGAGTAGAGAAAATAAAAGTAATATTCTCAGCTTCATTTAATTGACTCATGATATCTAATAAATTAGAAGTAGATTTTGAATCTAAATTAGCAGTTGGTTCATCTGCTAATATAAATTTAGGTTTAGATGCCAAAGCTCTTGCTACTGCAACTCTTTGTTGTTGACCACCAGATAATTGAGATGGTCTTCTATTTCTCATTTCATATAATCCAACTTGATTTAATAATTCATTTGTTCTTGAAATTCTATTATTTTCATCAACACCCTGCAATAGCATTATCATCTCAATATTTTCTTTAGCTGATAAAACAGGGATCAAATTGTATGCTTGAAAGACAAAGCCAATATTGTTTAACCTGTAATTAATTATTTTACTTCCGGACAATTTAGTTATATTTTCACCAGAAATGATAACTTCACCAGAAGTAGGTTGATCAAGACCCCCTACACAATTTAAAAAAGTTGTCTTACCAGATCCAGATGGACCTACTACTGAAGTAAACTCCCCCTCTTTAAATAAGGCACTTATATTATTGACAGCCTTAACTTCAAATTTTCCTGGATTATAAATTTTAGATAAGTTTTTTGTCTCAATCATAATTAACAAATTTAAATAGTTTTCGTTGCTTCCACAGGATTAATTTTCAATGCTCTTACTGATGGAAATATTGAAGATATAATTGATATTACAAAAACCATAATGGCAACTATAAAATATTCTTGATTTGGAACTTTGAAATAAAGCCTAGTTCCTACACCAAAATTTTCAAGCCCTGCTTCAACAATACTTAAATCAATTCCTACTACAGAATAATATTCTACTATTGAATATGAAAGAATTAAGCCAATAGGAAGTGCTACTATAGACAAAAACATTGTTTCAAAAGATATCATTAAAAAAATTTTAAATCTACTCATGCCAATAGACATTAGCATGCCTATCTCTTTCCTCCTTTCAAGAATTGCCATTAACATTGTGTTAACTATACCAAATGAAAGAGCTGATAAAATAATCATCATAAAAATATATAATACAGCTGCAAGCATTTCATTAGCATATGCGAGATCTTTAGATATATCGTCCCATCCCTCAATCAAATTATTGGAATTTTTAGATACCAAATCATTCTTTACTTGATTCCTTAATTCAATGTCTGTTAAAAGAATGGGGATCTCGTGATAACCTGAAAAATTAGGTAGATTTTTTGTAATACTATTATTTTTAACAAACACATTGGCTTCATCATATCTTGAATTACCAGATCTAAATATTCCTTCAACTCTATAAAGAAGAGATGTTAATTCATAATTTTCATCTTGGAAGGTAATAACTACTTTTGATTTCAATTTTAAATTTAATCTATCTGCTAATTTTTTTCCTACAAGAATTGTATTGTCCTTTTCTGATTTAAAGTACTCTCCTTCAATTATCTTTTCATACGTATTTGTAACTTTTACTTCTTCAATAGGATCTACTCCCTTAACCTGAATCCCATAAGATCCATTTGAATTAGAAAGCATTCCATTTAATATTATTCTCTTTGAATAAGATACAACTCTAATATCATTATTTATAGCGTTCTCTATACCCTCAAGATTATCAATAGTGTATTTTATATTATATTCTTCTGAAAAAGATTTATTATGGATTTGAATGTGAGACAAATAAGTTTCAACAGCATTATTCATTCTCTCCTCATTCAAACCATAGGACATAGCAATAATTATGATCCCACCAAGTAAACCAAATACAACAGATATGATAACAACAAAACTTCTTAATTTATTTCTCCAAACATTCCTCCATGATATCTTAATAAGGGTTAAAATATTCATAATTTCATAGATTTTACAGGATTTAACTTAGATATTTTTATTGCAGGATATATAGATATAAGCAACGAGAAAATAAAAATAACTAAAGCATGCGTTAAAGGAATATCCCATTCGATTGACATAGGCATTAGTGGTGAAAAACCCATCTCCTCAATCATGTCATTAGCACCCTCTCCCATTAAAGTAGCCATATCAATTGGATTTAAGTTATAATAATAAGTTATAGGATAAGTAATTAATATTGCGATAAAAACACCAATCATAGACAAGATAATAGTCTCAATTAAAATAATGCCAAATAGTCTTATTCTACTCATTCCTATTGAAATTAATACTCCAAACTCATACTTTCTCTCTTCAGTCATCATTAAGACAGTACCAAACATTCCAAAAACAACAATTATATAAAGAATAAAAGCCATAATTACTCCTCCCGCGCTATCAGCAGTAATTGTTTGTTCAATCTCAGGAAGTGTTTCTTTCCACGTCATAATTTCATAATCTTTTGATAATACTTGAGTAAGGTCATTTGCTATTTTTTCTTCATCATAATACTGTTTTTTATCTACTATAATGTGAGTTGATATTTCATCAGAAGAAACATAATTTCTCGCTGTCTCAATATTCATAAATACACCAAGTTTATTTAGATTTGGGTTTTTTAAATCTATTACTCCTTTCACAGGATATTTTCCAGCTGCCATCATTCCTCTATATCCTTGGCCATAAAGAATAAGCGTGTCATTTTCTTTTATGTCAAAATACTCGGCAATACCTTTTCCTATAATAATTTCATTCTTTTTAATTTTAAATGTTCCTGAAATCATTTTTTTATTCCAGTCTGTTATTTTCTGTTCATCAGATATATTAACTCCATTTATTACTCCACCTTTGGTCTTATTACCCATTGAGATCAATGAAAAAGTTTGAAGTCTTTGCACAATATTGTCAACACCTTCAATAGATTTTATATCATTTATTAGGCTTTGGTCAACTTCCATAGAGTTATCTAAATTCTGATTATCCCAGAAACCATCTGCATGAACTTCTACATAGCCTGCATACGATTCGACGACAGTCTCAATTAACTTATCATAAAAACCAAATTGAAGAGCTCTCATTAATATGATAAGAAACAATGCAGCAAAAATTGAAGTAATGGTTATTAAACTTCTCTTTTTATTTCTATAAATATTTCTCCAAGCTATTTTTAATATCATCTTAGGTTTTTCATATAGTTTGGCATAAAGAATCTTTCATTTATATCAATATCAAACATCCATATCAACCTTTCAACAATTGTTTTATTTCCCTCTTTTTCTATTGGTACAAATTCAATAACTGAAGGTAATTTTTTTCCTCCAAAGTTTTTAATTATTTTAGAATTCATCACATTAACCATATCATCATACTCATCAAAAAATTGAGTTTTTAACTGCATATAATCATTCTTATCTATCCACATTATTAACTTCCCCCACACTACAGGAGCATCCTCTTTAGGAATCAATTGTATTATCCAACAATCTAAGTCATCAATAGTTTCTTCACCTATAATTGTATTTGTATAATCATCAGTAATAGACGATCTCTGAACAAGATCATCATTTGTAAAATCAGTACCCATCCAATTTTGCATCATCATAGAAGGAGGAAGTTTTATGGTTCTTTCTATTGATGGAACATAATTCCAAACTTCATTTTCTCTTTTTAAAAATACTGTTCCTTTTTCCTTTGCTGGTGTAATAATTACTGAAGTAAAATAATCTTCCCCTACTGACCAACCTTTCATCGTCATCTCTTTTTTCCATTTTGGTCTTACAACAGTAATAATCATTTCAGTGTAAGATGACTTAACTCCTCTAATTTTTTCCTCAGATTTTTTTAAAATATTATTAGCATCTTGAGAGTATGTAAAAAAACTTAAGCTGAATAGAAAAACAATTGTTAATTTTCTCATATTATAATTACGAATTTAAAAAATAAATGATATACAATTTAAAATATAAATTTGTTTGAATGAAAATATTTAAACTATTTACAATTCTATTAATGTCCATCTTCTACGTTCGTGTAGGCGTACAACATTTTTTAGATCCAGAATATTTTTTAAATATAATGCCTCCATTCTTACCTTATCAACTTGAGCTAGTTTACATAAGTGGATTTTTTGAAATATTATTAGGCCTTCTATTAATCTTTCCAAAATATAGATCTTATACATCATGGGGAATTATACTACTTCTAATAGCTGTTTTTCCTGCAAACATTTATCTAGCTCAGAGTGAAATTGCTCAACAAGGATTAGGCGTAAGTAAACAAGTTGCAATATGGAGACTCCCATTTCAAGCACTATTTATTGGTCTAGCTTATTGGCATTCAAAAAAATAAATCTAATTTTTTTTTCTATATAAAGATTTCCAGGAATTAGATTTTAAACTATCACTCCAATATTTTATAAGCCGAAACAATAATGATCTATGAAAACTAGAAAATGGAAATAAAAATATCAATCCAAAAGTTGTAACAAAAATTAGAAGAAAGTGACTTAGTTTTTTTTCAACTCCTTTAATATGCTTATCAATAAAAATATGTTTGGAGCAAATCAATTCTGATTTTGTGATTAATTTAATTTTTTTATTTTTTCTTGAAGAACCACCGTGCATATGGTAATAATCCCAATCATAAATTACACAGGGAAACATACCTTTTTCATAAGCTCTTTTACAAATATCCATATCCTCAGCATACATCCAAAAATCCTCATCCCATCCACCTATAGATTTAAAATCATTTTTCCTTATCAAAAGAAATGATCCTGAAACCCAACCTATCATGATTACCTTTTTACCATCAATTTTTTTTATCTCTATATTACTTTTATTTAATAGAATATAAAACTGTCTAATAAAATTGGTTACTGTCCAAAAGTTAAAATAAAAGCCATGAGAAAATGATTTATTTAAATAAGCATTTTTAGATCTTATTGAAATAATTTTTAATTCCTTATTCCTTTCACAAAAAGGAATTAACTTTTTAAAACAATCTTTTGGAACAATTGAATCTGGATTTAAAAATAGTATCCAAGAAGACTTTGCATGTTTAGCTCCAATGTTACAAGCTGTAGAAAATCCAGAATTATAACTTAATTTTATCCATTTAACTGATTTATACTGTGATTCAAATTTCTGTATTTTACCATCATTCGAGAAGTTATCAACTACAACAATATTTGGTGTTTCAGAATCTTGTTCAATGAGACTATTTAAACACTTGGACAAATAATTCCAAGACTTATAATTTACAATTATTACAGTAAGCTTTGAATCCATTTTTACAAAAAAATTAATTTGTAAATCTAATTTACTTTTATTTTATTTTTATTCTATATTTAAGAATCAACTAAAATTAACTTGAAATGAAAAATCAAATTATACT
Organism: uncultured Marinoscillum sp.; assembly: GCA_902628365.1. Lineage (GTDB taxonomy): Bacteria > Bacteroidota > Bacteroidia > Cytophagales > MED-G16. The sequence continues at coordinate 68,467 of CACOMW010000002.1, read as the reverse complement.
TTATATAGCTATTGGCATTTTATGTTCTATGTCATTGCATTCTCAAACGATAAATAAAGAAATTATAAAAGATATGAAATTTAGACATGTCGGCCCTATTGGAAACAGACTTACAACTGTTGCTGGTGTTCCAAATGATCCAATGACTTATTATGTAGGAGCTGCATCTGGAGGTGTATGGAAAACAAAAGATGGTGGTTTAAATTGGAAACCAATTTTTGATAGTCAAGAAGTTCATTCTATTGGATCAATATCTGTTGCCCCATCCGATCCCATGACAATATATGTAGGAACCGGTGAAAGTTCAATTCGATCCAATGTGTCTATTGGTAATGGAGTGTATAAGTCTGAAGATGGTGGAGATACTTGGAAACATATTGGATTAAAAAATTCAGGAAGAATTAGCAGAATTGTAGTGCATCCTAAAAATAGAAATTTAATTTATGTAGGAGCACTAGGGCATGCGTATGCTCCACAAAAAGAAAGAGGGGTTTTTAAGAGTGATAATGGAGGACAAACATGGAAACATGTTCTTTACATAGACAATAACACAGGAATTTCAGATATAGTAATGGACCCAGATAATTCTAGAATTTTATTCGCTGGAGCGTGGCAGCTTGATCTTAAAACTTGGAGAAGAATAAGTGGTGGACCTGGAAGTGGTTTATTTAAATCTGTAGATGGTGGAGATACTTGGAAAAGACTCAAAGGAAATGGATTACCCAATAAAGATGTTGGTAAAATTGCTCTTGCAATGACTCCAGCTAGTCCTGATAGATTGTATGCATTAATTGAAACAGGTGACGGTGTCCCTTATATGGGAAAAGAAACAGAATCAGGTGAATTGTGGAGATCAGATGATAATGGAAAAACTTTTAAATTGATTAACTCGAATAGAAACCTTGGGGGAAGGCAAGCATACTACACTAGAACAGCTGCTTCTACAGATAATCCTAATGAAGTATATTTTATGAGTAATAGATTTTTTTCTAGTATAGATGGCGGAATTTCCTTAGAAAATAGACCTCAACTTTCCTCCCCGAACTGGGATCATCATGAGATGTGGATAGATCCACATAACGGGGATAGAATGGCTGTAGCTGGTGATGGGGGAATCTCAATCTCGCAAAACAGAGGGAAGTCATGGCATAGAACATTTTTACCCATAGCACAACTTTATCATGTAACAACGGATAACAATGTTCCATATAATGTATTAACTAATAGACAAGATGGTCCTTCAATGAAAGGGCCTAGTAGATCAAGAACAGGAAATTGGTTTGGTCCAGGAATGATTCAATCAGGAATGTGGAGAGAAATTGGTGGAGGAGAAAGTGGTTTTGCAACTGCAGATCCTAAAAATCCAGATATTATTTGGTCTAGTGCATCTGGATACGGTCCATTGGGTGGAATTGTTACTAGATATAATGAAAATACAAAACAATATAGACAACTGGAAGTGTGGCCTGAATTTACTGCTGGAAGTCATGCCTCTCTACTTAAGTACAGATTTCAATGGACATTTCCTGTATTAATTTCACCCCATGATAATAAAACAATTTATGTTACAAGTCAACATGTCCATAGAACAACAAATGATGGTCAAACATGGGAAGTTATTAGTCCTGATTTATCATTAAATGATAAAAGCATGCAGGGGTTTTCTGGTGGATTAACTGGGGATAACATAGCAGTTGAATATGCAAATGTTATTTATGCCTTTGATGAATCTCCAGTACAAAAAGGGGTCTTATGGGCAGGTACAAATGATGGTCTAGTACACATCAGCCAAGACAATGGAAAAACTTGGAATAATGTAACAAAAAATATTCCTAATCTTCCAAAGTTAGGTGTTGTTAGAAATATTGATGCATCTAAATGGAGTGCTGGAAAAGCTTATTTAACCATAGAATTTCATCAGATCGGAAATTTTGAACCATATGTTTATAAAACCGAAAATTTTGGTAAATCATGGAAAAAAATAACTAATGGAATTAAACCTGGAAATTTAAGTTATACTAGATGTATTAAAGAAGATCCAGTCAGAGAAGGTCTATTATATCTTGGCACAGAAAATGCATTGTATGTTTCTAATGATGATGGAGAGAATTGGCAAAGTCTTATGTCTAACCTTCCCCATTCTCCTATGTACTGGATGGAAATTCAAGAACATTTCAATGACCTTGTTATTGGAACATATGGAAGAGGAATATGGATTTTAGATGATATATCTCCTTTACAACAACTTGATGAAACTATTGAAAAGAAAGCATCACATCTATTTGATATAAAACCATCATATAGATTTCAAAATGTCACAAGTAGTCTTCAAATGTTTCCTGAGGCATCTACCGGTCAAGACCCTCCTAATGGAGCATCTATAAATTATTGGCTAAAAGAAAAACAAGATGATATAGAAATCATAATCACAAATCAAAAAAATGATACGATCAAAACGATAAAAGATAAAGGAAACAAAGGCATAAACAGATTATGGTGGGATTTCTCTGGTGAAAAAACGGATGATATCGTTTTTAGAACAAAACCATTATACGCAGATTGGGTTTCACTTGATAAAAATAGAGAAAGAAAAGCCCCATATAATTTTTCAATATTATCTCCTCCAGGAACATATAATATAACTTTAAAATCAGGTGACAATACTATGACTAAATCTTTAGAAGTAATAAAAGATCCTCACTCAGAAGGAACTACAGAAGATATAATGCTTCAAAATCAGTTAGTAACAGAAATTTATGATGATATAAATCTTGCTGTTCATTATATTAACTCGATTGAAGTAGTTAGAAGGCAACTCCTTGATCTTAAGGCCATGCTTAAAAATACAAATCATGAAGAAGAGTTAATTTCATTAGTCGATATATTAGAATCCGAATTTTTAGAACTTGAAAAGCAACTTACACAGTTAAAAACTACTGGAACAGGTCAAGATGAAGTTAGATATGAAAAAATGATAGGAGAAAAATTAGCTTACTTAGCTAATAATGTTCAAATATCTGATTTTAAACCTGCAGATTCATATCATGAGGTACATAAATTATTAAAATCTCGCTTAGATAAAGTTGGAGAGCAATTTGAAAACTTAAAAAATGAAAACTTAAAAAACACTTTGAATTCTTTAAGAGATAAAGGTGTAGATATAATTGTTATGGAATAATTTTTTTACTCTTTTACAATTTCAAAGGAAGTAGTATCACTTGCAAAAGCTGAAAATACACCAAATGCATTTATAATATTTGATGGAGGCTCATTAAGTTCATTACTATCTTGTTCTTGATTTTCAAATAGGCTTACATAATCTTGATTGATCTTAAATAAAGAAACTTTATATCTACCATAGTTTTTTAAACTTAAACCAATTATACTATATTCTTTATCTTTTGTTGGCTCAGAAACTATTGAAAAGTTTTCAAAAAAATTACCAACACCAGCTGGTAGTTCATCTGAGAATATCGGATTTTCAGAATCACCCATATATTTTATAGTTAAATAATGATATTCATTATTAGGATTATCCCAAGATATTTTTGCTCTAGCATTTTCATACAAATTTGCGAGAATGGTTGGAAGAGCTCGTGAAAGAACTAACTCGGGAATTATTATTTTATTTTCTGATAATAATAAACCAATGGGTTTTGTTGGAACAGAAGTTTGTGAAGTAGCTGTTCTATCATTTACTGTTACTTCAAGGCCATACTGTTTATTTGATATAATATTCAAATCATTATTATTATAAACATACTTCATTGAATTTACATCATAATCTAATTCATAATTATCTCCATCATAAATGATTTTAACTTTTGCATCTGAAATAACTTCTTCTGTTGTATCTGAACTATTATACAATTTTGCTTTAAAAACTTTAACATCATCAATAGGTTCTCCTTGAAATAAAAATGCTTCCACTACAAAATTATCTTCAATAGAGGTTTCTTCATCGCAAGAAAAAAGGAAAAATATTAGTAAAAAATAAAGATGATTTCTCATTATTAAAATTCAAATTTTAAATTTATGTTTGGAACAAATCCAAGATATTTTACTCTAGTTTTTAAAACTGGTTCTTGGTTAAAGTCGTATTCATAATACCATACATTTGCTCTATTATAAATATTAAATATTGACAAGCCAATATCGCCTTTTGTACCATTAAAAGTAAATATATGATGAACCCCAATGTCCATTCTATGATAATCAGGAAGAAGGGATCCATTTTTCGGCCCTACTCCAATAAATGATAACTTTGAATCATCAAGTAGGTTGATATTATACTTATAAGACGGCTCAGTATATGGTTGACCAGAACCATATATAAAAGAAACTGAAAAATTCCAACCATTTATCTCGTAGTTATTAAATATTTTAAATTCATTTTTTTGGGTATTTCTACCTGGAAATTTTTTTCCTTCATTTAATAATGGAAATAAATGCTCAACATCTGTGTAGGTATAAGAAATCCAACCTGTATATTTTTCTATCTTTTTTTGTAATAAAACTTCAAAACCTTTAACCTCCCCCGATCCATTAAAAAACAAAGACCTTAGGTTGCTAGATTGGTATCGTAGAGAAAATTCAGTCAAATTTTCAAGTTCCTTATAAAAACCCTCAACATCGATTAGCCACGCATCTCTCTCGTAAGAAATGCCAGCAACATAATGCGTTGCCTTACCAATTTTCACATCTTCGCCATTTGCTAAAAGCCAAAAATCTCTAGAGCTTGATGTTACAGATTCACCTAAAATCATTTTGACAAATTGATAATGAGCTCCGTAACCCAACTTAAGTTTTAGATTTTCAAATATTTTATAGTCTAAACTAGCTCTTGGAGAAAAATAATTTTTTTTATTAAAATCATATCTATTCCCTCTCATTCCTAACTTTATTTTAAGATTTTTAACTGAATTCAAATTATATGATAAATAATATGAATACAATTTTGAATCTTGATCAGTAGTAATAAGATTTAGTGTATCGTCTCTAACAAAAGTATAATCAACTGATGATTTTGTATATTCTAATCCAAATTCTAAGTTATTATTTTTACGTAAGACAAACTCACCATCGTATCTGGCTGTAAAATCTTTGACATTATTTTTTTGTATCAACTTTAATTTAAAATCTAAAATGGTAGAATCGGTATCAGGTATGTTTACATTTACAGAATAATTATCATCTCTATTATTAAAATATTCTGAATATGAGATATTTAATACATTATAAAATTTAGGATTCCATTGCCTAGACCATTTAAAACCATATCCATCGTTACCCCATTTTGATATTTTAGAAACATCTCCAAGAATATTTATTTTCTCTGGACCAATGTCTGGATAAATTAAACGGTCTGTAGAACTTATCTCATCCAAATTATCTTGTCCTTTATAATAGCTAAATGTAATTAGATCTTTGTTTGATGGCTTATAGGAAAGCTTTGAGTTGAAATCAAAAAAATTAAAAGAAGGCACAAATTCTTCTAACTCTTCAATGTTTCCACTATCATCTTCAAATTGATTAAATAGCTTTTCAAAAAAAGATGTTTTAAGTAGATCTGTAAATGATCTTCTTCCTGCTATTAGTAAACTAAATTTATTTTTAAAAGGTATTTCTATACTTCCTCCTGCACTTAACAAATTTGCAGAAACTTGACCTTTTATTTCGTTAAAACTTCCAGTTCTTCCAATCATATCAATCACCCCTGACAACCTACCTCCATATCGTGCAGGAAAAGCGCCCTTATATAGGTCCACACTCTTTATAGCATTAGCATTAAATGCACTAAAAAAACCAAAAAAATGTTCAACATTATAAACCTTGATTCCATCCAAAAGAACTAAATTTTGTTCAGGAGTACCTCCTCTAATATGCAATCCTGAAGTACTTTCTGAAGTACCACTTACACCTGGTAGTAATTGTAAAGATCTAAATATATCTACCTCCCCAATACTTGGCATCAAATTAATTTGTTTTGTTGAAATTTGATGTCTACTAATTTCAGTGTTAGTCTGTAAAAACTTATTTGAATTTGCAGCAATAACAACCTCATTTAAAGTTGAAGTTAAAGCAACTAAATTTATTTCTATTGGACTACTTAGAAGTTGGTTTGTAATAGTAATTGACTCAGTTTTGTACCCAACATAACTTGCCGAAATAACCATTCCTTCTTTTATATCTCCATTTAATGTAAAATATCCGTTTTCATTAGTTGTAGTTCCTAAATCCAATTCACTAATAAAAACATTTGCAAAGGGAAGCTTTTCCTCTGACCCATTCTCCTGAATATATCCAGATAAAAAAACTTGGGAATAAGAGGTTTGAAATGATAAAATAAGAATCAATAAAAAGAAAAATTTTTTCATTTTTTATTTTTGCAAGATAAATATAAAAATAGTATAATACTGTTTCTAAGGTAACTTAAATAAATCCTCAACTTTACACCTAAGAGCTTTAGAAATTTTAAGTGGAATATTTTTGGTTTTTATTTGTTTATCGCAGTTTATTTCTATTTAAATGAATAAGAGAGATTAAATATAAAATTTCTTCCTACCTCGTCTGCAAAATATCTCATATGATTTAAATAGCTTCTGTATTTTTTGTTCAATAGATTTTTAACCATGAAAGAAAAAGATAAATCATTTACATTGACTTTCCATGAAAGATCCAACAATAAATATCCATCCGGGGCATCTTTAAAATCAAAAATTTCAGAATCTTGATTTATACTAATTGATCCATCAATTAAATCTTTAGGAGAAATGGCAATTGGCGCCTGAAATTGTTTGAATGTATAACTTGGTAAAAGGGAAATTTCTGAAGAATTTATTTTCCAAAAAGAGTTTATATTCCAAATAAAATTATTGCTTATTCTGATCGGAGGTTGGTCAATTAATTTTTCGTTCTTAAATAAATTCTTAGACCATAAATAGTTAAAAACAAAATCAGAAGTTATTTTTTTTGAAATTTCTCTTTTAAAAGAAAAATCTGAACCTAAAAATATTACATCAGCTTGATCATATATAAAATAAGGCATTGGACCTCTAATTGTCCCATAAATACCAATAGGTCTTTCAAAAACATAATTTAAAATATAATTAGAAAATAAAGTAAATTTTAAATTGGTTTTATATTTATTTATTTCAAACTCATTTATAAATTTGAAAGCTTTTTCAGATGAAACTAAGTTTTCTTCCATTTTTATAACCCGGTCTGTATTAAAATTTGAATCCTGAATATAATATCTAAAAAGACCAAAAGTTGATTTAAAACCATGAGCTCCAAAAGTATATAGCTCAGCCATATTTGGTGTTCTCCATGCCGAACCAAAATTTGATCTAAATAAAAAGCTTTCTGAAACTTCATTTTGATATCCAATAGAAAAAGTTACATTGGATTTACTGAATTTATCTCTAAAAATATTTTGATTGGTTTCTCTTCCTCTCACACTACTAGTTTCGTTATCAAATCGTACGCCTGCTTCAATTAAATTTTTTCCAAATTTTTTTGATTCTAAAATAAATAAACTCAATCGATCGATATTATAGTTTGGAATGTAAGGAGTAGTACCAGTTCCTGGATTATTATCATTATCCTGATTAAAATAATGAATACCAACTAATCCCTCAGAACCTTCACCAAATGAGTGGTCCCATTCAAGTAAATAATCAAATGTATTTAAATCTAAATCTATTATAGGTTTTTCAGCATTTCTTCTAACATCAAATTCTTTTCTTTTATTTAATTGTCCACCAAATGTTAGAGATATTTTTTCATCTTCTTTATACCACCAGTCTACTTTAGCTTTAGCAAAGTGATGAGCCACATCTTGATATGGTTCATCAATTTTATATGAAAAAGGTCTAATAAATAATGGAACATCAGAACTTATTGCCCTAGATATTGCCTCTCCACTTTGGAAGAAAGAGGATCTTAATAAAGCTAAATTTTGATCTAAATAACTATAATACATTTTAATATCAAAATTGTTTAAATGGTTGTGAATCCCAAGGTTTAATGCTTTTTCTTCTTTTCCCGAATTGGTAAGGGAGTATGATGGGGCATGTCTATCACCAATTTTAATATAATCTGCACTTAAAAAATAACCAAATTTTTTATACCCTTTACCTGTTTTAAAATTAAAATTATAACCATTTCCATTACTTTGAAAGCCAGTACCTAAGTCTAAATAAAATGGATTATTCAATTTTATTAAATTAGGTTGAATTATTATAGCTCCCCCAATACCCTCTGGTCCAAACCGAACCCCTGATGATCCTTTTATTACAGTTACAACTTCAGATGAGGATATATTAATTTCCGGTGCATGATCCTTACCCCAATTTTGAAAACCATGTTTAACATAATTGTTTAAAACTAATATTCTATTACCGTATAATCCATGAATAACAGGAATCTCAACGTTAGATCCTACTGAAGAGAATGTTACTCCATCAATACTACTGATCAGATTTGCTAGAGATTGGGTTGGATTAATATTTTTATCTTTTATATTAATCGATCTTTGAGATATACTTCTAATTCCTACATTTTCTTCTTTTTCATCAATAATCAAAATAGAATTTAGTTCGACAGTTTCTTGAGATAAATATATCGTTACATTTTTTTCATTGATTTGGAAAATAGAATCATAATAACCAACTCTTGTGATAATTGATTTAAAATTATAAGAGCATAAATTATCTAAAATAAATTTTCCCTCTTCATCAGAAATAGCAAATTCTTGTGATTGATCAACTCTAATCAAAACACTAGATAGAGGCTCCTTAGTCTCATTATCTAAAACTTTTCCATTTACAGAAAGAGAACAGTCATTCTGAGAATAAATATTACTATTTATTATAATAAAAGAAATAAGCAAAAATAAAATTCTCATTAAGATAATGTAAAAATAAGCATACTTACCCTATGTTTATGAGATAAACTAAAAATAAAAATACCGGCATTAATAATTATTAATGCCGGTATTAATATAATATACTTATGTATTTTACATAATAATTACTGGATATTTAATACAAATTTCAAATTAAAATCTGTATCTCCCGTTGTAGCTGTAGAAGTACTAGTTTTTACATCTGGCTGATGTTGTAGTCTTACAACAAATTCACCATTTGAAACAGCATTTGAACCAGTAGTCCATTCAGTAATTAATCCAATAGGATTTCCGTTAGAGTCAGTATCCTTATAATTTATCTTATCAGATGCATTATCAATATTTCCATTTCCTGCAGGATCTGAAAAAGCATCGTCAGTAAAAGAAAAGAAAATTTGGTGTTCAGCTCCTTCTTCTTTTACTTCCTCTCCAATATCTTCTCCCGGAGTTTCTAAATTATTCATAATCTCAAAAGTAAGAGTATATGAAGTAGCGGCTTTTAAGCTAATTGCATCAGAAACTTCAAGCTCCTTAGTACCTTCACCATCAGGATCTTTTGCTTTAGCCTCAACTTTATCATTTGCATCTGCTTTATTAGTAAATATAAGCTTGATATCAGTGATAACTTCCTCTTCATTTTCTTCAGCCGGTGCTGCATCATCCTCATCACACGAATAAAGAAAAATCATAGAAAATAATAATGTAAACAAATAGTATTGTTTTAATTGTAATTTCATCGTATAAAAATTTAAGTTTAAAAAAAGATTGTATTTGAGATTAAAATCTCAGGTTACAAAAAACCTCATAATTGAATTATGATATATTTTCAGGTGGCCCTCTAGATAAAGGAATTAAGTGAAAATTTCCAGAATAATGATACAAATCAATTTTATAATTATCAATTATACCATCAGTTTCGAATAATATAAGAGTTAAGTTTATGTACTCTTCAGAGTTAATTTTATTTATTAAGCATGTACTACAGTCGAATTCGTTTTCATGAAAATGGATTCCATCTTTATTACACATTTCATGATTATGATCTGATAAATGTGCGGATACTTCAATAATAGTAGGAAGTAATATAATAAATGATAAAAATAAAGAAAGAAACATCTTTTTCATGCTGCGAAAATAATAAAAAAAAAATTAAATTAAAGTCGCTTTCAAAATAATATCACAATTTAATGCGCCAGAAATAGGACAATTTTCTTTAGCCTCTTCTGCTAATTCTTGAAATTTTTCTTCATCTATATTAGGGACTTTAGCTTTTAAATTTAATTCTATAGAAATTACTTTTCCATCTTCAAAAGTTAAAACTGCATCTGTATTTAATTCTTCCGGATTATAGTCAGACTCATTTAATACAAAGCTCAATTTCATATTGAAACATCCAGCATGGGCTGCAGCAATAAGTTCTTCAGGATTCGTTCCTAAAGTACCATCATCATTTTTAAATCTCGTTTTAAAACTATAAGGCATATTATTAAATGCACCACTTTGTGCAGTTAATACCCCAGTTCCATCAGCCCCATCTCCTTTCCATATTGCGTTAATTTTTCTTTTCATAATATTCAAATTTAAATTTTAACAATCATTTTTCCGAAATTTTTTCCATTAAATAATCCAAGAAAAGCATCTGGAATATTTTCAAATCCTTCTATAATGGTTTCTTCTAAAGTTACTTTTCCTTCTTTCATCCAACTTGCCAACTGCATTTGTGCTTCTAAATATTTATCTGAATAATCGAATACAATAAAACCTTGCATTTTTATTCTTCTACTAATAATAAAAGGATTATTTCTTGGTCCAACTGGAAGAGTTGGTTGATTGTATTGAGATATAGCACCGCATACAGGAATCCTACAAAAATTATTTGTAAGGTAAAAAACTGTATCAGATACTTCTCCGCCAACATTATCAAAATATACATCAACTCCATTTGGACAAGCAGTTTTTAGTTCATTTAAAAGATTTTTATTGTTTTTATAATTTATTGCTGCATCTAATCCAAATTTATTTTTTAGCCTATCAACTTTTTCATCTGAACCAGCTATACCGACCACTCTGCATCCTTTTATTTTTCCTATTTGTGAAACAGTAATACCAACAGCTCCAGCAGCTCCTGAAACCAATAATGTTTCGTTTTCTTTAGGTTTACCTATCTCTAACAATCCAAAGTATGCAGTTAAGCCTGTTACTCCTAGCACTCCAAGGTAAGATGAAAGAGGCGCAAGATCTTTGGGGATAGGAAATAATCCAGTTCCATCAGAAACTTGAAAAGTTTTCCAATCTAGCATGCCATATAAGTGAGATCCAACAGAATAATTTTTATTTTTTGATTCAATAACCTCTGCAACTATAGTAGACTTCATAGGCTCCCCTACTTCAAAAGGTGGAATATAAGATTTTACATTATTCATTCTTCCCCTTAAATATGGATCTACAGATACATAAACTGTCTTGAGGAGTATTTGATTATCATTAAGAACTGGAACAATATCATCTTGAACTGAAAAATTTTCATTTGTAGGAAAGTCCTTTGGTCTTTTTGTAAAAATTATAGATTTGTTTTTCATAATCAGATTAAATTATGTTGTAATATAAGTTAAAAAAGTAATAATTTTATCAGATCTAATAAAAGCAAATAGAATGGAAAATCATAGAAGAAAATTTATAAAAAATAGTTTAAAATATTCTTTCGGATTATCTCTTACTTCTACGATTCCATCTCCATTTATTTTCTCTTCATGTATAGAAAAAATAAAAAGTTCCAATCTTAAAATATCACTTCAAGCTTATTCTTTTGCTCCATTATTAATGGCTGGAAAATTTAATATAATAGATTTTCCAGAAATTGTAAAAAATACATACGGATTAAACGGTGCAGAATATTGGTCTATAGCATTTATGAATCAAGAAAAAAATAAAAATTTCCTTGATGATCTTAATCAAAAAAGTAAAGATCTTGGTGTTTCAAATACCATTATACTTGTAGATGATATTAACATTCAAACTATGGAGCCAGGACCTAGTCTAGCTTCCTTAAATAAAGAAGAAAGAAATAAGGCTATAGAATTTCATAAACATTGGATTGAAGTTGCATCAAAAATAAACTGCCATTCTATTCGAGTAAATTTAAAATCTGATGTAGGATCAGAGGAAGAAATATTAAAAACAAGTGCTGAAAGCATATCAATATTAGCAGATTTTGGTTCAAAATATGGCGTAAGCACAATAGTTGAAAATCATGGTGGATTAACTGGAAATGCAAAATGGTTGGTTAAAGTTATAAAAGAGGTAAATAGTGAATTTGTAGGTACTCTTCCTGATTTCGGAAATCATGGGTTTTGTATGAAAAGAGAACGGTTGGATTTATCTAATCTAACAAAACCATGTGATCAACAATATGACAAATATGAAGGTGTAGAGGAACTCCTACCATTTGCAAAAGGCATTAGTGCTAAATCGCATGAATTTGATGAGAAAGGAAATGATATAAATACAGATTTTGAAAAAATGATTACTATTGTAAAACAGTCTTCATATGAAGGTTATATTGCTATAGAATATGAAGGAGCTATGCTAAATCTATTTGGAGGCAAAGGAAATTATCTGAATCCACACGAAGGCATAATTGCAACCAAGGCTTTACTTCAAAAATTAATATAATAATAATGATATTATCTGGACTAGAAATAAAAAAAAGATTAGGTAGTGATATTCATATTGATCCTTTCAATGAAGATCAACTTAACCCTAATAGTTATAATTTAAGACTTCATAAAAAGTTAATGTATTATGAAGACGAAGTTTTTGATATGAAAAAAGAATTGAAAACTTCAAGTCTAATTATTCCAAATGAAGGTTTAATCCTCAAGCCAAATAAACTTTACTTAGGAAGGACAAAAGAGCATACCAAAACTCAAAATCTTGTTCCCATGCTTGAAGGAAGATCTTCTATTGGTAGACTTGGGTTATTTGTACATATAACCGCTGGATTTGGAGACGTTGGATTTGAAGGCTATTGGACTTTAGAGATTTTTTGTGTTCAACCAATTAAAATATATCCTGAAATCGAAATATGCCAAATTTATTATCACAGTTTAAATGGAGATTACAAAACCTATGTAAGTGATAAATATCAAAAAAATAAGAGCATTCAACCCAGCATGATTTATAAAGAATTTAGAAAATAATATTTAGTCCTTCCACTTTGTGTTTAGTCCAAAAAGCGGTAAAAACATTGGAACATTTTCAATGTATTTTTTATACATTGGATATTTTCGCGAGCTGATGCCTTCGCTAAAATCTGCACTATTTTTAAATAATACAACTAACAGTATAGATCCTATTACGGACCAATTGAACCAAAGACCAGTAGCGGATACACTAAAACAATAAAATAGTATCCATATAAGTTGCTCAGCTGCAAAATTTGGATGTCTTGATAAAGCCCATAATCCAGTAGTTCTAAATCCTAGTTTATAGTCTCCATCTAGTTTTTCACCATTATTTATTCTTCGATATTTCTCTGTTTGAAAATTATATTGTTGTTCATCTGCTATTGTCTCAATTACAATGGCGAATAACATTAATAGAGCAATAAGATAGTCAGCCCAATACAATGGTTGATCCATTCCTTGCCATGCAGCTAAAATAGGTAAAGTGAATAAAAAAATTAATCCTAATTGATAAAAACATATAAAAAATAAATTAAATAATCCCCAGGTAAATCTACCCTTCAAAAAAGCCATACTTTTACGAACTTCTACCCATCTATAATCTTCCTCTCCTTTCCAAAAATATATACTGAAACCACCTTTTCTTCCGAAATTATATGTTAATCTCACTCCCCAAGCAGTTACTAAAACAGCCATTAACAGAAGTCTATCATTCATTCCACTTGCATAAGCAAAATACCAAGCATAAGCTATTGGTATTGTACTCCAAAATTTATCGACTTGACTATAATTTACTGCTAGCTCACTTACAATAAAACAATATGCTACAGAAAATAAATAAAGTTTAATCATTGCATACAATGCTTCTTCCTGTTCTAAAGAAAAAGTGACATTAAAAATGTCATAATAAAATGATAAAGAAACTACACCAAAAAGTGTAATAATCAAAAACAAAACTGTTCTAATCATAGCGTTTAGATTTATTAGAAAAAATATTTAAAAAACGTAAACCAAATCTTTTAAAAAGAGTATAAAGATTCATGATAAATATAAAATATAAATCTGGATTTTACTATTTAAAATCAAAACAAAAACTTAATACAAGTTTAGCAAAGAGTTGGCAATTTTTTTCGAACCCAAAAAATTTATTTAAGATCACTCCAAAGCATATGAATTTTGAAATTCTGACAGATTTTAATACTATGTACGAAGGCTTAATAATAAAATATAGAGTTTCTCCATTTCCATTTACCAGAGTTGGTTGGACAACAAAAATTACTTATGTTAAAAAACCATTTGGATTTATAGATAAACAAATATCTGGTCCTTTTAGTTTTTGGGAGCATGAACATAAATTTGAAGAAAAGAATAAAAAACTATGGGCTTATGATGTTGTAAAATTTAAATTACCACTTGGTTTTATCGGTAGATTTTTTGGAGGTAAAATTGTGAAATATCAATTAAAAAATATTTTTGAATTCAGAACTAAACAATTAAATAAATTATTTAAAAAATGAGAAATATATTAATAATAGGTGGAAGTAGAGGTATAGGAAATAGTATCCTAAATTATCAATTGAATACTGGTAATTATTGTATAAATATTTCAAGAAATTCTCTTGCTGTAAACAATGAAAATTACAAGGAGTATAATCTTGATATTCTTAAAGATGAATTACCAGACATTGATTCTATTGATTCATTGGTTTACTGCCCAGGATCAATAACTTTAAAACCATTTCTTCAATTAAAAGAAGAAGATTTTAAAAATGATTTTGAAATTAATGTTATAGGTGCGGTCCGGTCAATACAAAAGTATTTAAATGTACTCAAAAAGGGATCAAATCCATCTATTGTACTATTCAGTACTGTTGCAGTAACTAAAGGTATGGCTTTTCACGCATCTATATCCTCAGCAAAGGCTGCAATTGAGGGTATTACAAAATCATTAGCAGCTGAATTTGCACCTACTGTTCGTGTAAATTGTATTGCTCCAACTATTACCAAAACTGAGTTGGCAAAAAATATTTTAAGAAATGAAAAAATAGAAGAAAATATTTCTAATAGTCACCCACTTAAAAAAATATGTGAAGCTGATGATGTTGCAGCTGTAGCAAATTTTTTGATATCAAAAGAAAGTAATAAAATAACTGGCCAAATTATGCGGGTTGATTCAGGTATGTCTACATTAAAAATATAATTGTGACCTACTCAGAAGAGTCTATAAAATCATTAGATAAAGTTTTTAGATTAAATCTTATCAATAGCATTACAGGTTACAAACCAGCTAATTTGATTGGCACCAAATCAAAAAATGGAGTAACTAATTTAGCTATATTTTCTTCTGTAATACATCTTGGATCCAATCCTGCACTTATCGGTATTGTAACCAGACCAAATACCGTACCAAGACATACCTACAAAAATATTATAGACACAAAATATTTTACTATAAATCATATATCGAAAGACAATATAAAAAAAGCTCATTACACTTCTGCTAAATTTAAAGATGAAGAATCAGAATTTGAAAAATGTTCATTAGAAGAAATGTATATCGATAATTTCTATGCTCCATTTGTTAAAGAAAGCAAGGTGAAGATTGGATTAAAATTGGTAGAAGAGATTACTATTAATTCTAATAATACAATTTTAATAGTTGGTAGGGTAACAAAAATTAAAACTAGAAATGAGTTAATTGAAGAAGATGGATCTTTAAAATTTGAAGAATTAGATACAGTATGTATATCTGGACTTGACAGTTATTACTCAACAAAAAAAATAGCAAAGTATCCTTATGCAAAAAGAAATGAATTACCCAAAAAATGGTAAAAAAAAACTTGACTTCAAAATATGTATAGTTTGCCTTAAACCATTTTCTTATAGAAAAAAATGGAGAAACTGCTGGAAAGAAGTTAAATATTGTTCAGAAAAATGCAGAAGAAATAAAAATGAAAGAAATATCAATTATTCTACCAAACCAACTTCATGAAAACAATCAGTTTTTGAAAAAAGAATTCCCAATTTATCTAATTGAGGAGTACTTATTTTTTAAACAATTTAACTTTCATAAACAAAAATTAATTTTTCATAGATCAACTATGAAACATTATGAAAATTATCTTATCAAAATAGGTTATGATGTTAGATATATAGAATCTAAAGATAAAAGTTCTGAAATAAAAAATTTTATTAGAAACCTTTCAAAAGAGATAGAAACTATTCATACAATTGATCCAGATGATTTTTTAATTGAAAAAAGATTAAAAAAAGAATGTCAAAAAAGAAGTATAAAAATTATTTTTTATGACAATCCATCATTTATCAATACAAAGGAAGATTTAAAAACATTTTTTAAAAATGAAAAAGTAAAATTTTTTCAAACATCCTTTTATAAAAATCAAAGAAAAAACCTTAATATATTAATTGATAATAACGATCCAGCTGGTGGGAAATGGACTTATGATAATGAAAACAGAGAAAAATATCCTAAGAATAAAAAAACACCTAATATTTTATATCCTAAAACAGATGAAATTCAAGCTGAGGCAGTCAGATATGTGACAATCCATTTTAATAATAATTTAGGATCGATTAACTCCAAAATTATTTACCCTAATAATTTTAAATCTGCAAAAAAATGGTTTCATGAGTTTTTAAAAGTAAGATTTAAAGAATTCGGTCCGTATGAAGATGCTATATTAAAAGATGAATCCATATTAAACCATAGTTTATTATCTCCATTGATTAATGTTGGGCTCTTATCTCCAAAATATATAATTAATGAAACAATAAAATTTTATAAAATAAATAAAATACCTATCAATTCATGTGAAGGGTTTATTAGACAAATAATTGGTTGGAGAGAATTCATTAGAGGAATTTATACAGTCAAAGGAAGCTATGAAAGAACAAAAAACTATTGGGGTTTCAAAAGAAAAATACCGTCATCTTTTTACAATGGTAAAACAGGGATAGATCCAGTTGATGAAAGTATAAATAAAGTGATAAACAGTGCTTATACCCATCATATTGAAAGACTTATGATTCTAGGTAATTTCATGCTTCTATGTGAATTTGATCCTGATGAGGTTTATAAATGGTTTATGGAACTATTTATAGATTCTTATGATTGGGTGATGGTACCAAATGTTTATGGAATGAGTCAATTCGCAGATGGGGGGTTGATGTCAACAAAACCATATATAAGCGGTAGTAGTTATATTCTTAAAATGAGTGACTATAAAAAAGGAGATTGGTGTGTAATATGGGATTCTCTATTTTGGAATTTTATTAAAAATCAAAAAGAGTTTTTTATAAGAAATCCTAGAATGAGAATGCTTGTAAATTCTTATGATAAAATGGATACAAATAAGAAAAATAATTTGAATATAACTGCAAAGAGTTTTTTAAATAATTTATAATATGAAAAAGGCAATATATTGGTTTAGAAAAAACTTAAGAATACATGATAACCCTTCATTAAATAGCGCAATAAAAGAAAATGATGAGCTTCTTTTTGTATATATAATGGATTATAAAATATTCAATCCAATTAATTCTGATACTGAAAAGATTGGTAAATTCAGAGAAAAATTTTTAATTGAATCCATATTAAACTTAAAAAAAGACCTGAATAAAATCAATATTAAACTCATGATTCTTGAAGGCAATATTCTTGAAATCTTCGATGACTTAAAAAAATATAGTACTACGGTATATGGAACAAAAGAGGTTGGTACATATGAAGAAAGGGAGGAAAAAATACTTTATGATAATGATTTCAATTTAAATTTATTTGAAGATCAAAATCTATTTGAATCAAAAAAATTACCATATCAAGTTGAAGAATTACCTCTTATATTTACTCACTTTAGAAAGAAGGTTGAAAAGTTAGTTGTCATCAGAGACGTTGAAAAATTTGATCCTACTATTCAATCAAAAAATGATTATCTCTCCCCTTTTACAATTCAATTAGAATATTTGATGATAGATACTAATCTAAATTCTTCTTATCCATTTGTAGGAGGTGAAAATAACGGTCTTAATAGGCTTAAAAATTATCTTTGGAAATCAAAAAATATAGAAAAATACAAAGAAACAAGAAACGGCCTTATAGGAACTGAATACTCTTCTAAGTTTTCAGCGTATCTATGCCTTGGATGTATTTCACCTGTAATGATTTATCAAGAGGTGAAAAGATATGAAAAAGAGATTAAAAAAAATTCATCTACTTACTGGCTTATTTTTGAACTTTTATGGAGAGAGTTTTTTAGGTATGTATATCTAAAAGCTAAAAATAAGATTTTTTTAAAAGAAGGCATTAATGGTAATATATTTTCTAAAAATTTTAATAATGACTTAAAATTATTTGAAAAATGGAAAAGAGGAGAAACTGGTCAAGAGTTTATTGATGCCAATATGAAAGAACTTAAAGAGACTGGCTTTATGAGTAACAGAGGCAGACAAAATGTAGCAAGTTATTTAATTAACAATTTAGATCTAAATTGGGTATGGGGTGCATCATTCTTTGAAAAGCATTTGATAGATTATGATGTAACAAGTAACTGGTGTAATTGGATGTATATTGCAGGAGTCGGAAACAATACTAGAAATTGGGTTTTTAACCCTGAAAGACAATCCGAACTTCATGATAAAAAAGGAATTTATCGTTCAATGTGGCTTAAGAAAAAAGGTCAGCTCAATATAGATTTGGGTTTAAAAAAATATTAATTTAAAAAAGTTGTATTAATTTTAGAAAAACTAAACTTTAAAATAAATAATATGAAAGCACATGTAGCTAGTTTATTAAATGCAATAGTTTTAATTGTTATAGGTGGATGGGGTTATTTTATTTCTGGTTCTCCTACATCATTAATACCTGTTGCCATAGGAGTAGTACTTATTTTTTTAAATAATGGAATAAAAAATAGTAATAAAGTAATTGCTCATATTGCAGTTCTTGTTACATTATTATCATTTGCAAACATCATGCCTTTACTCAGTGCATTAGAGGATGGACGAAATGAAGCAGCAGTTAGAATAATTATTATGTTATCTTCTTCTTTGTATGCTATGATTTATTTTGTAAAAAGTTTTATTGAAGCTAGAAAAAAATAAAATTGAAAATGAAAAAACTTAGATATATATTATCAATTTTTATAATTTCATCTTTTATTATCTCTTGTTCAAAAGAAGATGAGGTTAAAAAAGCAGATGAAAATGTGATACCTGGAATTAAAATCCTAAATGAAAGTAGTATTAGCAACTCAAAGATTGAATCATGGACAAGCTACGCTTCAAAAAAGATGAAGGATCAAAATGCTGATATATTAGCAGTATCTTGGGATGTAGGAGATTTTGTTAAGGAAGCAAAACCATTTAATCAACATAAGGTACTATTGTCCAAAGAACAAATAGAAAAATTAATGACAGGAATTTCTGAATGGCTTGATAAATCATGTTTAGGAAATAACGGGAAAAAAGAAGAGCTAGAAAAATTTAGAGGCTATATAGAAAACGGAGCTGATGCTTCTAGTCAATTTGACATCTGCCCTAAATCTCGTATAATTCTTATGGGGTTTACAAAAGATATGAATGAAGAAAACAAACAATCCCTTGTAATCCATGAACTTTATCATGCATTTCAACAAGATTTAAGTGATGAAAGCTGTAGAAAGTCAAGAGATAAATCTAAAAGCAACCACAAATGGGTGGTTGAAGGAGGTGCAGAATATTTTGCTAAAGTAGTTACAGGAGAAATGAATAATAAAGATGGGGTAAGCGCTTTACTTAAACAGGCTTATGAAAACTATAATGAAGATAAAGATACTTCTATTTCAGGTAGTGGAATTGCAGGTAGAGGTGCTGGTGGTATTCGCTTAATGATTGAAAGAGGTTGGCTTAAAGAATCTGAGATTCTTGATGGTAGTTTTTTTCATAATTGTAGTAGTGAAACTGATTGGTCAGATGATAATTCTAATGTAAGTAAAATAAAAAACCTCTGGTATCTAATTGAAGAGAAAAATGGCAAATATGTCTTCACGAAAGCTGCATTAGAAGGCTAATTTTTTAATGAGACATATATTAATCGATACAGATACTGGCTCAGATGATGCTGTTGCTCTTGTAATGGCTCTTAATAATTCAAAAATAAGCATAGAAGCAATTACTATAGTAGCTGGAAATATTCCCGTAGAACAAGGGCTTCAAAATGCTCTATATACCGTTGATCTATGTAATAAAAAAACTCCAGTTTATCTAGGTGAAGGAAAACCTTTAAAAAGACCTTTAAGAACGTCCGAATTTTTTCATGGCCAAGATGGTCTTGGTGATATAGGACTAGATTTAAAAGGAAGAAAAGCAACAGAAGGCAATGCAATAGATATTATAATTGAAAAGGTTTATCAACTTGGAAATAACTTAGAGATTGTAGCATTAGGACCTCTTACTAATCTTGCCATAGCAATAAAAAGAGACCCTAGAATAATTTCAAAAATAAAAAATTGTTTTATTATGGGTGGAACTGCATTTGGTCCGGGAAATATTACCCCATTTTCAGAGTTTAACTTTTGGGTAGACCCTGAGGCTGCAGAAATTGTACTTCAATCAGGAATGAAAATTACTATGATTGATTGGGATGCTACAAAAAAATATGCATGGTTTGATTCTAAAACTATTAAATCAATTAATAAAATAAATACACCTCTTTCCAAATTTTCAATGGACATTCAAAATAACCCAAAAAAATACAAAAAAAAGAAATATGGAAATGAAACAATAGAACTAGCAGATCCTTTAGCAATGGCTATAGCTTTAGATCCAAGTATCGTTATGGAATCAAAAAAATATAATGTTAAAATTAATCTTTCCAATGAAGAACATCGAGGAGAAAATATTCTTAATGAAAAAGGCAAAAAAAATACTACAATTATATTAAAAGCGTCTAGAAAAAAATTTCTTGATATATTTAAGAAATCATTAACATGAAAATACTAAATATAGGTTCAATTAATATTGATTATGTTTATGAAGTAGATAATTTTGTAAAATCTGGTGAAACAATTCCTAGTAATAATTTTAAAGTTTTTCTAGGTGGAAAAGGATTAAATCAAAGTGTGGCATTAGCTCAAGCTGGTTCTCAAGTTTTTCATGCCGGAAATATAAATATCAAAGATGATAATATTAAAAAAGAATTAATAAAATGGAATGTTAATATTGATTACATAAAGGAGGTAGATGAAAGTACTGGTCATGCAATAATTCAAGTAAATAAAAATGGAGAAAATTCAATTATTATTCACGGAGGTGCAAACAGAGCTTTTGAATCAAGTCAAATAGATAAAATATTACAAAATTTTAATCAAGGAGATATTTTACTTCTCCAAAATGAAATAAATAAAATACCCGAAATAATAGAAAAAGCTGCAAATAGAGGAATGAGAATATTTTTCAATCCAGCCCCTATGACAAAAGAGGTTTTAAACTACCCACTTAGTTTAGTAGATTATCTTATTGTAAATGAAAGTGAAGCAAAAAAACTATCAAAAAATAATATTGATTATGATGAAATAATTTATTATTTAAAAAATAAATATTCTAATACATCCATTTTGCTAACCCTTGGAGAAAAAGGATCTATTTATTTTAATAAAAATGAATATTTAAAATGCGAAGCGGTGAAAGTTAAAGCTGTAGACACTACGGCGGCAGGAGATACTTTTATTGGTTATTTTATAAGTTACTTATCTAAAAAAAAAGAAATAAAAGATTGTTTATTAATTGCATCTAAAGCTGCTTCAATTTGTGTAACAAAAAAAGGTGGGGCAATTTCAATACCAAAAAATACATTTATTATTTGAGGAGTTTATCTAAAGTTGACTTATACATTGAAAAAAAATCCACATCTCTTAATGTTTCTGATGCTGTAACTACAGTATTACCTCTAACACCTTCATAGGATCCTGAATATGATCTAAGTTTTTCAAAATTTTTTTCTACAAATTTATTTTTAAAAATTAAATTTTTATCTACATCAAAAACATTTACAACTAAAGTTAATTTTGGTTTTATTTTACTTCTTTTTCCTCTTCCAAAATCAATAGAATATCCTCCTGCTTGGAAATTTGCAACTATAGAAATATAGTATTTTTTATTATAACTCTGAATTGTATTTTTAAAAGTATTTACTGGCATACCATCCAACTGTCCTAAAACCCCAACAGATGTAATTTTCTTTCCCCTTTTAGTATACTTATATATACACTTCACATCAGAACTCAACTTTTTTGAGAGAAAACTTTCACTTACAAACTTAATAGAATCCAATACTTCATCAGAAAATTCAATAATTTCACTAAATGAAGTAAAAAATTTTTTTTCCGGGAATTCTACTTTAAACTCCTCTATTAAATCATTATCTATTTTAAATTGTAACATATAAATTCCTCCCTCATTATTTTGAGCTTTTATTTTTAATGAAAATAAAAAAATAAAAAGGATAAAGAATTGCTTTAATTTAATTTTAATCATAGGTAAATATTATTCATTTTTTTGATTATCAACCCAATCAAATACTTTCTTTAATGTTTCAGTTACTCTTGCTAAAGGTTTTTCTCTAATTTTTTTTTCTTCCTTTGCAATCATAATAAATAATCCATCTAAAGCTTTTCTTGTAACATAATCATCTAAATCAGGATTCACTTTTTGAACCAGAGGAATTTTATTATATCTATTTATAACAGTTGACCAATGTTTAGTAGCATTAACTTTTTCTAACGAAATTTCAATAGGTGGAATAAACTTTTTATATAATGAGTCAAAGGTATTTTTCTTTAAATAATTTGTTCCTTCATCTTCTTTTCCTTTAACTATATTTATAGCATCTTTAACTGTCATATTTTTAATGGCTTGAATGATAATAGGTTTAGCTTCTGTTGCAGCATCTTCCGCTGCCCTATTAATAAATAAAATAGCATCATCAACTAATTTATTCAACCCTAATGACCTTAATCTATCTTCAATTTTTTTTGCATCAGGAGGAAAAGGTATTTTTATTTCTGGATTTTGTAAATATCCATCAACTTTAGATACTATTTCAACAGAATTATTTATTCCATTATTTAGAGCATCTCTTAAAGCGGTAGCTGCTTCATCTTCAGTAATGGATGGAAGACTTTTGGAAGTGTTTTTAAGGTTATTTTTTAAGTTAAGAGCTTTATTTTTTAATCCTTTTAGTGATTGAGCATCCGCAGAAAATGAAATAGAAAAACAAAAAATTAAAAAGAATGTATATTTTATCATTACAATTAAATTTAGTTAAAAAATATTTACATTTAAATTCTTAACACAAATAAAATTAATTATGAATAAAAACATTTTTTGTTTTTTTATTGTTACATGTATACAAATTTTATCATATCCTTTATTTTCTCAGGGCATATTTGAAGAAAAGGAATCTTTTACCAGACAAGATACCCTGAGAGGAAGTATAACAAAAGAAAGAGAGTGGTGGGATTTAAATTATTATCATTTAGATATTTCTGTTTTCCCTGATGAAAAATTTATTTCTGGAAAGAATACCGTAGTATATAGTGTACTAAAACCTTATCAAGTAATTCAAATTGACCTACAAGAACCTATGATGATTACTTCAGTAATTCAAGAAAATAAACCTTTAAAATATAATAGAGAAGGTAATGTATATTTCATCTTTTTAAGTAAAGAACAGAAAGTCGGTGACATAAATAAATTAATTATAGAATATGAAGGAAAACCAAAAGAAGCCATAAGAGCGCCTTGGGACGGAGGACTTTCTTGGGATAGAGATGAAAATAATAATCATTTTATTGCAACATCATGTCAAGGACTTGGAGCAAGTGTATGGTGGCCTAATAAAGATCATATGTATGATGAAGTTGACAGTATGCTCATTAGTGTTAATATACCAGAAAATCTGATTAATGTATCTAATGGTAGATTGAGAAAAGTAACATCCGAAAATAATGAAAGAAAAACTTACCATTACTTTGTTAATAACCCAATAAACAATTACGGTGTAAACATAAACATTGGTGATTATGTTAACTTTTCTGAAATCTATGATGGAGAGAAAGGTAAATTAGATGTTGATTATTTTGTATTAAGTTATAATCTAGAAAAAGCTAAAAAACATTTTAAAGATGTGCCAAAAATGCTAGAAGCATTTGAATATTGGTTTGGACCCTATCCGTTTTATGAAGATGGCTATAAATTGGTTGAAGTACCTTATCTCGGCATGGAACATCAAAGCTCAATAACTTATGGAAATAAATTTTTGAAAGGTTATTTAGGTAGAGACCCTTCTGATACCGGATGGGGCTTAAAATTTGATTTTATAATTATTCATGAATCTGGCCATGAATGGTTTGCAAATAATATCACTTATATTGACATGGCTGATATGTGGATTCACGAAGGCTTTACAGCATATTCAGAAAATTTATTTTTAAATTATCATTTTGGTAAAGAAGCTGGAGCAGATTATACAATCGGAACACGTAAAGGAATTCAGAATACAAAACCAATAATTGGACCGTACAATGTAAATAGAGAAGGTTCAAAAGATATGTATTCAAAAGGAGCAAACTTACTGCATACAATTAGACAAATTGCTCCCAATGATGAAAAATGGAGAGCGATTTTTAGAGGTTTAAATAAAACATTTTATCATCAAACTGTATCTTCAGCACAAGTAGAAGAATATATTTCTAAAAATATTGGTTTCGATTTAAAATATGTTTTTGATCAATATTTAAGAGATTATAGAATCCCAGTATTTGAATATAAAATTGAGAGCAATAAACTAAAATATAGATGGGCAAATACAATTGAAAACTTTAATATGCCAATAGAAATAATAATCGATAAAAAAAATCAAAAATTATTTCCAAAAAATAAATGGCAAGAACTTGAAATTAAAAATAAAAAAATATCAATAGACAGAGATTATTATGTTACTAGTAAGAATTTAAGTAATTAAGATTTATTATTTTTATTTATTAAACACTAATTCCCAAAAGTATGAAATACCTGTTACCTACATTATTTTTTTTTACTCTGATTAGCTGTAATAATTATGAACAAAATAAATATTATATAATATCAGAGGATGAGTTAAAAGATAAAGTTAAAGGAGCATGGGCTTCTCAAACCATTGGGGTCACATTTGGAGGGCCGACCGAATTTAGATATTTAAAAAAAATTATACCAGACAGTATTGAGATATTATGGGATGATAGCACATTATACAATACGATGAAAAATACTCCTGGATTATATGATGATATTTATATGGATCTAACTTTTGTTGAGGTTATGGAAAAAGAAGGACTTGATGCGCCAGCTTCATCACATGCAAAAGCATATGCTAATGCAAAATACTGGCTATGGCATGCTAATCAACAAGGGCGTTATAATATATTAAATGGTATGATGCCTCCAGAATCTGGACATTGGTTAAATAATCCCCATGCAGATGATATTGACTTTCAAATTGAAGCTGATTTTGCTGGAATAATGACTCCAGGAATGCCTAATACAGCTTTAGAAATTTGTGATAAAGTTGGTCATATAATGAATTATGGTGATGGGTATTATGGTGGTGTTTTTGTAGCAGGAATGTACAGTCATGCATTTGTGGAGAATGATATTCCTACTATAATTAATAAATCTCTAAATATGATACCAAAAGAAAGCACATTTTATCAATGTATAAAAGATGTAATCGATTGGCATAATGAGTACCCAAAAGATTGGAAAAAAAATTGGGAATTGATTGAAAAAAAATGGGGAGAAGATATTGGATGTCCAGATGGTGCTCATGAAGACTTTAACATAGATGCAAAAATAAATGCTGCCTATGTAGTTCTCGGGCTTCTTTATGGAAAAGAAAATTTTAAAAATACCTTAGAAATTTCAACTAGAGCCGGCCAAGATTCAGACTGTAATCCTGCTACAGCAATGGCGATCTTAGGAACATTAAAAGGTTATAGCAAAATACCAAAATTTTGGACAAAAGGATTAAAATCTATTGAAGATATTGATTTTCAATTTACAAATACATCCTTAAATAAAGTATACGAGATAAGTTTAAAACATGCAAAAGAGTTAATAATTAAAAATGGTGGAAAAGTCGATAATGAAAAAATAAAAATTAAAATTCAAAATGCAATTACAGCACCTATGGAACAAAGTTTTCCTAATTATAAATTAGGTGAAAAAATCAAAATCAATAAAAGCATTGGATTTGAAGATAAGCAAGAGTTAAGTTTAGAATTTGAAGGTATCGGTATTGTTTTAAAAGGGAGAGTGAGAAATAAAAATTTTGATAATAAATATGCTTTAATTACAGATGAAGAAACAATCAATAATTATAATTTAGAAATAGAATATTCCATCGATAATAAAATTTCTAAGACTATACAAACTCCAATATATTTCATTGAAAGAGCACATGAGTTATTTTTTAAATATGATTTAGATCCAGGAGAGCACACCTTAAAAATGAAAATAAAAAATCCTAATAAAGATGTAAGATTAGATATAACAAACTTAATAACTTATAAAAAAAAATCTATTTAAATCATGTTGATAATTAAAAGTTATGAGATTGCTGTAATATTATGTTTCATAACTATGATTTGTTGGGGTTCATGGGCAAATACTCAAAAACTTACTTCAAAATCATGGAGCTTTCCACTTTATTATTGGGATTATTCTATTGGGGTAATTTTATTTTCTTTGATACTTGGGTTAACATTTGGCAGCTTTGGAGAAAATGGGAGAAGCTTTTTCGATGATCTTAATCAAGGTAGTTCAAGCTCTTTTTTAAATGCATTTTTTGGAGGAGTAATATTCAATATTGCAAATTTATTAATAGTAGCTGCAATAAGCATAGCAGGAATGGCAGTTGCATTTCCTATTGGAATTGGGATTGCACTTGTTTTAGGTGTTATAGTAAATTATATTGCTACACCAATTGGAAATCCTATAATATTATTTTCAGGAGTAGCGATAGTAACTATTGCTATAATTATAGATGCTATAGCCTATAAAAGATTATCTATAAATAATAAGGCAACATCATCAAAAGGAATAATCATTTCAATTCTGGGTGGTATTTTGATGGGATTCTTTTATCGATTTGTTGCTTCATCTATAATCACAAATTTTGATTCTCCTGAACCTGGATTATTAACTCCATATAGTGCTGTATTTATTTTCTCTCTTGGAATTTTTATTTCCAATTTTTTATGGAATACCTATTTCATGTACAATCCAATAGAAGGCAATAAATTAAGTTATTCTGATTATATAACAAAAGGGAATCTAAAACTTCATTTAATAGGAATATTAGGAGGAGTTATATGGTGTATTGGAATGAGTTTGAGTATGATTTCTAGTGAAAAAGCAGGATACGCAATATCATATGGTCTCGGTCAGGGAGCAACAATGGTAGCAGCGGCATGGGGAGTTTTCATTTGGAAAGAATTCAAGCATGCCCCTAAAGGGACAAACAATTTAATTTCAGTTATGTTTTGTCTTTTTATATTAGGATTAACTCTAATTATTTTTTCAAGATTTAACTGAAGAATATCTAATTATCTAAATATTTAACTTTTTCCATTTTCTTATATATCAAAAGAATTAACAAGCCAAATAGTATTCCTGAAATTAATAAAATAATACTTTTTAATCCTGAAACTCCAAATGATAACCTTAACAAAATGGTTGATATAATAAAACCAGTAT
This sequence comes from uncultured Marinoscillum sp., assembly GCA_902628365.1. Classification (GTDB taxonomy): domain Bacteria; phylum Bacteroidota; class Bacteroidia; order Cytophagales; family MED-G16. The sequence continues at coordinate 40,585 of CACOMW010000002.1, read as the reverse complement.
TTCTTATAAGTTGAGAATATCTCTCTGTATATCTAAATGAGATTAATAAGATAAAAACATCAACAAGAATTAAAATTGTAAAAAAATCGATAAAAAATAGATAATTTAAATCTTGAGTAAATGAATTTGAGAGAACTACACCGTTAAACCAAAAATAAAAACTATAGCAAACTAAAAAAATCAAAGTTGGAACTAAAAGAACTGAAATTGCTTTTTTCTTTATTATAAACTTTTCTAGTCTTTTACCGATTGTTTTCTTTTTCTTAATCCCTGCGTTTTTCTTAAATAAATAGATCAAAAAGAAAATAATAATTATACCGAGTAAGTCATATATCAATTGTGTGGAATAAGGATCTAACAAAAAATTTGTATCTAAATTTACTAAAGGCACGTCTTTAAAAATTTTTCTTATCAAGATCAGAGAAATAATTTCATACCCTTTAACTACTGAAACAGTAAATGAGTTTGGTATAAAATAAATTAATAAAAAGGCTTCATATACAAGAATAAATGAGAATGGAGTATATAATGCTGAAATTGGATTTAATAAGAGACTGTCATTAAAAGTAAAACTGATAATCTCATACCTATTTAAATAAATCAATAATAAATGAATTATAAATCCAGCTGTTGCTAGAAATAAAATAAATTTTTCAAACTTTCTCTGAACTATATCAGAAAATATAAAATTAAATATCTTATCTACTTTATTCAAAATGTCTTAATAAAAATTAAAAAACATAATTACGTTGTTAATGAGTTATTTGTTTTGTATAAAATCTTTCATAATAAAAACATGAGGTAAAGTTAAGCTTGATATAATTATAAATATGAATAAAATTAGATTATCTGTTGTAAGTAGATCAGAATTAAAGTAATAAATTATTATTCCAAATAGAATTGATAAAAAAGTAAAAGGTAAAGTCTTAAAATAAAACTTTATAAAATTCTTTTCCTTCATTTCTTTAAATTCCATCAATAGCATAGGTAGAGAATGAGAAAATCCAAAAAATAAAGAAAATGATATTAGAAGATCAGTATGAAAAAATATTAAGTACATAATACTCATTTCCGCATACAAAAGAATTTTTCTTTTAACATCAGAATAAATAATTGAAATCATTAATATAGATATAGATAACAATAAAAAAAATATCTTATCAAAAGCACTTAAATCGATACTGCTAAAAAACGAGAGAGAAGATAATATCTCCTGTAGCTCAAATATATTATTTAAAAAAAGAGATAATAGAATATTTGCGCCCAGGATAAAACTTAAAAATTTATTATCAGTAGTAGTGTACCCTAATACTTGAGTTTCACCAAAATGATAGCATGAAATTATTAAAAAAATAAAAAGCCCAAGATATGGGGAAATGATCCATAGTAAAATATTAAAAAAAATTAATGATATGTACGATATAAAAAAATAAAATTTATTTTGAAATCTCCTTGTCTTAGGATTTATAAAAGCAATTAAATGATCTATAGATCCGTGTGGTATTCCTATTGTTAACATAATAAATAAAAAAAATAAGATTGAATAAGAACTTTCAACATCAAAAAAAATAATTGATAATGAAACAATTAAACCAAATATCTTTGAAGGAATTAAATAGTCTTTAGAGGGAATCATATTATCAAACACAAAAAAAAAGGTGAGGAAAACCTCACCTTTTTAATTAATAGGAATATAATATTATTTTGCAGCAGACCAAACAGCCATACCGAATCCAATCTTATTGATTGCATCACCAATATTATATACAATATCCATATTTAATGGAAGGCCAGCAAGCATTCCGCTATACCATCCGTCAGTTCCTAACATATATCCTAAAGGATAAATAGACCATCCAACTAATACAAACCACTGTAACATTCTTCCAGCAGCTGGTATTTTACCATCAGCTTTAGCAAGAGCATTACCAACTTCACCACTAGGTCCACCAAAAATGGTTAAACAACCGACTTCATAAGCCATCCAAAAATAAGCAAGACCAGCTATAGCACCCCAAATTTGAGCGTCTAGCATGCCAGTTACTCCAGATTCACCAAAATATCCTGTTACTAACATAACAACTGAAGCCCAGAATAATTTTCTCATTCCTACACCAGTAAGTAAAGCAAACTCTACTACCATTAGAGGAACGGTAAGAATCCAATCTATATATCTCAATTCAGTTGGCGAACCTAGTCCAGCAGCCCACTGATCTCTCATATAGTAATAATGTACAGCTGCAATACCAGTAATCAATGCAGCAACAAGCATAGAATCTTTAAATTTCTTGTCAACTTGACCATGTTGTACTAAAAAAAACACAGTAGCAGCTAACATTGAAACAGATCCAATGAAGAAAGTAAAACCAGTGAAATCACCTGGTTGTAAACTTACTCCTAAAATAAAATTGAACATATTCATATATTTTAAGTTTTGGTTTTAATGTTAAAAAAAACAAACATTTGTTACTCTAAGATAACCATTTTATTACCATTTTCATCATTATTTTTTAAGTTTTTCTGCTACAAAAAAATTACAAAAAAAAGGAGTTTTTTTATACAAAAAATTTTTTTTTACCTTTGAAAATCAAAACTCAAAATCAGTTTATGAAAAAAAAAATTTTACTCTTCCTTTTATTTATTTCAATAAATCTTTTTTCTCAAAAAAAATATGTTTCTATATCGGGAAATGATAGTAATAATGGTTCAATAGAGTTTCCTTATAAAACGGTCACTAAAGCTCTATCTGAAATCTCTTCTGGTGAAATTATATTAAGAAAAGGCAGATACAGAGAGGTATTTATTATTGATGGCAAAAGTAATTTGACAATAAGACCTTATGAAAATGAAAAAGTTATTTTTGATGGAACAATAGATATTAGCTCATTTAATTGGACTAATACAGGAAATAATATTTTTAAAACTGATATACAGACATCAATTTGGCAATTATTCGTAAATCATAAAGAAATGGTGATGGCTAGATGGCCAAATGCACAATTTTCAAATAAATCAATTTATAATTGGAGCAGTTGGGCTCAAGGTGATGAAGCTAATAGTAATAATGGTTTATTAACTGTTGATCCCAGCTATCATGATATGTCATCTATTAACCATACTCTTGATAGTGCTCATGCAATTTTGAACATAGGATCATTTAGAACCTGGAATAGAAAAATTAATCATATAAAAGGAAATAATAATTTCACATATGATCCAGTACCAAATGGTGCATACAAAACAAAACATCATCACTTTTTTATAGAAGGTGATTTGGACCTTTTAGATACATTAAATGAATGGTATCATAACCCTTCAAATGGTGAATTATGGTTAATGACTGATGGTACAAATCCAAATGACCTTGAAATTAGAGGTAAAGTCTCATCTTATTCAATCAACATCAAAAATTCGTCGAATGTATCAATTAAAGGTTTTTATTTCTTTTCTTCTTCATTCATTGCTTCTTCAAGTAATAATTTATTGATTGAAGATTGTCACTTTTCTTACCCTTCTACATCAAAGAGAATGCTTGGAGATTTGGGGACACCATTAGCTTCCTCACTTGGACTGAGTGGTTCTTCCAATAAAGTAAATGATAGTAAAATTAACAGATGTCTTTTTGAATATACTGATGGCGATGCATTAAGGATTTATGGTGATAGGAATACCTTAGAAAATAATTTATTTCAATATATTGATTACACGGCCTCAGAAATACCAGGCTTAATGGTAACTATTCATATAAATGGTGATAAAAATATAATAACAAAAAATAGCATTCGAGATGTACAGGCATCTGCAACAGTTTCTCCAGGCGAAAGAAGTGAATTTTCTTACAATGATGTTACAAGAACTGGTGCACTACAGTCAGATGGATCAGTTTTTCAAGGAACTAAAAACGCGGTTGCTGATGCAAAAATTCATCATAATTTTATTTATAATACTCCAAAATATGCTTTAAGATTTGATGCTCCAGGAAATGATCCAAACGCTGCTGGTCAAAGAGGTAAAATGTATAATAACGTATCATTTAAAACAAATGGGATCATGGTAAAAGGCGATTACCATTATATAAGTCATAATACAGTAATTAATAGCATCAATAATGGATTAATTATACTTGATGAGGAAAACTCAAATCTTAACACATACACTCAAAATAATTTAGTTGATAAATTAAGTGGTCATAGAAGTAAAGATAATTTTATTGATGAAAATGTAGATGGCATTCCAGATTATAAGATACCAGGAACATCATCTAATAATTGGAATGGCTGGGATTCAGTTAAAACAAATTATACTGATAAGGATAATATTAATAGTATAATCTACAGTTTAGTTGACACTATAACATTTATGCCAAAGCAAGGATCAATATTAGTCGATAATGGTATATCAATTGATTCAATATCTCAAGATGTTATTGGTTCAAAACCAGATATTGGAGCATATGAATTCGGAGGAACTCAATGGAAAGCTGGTATAGTTGGATGGACTCCTAAATTATATCCTTGGAATTTTATTTTAGATAATGATAAGGATGGTATAATGAATGATGTTGATAATTGTCCAGACACTTACAATCCTAATCAAGAAGACTTAGATGATGATGGTATTGGAGATGCATGTGATAATACAGATGATCGACCTAAAGTTACTTTATCAGTAGATAAAACCTCAGTAGCAGAAAATCAAGAAAAATCTACTCTCTACGCTACCTTAAGTAAATCTCATACAAAAGATGTAACTGTTAAATTAAAAGTTTCTGGTACTGCTAACGCAGATCAAGTAGACTACTTTTATAATAGTGACTCATTAACTATTAAATCTAATGATAGCATCGCAACTCTTGATTTTATGATTGTACAAGATCAAGATGTTGAGCAAGAAGAAACAATTATCATTGAAATCGATACCATAATATATGGAGTGGAGGATGGAAATCAAAAAGTTACCATTACCATTCAAGATGATGATGATCCGATAACAACTGGCATAGAATCTTCCAAGATCATTGAAAGAATATACCCTAACCCAACAAAAAATAATCTTGCAATTCAATTAAAAGAAGATAAGAAAATTATAAAGATAGAATTTGTAGACTTTAGTGGTAAAATAGTACAACCAAATAAAATATTTACAAAGAAAAATCAAATTAAAGTGAATGTATCGAATCTTGATAAAGGTATATATATACTAAACTTAGCTTCTGATAAAGAAATACATAAAGTAAAAGTAATTATTGAATAAATAATCAAAAATTTAGGGGGCTTATAAATTTCTTATCATTTAATTAGATTATATTTAATAATTATTTTCTAACAAATAAATAATAATTATGAAATATTTAATATATATATCAATTTTATCTTTGGCATTAGTTTCATGCAACTCTTCAAACCAAAATCAAACTTCTAATTCAAATGAACCTTCAGTTATTGGATCTGGAACACTAGATAATGGTAAAAAAATTCAAATAGTTGCTGGTGATACAAACAATGAACAAGTTTGGATTGATTATATAAAAGCTCATAATGAAAGAGATTTAGATAAAATAGCTGAAATAAATGCAGTTGATTGGGAAGGTTATACTGCCGATGGTAGTGTTGTAAAGGGTAGTGACTCACATATTGAAATTTTAGATAATTGGTTTAAAACAGCCAATCCAAAATGGGAAATTAAATGGATGATTGCTAATGCTGCGGAAAATGAAGATGGAGTGGTAGTGCAGTGGTTAACAACAGGAAATGATTATACTGATACTGATGAAAATGGAAATGAAATATTTGAACATAATGTTCATGATATTCAATTTGTTGATGGTAAAATTAAAAGAATCAATGTGTATTCAAGAGTAAAAGCTCAAGAATCAGCAGAGTTTTCGTATTAAATTAAATATTCAAATAAATTTTATTGAACAATTGAGTTAGAACCATTTTCATTTTTAACTAACTCAAACTCATCAAATAACTCTCCTAATGCTGTGTAGGACTTATACAATAATTTATTTCCATCTATAGAAATTACCTGAAATAATTGCTTTTGACTTCCAATTTTATCTCTTTTAGCTTCATAATCATCCCAATTTGATTTTAATTGATACATTTTACCTCCACTGACAGATACAACATATACGGTACCAGTTAAATCTTTTTTATTTTGACCTGAAAGTGTATTTTTTTCAAAGGGAGATACTTTACCCCTTGTATAACTGTGATCGTGTCCTTGAAGTGCAAGGTCTACTTTATATTTATCAAATAATGGTTTCCAATATTCTCTAATAATCTTATTATCCCTACCTCTAGAAGCAGAAAAAACCGGATGATGAAATACAGCTATTGTCCACTTATTTGGATTATTTTTTAAAACATCTTCTAACCATTCAGATTGTTTTTTAATCATTGTATTGGTATTAAGAGCAACAAACCTTACACCTTGATAATCAACATAATAGTTAGTTTCAAGAATTCCTTTTACTCCATTTTGTGGTAGAGTAAACTGATCATTCCATTGAATAGATAGTTTTCTCACTTTTTCAGCCAGATCATCCTGATATAGAGGACCATATTCATGATTTCCAGGTACAGGTAATGATGGAAGGGACCTATGAATCCATCCTCCAGCTTTAAACCACTCATGCCATTGATCTTCGTTATGAGGATCATTTACCAAATCACCTGCATGAATTATAAAACTTGCATTAGGATCTTTTTTATAACCTTCTCTAATTAACCGAGACCATAATTCTAAAATATAGTTTTGTGCATCACCTACATATAAAAATGAAAATGGATCATTAGATTTACTTGCAGTCTTAAACTGTATCCACTCACTCCATATACTTCCATTCCCAACTCTGTATGCATAAACTGTATTTGGATTAAGATCATCAAATGTTACTGAATGATAATTTTGATTAATATTAGAATAAAGAGATTGATCAGGATTTCTGTAATTCCAATAACTAACAACGTTCGAAGATCTTAATGTATTTGTTATAGCTTTTTTAGTAATTGCCTGATTAGTAAATTTTGGATTTTCATGAGAAACTGCAATTTCTCCATAAGCTTGAGTTACCTCACTGCTTGTTCTCCATGTTACACTTATAGAAGTAGCTGGATCATTAGAAAAATTTAATACAATATGATCAGGATGTTTTGAAGGTTTACTCCAATTTTCAGCAAATTTTGGCTTCATATATTTTCTTTGACTATATGAACTAAACCCAATAAATAAAGCTGCAATAATTATAAAAAATTTATTCATATTTTTATTTTAAGGTTATAAAAGTACCTTACATTACGTAGAAAATTATAAAAAGTTAGTTTATAAGTATTATTAAAAATGTGGAGCCAGAGGGAGTCGAACCCTCGACCTCTTGACTGCCAGTCAAGCACTCTAGCCAGCTGAGCTATGGCCCCCATTTTTTATCTAGGCACATCTCTTTTAAACTGATTCCATTCTTGAACTTTTCCATCTACAATATGATAAAATTCATAAAATACTTCAGCAGACAATTCAGATTCAGGATTGGTATGAGTAGAAGTAAACTGAGCATTTACCCAATCGCCTTCTCCTTCAGTTAAAGCTAAAGCAAATGCATAATCAGTTGTCCAGGTATACTCATTTCCATCGTCTTCTTCAACTTCTTTTACCCACTCTTTTATTCTTTCAATAAACTGGTCAGGTCCTTTAGCAAAATTTCCATCTGCAAATTTCATTTCTGCATCTTCTGCAATAAAGGTTCTAAGAACATCATAATCTAAATCAGCCCATGCTTTATCAATTTTATTAAAAGTATCAACAGCAGATTCACTCCCCATCATAACCTTTGCATCAACTCCATTAATAAAACCGTTAGACGGTATTTTAGAAATTTGATTTTCATTTGAACAAGAAAAAATTAAATATGTTATAAAAATTAATATATACTTTTTCATAAGTTGTGTTTTTTTAATTAAAAATTTATCAATTATAAAAAAAGTGATTTTAAATCTAGCTTTATTTAAGTTAAAATTTTTTCTTAGATTTACTTAAAACAACAAAAACTCTAAAAATCATGAAAATATTTCTATCAATAAATATTTTATTATTTATATCTTTTAATAGCTCCTATTCTCAAAAAAATAAAAAAGACTCTGAAGAAAAATCAAAAATTAAAAGTTATAACGAGGTAGTAGACTCAACATATAAAACAGATGAGGGGTTATTTAAAGTCCACTCCAAAATGGACAAATATTTATATGAAATACCACCTAATTTATTAAACAAGGAGATGTTGATGGTTACAAGAATTTCTAAAACAGCAAATGGGATTGGTTATGGTGGTCAAAAAATAAATTCTCAGGTGTTAAGATGGGAAAAGAAATATGATAAAATTCTATTAAGAATAGTTAGTTATGAAAATATAGCAAATGATACATTGCCTATTTCTATATCTGTAAAAAATTCAAATTTTGAACCAATATTATATTCTTTTGATATAGAAACATATAATGAAAAAGATAGTTCTGTTATTATTGATGTAAGTTCTTTTTTTACCGAAGATATAAAAGCAATTGGATTTCCAGAAAGAAGAAGAAAACAATTAAAAATTACATCGCTAGATAAAAAAAGATCCTTTATAGAATCAATTAAGAGTTATCCCATAAATATTGAGGCAAGAAATGTTCTAACTTATAAATCAGGTTCTCCCCCATCTTTGAGTAATTCACAAACAGTTAGTTTAGAAATAAATAATTCCATGCTTTTACTTCCTGAAGATAAAATGAAACCCAGACTAAGAGACAGAAGGGTTGGGTATTTTTCTCAAACTCAGACAGATTATGGATTGGATGAACAAAAAGCAAAAACAACTACTTATATAAAAAGATGGAAATTAGTACCAAAAGATATTGAAGCTTACAATAGAGGTGAGCTTGTTGAGCCTATTAAACCAATAGTATATTACATTGACCCCGCAACTCCAGAGAAGTGGAGAAAGTATCTCAAACAAGGTGTAGATGATTGGCAAGTTGCTTTTGAGCAGGCCGGTTTTAAAAATGCAATATTTTGTAAATACCCTCCATCAAAAGAAGAGGATCCGGATTGGAGTCCGGAAGATGCAAGGTATTCTGTAATTAGATATTTTGCTTCTGACATACAAAACGCATATGGACCACACACAGCCGACCCTAGAACTGGAGAAATATTGGAAAGCGATATAGGTTGGTATCATAATGTAATGAATCTTTTAAGAAATTGGTATCTAGTACAAACTGCAGCGGTAAATGAATCCTCAAGAAGTGTTAAGTTTGATGATGAAGTGATGGGTCAGCTTATTAGATTTGTATCTGCTCATGAAGTTGGTCATACAATTGGTCTTCCTCATAATATGGGTTCTAGTTATGCTTACCCAGTAGATAGTTTACGATCAAAAACATTTACTTCTAACCACGGCGTAGCTCCCTCAATTATGGATTATGCTAGATTCAATTATGTTGCTCAACCTGAAGATAATGTTTCTAATTTTTATCCTATGGTAGGTACATATGATAAATGGTCTGTTAAATGGGGGTATTCATATTTTCATGATGAAACCACTAAGTCTGAACAAAAAATACTTAATGAATGGATTAAATCTCATGCCGGTGATTATGAATATTGGTTTGGATATTATAATGGAATAGATCCACGATCTCAGACTGAATCAATTGGTGATGATAATATGAAAGCTAGTTATTATGGTTTAGAGAATTTAAAGAGAATTGTTCCTAATATAATTAAATGGTCTTACGAAGAAGGGAAAGATTATGATGATCTTAAAGAACTTTATTTAAATGTAGTTTCCCAGTTTAGAAGATATATTGGTCATGTAACAACAAATGTAGGAGGAATACTTGAAGACATTAAAAGTTATGATCAAGATGGACCAGTTTATGTCCATGTAAATAAAGAACAACAAAAAAGAGCAATAAGTTTTTTAAATTCCTATGTTTTTAATTCTTTAGATTGGATGGTAAATTATGAAGTTCTTGAAAAAATTGAAAACATAGGGTCTGTTGAAAGAATTAGACAAGTACAAATGTATGCTTTAAATAGATTATTCGATTATTCTAGATTAGCTAGAATGATCGAAAATGAAGAAAAGAATAAGACTTCTGCATATACAATTAATGAAATGATTAAGGATTTAAATAAATCTATATGGAAAAATTTAAATTCAAATTCTATGATAAGTTTATATGAAAGGAATTTACAAAAAGGCTATATCAATCTTTTAATAAATACTTTGAAAGAATCAAAAACTCAATCGACTTATTCAAAAAGGAATGGGGCAAATATTAAATTTGATGAATCTGATATTAGGCCTAGAATTCTATCAGAATTAATCTTCTTACAAAAAAAAATTAAAACTATTGCAAAACAATCAAAAGACGTTAATACAAAAGATCATTTAAATTATTTGAATCTATTGATTTCTCAATCTACAGAGAATATGCTATCAGATTAATATTAATTATAATCTTTTAAAGCTTTATCTATTAGAATCTTTATGTGAGTTCTATGAGCGATAGAGGAAGTGTTTCCTGTAGGTTTTTTTAGCCATTTAGCTATTTGTTTTAAATTATAAATCGCCATAGATTTTGCTGGTATCTTATACCTTCCAGATGATTTACCATTGATCATGCTTATCAGTCTTGTGACATAAACAGCTTGAAGATTTTGCCTGAATGTATTAATGTCAGATGTTAAATCATCTTTAAACATTGCATCGTTTAAATCCGTCATAAAAAGAGAAAGATTATATCTATTTCCATAAAGTTCAGAGTCAATAATTCTTTGTAAGGTATTTGGATGTAAAATATGGGCAAGTACTCTGGTTTGATAGCTTAGGACTTGATCATGAATTTTTGGATCTTCTGGTCCTGAGAAAAAATCAAACCCTCTCCTTTGCTTTGCAAGAAGATTGTATAATTCATTAGGTGCACTAAAGGCATCTGCTGAAAATACATAAGTTTTTAGAGCATTAAAAGCTCTCTTTTGATCCCTAAGGTTTACAGGAGAATATGGTCTTCTACCACCTTCTTGACCAATAGTAGATCTATCAACATACACACCTCCAATAAATCTTGAAATCACATCTCCTGCTCTGGCTGCTTGAGAGTTTAATGTGTAATAAGCTCTTCTTAGATCCTCATATGTATTTCCATCGATACTAAATTTTGAAATGATTTTTCCCATCATACTATTTACAAGTTTAAATCTATCAATAGAATAACGAATTTGATCATTTGATAAATCCCCTGTCATAACTCTTGGGTCAATAGCTTTACCAGGAGATCTCATATCATCAGCATCATTACCAAATATTAATTCTGGATCAGTAGATCTAGAAAGTAACGCGTCCATTTCAGCAACATTTTTAAATGGAGTATAACCAAACTGAATGGCCCAATCATCATAAGGACCAACAGACATATCATAAAATTGTCCTTGAGATGATCTATCTGGAGATAAATTGATACCTGCATAATCCATTACAGATCCTGTAAGCGCTTTTCCTTCAATAAAATCTGCATCATAAAGCTCTGATGGAGAAAATAATTGACTAGCTTTCATATTATGATTGAGACCAAGTGTATGTCCAACTTCGTGCATTATCAAAGATTTCATCCCTTCTTTTTCTATTCTATCTAGATCATATTCTGAAGCATCATCAAGCTCTAATAAGGTTTTCCCAAATAACTGATTTTCATGCATAAGATGACCCATCGAACAATAAAACTTATTTTTGTTATTACCAAAATCAGAATAATCTTCTTCATCTTCAAGACTCATATTAGATGATGCATCTCCAACTAATTTATCATAAAATACCCTATTGGTAAAATGAACAAATTCAAGCATAATATCAGCTCCAATTATTTCACCAGTTCTTGGATTAGTCATACTTGGTCCATATCCACCAAAGGGAGGTCTAGGTGAAGATGTCCACCTTAACACATTATATCTTACATCTCCAGCATCCCATTCTGCATCATCAGGTTGAACTTTTACAACTAAAGCATTTTTAAAACCTGCTTTTTCAAAAGATTTATTCCACTCTAAAACACCTTCTCGAATTGTTTCTCTCCATTCCATAGGAGTTGAGTTTTCTATCCACCAGACTATAGGTTTTACTGGCTCAGATATTTCTTGATCTGGATTCTTCTTTTCAAGTCTCCATCTGTTAATCATATCTCTATAATTTGTTGTTCCAGTTTCTGTCATATCATTGACATAGTTCAAAAAATATCCAACTCTTGGATCATCATATCGAGGTTCATAACCTTTATCTGGCATACTCATCAATGAATGGAATAGTTGAATTGAAACATACCTGCCGTCTGTTACAGCTTCAGACCCACCATTTAAAACATTAGGGTTTTTAAAAACGTACTCGGTTTTCAAGTTTGTATTTTTGGGATAATTGTTTATTTCTAAAATTTTTGATTTTGCTTTATCAAAAGACCCCAGACTAAACCTATTAGGGGATGCCCCAGGTCTTTTAGGTGGCTTTACCCTAGTCAAAGTTTCTGAAAGAAATAGACTATTTACATTTATAAGATAAGATCCTCTTTTTTTATCTTCAGATAATATTTTATTACTAGAAATAACAGCGTGACTCATATTAGCTTCCTGTGATCTAGATAGAGGATTGCTTGGATCAAAATAAAAATTTGTATTCGGCGCAATTATTTCAATCTTATTAAAATATTTCTTTATATGAAAAATTACAGAAGATCCATAAGCACCTCTAAAACTCCCAGCCTCAGTAACTCCATCTGCAACTTGAGAAAAATAAATATAATCTTGATTTAATTGATCATTTCCAATCTCCATTTTTAATTCACCTGAAACAGTATCTTGATAGATAATAAATAAACCTTCAATTTTTTTAGATGTTTTTGTTAGTTCACTTATAGTTTTATTTTTCTTAGGTTTTTCTTTATCTTTTTCCTTATCCTGAGCAGTCAAAAAAAATGTTGATAAAAAAGAGAATATTAGTAATAATTTTTTCATAATTGAGTTATTTATTTAATGGGATAGTAATATTAAATAATTTTTTATAAAAAAAATTTTAATATGATCACAAAATTCTTCTAATAACTCTTATTCTTTTCAGATAATATTCTCTATTCAATTTTGTTTCAATTACACCCTTGCTAGAGGAAGCATGAATAAAATCAATTTTATCACTTGATTTAACGTCTGAAATTAATCCAACATGAGTTACTTTCTTTTTTTTCTTTCCAAATGCAAAAAAAACTAAATCACCTTTTTTTGATTTTTTTAACTTTACTTTCTTACCTAAAAAAACCTGTTCAGATGTGGTTCTAGGTATATTTAAATCTATAGATTGAAAAGACCTTACAAGTAAACCTGAACAATCCATACCTTTTGAAGAAGTGCCTCCCCATTTGTATGGTGTGCCAATATATGTCCTAGCTTTGTTTATTACTGTATGAACTGAAGTATTATTTGCAAGTTTCTTTGAAGAAATACAACTTGACAGTGAGATTGTAAAAATTAATATATATAATATATATTTCATTACTTTTTAAGAATACAAAATAAATCTAAATTATCTTTTTGATCTTTATTTAAATAATAATCTTTTTCAGAAATTGAAGAAACTAAGCTATCATTCTTATTTTCTAATTTATTTCTATTTATTCTATTTAAAATTTCATAAGGTATTTTGTAAAGAAAAGAAGGAAGATTTTTTTCTAAATTAAATATATCTACATTTTTAAATTTTTGTACCGAGTTTTTATTTGCATTATAATATGTTTTCACTTTTTCATTACCGGCAATACCTTTAATCTTAAAATCACTAAATGAATCGGATATAATAGATTCCAATGATTTAGATGTATACTCACGAATATGCCAGGGATTTCTAGTTAACGTCATCAAAATATTTGGAGTCGTAATTAAAGCATTACCGCCTTTTTTTAAAAGTCTATATATTTCCTTTACAAAAAGCTTATCATTTTTTATATGTTCTATAACTTGAAATGAAATTATTGTATCAAATGAATTATCATCAAAAATACTTAGAGGAGGAAATGATGATTTAATATATTTATTCATGGGATATTTTGCTTTAAGCTTGGTAATAACTGAATCAATTTTGTCAACAGCAGTGAATGTTTTAGCTTTTTGATTAATTAAATCAATACCCCTACCTTCACCACAACCTAATTCTAAAACATCTCCCCTAATAAAAGGAACCGATTCAACATATGCTCTAAATAATCTTTGATGAATTGGATTATCAGAAGTTATTTTTTCAGAAGTTATTTCAGTAGTAAATATTGACATTTTTGTAAAATTAATAAGTATATTATTTGATGATATAAATTTAAGCAAATAATATTTTGTATAATGATGAGAAATAAAGATATAATATTTGGAACAAGACCAGTTTTAGAGGCAATTAAATCAAATAAAAACATTGAAAGAATTTTTATTCAAAAAAATACCAACAAAGATATTATTGAAGAAATCAAAACTTTAGGAAAAAAATTTAAATTAAATATATCAATAGTTCCAAAAGAAAAATTAAATAGAATAACAAGAAAAAATCATCAAGGTATAATTTGCTATATCAGCCCAATATCATATCAACCTATTGACGAAATTGTATTAAGATGTTATGAAAAAGGTAAGGACCCAATTATCATTATTTTAGATAAAATTACCGATACGAGAAATCTTGGGTCCATTTCAAGAGTTGCAGAAGCCGTGAAAGTAGATGCTATAGTCATACCAAAAAAAGGTTCAGCTCTTATTACTTCTGATGCTATTAAGACGTCTGCTGGTGCTTTAAATTATGTGCCAGTTTGTAAAGTTGAAAGTCTTAGTTACATATGTAAAACATTAAAAAAAAGTGGATTAAAAATTATATCCTGTACAGAAAAAGGTGAGGAATTAGTTTATGATTTAGATTATAATTGCCCTTTAGCAATAATACTTGGATCTGAAAAAAATGGAATATCTAAAAATTTACTTGAATTAAGTGATCATAAAATTAAAATTCCAATGTATGGAAAAATAGATTCATTAAATGTGTCAAATAGTACTTCTATCATATTATATGAAATAATTAGACAAAGATTATTTTGATTTAAGACCAGTATAGTGTGAGCTACTTCTTATTTTTTTGCCTAGTCCATCAATTATTTTAATTCCGAACTTATTACAAATTATTGATTCTGGAATTTCCTTATTCTTTCTATCACCTCCATTAGCAAAAATATTTGGCTTAAGCAATTCAATTGACTTACAAACAGTCCCGTCTTTATCAATCGATATAATTGCATCATCTACCCAAATAATTGATTTAACTATTTCTAACCTATCTGATTCATTCATGAAAGATTTCCCTTTTTTTAATTTGGATTGATAATCATTATTTACTATTACTACTAATTTGTCTCCAAGTTTTTTTGCAAGTTTAATATATTCAATATGTCCAACATGAATAGGGTCGAAATAACCACTAATAGCAACTAATTTCATAATTTAAATATATTTAATATAATATAAAACTATTAAAATAATTGTTACTAACTTAATTGATTATTATGAATATCTTAATATTAGGTTCAGGAGGAAGAGAACATACGTTTGCTTGGAAAATTTCACAAAGTCATTTATGTAAAAAGTTATATATTTCACCTGGTAATGGAGGGACAAGTAATTATGGAGAAAATATATATGCTGACATAAATAATTTCGATGAAATTAAAAATTTAGTAATAAATAAAAAAATTGATTTGGTTTTAGTTGGCCCTGAAGACCCTCTAGTTAATGGAATAGTTGATTATTTTGAACAGTCATATGAACTCAAAAATGTTAAAATTTTTGGACCGAATAAATTAGGAGCTCAATTAGAAGGAAGCAAATCATTTTCAAAATCCTTTATGAAAAGACATAATATACCGTCAGCTAAATTCAAATCATTTAATTTAAATGAAGTTGATGAAGGAATTAAATTTTTAAGAAATTCATCACCACCATTTGTTTTAAAAGCAGATGGATTGGCTGCAGGTAAAGGGGTAATAATTTCGAAAAACCTTGAAAATGCAGAAAATTCATTTAAAAATATGCTAATCAATAAACAATTTGGTGAAGCAAGTAAAAAAGTGCTTATTGAAGAATTTTTATCTGGAATTGAAATTTCATGTTTTATTATTACTGATGGAGAAAACTATATCTCATTACCTGAAGCTAAAGATTATAAAAGAATTGGAGAAAATGATACAGGATTAAATACGGGTGGGATGGGAGCCGTTTCTCCTGTGAATTTTTATGATGAAGAATTTGAAAAAAAAGTTGAAAATAGAATTATTAAAAGAACAATTGAGGGACTAAAAAAAGATAATATACCATTTAAGGGTTTTTTATTTATTGGACTAATGAATGTAAATGGAGATCCTTTTGTAATTGAATACAATGTAAGAATGGGGGATCCTGAAACTCAAGTTGTGATTCCTAGAATAAAAAATGATTTTTTAAAAGTTTTAATTTCATGTATTGACATGAATTTAAAAAACATTAAAATTAATATAGATAATAAAATAACATCAACTGTAATATTATCATCTAAAGGATATCCTGAAAAATATCAAAAAGGATTCAAAATATCAGGACTGGATGAAATCAAAAATTCTATAATATTTCACGCAGGGACTATAAAAGAAGAAAATGATATAATATCGAATGGAGGAAGGGTCATAGCATGTACAGGAATTGGGGATACAATATCAGAATCTTTGAATATATCATATGAATTAGCAAAAAAGATAGATTGGGAAGGTAAATATTACAGAAAAGATATTGGAAGAGATTTAATAAATAAGAATAAATAATGGTAAATAATTTATTTAAGATTCTAATTTTTTTAATTATAATGATTTCTTGTAATGAGAAAAAACTAATTGATAAATTCAAAGATTTTGATCAAAGAGGATGGATCTCTAATACCCCATCTATTTTTAACTTTTCAACAAAAGATCTTGATTATATTACTAATGTTTCTTTAAGAATAAAATATGACATTGAATACCCTTATCAGAACCTCTACTATAATTTTAATATTTTAGATTCAATTGATACTATTGTAAAAAAAGAATTAAATGAGATGATTCTTTTTGATGAAATTAATGGAAAACCCTTAGGTTCTGGTATTAGTAAAACTTTCATTTTAGATGAAAAAATAATTGAAAATCTTACATTAAAAAAAAACTCATCTTTCTCGATTCATATTTATCAAAAGATGAGAGAAAAAAATCTAATTGGAATACAATCTATTGGTGTATTAGTTAAAAAGAATTAATCTTAATTATCACTTATTTCTTCATCTGATTTATTGAATAAAAATGCAACTGAAAATCTCATTGTTTCTGCTAAAGGATGATTTTGTTCGATAGTAGAAATATATGAAAAATCAACAGAAAAGTTATTATATAGCAATCCTGCTCCCATTGTGATAAATTTTCTAGCTCCTTTATCATTATTTTCATGAAAATAACCAACTCTTAAAGCTAGAAGGTCTTTATATAAATACTCTAATCCTGAAGATATAGTAATTTCATTTAGCTCCTCTCTAAATCCATTTGGGGCATCAGAAAAAGAAGAAAAGATACCACTAAGTACTGATCTGGTTGGATCTTTTCCTTTTAAGATTTTTGGTTTATTTGTAATAGGATCAATAACATAATCACCTTGTTCATCAATTACATAAATTGGAGGAGAAGGAACTAATAATTTGTTAAAATCTAAAGCAAATGTTAGTGAATTGTACTGATCGAAATATGTTTTTAATGAGCTACCAACTCTAAAATTAATTGGAATAAAATCAAGATTTGAGACACTTCCATATGTAATTTTACCTCCAATATTTGAAATATGAGATCCAAAAGAAATTGTTGCATCCTTTCCATTAATTGTTATATCATTTTTATAATAAAAACCAATATCAACTGAAAAACTAGATCCTGATTTTGCATCTGAATATCCAGATATACTTCCTGATAAATTAGACCATATATATCTAAATGAACTCCCTATTCCAATATTTTCTGTTAGTCTTCTAGAATAAGTAATTGAAGTACTTAATTCTTTTGGATTTTCAATACCCAGAGATAGCCCTTGGTTGTCAGTGAGCTGAATCTCACCTAAATCAAAATATTTTAAGTTTAATCCGAAAGACTGAATATCATCTAGCTTATAAAATCCTGATAAATAAGAAATAGACATATCATCAACAATATTCCCAAGCCAAGGCACATAAGATACTGAAAAGCCATAATCTTTTTCTAAAAATGATAATTTAGCATTATTCCAATGTGCAGAATTAATATCAGGGGATGTAGCAACACCAGTTTCGCCCATTGCAGAACTTCTTGAATCTGGTGAAATCAAAAGGAAAGGAACGGCAGTAATAATTGGTCTTCTTGCTGTATCTTGGCCAGATAAAATGGAAGAAGAACCCTGTGAAAACAAATGGAATGGCCCTAGGGAAAAAAAAGTAAATATTGTAAATAAATTTATGATAAATAATTTCATCTTATAATTTTCTTTTTATCATTTTTTTATATGATTGATTATAGGCTCCGTCAAATAAACTTTTAACATGCAATTTATATATATATATTCCATCGGAAACTATTTGTTGATTTGAATTTTTTCCATTCCAAATAATCCCATTTACAAGATTATTTGAATTTTCAATGATTTCAGATTTTTTGTAAATAACTTTTCCATTTAAATTAATAATTTCAATAGAAACCTCAAGGTCCTCTTCTTCCCTGTCATGTTCAAAACTAAATGAGGTTGATTCTGAAAAAGGATTAGGATAATTCATAAGATTATTAATTTTGATTTTTAAATCATTTGAAACCATAAATAGAACTGATTCATTACCAATATTATTGTAAGTATCATAAACTTTTATTTCGAGTTTATGTTTTCCAATATCTAAATTTTCAATAGGATAACGAACAGACCCTCTTTTGAAGTCATCTTTAAATGAAATGAAATAATCATTCAAAATAAAATTAATACTATCATCCAAGGTTGCAACAATATTATTTGAATAATCTGAATTATAAATATTAATACCATTTTCATCATACAAGTCAATTATAAGCAATGCATTTGAAGACACATTATCTTCTGACTTAAATGTTCTATCATTAAGAAAAATATTTATTTCAGGTGGAGTTTTATCTAGAGAAAAATTTTTGGAAGTACCTCCTATATTAAATTCAATATTAGATCCATTTGCATCTATTTGATTAAGACTATCGGTTGCGTACATAGTAACTTTTGCTTTACCAAAATTATATTCTATGTTTTTTGGAACTACAAATTCAAATGTAAAATTACCATTATTAACACTTGATGAACCTCTAAAAATAGACTTATCCCATTGTTTAAAAGAAAAAGGATCACTTTCATCTCCTAGGGTTTGCTTCACAGACAATTTATCAAAAAAATCAATAAAAACTTCACCATTAAAATTTTCAACTTTCTTTCCGTTATTAATTATTTCTCCGTTAAAAGAATATTTTTCGAGCGCGCGCAAAGTATCTATTGAAAGGCTATCTGGAATGTTTATCTCAATATCTAATTTTGGATAATTTAAAGTTAAAGACGGATCCCCTAAAAGAGAAAAATTTCTATTTATAGGACCACTTAAACTATTATTTTTTGTGATTCTAAAAATATCACCTAATCTAAGAAAATTATTATTTTGTTTCTTAAATACATTTTTATAAAACTGGTCGTTCAATAAAAAATTAGTTTGAGAAAAAACAGGTCTCGTAGTAGTAAATAGAGCTATTGAACCACCATCTCCTTTATTTATCATTAATTCACCACCAGAAGTAATTAACGGATTATCAAATTTTCCAAATTCACAAGTTGCAGATACTAAAAGAGGTATTTTTGATCTGTTCTTCCATTTTTCTATCGAATTTTCATCTAATATTCTTTCTTCCGCCCACAAAAATTCATTTCCATGTCCAATATAATTTATAATTAAACTTCCTTGCTCAATAGCTTCATTTAACTTTATGTTTCCGTCGATTGATTTTTTTACACCGCCAACTAACTCTTGTTTATAATAATCAATAAATATTTTTTTTATATTGAACTGCGGATTATTAGAATCTACTAAATCAAAATGTTTTTCGGCATTAATTTGATGTATATTATAATCTCCATCATCAGCAATTAAGTATATATCATTTTTCCATCTACCAAAATCATTGTTTGAACTATATCTAATCAATTTATCAATAACTAATTTAGAATCAACATTGTTATTTACTGGAATTCTACCAATACCTACATCTAAATCATGATCTCCCAAAAGATTTTCAGTCCATTCACCTTCATCATCATCTAAAAAACCAAAAAAATCATCCGATGAATAGCTATAAATATTATTTGTAGAATTTCTTGACTGGTATGTAGGAACATAATTTGTATTATTAAAAATTCTATTTTTATAATCATAGGAAGCATCACCAAATAATAAAACATACTTTAATTTTTTGGATGATTTTTCATACAAATATTTTATGTAATTACGAATAGAAGAAATATCAGGAGTTGACGATGAAAATTGAAGATATATTTCATCAACTGTAACAACCTTTGTATTTAGTCTATCATTAGACAGTCTAAAATTTGCTAATCTTTTTGCATCAAAAAGGAATAAATCATCTGTTATAATTAACAAATCTACATTTGTGACTGATAAAATATCTCTAATTCTAGTTTGATTATTAGTAGAGAAAGCATATTGATGAGATGCAGGAATCAATAAGTTGTTTTCGTCAAATATTATATATTCTTGGAATCTATTTGAGTTTATATTAAAAATGCTTTTCCCTATATCATTATCATACAATTGATTTATCACTAGATAAGGATCTGTTATATTCCAAATTTTAAAATTTGGAATATCAGATAGAATATTAAATTGTATTTTATCAGAAGCAACTTCATTTAAATTATTGAAAACTTTTTGATTAGAATCAAAGATAAGTTTACTGTTATAATTAAGGATTATATAATCTAAATAAGCTAAGGATTTTGAAGTTCCTGAATAACTAATGGATAAATTTAAATTGTTTAAATCATTAATTTTAATTTCAAATGTATCTAATGAGAAAATAACTTTTTCACCATATAAATCTTCATTGATTTTCTCCAAATTTAATTCAGCGACTTTATTATTATTAAGAGAAATTTCAAATTTTGAATTATCCGTAGATCTAGATAAAGCACTTAAAATAATGGTAACGTCATTATTATAAAGATTGGGTGATGGAATATTAATGTTTTTTGAATCTCCGTTAGAAAATAACTCACCTACCCACTCTCTACCTGATTGAAGAATATTATTAATATCACTTTCATAAATAAATGTTTCTGAAGAAAAATCGATAACATTAGAATAGTTCTCCAGGGAAGCTTTAGATTCAATCCTCTTACCTTCTTTTTGGTTAAATGTTAATAAATAAAATGCTGTATCACTATAAACATTATTTAAATAAAATATATTTTTT
Source organism: uncultured Marinoscillum sp. (assembly GCA_902628365.1). GTDB lineage: Bacteria > Bacteroidota > Bacteroidia > Cytophagales > MED-G16. The sequence goes on along the minus strand of CACOMW010000002.1, from coordinate 18,968 downwards.
TGTAGAGAATCATATGAAACTTTATCGGGACCATTAGCATAAAAAGTTATATATTCATTATTTTCAAAATAATTATTTTCATTACCAACAAAATCAATTTTCATTTCAACTGGTGAAGTAAAACTTAAAGCATCATTATTTTGAGTTAAAGGCCCTATAATTCCACTTCCAAATATTTGAATAGTACTAGGAACAATCCTATCAATATCTATTTTTGATGAATACGATTCAAAAAAAGACCTATCTAACTTATAAACACCATTTTCAGTAATTCCAATTCTAATCCAATCACCTTTAGATAAAATAGATTCCTGTGATAAAATATCTTTAATATCAATGATAAAAAATATTATAAAAAATATAATTTTTAATCTAGTCAACAATTTTTTCTTTTTATAACATAAAATCATAGAATAAATTGTAATTAAAAGCTTATTTTAATTCATTTCATTCTTAACAAATAAAAAATAAACTAATGAAATTAAAATGTAAATAATCACAATTATTGGGAAAGCATCTAATTTGAGATATAATAATAAAAATAAAGAGATTAGTAATAAGATATACATATGAATATTTTTAAAAAAGGAGTAGTCTTTAAATTTTAAAGAAATAAACTTAATATTGACTATCATCATTATTGAAAAAAATGTAATAAATAAAAGTAATATTTCAGATGTAAGAAAATTATTATAAAAACCAGAATTAAAAATTAAAGAATTAAAAAATAAAGCAACTAATGGTGTAGGAATACCCAAAAATATAAATTCTTGATTATTATCTAAGTTGAACTTTGATAGCCTAAAAGAAGAAAACAATAAAATAAGAACCGAGAAGTATTTATAAATATCAGTTGAAGAATTAGTTAAAAACCAATCATACAAAATTAAACTTGGCAAAAGACCAAAAGATATTAAATCAGCAAAAGAATCAAGTTGTTTACCAAAATTAGATGTTGCATTTAATTTTCTTGCTATAAACCCATCCAAAAAATCAAAAATAAGAGAAGAATAAATACAATACTGAATTAGATTATAATTTTTGTTAATAAGAAACAAGACACCTAAAAATCCAGATAGTAAATTAAGGACTGTAAAAAAACTAGGAAAAATAATTTTCATATTAAAAAGGGATTATCTTTCATTTCATTTTTTAGAGTTGTTTTTTGTCCATGACCAGGATAAATTATAGTATTTGGATTAAGTAAAAATAGCTTATTTTTAATACTATTAATTAAAGTGTCATGATCACCACCTGGTAAATCTGTTCTTCCTATACTATTGTAAAAAAGAACATCACCACTAAAACATACATTGTCGTTTTTAAAATAAAAAGCTAAATGACCAGGACTATGACCAGGTAAGAATAAGACATCAAGTTTAATATCCCCAAACTCTATTTTATCCTTTTCTTTTAAATATTCATTTTCATCTAAATGCGAATAATTAGCAAACCCAAATAAAGTTGCAATATTTTCTACATTTTTATATAAATCCCTCTCATCAAAAGGAATTAATAATTCAGCTCCATATTTTTCATTTAAATACTTATTGCCTAAGCAATGATCTATATGACAATGAGTCAAAATAATTTTTTTTAATTGTAATTTATTTTCATCTATAAATTTTGAAATTAATTCATTTTCATAAGCTTCATAATTTCCAGGATCAATAACAACAGCTTCTTTTGAATCATCAAAAATTAAATATGTATTTTCCTGATAAGGATTGAAGGTAAATGATTTTATTTCTAACATTAGATTAAATTGTTTTACAAATTTCTTCTAAAAAAAGTTTAAATTATAAATTGTGGGCAAAAATTATGATTTTATAATTATTGGACAAGGAATTGCAGGTTCAGTTTTAAGCTGGAGACTTATTGAAAAGAATATTAAATTCTTAGTAATTAACGATTCAAGTAAAATAAACTCATCAAATTCAGCACTTGGATTATATAACCCCATAACAGGTAAAAAATTCGTTGAAACATGGAATTCTAATGAAATTATTAATGAAACTGAAAATTTTTATACTTCAATAGAAAAAAAATTAAATAAAAAATTTTTATATAAAAAAAATATTTACCGCCCATTTTCAAGTAAAAAAGATTCCAATGATTGGGAATTAAAAAGAGAATCTAAAACATATAAAAAATATATTGAAAAATTGAATTATCAATCGAAATATAAATTTCTTAAGGATAGTATTGGAGGAGTTACAACAAATAGAAGTGGATATTTGGATGTAAAAAAATTTCTTTTTTTAACCAAAAAATATTTACAGAATAAAAGTTTATATATAGAAAATAATATAAAATCAAAAAATATTAAATCAAGAAAAGATCATATAGAAATAATTAATAAAAAAACTAAGTATTTAATTCTATGTAGAGGATTTTATGAAAATGAGTCTGAATTTTTTTCATGGTTACCTTTCAATTTAGTTAAAGGTGAAAACATTAATATAAAAATACATCATGAAATTAAGGAAATAATTCAAAAATCATTATTGATTATTCCAACTAAAAAACCCAATGAATATTCTGTTGGTTCAACTTATGATTGGGAAAATTTAAATAATAAAGTAAGTGAAAAAGGAATTAAAAATTTGAAAAAAAAGATTGAAAATATATTAAAATGTAAATATGAAATAATCGAAAAACAAGCAGGAATTAGACCTGCCACGAAAAATAGAAGACCATTTGTTGGTTTTCATCCAAATAATAATAAAATAGGTATAATTAATGGTTTAGGATCAAAAGGAATAAGTCTAGCACCTTATTGTACTAAAGTATTAATTGATAATATTCAAAATCATAAAAACATTAATAGAGAAATAAACATAAAAAGATATATTTCGTTATATTAATGCCCTGTTATGTCTAAATTTTTTAAATCCATAAGTTTATTCTTATTTATCTTCATTCATATGGAAGTCATATCCCAATCTTCAATATATAATGAATATGGTAAAAACAGAATTCAATTTAAAATATTCGAATGGAAATATTTATCATCAGAAAATTTTAATATTTATTATCACGACAACGGAAAAATATATGCTGAAATTGCAATTAAAGAATTAGAGGATAATTTTAATTTCATTACTAATTTTATAGGTCATTATCCTAATTCCAAGACAAAAATTTTTATATTTAATTCTGCTGCAGATTTAAATCAAAGCAACTTAGGAATTAATGAAAAAGAAGTTTTTTTAACTACGAATGTTCAAACAAATTTTAAATTAGAATTTACAACATATTTTCCAGGAACAAGGCAGGATTTTATTAAAAAACTTAAATATGATTTTTCAAATTCATTGATTAGTGATATGATGAATAGTGAAAAAAGCTTCACACAGAGATTTGGTAAATCTTCTTTAGTTTATTTACCTAAATGGTTTACAAATGGAGCATCTAAATACATTGCCAATGGATGGAGTCAAGAAATGGATAATTATATGAGAGATTACTTCTTAATTTCAGATTTCAAAAAAATTTCAAAAATCACAGAGAATCAATCACCAATAATTGGGCAAAGCATATGGAACTATGTAATAAATACCTATGGAAAATCAAGTTTATCTAATGTTTTAAATCTTTCTAAAATAATAAAAAATACACCTAGAAGCTTTGAATCCACATTAGGAATATCATTTAATTTGCTACTTAAAAACTGGCAAAATTATTATATCGACAATTCCAAAGATTTAATTTCTCAATATCAACTTCCAGAAAAAGAAAAGCAATTAAATCATAATAAAGAAAAAATCAATTCAACACAAACTAAGTTAAGTCCAGAAAGAAATAAAATATTATATTCTATTATGGATGAAAATAAACAAAAAGTTTTTATCAAAAACTTAATAACAAATAAAGTAGATAAAATTTATTCAACTCCTAATAATTTAAATGATGATCAAATAAAACTTAATTGGTTAAATAATGAAAAAGTTGGAATAATAACTTATGATAAAAAATCATATGTTTTATTAATTTATGATCTATTGAATAATACAAAAGAAACAAAAAAGCTAGAAAATTTTGATAATATAAATAGCTTCAATTTTAATTATTCATCAAACTTATTGGTAATTAGTGGTTCTTTTAACGGAAAAACTGATTTATACTTATTAAGTACTTACAAGAATTTTATAAAAAAAATTACAAACGACAAATGGGATGATATAGATCCTATTTTTATTCCTAATCAAGATATTATTTTATTTAGCTCAAATAGAAAAACCCCTTTTTTGGAAGATGAAGATTTCAAGATGAATGAAATAAAAGATGATAATTATAATATTTTTTTATATCATTTAGATACCACAAAATTAGAATTAAAACAAATTACAAAAACAGTCAGCAAGGATACAAAACCATTCGCCAAAAATATTAATGAATTATATTATTTAAGTGATATTAAAGGAATTAGTAATTTATTTAAATATGACTTAACTAATGAATCTTTCTTTCAAGTTAGTAATTTTTTTTCTGATATATTAAATTATGATATTGATATTGAAAATAATATTCTTATAGCATCATTTATTAATGAGGGTGGAATTAAAAATTATTATTATGAAGATTTTAGTTTAAATAATAATGTATTTACTCTTGAAACCAACCGTAAAAAATTTCTAATTAAAAAAAATTTATTAAATAAAAATCTTTCAAAAATTGATTCCATAGATAAAAACGATGCTGTTATAATTGAGGATATTGATTATGAAGATGTTGAAAATTTTATTTTTGAAGATCAAAATAATTATAATAATGTTTCATCAATTATTTCAAACTACAAAAAATTTCAAAAAAGCTCAAGTGCTTACACTTCTCAAGATTATAAATATTCTATAATTAAAAATAATTTTAATTCATTTTTATTTATTGATCCAATAAAAGGTTTTGGAAATAGAATAGAAACAGACATAATAGATTTATTTGAAAATCACAAACTATATAGTAATGCCTTTATTCCATTTTCAAATTTAAAAAGTCCAGATATTTTTATTGAATATAGCTATTTAAAAAGAAGAACTGATTTTAAACTAGGCTTCAAAAGGAAATTAATTTTTTTAGAGAATGATGAAGATTATTTGTACCATAAATATCAATATAACTCTATTTACTTTGTATCATCTTATCCGATTTCAAAGTTTTCAAGAATAGAAATATCACCTGAATATAAATATTCACAATTTAATGATTTAGACTATAGGGTTTTAAATACTACTCCTATTCCCCATTTAACTGAAAGCAAATTCAATTATATAGGAATAAAAACTAGAATTATTTTCGATAATACAAAAAAAATTGCAATGAACTTACAACAAGGGACTAAGCTAAAATTTGGATTTGAAAATTATAATTCATTAAAAGCTACCCAAAATAATTTCAATAAATTTTATTTTGATATCAATCATTATCAAAAAATACATAAAGAAATTACACTAGCATCTAAATTATATTATGGAAATTTTTTCGGAAATAATCCTAAATATTTTTTACTTGGAGGGGTTAAGAACTCTTTGTTTTCAAAAAAAGAAGAAAATGCTAAATATAACCCTTTATCTATAAGTAGTGGAATTGATAATTCAAATGTACTTTTTACTGAATTCCATAACCTTAGGGGTTATAATTATAATAAATTTCAAGGTAATCAGATACTAAAATTTACAACTGAACTAAGGGTCCCAATAATAAAATATTTATTCAATAGAGAAGTATCATCATCCTTTCTACAAAATCTGCAATTAATAAGCTTTTTTGATATAGGATCATCTTGGTCAGGAAAATCACCATTTAATACTGATAATAGTATAAACATTTGGGTAATAAATGATCCTGGATCAGTTTTTGATGCAGAGGTTGTAAATTCAAAAAACCCATGGTTATCAAGTTTTGGATGGGGTATACAATCTTTAATAATGGATTATTATGTAAAAATAGATTTTGCAAAACCCATTGAAGATTATAAGGTTGGGAAACCAAAATTACATTTTTCAATAGGTTATAGTTTCTAGAATAATTATGATACTTTCAATGACAGGATATGGATTTAAAAGAGCTGAAATAAAAAATGAAATTATTGAAATTGAAATAAAATCTTTAAACTCAAAATATTTTGACATACAAAATCAAATACCAAAAGAATTAAATCATAAAGAAATTCACATAATTAATTTATTAAAAAAAAATCTGAAAAGAGGAAAAATAAATTTATCAATTACAATAAATCAACTAATAAAAAAGGATACTATTGAAATAAATAAAAAAATTTTCAAAAAAAAATATAATGAACTTAAAAGCCTTTCAAAATCAGTAAAAAATTCACATGAAAAAGATTTATTTAAAATAACTACTAGCTTGAATAATATTATCACTTACAAATCAAATAATAATATATCATATAATAAAATACTACCATTTTTAAATGAGACCATCAATCAATGTAATAAGTTTAGGATAAAGGAAGGAAAAGATTTAGCTAAGGATTTAAAGAAAAATATAGAAAAAATTAATAGCTGTCTAAAATCAATTATTAAAACTGATAAAAAAACTATTTATAAAAAAGAAAAAATATTAAAAAACAAATTAAAAAATATTAGTAATAACATTGAAATTGACAAAAATAGACTCGAACAAGAAATTCTTTATTATGTTGAAAAGCAAGATATTAATGAAGAAATTCAAAGATTAAAAAGTCTTTTATCTCACTTTTTAAAAACAATTAAATCTAAAAATCATTATGGGAAAAAACTTATTTTCATTTCTCAAGAATTAGGTAGAGAAATTAACACAATTGGTTCCAAAACCAATGAATTAGATATTAAAAATAAAGTAATAGAAATGAAAGAAAAATTGGAAAAAATAAAAGAAATACTTTTTAATGTACTTTAAAAAATTAGCCGCCTAATTTGAAAGTAATTGGTAAAATCATTCTAACCCTAACAGGTCTTCCTCTTTGCTTACCTGGAGACCATTTTTTTGCTCTTGAAATTACCCTAACTGCTTCTTCATCACAACCAGCTCCAATTCCCTTTATTGCCTGCACATCTGTAAGTGAACCATCTTTACCAACAACAAATTGGACAAAAACTTTACCTTCAATACCCATTCTTCTTGCTTGAGCTGGATACCTCAAAGTAGTTCCAACATATTTATAAAAAGCACCCATACCACCAGGAGGTTGTGGTTGATCTTCAACAATTGTAAAAATTTCATCAACTTCTTCTTCTTCAGGGGCTTCTTCAAAAACAATTTCTTCAATAACAGTTTCTTCAGTAATTTCAACGTCAATTTCTATTTCAATTTCTTCTTCAATTTCTTCTTCATCTGGAACCTCAATAATTTCTGGTTGTTGTATTACAGGTGGAGGTGGGGGTGGCTGTTCAGTAGGAGGAATTTCTAATAGATCTTCAAAATCATCTTCAATGTTGCCTAAATCCATAGCAGACCCTCGATCATAAAATCGCCATTCAAAAGCTGTTATTACAAGAAGTAAACTTACACACAAACCAATATTCATGAAAAGGCCTGATTTCTTTTCCAAGTCAGCGTTCGGATTCTTTTTTAATTCCATATATGATATATATTAAAAAACTATATGTAATTATACTAATTCATTTTATTTTAACAAAATAACAAACGAAAATTCCCAGAATGTTAAAAAAAATATCATTCAATTCAAAAGATCTATAATTTGTTAAATTTTGAAAATATTCTATCAAAAAACTAAATACTAATAATGATAATAATAAAATAATTTTTGATCGAAAATTATAATTGAAGTTACTAACTCTTAAAGTCCTAAGTAAAAGATAAGTCATTACAAAAAAAATAGTAAAATGAACATATTTATCATTAAATGGAAGAGATGAATATTCAAAAGTATCAACTTTTAAAAAAAACAAATAAGTACTGAAGAGTATCCATATAAGACTAAGAGATAAGTTAAAATAAAAATTATCCAGATATTTCTTCATAAGATTTAAGATCCAAAAGGTCCTCAACTTCATTTGAATCTAAAATTTTAATTTTAATCATCCATCCTTCACCATAAGGATCGGAGTTTACAAGCTCAGGGTTATCAATAATCTTTTGGTTTACTTCTATAATTTCTCCAGTCATAGGCATAAAAAGATCAGAAACTGTTTTAACAGCTTCAACCGATCCAAAAACTTCACCAGATTTAATTTCTTGTTCTAAACTTTCAATTTCAACAAAAACAATATCTCCCAATTCTTTTTGAGCAAAATTTGTGATTCCAACAAAAGCATAATCCCCATCAATACTTATCCATTCATGGTCTTTAGTGTATTTTAAATTATTTGGATCCATAATAATTTTAATTTTCCCAAAAGTAATATCTAATTTTTATAATATAAACTCTATTGAGATAAACTTAATCTTAATTTAACACCAAAAGAAGAAGAATATCTTGGAAATGAATTTGCAACACTTGGTTTGTTGATTGTATTTTCATAATAGATAATTAAATTTAATTTATCATTAACTGAATAATTAATATTAGGTCTTAATTGAAAATTGTAATTACCATTTGTTAAAATATTTTCTCCTTCAATTTTTCTTTGAATTGTTTTCGTATCTCGCAAAACAAGATTCATCCTAAATTTAACATCATTATCTAAAATAATAGTTTCCCCTCTATATTTAAATGGCAATCTAAGTTTTGACTTCATAAAAGAAAAATCAAATGATATATCAGAGTTTTTTAATTCTGAAATTTGGGAATTAGATAAATTTAAATTCAAATTTCTCTCAATTCTATATTCAATCCTTGCACTCAAATTGTTTTTAGTTCTAACATTAATTCCTAATAAAGGTGAAAATCTTTCAATTATGTTAACTTGACCAATAACATAAAATGGAACTAATCCATTTTCAGATTGTTTTGATGCAAGAGGATAATCTGAAAAATTATTTGAAAAATCCATATTTTCATTATAATATAATGAACTAACAAAATTATTTATTGAATAAATAGATTGATAAGAATGGCTGATATTAATAGACGAAAAAATATCTTTTAAAAAACTAACTTTTGATAACCCTGCAAAATCAACTCTCCAATTAGGTAAAGGTGATTTAATAAATGGATTCAAAGATATATTCGATGGATCAGACTTAGAATAAGCTGATACAAATGCTGGAATCAATACATCTTGAGAATTTAATCCGTACTCACCTACAGAATTGATTGCATTAAGTCTATTTCTAATAACTTTTCGATTATTTATAAAAGTATTGAAGGTAGAAGAACTATTTTGATCATCGTCCTTAATAAATGCTGTTTTTATAAAAATATAAGAAATAGAAAAGTCACCGGACCTTGAAGGTGTAAGAGAAACAAAGGATTGATTTGAATTATCATATCTAAATATTTCTTGAAATTTTTCAGAAAAAGATTTTTTTGCATCCAATTGAATTCTTAAAAAATCAAAAGGTTGAATACTACCTCTTAATGTAAGATCTTGAGATCTAAACTGTAAGAACGGACTAGTTAATGATGAGTTTTTAGTTAACCAATTATTTCCAGATGCATTAAATCTGATATTTGGATCCTGAGACCCTAAAATAAAATTCCAACCTGGAGATTTAAACTTTGAATTTATACCAAATAGGTTTGGAGAATTAGTAATTCCTGCTAAAGTTGTTCCTCCATTCATTGAATAATTGATGTTAAATGATCTTGCTGACATAATTAATTTCATAATTGTTTTAAGAAATTTATTATCATATATTGTCTTAAGCGAATCATTTAAAACAAGCTTAGATTTTTTATTAAAATTTTTTAAGAAAGGAATTTTATTATAAAGTTTAATCATATCAATTTTTCCATTTAATAAATAATCTCTATTGTTATTAATAATATTACCTAAAGTATCCGATTGAGCTAAAGATCCTCCTACCCAAATATATTTTACATTCATCCTTGCTTGAGAGGATATCCAATCAGTAATTGGTAATTTTTCTAATGGTAGTTTATAACTAACAGTTATATTTTGTTGAAAATTTTTTGTCCTTCCAAGCTTTTTTAAATTAAATAATAAAGAGTCTCTCTTTTCTTTAGAATCGATTTCACCTTCAGGCTCATCAATAACAGCATTTGTAGTTGAATTGTAATCTAAATTCAAGCTTTTAGTTAAATTCCAACGAAAATTGTAGGATCTATTAAATGAAAAATATTTTTCATAAATTGGATCAACATTTTCAATGCTTAACTCAGAATTTCTATATTGTTCTTTAGCATAACTTCTGTTTAAATCAGCTGAAAAAGAAAAATTTGATGGTATTGGATTAAAATTAAAATCTTTTATCAATTTTAAAAATTTAGAATCCAACCATTTAATTTTTTTAAATGGTTCAATATTTTTCTCTTTAGGAGAATAATTATAAGTCAAATTTCCTCGATGTTGTTTTGTTTCTGATGTAGCAAGATTTATACTTTTATTTTTCGTTTCACTATAAGAAAAACTTGTGGTAATATTTTCTATATCCCAAAAATCAACTCTTGAATCTTTCATTCTTTCTTTACGAACATTATTTAAACTTATAGATTTACTTTCTCTAGTTTCCTCTACTAAATTTTTATAAGCTTTTTTTTCATTTTCAGATTGAAATGAAGATAAAGAAGCATCTAATGGAATATCTTTATCTAATGGATCATAATATGGAGTAATTTTACTTTTATCTGTAGAAATATATAATGGTAATTTTATACCTGATTTTGAAGGTAAAAATTTATCTAAATTAATATTTGCTGATGCATCATATTGAAAATTTTCTTCTCTTGTCCTTTCAAAAATTCTTTGCTGAATTGATCCAAAACCAACAGATGTATATCTAGCTGAACCACTTACATCAGCAAAATCTGCCAACTTCATATTTAGAGAAACATTAGAAGCCCAACCTTTCTTTTTATCAAAATCAGTGGCTCTTAATTCATTATACCAAACACAAACTGATTTAGATGCTCTATCCTTACTATAGTTATTCCGTATTCCTAACATAATATTAAGTACCGAACTAATATTAGGCCTTCCAACTATTGAAATTTTGTACTTCCCATTTTCTGATAATTTAGTATACGGAATCTTATTATCTATATTTAATCTATTTCTTTGAGATTTTATTGCAAAAAGCTCATTTACTGATAAATCTAAATCGTTATCTTCAGGCCAAACTAACCTTGATATGTCGCCTTGATTTGAAATTAGATTTGGTTGTGTAATTTTTAATGGAACCTCTATTTCATAAAAATTTTCTTTATAATCAGATCCTATTCTTATAATTGCACTTACTTCATCATCATAAACTAAATCTCCATTGGATGATTCCGCATGTAAAAACATTTTAATCCTACCATAATTTACTAAATCATAACTCACTTGTTTAAATACCGCTCTTGCATCTCCATCATACAAATCGTCTACACATAATTGTAAAGACTGTTCGTTAGTCCTTCTTTGAACAATTGTAGTATTGTCAATATCCCTTCTTATTCCAGGAGGAATAACATAAGGGGATTTTTCCTCCGAGCCTATACTATTTTCTTCAATATTGACTACTGAAACTTCAAAATTAGATGAAGAAAATTCAGGTATCTCATTTAATCCTTTTTCTACCAATGAAGATTCATATTTTTGCCATTGGCTTCCAACAAACTGAAATTTTGCAAACCTTAAAACCACAGGTTCCTCCCAATTAGTGAGGTATGTCCTTATAAATCTTATGTTTTTAAAATCGGATATACTACCCTGTATTCTATCAGGATCTCTAATTGGAATTCTAAATTGATACCAAGTTGCATCACCAGACTGGTCAACAATTTTATCAACAATATGGTTTGTCCCTATTTTTAAATTTCCAGGTTCTAAAGGTATTTTATATTCATAATATTTCTCTAAATCTGATAAAGTATTATCTCCATTGATATCTTCATTTTCTGGAAAGGGAGAGCCTTGGGCAGCAAAATTCCCTTCAAAAGCTAAAGGAGTATTTCCATCCATACCGTTATAATTTTTATACCTTTCAAGAATTTTTATATCCTCAGAATCAAAATCTTCTCCTAGATAGTATTTGAAATTATCTGCAGAAACATCTTTTTCAATTTTTAAAGATGATTCAGCCGATAAAGAAATATTATTTAAAAATGAATCTTTGAAATAATCTAATTCATCATTATCATTTAAACCATCCAGACCAACGTCTTGTATTTCTCTTAGAGAATTATCATTTTCAAAAAATTTAGTTAAGTATTGTTTTGTTGTTACTCTCCCCCATTCATTTTCAATAGTATTACTTGAATTAAAATCTTTTGAAAGTCCATTTTCAAAAGCATGAATTTCATCTTTCATTATATCTTCTGAAATATTTCCTAAATTAAAAATTAGATCACCACCAGTTTCATTATTTTTATTAAAAATACCATCAATTACTTTTCCTTTTTCACCTTTAATAAAGGGATCCATCATCCAAAATTCTAAATATTGAATATTAGTTTTATCAAAATCAACATCATTTGAAATACTTCTAGTTATAGCACCAAAATTTGATTTTGGATTCTTCAATAATCCAGACGGATATAAATCAGGATTATAATTATATTGACCTCTTTCTGTAGGAAAATAGGCTACATCGAATGTAGATAAATTTGTGTTAATTAATTTTTTATCTTGTTGTCTAAAAATGTCTTGGGGAGAAATTGCTTTAACATAATTATTTTCTAAATCTTCTTTAGTAAGATTTCTTGGAGCAGAAGAAGCAAATCCACCTTTAATATAGAAAATATTATCAATAACATACCATGCTATTTTAGCTCTTTTGTAAGAGTATCCTAAATTGTTACTTGTTATATTACTTAGATCAAATCTATTGTCGTCAGTAGAAGGAGTAGTTCCCAATTTCCAAATTTGAGATGAGCTTCCCAAGCTTAAAGGAATAATTGCATTTTCAAAATCATCTATATAGGTTGTTCCTTCACCGTTAACCTTATTAGAGGTGCCTGGAATTAATTGAGCAAATTCAGCATTCAAATTAATATTTGAAATTTCTTTAGTTCCAAGTAAAGGAACAAAATCTATTATTTTTGTCAATAACTTACTCTCTTGAAAAACACTAAGATCAAAACCATATTTTGTATTTTTAATTGGTTCACTTCCAATACTATATCTACTAATACCCCCAGGTCTTTCATTTAAATGTAACAAGGTAAATCCTAAACTTGCATTATCAGAGAATTTATACTCCATTCTAGCTCCTGAAAGCCATTTAGTTTGGAAATTAAATAGGTCTGCTTTTTCATAAGATACACTGATATCTTTTCCTGAAGTTAAGATTCCAGTATTAATTATCTTAATTTTTCCTAAGTTGTAATCAACTGTATAATCTTTACCCTCTACAAGTTGAATATTTCCTGACATTACAACAACTGAATTTTCAGCAATGTCAAGGCCAGGCAGACTAATTTCACTTGAAGAACCAGAACTATACTTTCCTAGTATATAAAATTTATTTTTTGACAATACTTTCATAGCATCTGATTTAGTTAGATTATATAACTCATCAAATACGTATTTAGACACAAGGTTTTCTTCGTTATTTTGTTCAAAATAATAACTTAAATTCTTACCAAAAGGTTGAAGAACTGGAAAAATAATGTTACCGGTATTTGAATCTATTGTATATCCTTCTATATAGTCAAAATTACCATCCTTTTGAGGATCATTACTACTATTCAATCTATCAAGACCCAAAAGCTCAACTAATGGTTTATCTTTAGTTAAAATACCTTCGTTTAAACTAGGATTATCAAATCCATTTGCGTCATCTCTATAATTTATTCTTAATTCAAATCCTTCATTATTAACTTGATTAGAATTAAGGTTATAAATATTTTTCATCATTAATTGCCAGGTAGGAATAGAGGTATTAATACTTGAAGGTCTTAGTAATTTAAGAAAAATGGTCTCATCATCTCCTCTATTTTGATAATTTTCTGCCAATTCTCCTACCTGATATCTTTTACCATTATAAGTATATTCATATGATACAGCTAAAACCTCATCATTTTGTAATTTTCTTAATAAAGAAATATACCCCAATGTACCATTGACCTTATATTCCGAATCACTTAATTTTCTTGCTGAAGTAACTTTTTCAAAATCGATACTATTAACCAAACTAAAATCATTTTTCATTATTTCATTAACTGATTCAATATTTCTTAAATTTGGTTTATCAATCAAAGAAGCAAACAATTTATTAGCAGTGTTATCATTAGGTCCTTCAACACCATTGCCTATATTAGAGTTACTTGGCTTGTGAATTTTAGATCCTTCTCCTAAATCCATCAAAGCTAAAAAATTTCTTAAAGTCTCCGTATTATTATTTCTATTAAGTATATATACTTCAACTCTGGTAATATTTAAACCGGAAATAACCTGAGGTAAGGAACTTAACCAATTTTCATAGTTATCCCTAAAAAAATGTCCTAAGAAAAAATGTCGATTTTCATCATAATTGGATGATAAAATTTCAAAATTTCTTCCTTCTGCCCCATTTTCAATTTTTACCGATTCACTTTTTCCTTGTTGCCTAGATAAAATACCTGTAATAAATAATTTTCCGAATTGAAGTTCTGTTTTTAAACCAAACAAACTTTGAGCACCTCTTAAAAGACTATTATTTATAGGCATACTTACGTTTCCAATTTCAATTTTTTTAATAATTTCTTCTTCATATCCGGTATAATCAAGTTTTAAATTATTTTGAAAATCAAATGTATTGTTGTTATCAAAATTTGCACTGATTTTCAATTTTTCTCCAATTTGACCCATAATGTTTAAATTAAGTTGTTGATCATAATTAAAACCACCATTTCTTTGCTGCCTTATAGGAATAGAGGGGTTTTCTATTCTTTGTAATTTTCCTCCAAAGTCTAGATTAACAAATCCATTTACAGATAAATCAATATAATTTCCGCCAAAGATTCTATCAAAAACTTGAGGAATAAATATTTTTGGTATCAACCTTCTTCCTTGTAAACTATTTTCACCATCAAGCTCCGTAGATTTTTTATCCCAATTTTCTTTAAGAAGATTTTTTGTTTGATAATTATTATATTTTTCAAATGGGATTCCTATAATAGGCCTATAATCTATTTCTCCTATGGACTCTGTAAAAGTATATACCATAGATGTGTCAATTTTTAAATCATTGACTATACTGGAAGAGGCAAGAGAAAAAAGATTACTTGAATATAAATCTTTAAAAGAATTACTATATCTATCCTTGAATTTAAATGATGAAAAAACAGACGGGGTATATTTTTTACTCTTAGTAGAATCATAAATGACAGTATCTTGAGCAAGTTCAAAAGAATCAATATCCCCCTTTCCAATTATTTCTAAAGAATAAGAGCAAAATGAAAATATTACGATTATTATTTTAAAAAATTTATTCAAAACAATCCTATTTATCGTTTAGGATTTCTTTAAAACTTCTTTAATTAAACTTTCAAGGGATATATTTTCATTTTCATTTAAAATCTGATCCACTTTTACACGAGAAATGTTTCTAGAAATTCCTAAAGATGTTAAAGCATTTAACGCATTATTCCTTAAAGTATTGTTCTTTTGAGATGAAAAATTACTATCACTTTTTATAAAATCTTTATTTTTTAATTTATCCTTTAATTCTAAAATTATTCTTTCTGCTGTTTTCATGCCAATTCCCTTAATAGATTTAATAGTTTGAAGATCTCCATTTAATATTGCTTCTTGTAGTTCTGAAGCAGAGAGAGAAGATAAAATCATCATAGCAGTACTTGGGCCAACACCATTAATTGAAATTAAATCTAAAAAAATAATTTTTTCAGATATAGAAAAAAACCCATATAATGTATGACTATCATCTTTTACCTGTAAATGAGTATTAATTTTAATTTCTTTTAAATCTTTAATTTCACTATAGGTCCTTAAAGAAATTTTCACCTCATATCCTATACCTGAAACATCAAGTATAATATAAGTTGGATCTAACTTTATTATTTTACCTTTTAATAATGCAATCATTTATAAACCTAAATTTTGAATGACCATAGTATAGAATAAATTTCTCTCATTAAATCTCTTTTTTTTGAGCCGGGAGCATAAACATAACCTTCTAAATAATATAATTTATCTGAATTTTTATCTACAAAGGTATAACTTAAGAAGGGCCCACCACCAGAAATATCACTCAATTTCCATAGTCCCCTTGTCTCTATTGAAAATTTTTCCTTAAAATTAACTTCTGTTTTCATAAAAGGAAGCTCTTTTTGATAAGTCATATATATAGAAGGATTTTCAACATCTCTTAAATATTTTAAACTGATTTTTCTTCTAAAATCTTCAATATTTTTTTTATAAAAAATTTCATTTGAAACATAGTTTTCAAAATATATAAAAATATTTTTTTCTATTTCAGGATCAATTTCTCTTAACCAAACAAATTGTGAATCCAATTTAGCAATACTAAATCCAGCTGGTACTGTAATATTATATCCAAACCTCTTCATCAAGTCTTTTGAAATATTTTTGTTTGTATTTGATATATTTTTTTTATTTACTTTTTTGATAACTCTTCTTTCAAAATAGGTTCTCAGTTTTTCTTTATTTTTTTTGATATGATCCAATAGTACTTGGTCATTTTTACCAAAAAGATATAATATTTCTTGACCTATTGCGTACTGATCTTTTTTGATCATCATAAATAGCGATGTATCTGAATTAATTTTTTCTATTGAATTTTGATTAAACTCATTTCTAAGAAGCTTGGAAGAAGGACTATCTCCTTCAAGAGTAAAAATAATTATAATGTTTTTTGCAAATTTCAATATATTATTAAAATTTTTAGGTCTAATATACTTCAAATCGAAGTAGGGTTCCGGTTGAGGAAGCCCATAAATATTTTCACCAAAAACATTAATAACTGATCTTCCAAGTTTCTTTTTAAACTTAGAAGAATCCATTACAATAAGCATCTCACTATCTGTACCAGTTGCATTTGGAAGGAAATTATTTAAAGTTTGTTTATCAGACCCACAATTAGATAATATATAAATTAAAATCAGGGCCGATAAAACTATTCTTTGTTTCATAATTAACTTATACTAGCAAAAATAATGATTAATATAAGAAGAATACATTTTTATTTTTCGTCTTTTCTTCTTAATGGAAATCTTTTTATATAAATTTAAGTAGTTATAAAATTAAAATTATGAGTTCAGATAATTTAGTAAATAAAGGAGTATGCATGTGTTTTGTAAAGATGGCTAAGGTTGATGGAGACTTTGTTGATGAGGAAAAATCTAATATTACAAAAAGTCAAGTTTACAATAAGTATAAATACAGTAATTTAAAAGATTTAAATACCGAAGGATTTTTTCAAAAATTTCATTCAACTTATGGGCCTGAAATTTCTAAAAGTTTAGATGAAGAAGAGAAAGAAAGTCTTATTAGAGATTTGATTAAAGTTATTAAAGCTGATGGTAAAATTCATAAACATGAATCTTTCCTACTTGGTCATATAGGAAATTGTATTGGATTAAGCCCAGAGAAAATTGTAAATATTATAAAATCTGAAACCCAAGGAGATGAAAAATCTGCCGGTTGGCTTTCTTGGTTATTTGGTTAATTATTTCTAACTAATAAAAAATTATAATCTATGAAATATTCAATGTTTATTGGAAGATGGCAACCTTTACATAAAGGTCATCAGTGGTTGATAAATCAAAGACTTTCAAAAGGAAAAAATGTTTTGATATGCATCAGAGATGTAGAAGCTGATGATAAAAACCCTTTTAGCCCTCAAGAAGTTTTAGAAAATGTTTCAAAACACTATTCTAAAGAAATTTCTGAAAAAAGAATTAAGGTAATTATAATTCCTGATATTGAATCTATAAATTATGGAAGAGGAGTTGGTTATGATATCATTGAACATGTTCCTCCTAGCGATATCAAAGAAATATCTGCAACAAAAATAAGAAAAGAGATGGGCCTATAAGGATATACTATTTTTTATCCTTAGAATCATCACTTTCTATTTCTTTTTGAATTTCTTTTGAAGCTTCTTTGAATTCTCTTATTCCCTTACCAAAACCTCTAAATATTTCTGGAATTCTATTGGCACCAAAAAAAATAACAACAATCAATGCGATTATTAATAATTCCCAACCTCCTGGCATAGCTAATAAAAAAGTTTTCATAATCTAACTGTAATATTAATGTAAATATATATAAATCATTTTCTATATATCCACTTTTCTGGGTTCAACTTAATATTATTTTTCCAAATTTGAAAATGTAATTCAGTAGTTCCTTCATTGTTTGTTATTACATCTGCAAGATAGTCGCCAGATTTTACAACATCTCCTTTTTCTACTTTTAGATTTTTGAGTCTTGCATACAATGAAAAATAATTTCCATGTTTTATAATAATAACATTATTCATTCCAGGAATAAAAGCAACCGTAGAGACAATACCAGAAAAAATAGATTTAACTCTAGAGTCTTTCTTTGTTTGTATGTCTATGCCATCATTTTTTATTTTAATGTTTTTAAGAATAGGATGATTATTATCTCCAAATTTATTTGAAATAAAACCAGAAATCACTGGCCAGTCAAATTTACCAATGTTCTTTTCAAAATCTTCTGATAGATCGTCATCTTCTATAGATAAAGAGGTATCCTTATCTTTTTTTCTTAATTCATCTCTAATGACCTTAGCTATAAGTTTATCTACTTCTCTAAGAGCCTTTTTTCTTGACTCAATTTCTTTTCGCAGTTTCTTTTGTTTTCTATTGAGGTCTTGAATTATATTACTCTGTTTTTTTCTTAAAGATTCAAGGCTTCTATTTTCATCAATTTCTTGATTTAATAAGTCCTTTTTATCATTATTTCTTT
>CACOMW010000001.1 GCA_902628365.1 uncultured Marinoscillum sp. | reverse complement strand
GTTCCATCACTTGATAATGAAACAGAATAACCACTCCAATCATCAGCTGCTTCTCCATCAATGTCAGCACCTAATTGTGTCCAGCTATTATTAGCGTACTTATATACTCGTACATGCCCTGAATAACTACCATTTCCATTATTTTGATAAGCTCCTATTGCAAGAATTGTTCCATCACTAGATAATGAAACAGATCTACCACTTGAATTTTCAGCTGCTTCTCCATCAATGTCAGCGCCAAACTGAATATAATTTTGTGAAAACGCTGTAAAAGAAAAAAAGAAAAGGAAAATTTGAAAGAAGCTTCGCATAACTTTATTGTATTTTTTTCGATCATAAATTTAAAAAAAAATAAATTATTCTATCAAGAAAATAGAGTTTTATATAATTAATATCTTTGATAAATCATTCTTATCAAATGAGATATTATATAACATTTTTTTTATTATTTATAATAGAAAATCTTTTAGCACAAATTACTCTTCCAACCTTTCACGGAATACAAAAGCCTGACCCTCCAATTCCATTTGTTAACTATGCACTGTCATTTGATGGGGTAAATGATCATATAAATACTGGAGGAACAACTATTTCATCTAACTGGTCAGCAGAAGTATGGTTTAAAAAATCAGCTCAAAAGAATGTTCATAATTTTACAAATAAATCATTTAGTAATGCCGGATCAAACAATTGGAGTTTAAGACTGGGTCAATGGCAAAACACTAAAAAAATAGGGATTTCTAAGTATGGATATGCAGATTTTTATATTAATAACTCTTCAGCAAATACTGATGTTGGAAAATGGGAGCATGTAGCATGGACATATTCAGGAACCAATTTAAAAGTTTATGTTAATGGAGAATTTATAGGTAGTTTCTATCATGAGTATAGTAACGGTCCTGCTAACACTAGCAATATAAGTAATGCTAAATTAATGACAAAATATATCGGATATAACAGTTCAGCAACTATTCATGGAGAAATAGATGAAGTGAGGTTTTGGAATGATAAAAGAACAGCTTCTGAAATTGCTGATAATATGTTTATAGAATTAAATGGAGATGAGGCAGGATTAGTAGCTTATTATAAAATGACAAACGGTACCGGGACAACCTTAACTGATAATAGTTCAAATTCTTATAATGGCACATTAAAGAATATGAATAATAATGACTGGGTAACTTCTTATGCTCCTATTGGTAATCTTAATAATGATTATCGTAATTCTATAAAAGCAATTTGGGCAAAGACGTCAACTTCACAATATAGCCTCTCTTCTAATGGTCTTTTTTTTAAAATTGATGCTGCGTTGACGGAACAAAATTTTGTTGTTTTTGGAAATAACAATCTATCTAGCACCTCTACCTCTAACCTTCCTGTTGGAGTTGCTGTTCGATCTAAAAGAATATGGCACTTATATGAATCAGGAACAGTGGAAACTAATGTTATATTTGATATTAGTGATGTCACGGGAAACAATGCAACTGTTGGCGCAGCATCAAATTACAAATTATTATATAGATCAGGTACTTCAGGAGATTTTTCTGTAGCTGCAACAGCAAATAGTGTTAGTGGCGATAACATTACTTTTTCTACTGTTAGCCTAAACGATGGATATTATTGTATAGGGGTAACCCAAAATAATGGTCTGTAGTAATTACTTTTTGATTACTTTTTTAATCACTTTCTTATCATCCTGAGATAATTCTATGAAAAATACTCCGTCTTTCCTATTCGATACGTCAAGCTGGAAATCAGAATTTCCAGAAGAGTTATCGATTGTATTTTGAGCTTCTTGTTTACCAAAGGCATCAAACAATTTAAATTGTACATTTCCATTCCATGTATCATGAAATCTTATGTTGATAATTCCTGTGGTTGGATTTGGAAAGATATTTATATTTTTTTCTGATTCATGGTTTTCAAATCCCGTTACATTACCATCGTTATCTATTATCGTTAGCGTATGGGTTGACGTTTGACCAATTGTTGCTGTTCCAGATGCATTTTTAAGAGTAAATACCACATCTTCTCCACCTTCTTCTAAAGCATCATCAGTTATACTAATGGATACTTTTTGATTTGCTGTAGCATAATTTCCTTCTGGGAACGTAAGTGTTTTCGAAGAAAAATCCCCTATATCTTTTGAATCACCACTTGTCAAGACCACATCAACAGTTGTCGATGAATTAGGACTAGGATTTTCGATTTTTACATTAATATCTACACTCTTTCCTTCTACTTCTGAAGATGATGAAGCTGTGAAATTCAAAACTGTTTGAACAGGAGGAACAATCGGGTAACTATATACTTGAACATAACCTTTCTTGTTAACATCAAGTTGAGGAGCTCCAATCACTAACTTAGATCCTATAGAATTAAGAGATACAGAACCCCCAAAAAAATCACCATTACTAAGTCCTAAAATAGCCTGCCCCATTTGTATCCATTTATCATTTTTTAATTTATAAGTTCTTACAGATCCTTTGTCAGATTCAAGCTGATCAGAGATATCCCCAACTGCAATGATTGTACCATCGTAGTTAAGAGAAATTGGCAAATAATCATAATCCCATGTTCTATTTAAAAATTGTCCTACTTGTATCCAACTATTATTTTGATATTTATAAACTCCTACAATATCATCACAATCCATATCTTGCAGATCAGGACAATTATCCATATTCATTGCTATTGTTGAACCATCACCACTAATTGTAATTCCCATGAAAGCTTGCCAATTTGGAGATAATCCACCATCAATTTTAATAGTTTGTCCAACTTGAGACCAATTGTCATTGCCAATATATTGAAAAACTGTAGCATTTTCTTCTTCGTATATGAATGCTATTTTTGATCCATCTTTATTCATTGAAACCTCCATATAATATCCTACTTCATCATAAGAATTAATTATTCCTATCGAATTCCAAGAATTTCCATCATTTTCATAAAGCCATATTTCACCATCTGAATAATCGCTCCAATCTGCAGAGATTGCTAATCTATTACCATCACCGCTAATGATTACATTATTACCAAACGAGCAATCATTATTACAATAATTTATATAATTATCTGGAGCATTAATAACAGATTTATTCCAAACATTATTTTCAAACTTATATACATAAACTTGAGTTGAATATGGATCTATTTCGTCATAAAAATCATTAGAAGAAGTCGCTATCGTCAATCCATCATCACTTATTGAAACACTACCAATACGTTGATCTGTTAAAGAACCATCAATATCTTGACCCATTTGGTTCCAAGAATTATTTTCATACTTAAAGACTCGCACTTGACCTGCATCAGATCCTCCAGAGTTATCATTTTTTGGAGCTCCTACAGCCACTATATTACCCTGCTTATTCATAGAAACAATGCTGCCAAATCGATCACCTACTGCTTCTCCTATTAGATCTTGGCCTATTTTTGTCCAGTTATCAGGGTCAGCGTTTCCAATAATATTTAAAACTGCAAATCCACTGCGCTCACATTCACCATCAGATACTTTATATCGAATTGTATCTGTAGCATTAAAACTTCCGTCATTCTCATATTTAAATGAACCATTGGAACAAAGCACATTGTATTTTCCATTATTAGGATCGTTGGGATCCTGACAAGAAATTAACCCATGATAAACATAAGAATTGTATTCAACATCATTACTGTGATCGGGGATTGGTAAAACACTTACAGATAAATTGTCTCCATCTGCATCGGTATCATTAACAAGTAATCCCTGGTTTGCTGAAATATTTATTGAAGCGCCCTGCTCTACATCAAAAGATTCGTTGTTTACTACTGGACAAATGTTTGCTTGATTAAATTTAAATATTCTTAAAGTATCTCCATTTATTCTTTTAGTTGTAACAAATCTAGAACCGTCTCCTGAGATTTGCAGTAGATAACCATACATATGGTTTGAAGCCAAGCCATATACATCTTGACCTAATTGTTCCCATTTACTAAGATTTTTATTATATGTAATAACTTTAATTTGACCAGACATATTCCCATTTTTATCATTCCACCCTACACCAATTGCTAGAGTATCTCCACTTGCACTAATTGAAAGTTGATTTCCAAAAAGATCTTCTGGCATATTTCCATGAACATCTTGTCCTAATTGGATCCAAGAATTATTTTTAAATTCAAAAATTCTTACAACCCCTCTATTATCATTTGGATTTCCTGTATAACCATCATTCTGGTAACCACCAACTGCTACTATTGTTCCATCATCATTTAAAGAAACTCTACCTAAACCTTCAATTGACTTACCATCTATGTCTTGACCAAGTTGAGTCCAAGTGTTACCATTCCAGCTATATACTCTTGTATGTCCTTTTCCTCCTCCATTAGTTGTTGATCCTATTGCCACAGTATTACCATCACCACTAATTTCAAGTTGACGCCATTTTCCACTTCCATCACTTGCAGCTTCACCATCAATATCCTGACCCATTTTCATCCATGTTGTTCCATTCCAATTGTAAACTCTAACAGTCCCTTTTCCACCATCATGAAAAGAAGCAGAGATAGCAATTCTATTTCCATCAGTTGAGATGCTAACTTGTGCTCCAAATCGATCACCTGGCTCTCCAACAATATCTTGTCCCAATTTTGTCCAAGTGTTATTTATTTTTCTATAAATCCGAGCCAAGCCTTTACTCGAATCAAATGCTTCTGATCCAGCAATTACTGTCTTACCATCTCCAGAAAGCGAAATAGATCTACCAATCGCATCAAGTGCATTTTCACCTTCAATATTTGCCTCCTGTGTCCAGACATTATTAACATTCTTAAAAACTCTTATTAAACCTACAGCATTTGTCCCAATGTTGCTATCAAAGCCTCCATGTCCAACAGCAACTACTGAACCGTCTTTTGATATAGAAACTTCATTTGCACCAAAACTATTAGGGGGGAGAATATCATTTCCTTCTTGCGTCCACTCACCATTTGTTGGAGTAGGATAACTAACATTAATTGTTACAATTACAGTATCAGAATCACAATACCCATCATTGGCCAGATATTTAAAACCATCACTGGTATTATCACTACCATTATGAGCATAAGTAAATGAGCCATTTGAATTTAAATTCAAATTTCCATGCAAAGGAGGTGAAGCAACTTTAGCAGTCAAAATATTATTGTTAGCATCGGTATCATTAATAAGCACTCCCTCTGCAGCTGAAATAATATTTAAAACCCCTCCTTTATTTACTTGATAAACATCATTTACTCCTACTGGGCAATCATTATTAATAGCTTGTAAAGAGACAGTTGCAACATTGGAATTACACGTACCATCATTTGCCTTGTAGGTAAATGAATCTTGATAATTATCGTTATGAGATAAAATTGGCCAAAGTCCACCGGACCAATCAGTTAAAACCGATATGGCAGATTCTCCATAACTATTTGACCAAGCTATTGTAAGAGTTGATCTGTCAGCTGAAGTCTCTACACTATTGAATGTATAAGTTTCACCCCATTGAGATTGACCAATAGGTGATAAAACACCACATTCATATTTAATTTTTAATGTTCCACTAGGTTTCTGATTATAACCACAAGCACTGTATCCTCCATAAGTAAAATCACCGCCAGTTACAGAATAAAGATTGTTTCCTGACTGAGACCAAGCAAATTGTTGTTTTTGTGAGACTTTACCGGTTCCTGCTGGACACCAATTTCCAGTTGAAGTAGTTACCGCATTAAAGGTGCCTTGTAAATTAGTATTAGAACATCTATTATATGAAAAAGATCCATCACTATTTAAAGTTAAATTTCCTCTTGTAGAATTAGAAACTAAAGTTGCTGTTAAACCGTCATTATTTGAGTCAGTATCATTAGCAAGAACACCCTGTGCAGACGCAATATTCAATGGTGTTTGTTTTACATAATTATAACTATCATTGTTTGCTACTGGACATACATTTGGGGCAGATGTTAATTCAAAGACTCTAACATGGCCAGAATTATTACCACCACCATCATTTTGTGGAGCACTAATAGCCACTCTACTTCCATCGGATGATAATGCAACAGCTGAACCAGATTCATCATCATCATTTTCACCATCAATATCTTGACCTACTTGTACCCAATTGTTATTGGATAATTTGTAAACACGAACATGCCCTGCTTTACTAGATAAATATTGAGACGAACTACCGTTATTAAAGGGTGCGCCTATAGCCAAAACTGTTCCATTAGAAGATAAAGAAACGGAATACCCACTTTGATCACCAGCTTTTTCACCAATAATATCTTGACCTAATTGTACCCAACTATTGTTAGATAACTGAAACACTCTTACTTGACCTGCATAAATTTTATTACTATTGATGTTAGAATCAAATCTTGGAGCACCTATTGCTAGAATTGTTCCATTATCAGATAGAGAAACGGAATAACCACTATAATTATTTGGTCCATCTCCATCAATATCTTGACCTAATTGCACCCATTCGTTATTAGAAAACTGCCAAACGCGAACATGTCCAGATGAAACCCCAAAAAAACCATTATTTTTATGAGAACCAATTGCTACTCTATTGCCATCGGATGATAATGAAATTGAAAAACCACTTTCGTTATTTATGCTTTCACCATAAATAATAGACCCTCTTTGATTCCAATTACTTCCATCAAATTTGAATACTCTGGCACCCCCAGCACCAGAACTCAGCCAATTGGATGGATGAACCCCTATTTCTCCAATTGCTAAAACAGTACCATCACTAGAAAGAGAAACCCTACCACTCTGTGCACCGTACTGTGCACCAACTATTGTTTGTCCTATTTGATTCCAACTACCACTTGAATATTGAAATACTTTAACTTTACCCCAATCAACTGTGTTAGGATAATTTGTATTTTCACTAAAAGGAGCTCCAACAGCTAAAATACTTCCATTATTGGATAAAGAAACATATCTTCCAAACTCATCATTTGCTGATTCTCCAAAAATTTCTTGACCTAATTGAACCCAATTGTTGTTAGAAATTTGATAAACTCGAACATGACCTGAGTTATTTCCATTGCCATCATTAGCATGTGCACCAATTGCAACTATATTTCCATTATCTGAAAAAGCAATAGACCTACCAGAATAGTCGACAGTATTCTTACCATTAATATCATTACCAATTTGATTCCAATTCTGACCTTGAAGTAAACCATGAGTTAAAATAAAAAAAAGTACTATTAGATTTTTGAACATATGCTAAATATAAAAAAAATATGTTGAAAACAATTGAATCCTATATAATTTAATAAGTCCCCTTAGGATTTTCTGAAACAAATTCAGAAAAAGGATAAGAATTTGGGGTAACTAAAGTTCCTGAGCTTATACCGAGAGGAAATTTAGGTTCTGAATTAATTAATATCTCTATAAAAGCTGCCTTATAACCATTTTCAGGTTTTTCAATTACTATAGAGTAATTTCCGTCATCAGTTTTTTCAATTGTCTCAGAAGTCCAGCTCTCCCCTATCTTATATATTCTAAAGTCGCGCTCGTTTTCATTAATAACCTCCCATTTTCTTAACTCATAATCATCAGAAGGATTAACAGATATATGAATTGTATCGCCACTAATATTCCAACTATATTCAGGAATTTCTATATCAGAGATCAAATGGTTGTAATAAGAAACCATACTTGGTGTTTTGTAAGTACCATAAAGGCCGTGTCCAGTATTAGGTAGGTATTGCAAATGTTTTTTTCCTATAAGATCATCCCAATAGAATTGCCATGAGTCTGTAACAAAAAATTCATCGCTAGTAGCATTTATAATAAACTTAGGTAAGGTAAGCTGCTCTCTATAAGAATAAGGATCTGTAATGTCAATTATTACCCCATACTCTTTAGACCCTGTCCAGTCCATGATTTCTTCATTCACATAATCTTCAACTGCAGGAGACCACTCTCCATACACTCTCCAGTGATGCTGAAAAGAAGGAAATAAATTCAAAAGATCTATGACGACTGGTGCTATTCCCATTACTCGATCATCAGTAATAGCAGTAGTCCATGTAGCCCAACCTCTTTTAGATGCGCCAGTTACAAAAAAACTATCAACGGGGGTTTCTAAACCTTGAGTTAACTCTTGAACAACATCCATAGCTTTCACAACAGCTCTTGTCATAGGAAAACGAGCAAGCCATTCAGTATCTTCAACTTTTGCACCTTTTTCAAGAAACTGCCTCCACCCATAAGCAATTAAGTCATCTTCATATCGAATACCCTTACCATCATTTGAAAAGTCAATAGGCTGAAAAGGTATGTTTGTAATTTCTGTGACAATGGATTTAGTATCTATGGCTATTTTAATATTTTCTTTGTTTGTTTCAACATTCTCACTTTTCATTCCTTTATAATCATCTTTAGATCCAGCGCCTATAACCATCATGGACTCGTTATGTTTTATTTCATCTGGAACAATCATAGAAACCCAATGCCACCACTCATTTGAATTATCATCAAAGTCATCAAGACTAAGCCATGTTCCCGAAACCATTTTAATTCTATATTCTTTCCAGTTCTCTCCACTTACTGTATCCATAATTTCATATCTAAAAGAAGGATCAACTTTTGTAACATACTCCTTAAGTAAGGAACTATGATCTAAAGATTTTTTATCGTTACACCCAAAAAATAAAAAGAAAAAAAATGAGAAGATTATAGAGAAACTATATTTCATAAGGTTTAAATATAATTAAATAAAGCCTATGTTAAAAAAGAAAGGGGACCAATAAATGACCCCCTAAACAACATTAACCCAAAATCGAAGCTGCAATTTAAAATTTTATTTTATAGGTAAGCCATATAACACATTAGGAAAGTATTATTAAAATGTTAAATTATTATTACCTGTTTTAATATTTTTCTAATTTTTTATAATAGAATTTGGATATTAATATTTTGAATTAATAGAAATAATTGGTTGTTAATTAAAGTTTATGTAGTTTAGTCTTATGGATATTAGATCAATATTGATGCTGGGAAGTGTTCCAGTCAATCTATTAAGTATGTATTTTAGCTCTCAGTCAATTGGAGGAACCGGTGATAATTCAATAACTATTGCAATTGGACTATTGTTTGTTGGTGTTGGTATGATCATAAGTTCGTTTTTTGTTGGAAAAAAATAATTTTAAAAAATTAAATCCAATCTTACCAGCTGAGAAAATGAAAAGAGCCTGTTAGTATATTTCCAAAAAATATTGTAAAAATCAAATTATGAAAAGATTTTTATATACTGTCTATCTAATAATTTTTTCAATAAACCTCTACAGTCAACCGCAAGATAAAAACCGAAAGTCTTTCAAAGCAGTTAAAATCGATTCTAAAGAAATAATACTTGATGGAAAATTAGATGAACCATTTTGGAATACCATTATCGGAATTGATCAATTTTTGACACAAGAACCCATTGAAGGAGGTGAGCCAACTGAAAAAACAATAATAAAGATAGCTTACGACCAAAACTACCTTTATATAGGTGGAGTTTTTTATGATTCAAATCCAGAGGGAATAAAATCTTTTAAAATGAGAAAAGACTCGCCTTTAAACACTGATGATAGATTCATGTGGATACTTGACACGTATCTTGATGGAAGAAATGCATATTTTTTTGAAATAAACCCTAAAGGATTGATGGGAGATGGACTTTTAACAATAGGTCAAGGACTAAGTTTAAATAAAAACTGGGATGGGATATGGAGACCATGGACCTTTATTGGAGATTTTGGCTGGTCTACAGAAATTCGTATACCTTTTCACACTCTAAATTTTGATCCAAAAATTAGTACGTGGGGAATCAATTTTCAAAGAACAATAAGAAGAAAAAATGAAGAAATATTATGGTCAGGACACAAAAGGAATCAAGGACTCTTCAGACCACAAAATGCAGGAAGATTAACTGGACTTAATAATATATCTCAAGGATTAGGACTTGAATTAGTAGGATATGGGAAAACTGAAGCATCTAAACTTCAAAAAGATTCAGGAGTTGGTTACAATAAAGATGCAAATTTTGATGGTGGAATAAATATCAATTATAATATAACACCTGGATTAAAAGCTTCTGTCACACTTAATACTGATTTTGCTGAAACAGAAGTGGACGACAGACAAATTAATCTAACTAGGTTTGCCATTCGATTTCCAGAAAAAAGAGATTTTTTTTTAGAAGGAGCAAATATTTATCAGTTTGCTCCTAGAAGCGGTGTTTATCCATATTTTTCAAGAAAAATTGGTCTACAATCAGGGAACCCCATTCCTATATTGTATGGTGGTAGAATTATTGGAAAGATTGGAAAAGTAGAAATTGCAGCACAGCAGGTAAAAACAAGAAAAACAGACTTAGTAAATAGTGAAGACTTTTCTGTTCTTAGATTAAAACAAAATTTTTTAAAAGAAAGCAGCATCGGAATACTGTATACTAGAAGGCACACTACAAATGGCGAACAACTTACTGAGCCATTACAAGATAGAAATACATTTGGTATTGATTTAACTTTAAATACATCTTCATTTCTTTCAAATCAAAACCTTCAATTTCAGGCATTTGCTATTATGCATAATCCAGAATCTCCAAATGATTTGAATAATAGCATGTGGGATAGATCGGCAAGGGGGCTTCGATTCAATTTTCCAAATCAACCATGGTCAGGAAGTCTATCTTACAGAGAATTTGGTAATTCATATGATCCTGCAGTTGGGTTTTCTAGAAGAAACTCATTTAGAAGAGTTGAACCTAGGATAAGATTTTCCCCTCTTCAAGAAAAAAGCTCACTGATAAGAGAATTTTCTTGGGAAATTAGCTTTGAAAACCTTATGAGTTTAAATTGGAAAAAATTAACTCAAAACATTAGATTAACTCCATTATCAATACGCTTTGAAAGTGGAGATGAGATTTCTTATCAAATAATTAAAAACTATGAAGTACTTGAATATAATTTTAATATTTTGGGAGATAGTTCTGTAATCATTCCTATTGGAAACTATTCAAATTGGTCTCATCAAATTGAATTGGAAACAGCCAATCATAGAAAACTAGTATATGAAATTGAACTAAATATAGAAGGGTTCTGGTCTGGAAATCGTACTGAGTATCAAAACAATTTGACTTTGAGACCTTTTCCTGGAATCAATTTAAATTTAGGTTATATCCATTCTAAAGTAAACTTAAATGAAGGGAATTTTAAAACTAACTTAATTCGTTTTTTAGGTGATTTTGATTTTTCTCCTTTTATATCTTTTTCTTCAAATATTCAATATGATGATATTAGTAAACAAATAGGAATGAATAATAGATTTAAATATACTATCACCCCTGGATCTGATATTTATTTTGTTTATAATCATAATTGGATTGATGATGCTGGAAAATATAAAACTTCATCGATTTTAGGCGCAAGTAAAATTACTTACACCCATAGATTTTAATATCTATCAAACGAATTATTGCACATTATTTTTAAATTATTTAGATTGAGTAATGCAAAGAGTTTTTTGTTTAATTTTCTTATTTTTCTTACTATCTCAAGTTGTCAAAGCCCAAGAAGATGTAAGAATAGAACTACTACTACCATTTGATGGATTGACTTGTTCAACTGACTGCTACGTTCCTATAGACACTTCCACTAAATTTTTAAAACTTAGAGCTTTTTCTTCTGTAGAGGGTAATAAATATAAGATTTCCGATGCTGAGGTTAGTTTATATAGAAAAGAAAGAACCATAAATTATACTTTAATAAAATCAAACAATATCACTTTAAATAGATTGGGTCATAGAGAATACGGAGATCTTATCATCATTAAAATTCAAAAAGTTCTAAGAGCAAATTCAAAGAATGAAATAAGTACAGTAAATAGGTTTTATCCAAAAACTATAACAATACCTGTTAATATTTCAGAATAGTTACTAATCCATCTTATATTTTAAAATTATTTTATAGTTTTATATATGAAATATATCAAATACGCTTTAGTAGGATTATTGATTTTAATTGTTGGGTACATTACTTTTAATGTCTTTCTTTTCCCAGTAAGCCCTTTGGATAAAGTAACTTATTCTTATAATAATACTGAATTAGAAGTTCAATATAGTAGACCATATAAAAAAGGTAGACTTATCTTTGGATTGAAATCCGATAGTGCCTTAGTTCCATTTAATGAGTACTGGAGAACGGGAGCTAACTATTCAACAGACTTTTCTGTAAGCAATGACATAAATTTTGGGGGAAAAGAACTTAAAAGCGGAAAATATTGGCTTTATACGATTCCTAATCCCTCTTCTTGGAAGGTATTTTTGAATGAAGAATATGGAAGTTTTGGTTTTTTTGAGCCAGATAAAACAAAAGATGTTTTAGAAATAGAAGTTTCTTCCAATTCTTTAGAAAAATCCATTGAACAATTCACTATTTATTTTGTTGAAAACGAATCAAAATTATATTTGAGATTAAAATGGGATACTACGGAAATTTCAATACCAATTGAATGAAATTTTTTTCTTGGATAAATTTTAGAAATTTTCTTAAAACCATATTCTTCATATTAATTATAGGAATAGTATGTTACTTTACTATAGATACAATTCAGTATAAATATAATTTAATGGATATTGAAGAATATGAACCTGTATCTACCCTTGTTGTAAAAGAGAATATAATCACAAAAGCAAAATATCCATTTATAGATGTTCATAACCACCAATTTGATATGCCTTTAAAAGATTTATCAAAACTTATTGAAGAAATGGATTCAATGAATATGGCATATATGGTTAATTTAAGTGGTTTTAGAGGGATATACTTAGAAAAATCATTAGAAAATATTAATAAACATTTTCCAAATAGATTTGGGTTATTTCTTAATATAGATTTTGAAAAAATAGATGAACAAAATTTTGCTAAAAATAACATAGAACTTATTACAGAAGCGGTAAATAAGGGTGTAATAGGACTTAAAGTATATAAATCTTTAGGATTAACAGACAAAGATAAAAATAATAATAGAATAAAAGTGAATGATGAAAGACTCGACCCAATATGGTCGATTTGTGGAGAGCTAAATATTCCAGTTTTAATTCATAGCGCAGATCCTTCTTCATTTTGGAAACCAAAAGATAAATTCAATGAAAGATGGTTAGAATTAAGACAAAAGCCTGGGAGATATCGTGACCCTAAAAGTAATGCATCTTTTGAAGAAATTTTATCTGAACAACATGCAATGTTTAAAAAACATCCAAATACTACATTCATTAATGCTCATATGGGATGGATGGCAAATGATTTGGATAGACTTTCTTCACATCTTGATAATAACCCAAATGTAGTGACAGAAATTGGAGCTATACTTGCTGAACTAGGTAGACAACCAAAGAGAGCAAGAGAATTTTTTGTTGAATATCAAGATAGAGTTTTATTTGGAAAAGACGCACACAAATTATCAGAATACTATACATACTTTAGAGTTCTTGAAACAGATGATGAATATTTTGATTATTACAGAAAAAGACATGGAAATTGGAAAATGTATGGTTTAAATCTACCTGATACAGTTCTTCAAAAACTTTACTATAAAAATGCACTCAAACTTTTTCCTAATATACCGAAGAAATTTTTTGAATAGTTAACTAACATTTAATTCTTCATTACATAAATTTTGTAATGATAAATATGTTTTTTTTAACTCCTCAAGTTCTTTTATGTAAGAAATCATAGAAGATTTTAATTCTATTAAATCACCATACATAGAATCACTAAAATAATATTTTTGATTAAACCTATAACTTTGAACGTTTATAGGATCAGGTTCAATTGACCACTCATCCTCTAAAAAGAAATTTACAGATAATTTATAATTAAAATCAAGAAAATAAACATCATATTCTTTCGTATGTACTTCATGCCTTTTTAAATCCTCATTAAATAATTTAAATAAATTTATTTTTAGATCTTCCGAATCAATTCTTTTTATTAGATCAGAACTAATGAGTTGATTAAAAACACCTTCTTGAGGGAAAAAAGACCTTAATCCTCTTCCAACTGAAGATAAATGATAAATAATACTATCATTAGACATTATATTATTTTTTTTTAGATTTTCAAAAATCAAATTACAGCTATTTAATGAAAAATTTTGTAGAACTATAAATCTATCAATCTGATTTAAATCTTCTTCAATTACTTTTAATAGTTGTTTGATAGAATCATTTTTTTTTGATATTTCTATTGAATTTTGTCTTCTTTCTTCTAAAAAAAAAGATATAAGGATTCCAAAAATAATAACTAAAAATTCTAAAGAATATTTTTTAAAATTTTTATTCATAAACTAATATGGCGTTATGGAAGAATCAACTTCTTTTGCCCACTGATTTATGCCACCTTTAAGATTATATAGGTTTGAAAATTCAGAGTCTTTTTCTAATATATTTATCGCTGTAGCACTCCTTTTCCCACTTCTACAATATATAATAACCTTTTTATTTTTATCAATTTCCATTTTTCTATTAAGAATATCATATAAATTAATATTAGTTCCTCCTATATTGCATAAATCAATTTCATACTGTTCCCTTACATCGATAATCTGAAATTTTTCATTACGATCAATCATTACTTTTAGCTCGGATGGAGTAATTTCTTTCATATATTAAACTTTTATTGAACCAGAAACACCTCCAGAAACAATATATTTCATAACATCAGCAGTTGAACTTTTAATAGGCTTTATATATTTTCTATCAACTAAAAATATATTTCCTGAAAAATTATAGGAATGAGGAAAATAAACAGTTGAAAGCCCAGAAAGACCATTTTTACCTAAATCATTAGCTGTAACAAAACCAGGTTTAAATAAATTATTATTCATTCTAACAAGAACTGGTTTATCAAATTTCTTCTTACTTCCTACTAAAGAAGACATTAAATCTTGTACTGATGAATAGACTAAATTAAGTAATGGAACTTTTTTAATAATAGTCTCAATTCCTAAAACTGATGAAGCAATAGAGAATTTTTTAAAGAAGAAACCAATTGTAGTAATAATTAAAATAACTAATAAAAAACCAATTCCTGGAATGGGAATGGGAATTAATCCATCAATAAAAGTATATAAAAGATAAACAGTCCATAAACTTACAGCCAGTGGAACAACAAAAAGCAACCCACTAATAAAATAACCTATGTATCTATTCATAAAATTAAATATAAGTAAAGGGATAGAATATATCTAATTTTTTAAAAAGACATTCCAATAAAAGTTTTAAAAGCAAGAGCTAATAAACCTGTTAGCAAAAATGTAATACCTAATCCTCTTAATCCTTTAGGAACGTTACTATACTTTAATTTTTCTCTAATAGCGGCTAGAGCTACAATCGCTAGATAAAAACCTACACCACTTCCAAATCCAAAAGCTGTAGCCTCAACTAAAGTTAAGTCTTTTTGAATCATAAATATCGAACCACCTAAAATGCTACAATTTACTGTTATCAAAGGAAGAAATATACCTAGAGAACCATATAAGGTAGGAGAAAATTTTTCAATAACCATTTCTACAAATTGAACAAATGATGCAATTACAGCAATAAACATGAGTAACTGAAGAAAATCTAAGTTAACTGTAGCATATTGCTCACCAAA
Organism: uncultured Marinoscillum sp.; assembly: GCA_902628365.1. Taxonomy (GTDB): domain Bacteria; phylum Bacteroidota; class Bacteroidia; order Cytophagales; family MED-G16. Next base: position 135,953 of record CACOMW010000001.1, on the reverse strand, counting down.
GTATTTAACCAAAGCACCTTCTTTTAAAATATTTTCTTGAATCAACCAATTTAAAGGAGCGGTAAATGTTAAAACAAAAATTACAGCAATACCTAAACCATTTGCAGTTGTTAATTTTTTAGATACAGCTAAATAGCTACACATTCCTAAAAAATAAGTGTAAACCATATTGTCAACAAAAATACTTTTAAGAATCAAATTTGTAATATCATCCATAATTAATACTAATTTTCAACATAACCACTTATAGATCTTTGTATCCAAATAATTAAACCTATTATTATAAAAGCACCAACACTATCTACCATTAATCCATTAGTAGGAAAATTCTCCCAACCTATAAATTCAAATACTTTAAAGCCTAAAACAGAACCTGAACCTAAAAGCTCTCTAAAAAAAGCAACTGTAATAATTATCCACCCATATCCTATAGCATTTCCAAAGGCATCTAAAATACTATCATAGGGTTTATTTCCCATGGCGTAAGCTTCCAATCGACCCATTACAATACAATTTGTAATTATCAAACCAACAAAAGCACCAAGAGTTTTAAACATTTCATAATTAAATGCTCTTAAAAATTCAGAAACTAATGTAACTAAACTTGCAATAATTGCCATTTGAACAATAATTCTTACTCTAGTTGGAATATAATTTCTTATGACAGATGTTATCAAACTTGAAAAAATCATAACAAAAACAACACTTATTGCCATAATAATTGTTGGTTCCATTTTGATTGTTACCGCTAGGGCTGAACATATGCCCAAAACTTGTATTGTTATTGGGTTATCATCATTAAATGGATCTGATATAATTTTCTTTCTCCTTTTTGATAAAAGTGGTTCTGATATCTTTTCTTTTTTAATTTTTTTATCTAAAACTTCAGTACTCATAAAATTAATTTTTAGAAATTTTAATAGATTGATTTAATTTATTTTCTTCAATAAAACTACTATAACATTCAAAATAATGAAAAAACATTTTATTTACACCATTTCCAGTTATGGTTGCTCCACTCATTCCATCAACTTGATGGACATTGATACCTTGATTATTTTCTCCTTTTAACATCGTTACAGAAATAAAATTATTAGCATCATCAAATATTTTTTTCTTTTTATACCTGTCTTGAATTTCATTTGAAGATATCCTCGCACCAAGTCCCGGAGTCTCAATTTTATGATCAAATGATACACCCAAAACTGTATTTAAATCTTTTTCCAAAGCTACATAAGCACTTATCCAATCCCAAAGACCATTACCAAACATAGGAAATATATAAGCTTCAGTATCCCCTGATTCAACATTTTTATACATGAAAACAGGATACATTCTTTCTTTTGGATCTAATTTATAATTTTTTTGTATATTAATATTTTCAGCAATTATTTTATTTCCTTTTGAATCGTTATCAACAATTTCATTTTCATAATTAATAACCATTGATTCCATTCTCTCATTGTAAATTGAAAGTATCTCTTCTGGTTCATATTCTGAAACATTTACAACTGCTCCAAGTATTTTCTTTTTTGTATCAATTTCTTCTTGTTTCTTTTGCCTAGGTTCTAAAGTCATCCTAGTTAACGATAATAATGTACCAAAGAAAATGGTCATTAATATAGTAAAAGTTATTATATATAAATTAGACTGTTGCACGATTTAATCTTCTTTTTTTATTTGCTAAAACTACATAATGATCAATATATGGAGCAAAAACATTCATAAACAATACCGCAAGCATTATACCTTCTGGATATGCAGGATTAAACAATCTTACAATTATAGTAAGTACACCTATCAAGAAGCCATAAATCCATTTTCCTCTCTCAGTTTGAGCAGCTGTTACAGGATCTGTTGCCATAAATACAGCACCAAAAGCTAAACCACCGATAACTAAATGATATTCAGGTGGTAAAAGCATAAACTCATTTAATCCAATTAAATTAAATATAAAACTCATAAAATATGATCCAATAAAAACACTCAAAATTATTTTCCAGCTTCCAACACCTGATATAATTAAAATTAATGCTCCAATAAGACACATTAAAGTAGAGGTTTCTCCAATAGAACCAGGTATAATACCTATAAACATATTTAAGAATGAATAAAATCCATCTTGATTTATAGTGGTTGAATATTGATCAAATAAAGAAATAACTTCTTCCGTATTTGTACCATCAACAGTGGTAGCACCTAAAGCCAAAGGAGTAGCTCCAGAGTAACCATTAATAACTTCACTTTTATCTCCATAATATGTCCAAACGTCTCCTGAAATATCAGATGGATAAGCAAAATATAAGAAAACTCTAGCTGTTAAGGCAACATTAAGAATATTCATTCCAGTACCACCAAAAACTTCTTTTGCAATTAAAATTGCAAAAACTGTAGCTAATGCAACTTGCCATAAAGGAATAGTAGGGGGCATTATTAGAGGTATAAGCATTCCAGAAACTAAAAATCCTTCATTTATTGGGTGTTTTCTAATAGTAGAAAAAATTACCTCTACCAAACCTCCTGCAGTATATGAAACCAAAACAATCGGAAGAACTACCTTTGATCCAATAATAATTTTTTCAAAAAAAGACGCTGTACTTCCCAGAGCAATGAAATGTTGATGCCCCACATTCCAAATACCAAAGAGAAGACAAGGTATCATTGCAATTACAACTGTCATCATCATTCTCTTTAGGTCAATCATATCCTTTACATGAACACCTTTCTTTTTTGTGACTAAATTTGGAACATATAAAAATGTTTCAGCTGCTTCAAATAAATAATGGAATTTTTCAAATTTTCCATCTTTTTGAAAATTAGGTTTTTGTTTATCTAATATATTTCTTAAAAACTTCATATTAACCTTCTTTAAGTAAATTTAATCCTTTCCTTAAAAGACTTTGCAAATCATTTTTTGAAACATCAATGAATTCACACAATGCAACATCTTCTTCTATTAATTCATAAATTCCTAATTCTTCCATTTCATCATAATCATTAGCCAAGATAGATTTAAAAAGATAAGTCGGTAAAATATCCATAGGAAGAACCTTTTCAAATTCACCAGTCTGAACAAAAGCTCTCAATTCACCATTAGTATTTGTATCCAAAACATATTTCTTTTTTCCATTTAAAAATGAGAATAAACCAAAAGCACGATGAAAACTCAACTTATTAAAAACAGGTTTAATCCAACCTAAAAAATCATAATGATTTCCTTCAGGAATTACAGTAATCATGTTATCATAAAATCCTAAATAACCATTTGAAGAAATTGATGTGCCTGTTAATATATTACCAGAGATTACTCTTGAATCATCATTTTTTATATTTCCATTCAAAATTTCATTAATATTTGTTCCAATATTAACTCTATAATAACCTGGGTTTTGCACCTCTGAACCTACGACCGAAATAACTTTTGATGTATCATACATACCATTGAGAAATAATCTGCCTATTTGAGATAATCCATAAGGGTTTATAGTCCAAACAACATCTCCTTTATTAATTGGATCAATATGATGTATTTGTACTCCAACATTTCCAGCAGGATGGGGGCCGGTGAATATGTTTTTTTGAACTCCTTTAAAATCACAATCATCATAAATAATTTCATTACAATTTAAATGTATATCACCATTAGTGAATTTTTTCATTATGTCTATTCCCGCTTGGATATAGTTTTTATTTTCTTTAATTAGCTCTTTATATGAAGTTGCAAGTGGATGAGTATCAAAACAGGAAATAAAAATTGCTTTAGGAATTGCATTTGGTTCTGCAACCATTCCATAAGGTCGCTGAATAATATTTAACCAACAACCTGACTTTTTTAAAAGTTCTGAAGCAACTTCTTTTGACATTTTTTCAATATCATTTTGAGAAAATTTTTGAAACTCTAAATATCTATTTTTTTTATCTGCAAGAATTCTAATTTCTTCTATTTTTCTTTTTTCACCTCTAATAATATCTGCGATTTCTCCACTTACTGGTGAAGTATACATAACATCATCTGATAATTTATCATACATTAAAGGAGAGCCAGCAACAACTTCATCACCAGGTTTAACTAATAATTTTGGACGTGTTATTCCAATAAAGTCATCGGGTTTTATAGCAAATGAAGATGAAGGTATATTATTTACAATATCATCACTAATACTTCCCTGAAGATTAATATCAAAACCCTTCTTTATACCTATTTTTAAAGCCATTTTTTTATTAACTGTAAAGAAAATAAATTATTGGCAAAAGTAATAAATTATGTATTATAAAATCAAAATAATATGATTTTTAAAAAATTAATTTGTTATTTTTTTTGCTTCTTTTTTTATGAATTCTATTTGCTCTTCTAATGAAATTAAAGTAGTATCCAAAATTAAAGAATCAGAAGTTACCTTTAGTGGACTATCCTCTCTGTTTGAATCTTTATTATCTCTATCAGTTAAGTTTGATTTCACCTCTTCTAATGATATTTTTTTACCCAATTTTTCAAACTCATTAAATCTTCTTTTCGCACGAATATCTAAATCAGCCTTCATAAAAATTTTTAATTCAGCTCTAGGAAACACTACAGTTCCAATATCTCTACCTTCCATAACTATCCCCTTCTTATTACCTATAGTTCTTTGCATTTGAACTAGTTTTTTTCTTATTATGGAAATTTTACTTATTTCACTAACTAGTTCTGATACTTTCTTTGATCTAATCTTTTTTTCAACATTCTTATTATTTAAATGTATTTGATAAAAACCTGACATATCATCCTTTATGAATTCTAATTCGATCTTATCTAAAATAGTTTTTAGCATTTTTAAATTTTTATAATCAATTGAGTTTTCAATAATATATAAGGTTACAGCCCTATACATTGCGCCAGAATCTAAATACTTATAATTCATTTCTTTAGCTAATAATTTGGCAGTTGAACTTTTACCAGAACCAGACAAACCATCAATTGCAATAATTATCTTTTTATTTATCATAACTATCTTGAGATATTTCCAGACCTTTTTTATTATATTTTTTCCAAATCCCTACTCTAATATTATTTTCATAATTACCTACCTCAGCAATTTTACCATTTAAATGATAAAAAACAGATTTTCCATTTAAAAATCCATTATTGTATTTTTTAATTGAAAATACTTTTCCATCTTCATAATAATCAAACACATCTCCATTACCATTTTCAAAATTACCTTTATCAGCTATTTTACCATTATCCAAATAGTATTCTGATATAGAAATTAATTTTCCTTTTACATACATTTCTTCTTGTTTTAACTTTCCATCTGGATAAAATCTACCCCATAAGCCATCTTTTAAATCATTATAATAACTGCCAATTTCATCAATATTTTTGTTCTCATAAAAAAAAATCCATTGACCATTTTTAAATCCTGTAGAATAAATGCCTTCAGACTTCATATATCCAGATTTAAAAAAGTACTTCCAAACACCATTTTTATAATCATTTGAGTAAAATCCTATTGAAAATAATTTGCCTTCTTCTGTAAAAGTGGCCCATTCACCATTTTTTAGTCCATGATTAAAATATCCTTCAACACTAATGGATCCATCAGGAAGAAATTCATAATATGCACTATCTAATAAATCATTTTTATAATAATAAGATTTTGAAACATTACCAGTTTCATAAAATTCGATAAAATTACCATTTTTAAGTCCTTGATTATATGATTCTATTTTCTGAGTTTTTTGATTATTATAATAATACTTCCACGTTGAATGAGGTTTATCATCTTTATATTCTTTTACAAAAGATAACTTTTTCCAAATTGTAAATTCTTTCCAAAGTCCATTCTTTAATCCCATTTTATAATTGCCTTGAAGAGCGACCTCACCATCTAAATAATATTCCTTATATGCGCCATCCAATTTATCTTGAAAATAAGTTGCTGAGTAAATAATTCTACCATTATTATCGTATTTATAATAATTACCATTTAATTGACCTTGGTTGTTATAATTTGATATTATACTCATTCTTCCATTTAAATGGTATTCATTCCATTCGTTGAACTTTTTCCCTTCAAACATTTGTCCTGTTGACTCCAATGATCCATCAAGAAAAAAAGTTTTCCAAATAAGAGAAGGTTTATTATTAGCATATAATCCCTTAATTTTGATATTACCATTCCAATAATATTCTACAAATTCTCCATTTAATTTTCCATCATTATAAAAATAATTTGCTTTTTTCCTACCATTTTTAAAGTATATAATCCACTCACCTTCAGGAGCTATGCCATTGAATTTACCTGATATAATTATATTTCCTAAAGAATCTTTTGAAACATAATTACCATCAACATCTTTGTTTCCTTTAGTATATATACTTACTACATAAGGATCAGAAATAGGAATAAATATTTTCTGAGAAAATGTTAAGAGAGGAAAAAAGTTAAAAAAAAAAAATATCAAATAAATGATATACTTATTCATTACCATCTAATTAATGCTGAACCCCATGTAAAACCTGAACCAAAAGCAGCTAAACATAAAATATCTCCATCATTAAGCATACCTTTTTCAATTGCTTCAGCTAAAGCTATTGGAATTGATGCCGCAGTAGTATTTCCATATTTCATAATATTATTGTAAACTTTTTCATTAGGCAATGCAAGTTGTTTTTGTACAAATTGACTGATTCTTAAATTTGCTTGATGAGGTATCAACAAATCAATATCTTCTTTAGTTAAATTGTTTTTGACAAGAGCTTCATTAATTACTTCCATAAATCTTACTACAGCATTTTTAAAAACAAAATTACCATTCATATATGGAGCATAACTTGATCCGTCTTCATCAGGATCTTCAACTAATTTATTAATCCATTTTTTTGTTGCTGGACTAATTACAGCAAGTTCTTCAGCATATTTACCTTCTGAATGGAGGTGAGTAGACATTATTCCTTTTTCTAAATCATCTGATGCTTGAAGAATTACTGCGCCTGCTCCATCACCAAATATGACTGAAACATTTCTTCCTCTTGTAGATTTTTCAAGTCCACCTGAATGGAGTTCAGATCCAACAATAAGTATATTTTTATACATTCCTGATTTAATATATTGATCTGCTGTAGAAAGAGCATAAATAAAACCTGAACATTGGTTCCTAATATCTAAAGCACCAACTTCTTTTAAACCTAAATTTCTTTGAATTAAAACACCAGATCCTGGAAAAAAATAATCCGGACTTAAAGTAGCAAAAATGATAAAATCAATTTGATCAGGTGATATACCTGCATTATCGATTGCTTTTTTAGCAGCTTCTGTTCCCATAGAAGAAGTAGATTCATCACTATTTTCTAAAACCCATCTTCTTTCTCTAATTCCAGTCCTTTCTTGAATCCATTCATCAGATGTATCCATGATTTTTTCTAAATCTTTATTTTTTACTATGTTTTCAGGCACATAGTAACCTATACCTTTAATTATAGATGTTTTCATATTATTTAGTAATTATAATCAAATTTTATGATTAATTAGAATCAATCAAAAAGACTATAATTACCATATTGATTTGAAGTACTTTTTGGATTTATCAGTTTCTTATCATTATTTGATAAATCTGTAATAAATGGAGATACAGTATAATAATTAAAAGATGAAATATCTGGTTGATAAATTAAATCTAAAATTTCATCAAATCTTTTACTTTTATCAAACCATTTATTTAAATTATCAAAGTCGAGAACTATTGGAATATTATCAGAAAATTCTTTCCATTCATTATTAGATTTTTTAGATATAAAAGAGAAATAATCAAAAGAGTTTCCTTCAAAATCCTCATACCTATCTTTTATTCCAACGCATAACATAATTTTGTTTTTAATAAAATTAAAATAATAAGGTGTTCTTTCACTTTTTGAGATTTTTTTCCACAAATAAAATCCATTACATAAAATAATGCACCTTTGAGACATTAAAAGATTGTAGTGCATATTACTTTTAGAAAAAGTAGATAAGTCTAAACTAATTAACTTCTCGGCTAATGGTTTTTTTTTTGCATAATCTGATGATGCACCCCAATGAACTAGATCAATTTTATTTGGAGATTTAATTGAAACAATTGGCATTAATTTTGTAGGAGCTGCATTGTATTGTGAATCAAATGAATCTACTTTTTCAGAATTAATTATTTTACTTATCAAATCCAAATTGTATTCTATAACATATCTATCAATCATAACTTAAAATTAATATTTTCTTATCTTAAATCCTTTATTTTAAATTTTGGAATTAAATTTGATATATTATATAAAACTTTATGGCAGAAATAATTAGAATGCCCAAGATGAGTGATACGATGGAAGAAGGTGTAATTGCATCTTGGTTAAAAAAGGTTGGGGATGAGATCAAATCTGGAGATATTTTAGCAGAGGTAGAGACTGATAAAGCAACAATGGAGCTAGAATCTTATGATGATGGAACACTTTTACATATAGGAATTAAAGACGGAGAATCAGTTCCGGTTAATGGTATCATTGCAATTATTGGTGAAAAAGATGAAGATATCTCTGAGATATTAAATGAAGCAAGTAGTGATTCATCTCATAAAGAAGAAGAAAAAGAGCCATTAGTAGAAGAAAATATTGATAAAGAAGAAGAAGAAGAAGTAAAAAATGAGGAAATTGAAGAAGTAAAAAATGAGGAAATTGAAGAAGTAAAAAATGAGGAAATTAATAAAGACTTATCAGATTCTGTAAAAGAAGTTAAAAGTACTGAAAATTTTTCATCTAATGGAAGAACAAAAGCCTCTCCTCTAGCAAAAAAAATTGCATTAGAAAAAGGTATTGATTTAAAAAATATTCAAGGATCTGGAGAAGGAGGAAGAATAATAAAAAAAGATTTAGAATCCATTCCATCAGAAGACGCTAATATTCCTTCTCAAAAAATTGATCTACCAAAAATTATTGCTGAAGAATCTTATGATGAAATTGCTTTTAGTCAAATGAGAAAAACCATATCAAAAAGACTATCAGAGAGTAAATTTACTGCACCACATTTTTATCTTACTATGGAAATAAATATGGATAATTGTATTGAGGGTAGAAAAAAAATAAACGAAACATCTCAAGTAAAAATATCATTTAATGATATTATTTTAAAAGCTTGTGCTTCTGCATTAAGAAAACATCCTATGGTTAATTCAAGCCTAATAGAAAATAAAATTAGAAAAAACCATCATATTCATATTGGTGTTGCTGTTGCTGTTGATGAAGGGCTTTTAGTGCCTGTTATCAGGTTCGCTGATAATAAAACTTTAACTCATATTTCATTAGAAGTTAAAGATCTTGCTGATAAAGCAAAAGAAAAAAAATTACAACCATCTGATTGGGAGGGAAATACTTTTACTATCTCTAATCTTGGAATGTTTGGAATTGAAGAATTTACTGCTATAATCAATCCAAATGATTCATGTATTTTAGCGGTTGGAGGAATTAAAAATACGCCTGTAGTTAAAAATGGTGAAATTGTTCCTGGAAATATCATGAAAGTAACTATGTCTTGTGATCATAGGTTAGTTGATGGTGCTACTGGTGCCAAATTTTTAAAAACATTAAAAGAACTTTTAGAAGACCCAATTAAAATTTTAGTATAAAATGAAAAAATATAAATCTACTACCGTATGTGCAATAATTCATAACGGTCAACTTGCTATTGGAGCTGATGGTCAAGCTACAATGGGAAATACTGTTGCAAAAAGTAATGTGAAAAAAATAAGAAAATTACAAGAAGGAAAAATTCTTGCTGGTTTTGCTGGATCTACTGCTGATGCATTTACTTTAATTGATAGATTTGAAGAAAAACTCAATAAGTATGGTGGAAATATGAAAAGATCTGCAATTGAACTTGCAAAAGATTGGAGAATGGATAGGTACTTAAGAAGGTTAGAAGCAATGATGATTGTTGCAAATAAAAATCAAATATTAATAGTATCTGGAACTGGAGACGTATTGGAACCTGATAATCAAATTGCCACAATTGGATCAGGGAGTAATTATGCTCAATCAGCAGCTATTGCTCTTAAAGAAAATGTAAAAAACCTTACTGCAAAGGATATGGTTAAAAAAAGTTTATCTATTGCCGCAGATATTTGCATTTATACAAATCACAATATAATACTAGAAACGATAGATTAAAAACTACTTCTTTGCAAAGTCAAATACCCAGTTTCCTTGTTTAACTCCAGAAGCAACATTAAAAGAAACTTTAAGATCATTATCATTATTTGTAAGTGAAATTGTCATCACTACATTGTCATTTCTTTTCAGTTTATTTTTATCTCCGCCATCAAAAGTCCAAGATCCTGAGTTTGGCCATACACTTGCATTAGCAGAATTTGAAGTATTAAAATTACCTCCAGCTTTAGATCCAGCAGAAAAAGTTAAGGTCAAGTCTGCAAATTCAGCTACTACTGAACCATCTTTTGTAGCAGAAGCATCATCTTTTAAATCCCATAAAGCTTCAATCTTTTTTGCTTGAACATCAAGTGGATCATCAGCAGGTGTTACTTCATCATCTTTTTTCTTACATGAAATAAGAATAACTAAAAAAAAGAAAAAAAAGTTTTTATAATTAAATAGTTTCATAGGCATCAATTTGTATGTGTAATATATCAACAAAAAAAATAAAAAAAAAATAATTTATAGCTCTCTAATCCAAATATTTCTATAGCTAACTAAATCCCCATGGTCTTGAAGCATAATAGGCTCTTTTTTATTGTCTTTCTTATAGCTAGGATAACCAATATACCTTGTTGCACCCTGAATCTGAACATGATTTTGAACAAGTACACCATTATGTATCACGGTGATATATGCTGGTCTTAATAATTTACCTTTTTCATCAAATAAAGGAGCTTTAAAAAAAATATCATATGTCTGCCATTCACCAGGTTTTTTTGAAGCATTTACTAGTGGAATATGTTGTTTGTAAATACTTGATGCTTGTCCGTTGGAGTAAGTTCTATTTTCATATGAGTCTAGTACCTGCACCTCATAACCGACGTCACCTTTGGCTCCCATTTCTTGCATAAAATAAACACCACTATTACCTCTCCCCTGACCTTCTCCCTTGATCTGCGATGGAGTTCTGAACTCTATATGTAACTGACAGTCTCCAAATGATTTTTTTGTATACAAACCACCAGAACCAGGCTTGACGGTCATGTAGTCATCTTTTAAACTCCATTTAGGTTCTCCATTTTCTTGAATCCAACTATCTAGATTAGTTCCATCAAATAGAATTATTGCATCCGAAGGAGGCATACCATATGAATTTCCTGGAGTAATTATTTTTGGTTCTGGATCCCATACTTCTGTTACCTCAGGTCTTACCTGCATTTGTATTTTTTTAATTTGTAGTTCTTCCTCATCTTTACATGGAAAAAAATAAATTATTCCATCTATCTTTTTTTCAAATACACCACTGCAGTTTAAATAATAAGCATAATTTAAAGCAGAGTCCCTATCTTTCAAACCATTATCCGACTGGCTCTGAGAGTATATAATAAAAGGAAAAGAAAGTAAAAAAATTAATTTTATAAAAAAATTCATAGTAAAAATTAGTTTATAATAAGTTTAGCATTTGAAATATTATCATTTTGAATAATCTCGATAATATATTCTCCCTTCATTAAATAATGCACTCCATTATCATTGGAACTTTCTTCTTTACTATCAAATGATAAATCATAAGAAATAAAATTTAACCCTAAAGAAGTATCAGCATCTATAGTTTTAATTATTTTATTTTGATGGATAACATTTATTTTAGCAGGTAAACCAGAAGCAGAATAATATACAATTTGAATTTCAGGTGTATAGAAGTTTGATCCCCAACCTTTACTTCCCCATCTTGACGAAAATTTTATTTTTTCCAATTCAAAAACATGAATATTCTTTGAAAGAATTTTTTCACTCAGCATTTGTAAATGCTTAATATTAGCTACATAAACTGATCGTCCATGTGTTCCTACAATCAAATCTCTTTCTCTTGGATGAAGAACTAAATCATGAACAGGAGCATTAGATAAGCCATTTGAAAAAGCAAAGAAATTGTTACCATAATCTAAAGACGCATACACTCCATGATCAGTGCCAACATATACTAATTTCTCATTTTCTAAATCCTCTATTATTACATTAATTGGCTCTTTTGGAAGGTTATGTCCTATTTTACTCCAATTCGAACCATAATCATCAGATACATATATCATAGGATCAAAATTATCCCATCTATATCCATTTAGTGATACATAAACTCTATTTTGATAAAATTTTGAAGGATATACACTACTAATCCACATATTGTTAGGTAAAGAAGATGAAATATTTTTCCATGTATTTCCTCCATCATGACTTACATGAACTAAACCATCATCACTTCCAACATATATAAGACCAAACTTCAAAGGGGATTCCATAATAGTTGTTAATGTCCCATAGCTAACATTTCCTTTTATACCTCCTTTGGTTAAATCACCAGAAAGTGTTTCAAAATAATTTCCCTTATCCAATGATCTGTGAAACTTATTAGACCCCATATATAATATATCTTGTTGATGTCTTGATAAATATATTGGTGTTTCCCAATTCCATCTATATGGCCTTTCTCCTAATTTATGTGATGGAGTAATTCTTTTTCTTTCTCCGGTCCTTGTATTTAGTCTAGCATAATTTCCAAATTGTGAACCAGTGTATACAGTTTCGTTATCTCTAAAATCTACTTCTGTTTGCATCCCATCTCCACCAAATATAAATTTCCACGGATATTGACCAGTGCTATGCCACCTCATACTTGATTCATAATCTGAGGGCCCCATCCAAACTCCATTATCTTGAAAACCACCATAAACATTATATGGTTTTTTCATATCAATATTTATATCATAAAATTGACCAACCGATGTACTATTATATTTCATCCAGTTTTCACCATCATCATACGTTATATTTAAACCTCCATCGTTACCTGCAATCATATGTCCAGTCCTATTAGGGTTTACCCAAAGAGCATGGTGATCTCCATGCATATTAGGATAATCTATGGATTTCCAATTTTTACCACCATCATCTGACTTGATCATTGGTACTCCCATTGTATATACTTTATCTGGGTTTGAACCATCTATTCTAATTTCACCAAAGTAGTAGCCATATGAATAAAAAAGATTATCTATATAGTCTTCATGTGTTTTATACCAACTAATACCTCCATCATCTGACCTATAAACTTCTGCGCCTTTTACAGGAGTATCATAAAGTAAAGTGTTAGAATCTTCTAAATATTCAACTAATGCAATTGCAGATATACTATTATTTTTAACTAATTCTTTAACTGACTTAGAATTGTATTCTCTAGGAAAACGATTATCTCTCAAGAAAGAGTTAAGATCAGAATCTTTTAATTTTAAAAAATCTTCATTTGTTATATTTCTTAAAATATCTTTATTAATTACTTCTTCGTTTACAGTGTTTTTTTTCTCTTTTCTATCCTGATTATCAAGAATTGCATAAAGAATATTTGAATTTGAATTAGATATTGCTAAACCTATTCTTCCAGTACCTCTTGTATCTGGAAAACCACTTTTTGCTCCTGATATTTCTTTCCAAGTATTCCCTCCATCATTGGATTTATATATTCCAGAACCAAATCCAGAACCATCAAAATTCCAAGCTTTTCTATCTTTCTCCCACATTGAAGCATATAAGATATCTGGAGATTTCTTATCAATTACAATGTCGATCGCTCCTGTTCTGTTATTAACAAATAATGTTTTTGTCCATGTTTTTCCAGCATCGGTTGATTTATAAATTCCACGTTCTTCATTTTCAGAATAAAGATGTCCTAAGGCTGCTACCCATATTATATCTGGGTTTTCTGGATGAATGATTATCCTACCTATATGATGAGAATCATCGAGACCTATATGGTTCCAGGATTTTCCATTATCAGAAGATTTAAAAATTCCTACGCCAGAATAAGATGACCTACTAGAATTATTTTCACCTGTACCTGCATAAATTATTTCATTTTTCCAATCTACTGCTATATCTCCTAAAGTCATGACTATTTTATTATCAAAAATTGGAGTAAAAGTATTTCCATGGTTTTTTGTTTCCCATAATCCACCAGAAGCATATGCAACATAAAAATGGGTAGGATCATTTGGATTAACAGCTAAATCAACGACTCTTCCACTCATAACAGTGGGTCCTATATTTCTAAAAAATATATTTTTAGCTATAGAGTTTCTTTCTAATTCTAATCTTTTTTCGTAATCAGCAACTCTAATTACTGATGATGTGGATTTGACAAATTCATTTTTATTATTTTTCTTCTTTTGAGAATATATATTAGAAGAAAAAGTTAAAAAAAGAATTAATATGAATAAATAAATTTTCAAAGTAACAATTATGGGTTAAAAATTATTTTAATTATTAAATTAGAACTTATTTATTATTAATGCAATTATTTTATCTACCAGATATTACAAACAAAGCAATCCTTTCAAAAGATGAGTCTTTTCATTGCTTAAAAGTACTAAGATGTAAAAAAGATCAATTAATACATTTAACTGATGGAAAAGGTAATTTATTCTCAGCAATAATTGATGATGAAAACCTAGAAGCTTGTTCACTGAGAAAGGTAAAAAAAATACTTAGTAAAAAATCTAAATATAAAATACATCTAGTAGTTGCACCTCCAAAACGTTTTGAAAAATCCGAATGGATGATTGAAAAAATATCCGAGATAGGTGTTGACAAAGTAACTTTTATTTATACCCAACACTCCGAAAGGAGAAAAATAAAATTGGATAGACTAGAAAAAATTTCTATTGCTTCTATGAAACAATCTAACTCATTAAAAAAATTAAAAATTGAAGAAATAATATCTCTTCAAAGTTTTCTAAGAAATTATAATACTAATGATGAAAAATATATTGCTCATATGGATGAAGGCAATGAATTATTAAAAAAAAGTTTTAAAAAAAATGAGAATTTTACAATTTTAATAGGACCAGAGGGAGATTTCTCTTCAAATGAAATCACAGATGCTCATAAAAAGAAATTTAAAAGTATTAGTTTAGGAAAAAATACCTTAAAAACAGAAACAGCAAGCATTATTGCTTGCTATTCCATAATTCAATTGATGAGTTAATAATTTAGCTTATTTTCTTTGAAAATAAGGAAACTTTTTAGTGGCTCTTTTCATCAAATAATCAATGAGATCATCTGTGTTTGAACCAATATCACTGGTCTTTAGTTCTCTAGTTGCCCAGTTCCAAAGTAACTGTCCATCCTTATCATACAAGGATAAATCAGCACTAGACTTTCCAGAAGAAATTCTTCCTAGACCAGGAACAAATTTGCTAGCAACTTTTAATCCAATTGCAGCACCTGTTGATAAAAGCTTAGCAGATTCTACATTACCCATAACAACAGCATCAACCCCTAAAATTTCACAAAGCTCTTCAGGTAAATATTTACTAGATCCAATATCAGTTCCAGTAACTTCACCTCTAGATAATAGTGCATTGGTTCTTGCTACTGGCTGTAGTTGAGCAACAATTTTTCCTTTTTGCATTTTTTTAAGAATTCTACTTGCAAAAGCAGCTTGACATGATGTTCTACCATCTCTCTCAGCGTTTTTAGTATTCTCTTCAAACTCCTCTTGAGTCATTTTTTTTGGTTTTTTTGCAGTTATAATGAATTGAAAAGGTAAAACAGCAAAAGTTTTATGTGATTTTACTGCTTCTTTAGCTCCTGGTGCCTCATAATCTTTTTGTGCTTTTAGCTCAAAACAAAATACTGATATTAGTAGTAATAAAATTGTTTTTTTCATAAATAATAATGTTTTAGTGTTGTTTAATAATTCTTAATTTATTTAAAAAAGTTTAAAAAAATTATATTTGCTAAAAAAAAAAATTATGAAATCAAAAAAAATACTTTTCTTATTAGTTATTATTTCTATAATATTTTCTTGTAATATCAATCAAGAAGAAAAAAGTGAGTTTTCTCATTTTTCAGAGCAATTTTCTGATTTAAAAGTTTTAAGATATCAAATTCCAGGTTTTGATAAATTAACTTTAAATCAAAAAAAGTTTGTCTATTATTTGACTGAAGCTGGACTTTATGGAAGAGATATAATGTATGATCAGAATTATAGACACAACTTGAAAATAAGAAGAGCATTAGAAAATATTTATTTGAACTTTAATGGAAATAAAAATGATAACCAATGGAAATCTTTTGAGATATATTTAAAAAGAATATGGTTTTCTAATGGAATCCATCATCATTATTCTAATGACAAATTTGATCCTGATTTTTCCCAAGAATATCTAAAAAATTTAATGAATGAAACAAATACCGAATTAAATAATCAAGTATTTGATTTAATATTTAATGACGTTGATTCTAAAAAAGTAAATAGAGATAAAAGCAAAGGAATTATTATTGGATCTTCAGTTAATTTTTATGATCCAGATATTACAGAGGAAGAAGTAGAAAATTTTTATAATAATATCAAAGTACCAGATCCTAACAAACCCATATCACTTGGTCTAAATTCTAAACTTGTAAGAGAAGATGGTGTATTAAAAGAAAAGGTTTGGAAAAAGGGTGGAATGTATAGTGAATCTATAGAAAAAATTATTGAAAATCTTGAAATAGCCAAAAAATATGCTGAAAATAAAAAACAAGCTGATGCTTTAGGTTTACTTATTAAGTATTATGAAACTGGTGATCTAAAAATTTGGGATGATTATAATGTTGCATGGGTAGAAACAACAGAAGGAGATGTAGATTATATAAATGGATTTATTGAAGTATATAATGATCCTAAAGGATACAGAGGCTCTTATGAATCAGTAGTTCAAATTAAAGATTTTGAAATGAGCAAAAAAATGTCAGCTATTTCTAGCGAAGCTCAATGGTTTGAAGATAATTCAACGATTATGGATGTTCATAAGAAAAAAAATGTTGTAGGTATTTCTTATAATACAGTGAACGTAGCTGGTGAAGCTGGTGATGCGTCACCTTCAACCCCAATTGGAATCAATTTACCTAATGCAAATTGGATTAGAGCAAATCATGGATCAAAATCAATCTCCCTAGGAAATATACTCTATGCTTATGGAAATGCGGGTAGCTCAGGTAGGTTAGAAGAGTTTGCTTATAGCAAAGAGGAAATAGAATTAGAGAAAAAATATGGAAAAGATGCTGATAACCTACATACCGCACTTCATGAAGTTATAGGTCATGCAAGTGGACAAATAGTTGAAGGTGTAGGAACACCTAAAGAAACGTTAAAAAATTATGCTTCGTCCTTAGAAGAAGCTAGAGCAGACCTTGTGGGTTTATATTTTATAGTTGATAAAAAAATGGAAGAGCTCGGAATATCACCTTCATCAAAAGACATGGGAAGGACAAGTTATGATGGTTATATTAGAAATGGGTTAATGACTCAGCTAATTAGGATCAAGCTTGGTGACGACGTAGAACAAGCTCATATGAGAAATAGACAAACAGTTTCCAAGTGGGTTTATGAGAAAGGACTTAGTGATAATGTTATAGAAAAGATAGTTGAAAATGATAAAACTTATTTTGTTATTAACGATTATGAAAAATTAAGAGAGCTATTTGGTGAGCTTTTAAGAGAAATTCAAAGGATTAAATCCGAAGGAGATTATGAAGCAGGAAAAAATTTAATTGAAAATTATGGAGTAAAAATAGATCAAGAACTACACGAAGAAATTCTAAAAAGAAATGAAAAATTTACCTCGGCTCCATATAGTGGTTTTATCAATCCAGTGCTTACTCCTGAATTAGACGACAAAGGTGAAATTATCGATATTAAAGTAGAGCAACCTGAAAGTTTTGCAGTTCAAATGATTGAATATGCAAGTAGATATAGTACATTACCAGATAACAACTAATTTGATAATACTACAAAGGTTCCTCCTCCACCTCCATTAAGCCAGTTAACATTTTCAGGGTGATGACCAACAAGTATTTTTAGTACTGTACCAGAAGCTAAAGTAAAGTCTCCTTGAATAATTGCACCGTGACCCCCATCTCTACAAAAATATGGACAACTACTCCAATTAGGGTCTTTTCCATTATCGCCACCAGAGGCTCCGTAAGCTTTTATAGTATAAGTTGCAGTAGCTGGAATAGTCCAATGTTGAATTCCATCAACTAAAGTAACATTTCCTGCTAAATTAGTACCAGAATAAGAAGAGTTACATTGATTTTGAGTGGGTCCAGTTCTTCCAGACACACCACAAGTAGTAAAAGTCCATGTAGAACCCCCTTGTATTATTATAACTTTACCATGCCCAACATTTCCATTAGGATGAGTCACATTTACTTGATTAGCTCCATTATTATAAGATCCACCTCCACCACCGTGACTTTGATTATTTGCTCCCGCTCCTCCTCCTCCAGAGTAACCTCCTCCTCCTCCAGCACCTTGATCACTAATATTATTATTTACTCGAATTGAAGCTCCTCCACCTCCAAATCCTCCATCACCTGTATTTGTATCAGTCGCATTACCTCCTAAACCACCATTAGTAAAACTTATTCCTTTAGTTCCGGGTCTTCTAGAATCTTCTCCACCATCGGTCAGAAATCCTCCTCCCCCTCCTCCTCGACTAGAGCTTCCTCCATTGCCGTTCGAACCGCCAGCAGTCCCATTTTTTCCACTATTTCCAGTTTCTGATATAGATGCATGCATTCCTGAATGTGGGTTAACTTGATAAATAACTCCACCACCACCACCAGCAACAATTAAAGGATCACCTACTTGAAAATTATTAACTACTGTCTTTACATTTTGGGTAGCATGGAAAGTTGGTAATGCTATTTGAGAAAATAAACTATGAGATAAAAAAAAATATAAGAGAATCAAATAGTATTTCACTAATCAAAAATAAGACTTTTTATGGATATCTGAAATAATCCTTCCAGATGGGTCATTAAGATTTTGAAAGTCTTTATCCCACAATAATGCTTCTTCTGTACTACAAGCTACAGATTTTGATGAAGGAACAGTTTTAATAGCATATTCAGATTTATAAAACTCCTCAAAGATATTTCTATAATAATATTCTTCTTTAGTTTTCGGAGTATTGATAGGAAACTTTTTATTTCTCATATTAAATTCTTTGTCTGATATATTTGATTCAACATATTCTTTCAAAAAATCGATCCATCCATATCCTACTCCATCGGAAAACTGTTCTTTTTGTCTCCATAAAATGTTTTTTGGCAATTCATTTTCAAATGCCTTCCTTAAAATCCATTTTTCCATTTTTTCTGATCCTATCATCTTGTCTTTTGGATTTATTGCCATAGAAACATCAAGAAAATCTTTGTCTAAAAATGGAACTCTACACTCAACACCCCAAGCTGCCATTGATTTATTGGCTCTCAAACAATCATATAAATGTAACTTATTCAATTTTCTGACTGTTTCTTCATGAAATTCTTTAGCATTTGGTGCCTTATGAAAATAAAGATATCCTCCAAAAATTTCATCTGCTCCTTCACCAGAAAGAACCATTTTTATTCCCATAGATTTTATAATTCTTGCTAATAAATACATTGGAGTAGAAGCTCTAACTGTTGTGACATCATATGTTTCTAAAAAATAAATCACATCACTTATTGCATCAAAACCTTCTTGAATTGTAAAAGTTTTTTCATGGTGAACCGTTCCAATATAATTTGCTGCCTCTCTGGAAGCTTCAAGGTCAGGAGAATTTTCAAGACCAATTGCAAAGGAATGTATTTGTGGCCACCAAGCATCTTTTTTATCATCAGATTCTATCCTTTTCTTAGAAAATTTTTTCACAAGTGCAGCAATAATTGATGAGTCTAATCCCCCTGAAAGAAGTACACCAAAAGGAACATCTGACATTAACTGATTTTTTACAGATTGTTCAAGAGCTTTTTTTAAAGAACTAATAGAAGTTTTGTTTTCAGAAATCTTATTGTAATCCATCCAATCTTTTTTATAGTATTTGATGTATTTCTTACTTCTACTTGTATAATAATGTCCAGGAGGAAACTCTTCTATTTTTTTACAATATTTCACGAGAGATTTCATTTCTGATGCAACATTTAAATTACCGTATTCATCCCAACCTATATACAATGGAATAACACCAATTGGATCTCTAGCAATTAAATACTCATTTTTTTTGGCATCATAGAGAGCAAATGCAAAAATACCATTTAATTCATTTAAAAAATTAATGCCTTTATTTTGATAGAGTGACAGAATAACTTCACAATCAGAGTTGGTTAGATAATTGTACTTTATATTTTTATTGTTTCTGATTTTTTTATGGTTATAAATTTCACCATTTACTGAAAGGATTATATCCTCATCTTCTGACTTTATAGGTTGTTTTCCAGAATTTATATCTACTATACATAATCTTTCATGAGCTAAGATTGCATTTGGGGATGTAAAAATACCTGACCAATCAGGACCCCTATGTCTAACTAGCTTAATCATTTCTAAAGATCTTTTTCTCATAAGATCATTAGGAGAGTTTTTGATATCAAATAAAGCAAATATTCCACACATACCTTAGAAAAAAAAACCTCTCAAAGAGAGAGGTAAATGTGAGTCGCCTGGGCCTCGAACCCAGGACCCCATCCTTAAAAGGGATGTGCTCTACCAACTGAGCTAGCGACTCAATAAATTTATATTACGCGCAAAAGTAGAAAGATGTTAATCAAATTACAATAATGTAAAATAATAATTTAAAAATTATTAATTTTTATGTATGAAACGATTGTTTATACTTTTTATTCTTCTTTTTTATTTGCATTCTTCTTATTCACAACAAGAAGAATCACCATTAGTGAATTCTTTTTATGAACACATTAAATTAAAAAATGAAAGTAATATTAATTTAGAATGGGTTAGTCTTGGGCCAGTTTTAAATTCTGCAAGAGTTGAATCAGTTCAAGTTGATGAAAATAATCCAGGAACGATGTATGTAGCATTTGGGTCAGGTAATTTGTGGAAAACCATAAATAATGGAATAAGCTGGAGGCCTATATTTGAAAATCAACCATCTCTTGGAATCGGAGATATTGCTCTTGCACCATCAAATTCAAATATTATATATGTTGGTACAGGAGAAAGTTTAAAAAAAGCTAGAAACTTTACAATGCCTGGAACGGGTATGTATAGGTCTGTTGACGCAGGAGAAACATGGAATCATATTGGATTAGAGGATTCATGGCACATCGGAGAAATAAGTGTTCATCCAACAAATCCAGATATCGTATTGGTTAGTGTTTTAGGTCATTTTTGGTCAAAAAATATAAATAGAGGTATTTATAAAACAGAAGATGGTGGAAAATCATGGAAACATGTTCTATATATTGATGAAAGTACAGGATCCAATGATATAGTTATTTCTAATTCTAACCCTAACATTATCTATGCCTCTATGTGGGAAAATAACCCAGGAATAAGTGGATTAAATAGTGGTATTTATAAAAGTTCAGATGGTGGCGATACTTGGAAAAAATTAGTTGATGGATTACCCTATGGTCATAAAATGGGAAGAATAGGTCTAGCAGTTTCATATTCTAATCCAAATAAAGTATACGCTTTAATAGATAATTTGTCAAAAAATAGAAGCGAAGCTGCAGAAGTATATAAAACTATTGATGGGGGAAAATTATGGAGAAGAACACACAATGATGAACTCATGATATTTCCAGGAATTGGTTGGTATTTTGCTGATATTTATGTTAATCCAAAAGATGATGAAGAAATTTATTCTCTAGGAGTGAGAATAGCTAAAAGCACAGATGGAGGTAAAACCTTTAGTAATCTTTATGGAACTGTTAAGAGAATGAATAATAGTGATGCAAAATTTCTTCATCTAGACCATTGTGAATTATGGATTAACCCAAAAAATCCAAATCACATAGCCTTAGGAAATGATGGTGGATTATTTGTAAGTTATGATAAGGGAGAAAGTTGGATGCACTATAACAACATACCTGCCGGTGAATTTTATGATATTACAATTAGTAATCAAGAACCATATCTTATTTACGGCGGAACCCAAGATGATGCGACTGTTTATGGACCAGCAAAAGAATGGAATAATAAATATTCTGATAAATGGAAATATCTGTGGATTGATGCTTGGGATGGAGGTGATGGATGTGTAACTCAAGTAGATCCATTGGATCCAAACATCGTATACTTTAGCATGCAAAATGGTGCAATTAGAAGAAAAAACATGAAAACTGGAAAATCTATTTCTATAAAACCTAAACTACCAAAAGAAAATATAAATTCATTAAATTATAATTTTATAACACCTTATTTCATCTCACCCCATGACAATAAAACCCTTTACCATGGAGGAAATTATGTAATGAAAACAACTAATCAAGGAAACTCATGGAGTCAAATTAGTCCAGACCTTAGTAAATCAAAAAATTCTTTTTCAGCTGGTGCTATTGCTGAATCACCGCTCCAAAAAGGATTAT
Organism: uncultured Marinoscillum sp.; assembly: GCA_902628365.1. Classification (GTDB taxonomy): domain Bacteria; phylum Bacteroidota; class Bacteroidia; order Cytophagales; family MED-G16. The sequence goes on along the minus strand of CACOMW010000001.1, from coordinate 113,380 downwards.
TATATTATGGTTCGGATAAAGGTAGTTTTTGGGTAAGCAAAGATGATGGTAAAAGTTGGAACGAAAACTCAAAAAATATAAAAGACAATTATATTAGAAGTATTTATCCTTCAAAATTCTTAAAATCAAGAGTTTATATGGCTATGACCGGAATAAACTATGATGATTTAGGAAATTATATTTATATGTCGGAAAATTATGGAAAAGATTGGAAAACAATTAAATCAAATCTTCCAAATGAACCTGCTAATGTTATAATTGAAGATTTAAAATACGAAAATATTTTATACGCTGGATTATACAGAGGTGTATATATTTCTTTTGATAAAGGAAAATCTTGGTCAATACTTGGAAAAAAACTTCCAATAGTTAGCATATCAGATTTAATTATTGATGAAAAGTCAGGAGATCTAATTGCTGCTACTCATGGAAGAGGAATTTATAAACTAAATCTGAATCCAATTCATTATTTAATAAAAAAAGGAGGTTCAAAAGAACAAAACATTTTATTTCCTCTTAAAGACGTCAATAGACCGTTAATTAATGACACACACAAAGAACCAATTTCAAGTACTGCAGAAAAACTATCCATTTCTTTTTTTATTATTAAAGATGAAAAAGTTTTAACTGAAGTTTTTAATGATAAAAATGATTTAATTTGGAGTTATAAATTTGATGCAAAAAAAGGATATAACGAATTCAGATGGGATATTATTTATGAAAAAAATCAAAGTGAGTTACCTTACTTTATTCATTACAATAAATACCTACCAGCAGGAAATTATAAATTAAACCTTAAATTATCTGATGAGAATTTTGAGGAAACCTTCAATGTGTATGAATTCAATAATTAAAACTAGAATTTTAATATTTTTTCTATTATTTCTTACAACAAATATTTTGGCAAATGAGAAATATCTTTTAAGTGAAGGGGATTCATTATTTAAATTGAGGAAATATGTTGATGCTAAAAAAATATATGAAAACTTATATTATGATAAAAATTATTTTTCTGATGCTATGTTATTAAAATTATCATTTATTGAAGAAGGCATAGGAAATTATGATAAAGCATTAATTTATTTATCAAAACATTATTATCATACACACAATAAAGAAACCTCTAAAAAAATAAAATCTATTGCAAAAAAAAATGAATTAATTGGATTTGAACAAAATGATTTATCATTAATTCTTAATGTATATAATAAAAATATTTATTTGATACATTCACTTTTAGTTGTATTTCTTGTATTATATCTGATTATTGGGGAAAAAAAGGATATAAGCTATCATATAAGATTTATGATGATTTCAGCACTTGTTTTAGCTATAATGAATTTTAATCTTACAAAAAAACAAGGTATCATAGATCAAGATAATACATATATTATGAACGGACCATCATCTGGTTCAGATGTTTATTCAATAATAAAAAAGGGAAATAAGTTAAAGATATCCAAAGAATATTCTATATGGTATGAGGTAATATTTGAAAACAAAAAAAAATATATCAGAAAAAAAAATATTTCTTTAATTGATTAATTATTTTTTAATAATGATTCTTTCTCATTAAGAATTTCTTTATATGCTAATTTATCAGATAATCTTGGAAACCAATTTTTAATTAAATGTGCTAGCTTTCCTCTGAAAGTAAAAATCATATTTCTTTTTTTCTTTGAATAACCAATAAAAATTTTTTTAGCTAAAAATTCTGGATCCATCATTTTTTTGCTATCTCTTGAAGAAGGCCCTTCTTTTTTACCATCACTTTTTAAAGTATTTAATCTAAAATTACTTCTTACATATCCTGGAGAAATTACCATAACATTAATTTCTTTATTTAATAATTCTAATCTTAAAGAATCATAAAACCCTTGCATTGCATGTTTAGATGCAACATATGCTGACCTTGTAGGTGTAGCAATAAATCCATTAAGAGAAGACATCGCGATAATAGTACCTTTTGTTTTTTCTAAATATGGCAATGAAAATTTGGTTCCATATATTGCGCCAAAAAAATTAATATTAAATAGTTTTTTAAAAATTTTTATATCAACATTTTCAAATAATGATCTAATTGAAATTCCAGCGTTACAAATTAAAACATCAATTCTACCAAAAGATTTTATAGCAAAATCAACCATTTTCTTATTATCGTTTTCAATTGAAACATCATGAATGAGAGTTTTATGATCTATATTATATTTATTTAGATTATTTGATACTGCATTTATTCTTTTTTCATTTGTTCCAGTAATTAATAATCTAAAACCCTCTTTTCCAAATTGGTAAGCAAGGGCTTCACCTATACCTGAAGAAGCACCTGTTATAATTGCTACTTTTTTTTCCATAATATTTTCAAATATAAATTATTTAAAGACTATTTATATTATTTACTACTTTTGTAATCAAAATTAACCAAAAATGGATAAGTCAGAAATTTATAATCACCTAGGGGAAGATAGAGAAGATTACTTCAACGCAGGTGCCCCTCCAATAATAGCAACTAGTAATTTTTTATTTGATTCTGTTGATGAAATTCGAAATGCACTTAGCTATAAAAATGGAATTCCATTTTATACAAGAGGTGTTAATCCAACAACTAAAATATTAGAAAAAAAAATTGCAGCTTTAGAAAAAACCGAAAGCGCTCTTGCATTTTCTAGTGGTATGAGTGCAATAAGTGCAGCAATATTTTCTCAATTAAAATCTGGTGACAATATTATATCAATAAATAAACCATATATTGGAACTAATAAACTGATGAAAGAAATTTTACCAAATTTTAATATTTCAACAACATTTGTAGAAGGAAATAATATCAAAGATTTTGAAGATGCAATTCAAAAAAACACAAAACTTATTTATTTGGAAAGTCCAAATTCCTGGACCTTTGAAATGCAAGACCTTGAAAAAGTAGCAGATTTTGCCAAAAAAAATAAACTTATCACAATAATTGATAACAGTTATGCTTCACCTTTAAATTGTAATCCTCATGTCTGGGGAATTGATATTGTTGTTCACTCAGCAACTAAATATATTAGTGGTCATGGAGATGTCATGGGAGGCGTAGTTTGTAGTACAAAAAAAATTGTTGATCAAATTTATGGCCATCAATACAAAGTAAATGGAGGAATAATTTCTCCATTTAATTCTTGGCTTTTCATTAGAGGTCTTAGAACTTTAGAAATGAGGATGAAATTTATATCTGAAAACACGCCAAAAGTTGTAAGTTATTTAGAAAATCACCCAAAAATTAATAAAGTGATCTATCCACATGGTAAAGATTTTCACCAAAAAGATTTAGTTAAAAAATACTTGAAAAAACCGTGCGGTCAATTCTCTGTACAACTTAAAACTACAGTTAAACATGAAATTGAAAGCTTTTGTAATAACTTAAAATATTTTAAAATGGCATGTTCATGGGGTGGACATGAGTCATTAATATTTCCTGAAATTGCAAATTTTGGAAACGAATATTTTGATGAATCAGAAGCATTACCGTTAAATTTTATTAGATTCTATGTTGGACTGGAAGATTCAAAGTTTTTAATAAAAGATATAGAAAAAGCTCTTAATTAGGTTTTTTAATTACTTTACCATCTTTTAAAATAATATCTATATTTTGAAGTATTGAAATATTTCTTAACACATCACCCTTAACAGCTATTATATCTGCTTTTTTCCCAGGAGTTATGGTGCCAACTTTTTCAGATACACCCATCCAAAGAGAAGGCCAATATGTTGCAGCTCTAATCGCATACATTGGATCAATTCCAAATTCATTAACCCAAATTTCAAGTTCATTCCAAGTAGATTGACTATGGAAAGTTAATGGGACACCGCTATCAGTTCCAATCATTAAAACTACTCCTGCATCTAATAACTGATTCATTTTATTTTCAAGGGTTGGTCTTCTTGAAGGAGTTAATTGATAATAAGGAAGTCTATCTGGATGTTTGAAAGAATTTCTAATATCTTGAACTATAGAATCAGGTAATCCTAAATGCCATGAATCATTATCTAAAATTTCCATATTATCTCTGATGTATTCATAATTATATAATGGTGATACCGTTGGTGTCCAATAGAGAGGACCCAAATTCATTTGAGCAGTTCTTTCTTTTATCATACTCATCACGTCATCTGGATAATTCGGGGCGCTAGATAATCCAGTATGTTCAAAGCAATCAACACCAACTTTTAATCCTCTTCTTATCTCCTCTGGTCTATGTCCATGAGCAACAACCTTTAACCCTAGCTTATGTGATTCTTCTACTACAGCATACAGTTCATCCATAGTCATTTGGTCCTGATCTATTAATTTAATAAAATCAACTCCTGCATTAAATAATTTTCTAACCTTTCTTTTTGCATCTTCTACACCATTTATACCCCATCTATATAATTCAGTATTTGGATATGGTTTGTGCTGAAGAAATGGACCAGAAACATATAAATTAGGACCAGGAATAATGTTTTTTTTAATTTTTTCTCTTACAGAAATAATTTCATCTAATGGAGCACCACAATCTCTTACGCTAGTCACTCCAGCTAATAAAAGTTGATGAGCAGAAGACGGCATAATTATATCTTCAAAAATTACTGGATATATATCATGCCAATGTGAATAGTCGGTATGACCATTTATATCTAAATGAACATGCATATCCCACAATCCTGGTAAAATTGACATTCCCTCTGTTGAAATTATCTCAGCCTCAGAAGGAATTTCAATCTCATTTATTGAACCAACCTCCCTTATGATATCATCATGAATAATAATAACACTATTTTTTATTGTATGAGAGCCAAATCCATCTATTAATGTACCTCCCATTAATACTTTAACTCTTTCATTAGAAAATGATATAGAGCTAATATTAATAAAAAAAAGTAAAGCAAATATTCTCATATAAATAGTTTAATAAATTAAAGATACATTTCCTTTATAATTATGCCTACTATTAGTTTTACTATATTTTATATAATAATAATAGGTGCCTGACTCTAAACCACTACCGTCCCATTCAAAATTTCTATCATATGATCTAAATACTTCTAATCCGGTTCTATCATAAAATGCTATATAAACAAATTTGTCATCACATTGATCTTTAGGCAAATTCTGTTGATCGATAGATAATCCAGATAACTTATAGGTATCATTTTTTCCATCACCATTAGGACTAAAAGCATTAGGGGGTGAAAAATTATATTCAATAGAATCAGGCATAGATACTAAAAATTTAATTGTTTTAAGTTTTTTTTCTGGAATAGGACAACTGTTATCTGTAGCACTAAAAGTTAAATTATAACTTTTTTCACCAAGATTATCATCTAAAAAATCACATGTAGGTGTCCAAGATAAGGCACTAGAAGTTGAACCAATTCCTGAACTAGGTGTAAAGGAAAAATTTCCTTTTGGACTAGTTGAAATTAGATCCAAAAATACCAACTGATTATCCGGTTCTATAGCATTTATATCAATTTTAAAATCATTATTGACAATTAATTTATAGGTATCTAAATTAGTTATTTCGGGTGCTTTATTTTCTGGTAAATTTACATTTAATATCAACTGAATAGTATCTGAGTTTACCTCTTGACATTGATCAATATCTTCAGTTATAAAATTAATTTTATATGTATTTGTCCCATCATATCTAAAATTAACACATTCCATATCCCAATTAAAAGACCCTTCAACATGCCCTCTTTGATAATTATTAGCTGAAAATGTAGCACCCATCCCTTGATAATCAAAATCTACACCTTCAGCAGAAATTATAAGTGAATCATTATCAACATCATCTGAAAATAATTGCATTGAAAAAACTCCAGAAAGATCAACATCTCTAACAATCTCTGAGTAATTCGGTCTGTCAGGAAAAGGATTTGTAATACTTAAATCTGATGTAAGATCTGGATTTGTATTATCAGGTAATTCAACCTCCAATTTGTAGAAAATAGTATCGGTATTTAATAAATTGCATGTATCTAAATCATCTATAACAAGTCCAAATAGAAATTTATTCTGTTCATTATAATTATATTTTTTGCAATTTGCATCAAAAGTTAATGTACTCTCTAAACTACCTGGTATATTAAAGTTATTTGTAATAAATATACCGTTTTCTTCAGGAATATATCCGTCATATAAATATTCAAGAACCAAACTATCATTATCTGGATCTATTCCTTGAATTATTTCAGAATATTTTGAATTCCATAAAATTTTAACTTTTGTTGTATCCTTTTTTCCTACAAAATATGGATTTTGATTTTCAGGTGATTTTATTTCAATAATTAATCTTACCGTATCTTTTTGAGGTAGAGGACATGCATCGTCAGAAGCAATTAAATCAATAAGATAAGGTTCGTTGTTCTCAACATACGGGCAATCAGAAACACAAACTTCTACTTTTAAAGTATCTCCAGCTTCATTTATTTGTCCTTCTGTAAAACTAAAAATTTCATCAGCTAATTTAAAATTAACTCCTAGTGCTTCAAGTTTTATATTAGTTCCATCATTTTGATCTGTTACAAAAAAGTCAAAACATTTTGGTTCAGATACTGTAAATCTTATTGTATCTACTTCATTATAAAAATCTGATTCACCTGGGAGCTTTACTACTGCATCAGGAGGAATGGGAGGATCACATCCATCTACAACTAACATTTGAAAATCCCTTCTTCCCTCCCCCAATTTTGCGCCATTTCTAAATTCTTCATATTTTATCGAAAATACATATAATCCAAGTGAAGTAGGTTTTACCGTAATAAAACCATCACTTGAAATATTAAGTTTTGGGCTTCCAGGTATCATATTATCTACTGAATAACCTGGTCCAAACTCAACCAATTCATATGGTGGAGGATAGTTTCCCGGTAAGGCTACAAGTCCTGGAAGTTGATTAGGTTGATTATCATCCAATGGATGAGATAGAGAATAAACAATTGAATCTCCATCATCATCAGTTCCAGCAAAATCAGTATAAAACAATTGATTTCTACAAGCATAATCACTTAATGGAGGGAAAAGTCTAGGAGATGAATTAACAAAATGTACACCATCTTTTCTTATTGGAGGAAAATGTAATGAATAAACCATACCTGTATATCTAGGATTAACTAAATTTTTAGTATTCTTATTTCTACAACACCTTGCCCAAGATATATCATACCCCTCAGGATCATCATATTTATCTGGGTTTAAATAAATCTCATGTGAATAAACTACCCGAATTGTACAAATAAAACCAACTGCACATGCAGGATTGGTATATGGAACAAATGTCTGAGATGTAATAAACATAGTTCTGTTTTCTATTAGAGAACCATCTGATCTTCTAAAGATTGAATAAGTGACACTGTTATCAGGCCCTGGATTTGGTAAAGGAACTTCTCCATCCTGATAACAATCAAAATATTGAATTAAAGAGATTCTATATTTGTAATCCCCTAATGAATCACCAACAAATTTCATTTCAATTTCACCACCTACAATATGATTTCCAATAATATTTGGTGAATAAAATAAAAATAGAAAAAAAAGTAAAATAAGATTCCTCATTAACTAATTTTGATTATATATTAAATATATCTAAGAATATCTTTTTATGACAGAAAATGAAGATGAAATAAATCCTCAATTAGTTAATCAAATAACTGAAGATTTTAATAGGGTTTATAAAAACTTATATTATGCATCAAAACAAATTATTAAGAAAGGTTTTTCTGAATATCCAATCTTTATTATGACAAAAGAAAATATAGATATCGGGTCTTTATTAATAGACATTAATGAAATAAATAATAATCAATGGAAATATTATGCAAGTTATTTTGAAAACTTGCAAAAAAATAAATTGATTATAAATAAAGAAACATTTATTAAAAACTTCAAAGATCCAAATATTTTTTGTTCTTTGTTGTTATCTATTAATAAAAGTGCAAAATTTGTTTTTGTTCCGTATAAATTAGATAAATTATAAATTTGAATAAAATTATATAATGAATAATAAAATAAATTTCAACCTGAATGATTACGACTTTCTTATTAGTAAGAGTCTTGAAATTATTTTAGGCTTAGCCTTTTTAATATTTGGAATATGGATCATTAAAAAATTCATAATTAGTCTTGAAAAATTATTAAAGAAAAAAAATATTGATCCTTCTTTAGTATCATTCTTAAAATCATTATTATCAATTTCTCTTCAAGTAGCTCTAATTATATCTGTTTTATCTATGATTGGGGTAGAGATGACATCATTTCTAGCAATTCTTGGTGCAGCAGGTTTAGCAGTTGGTTTAGCTTTAAAAGATACCCTTCAAAATTTTGCTGCTGGAGTAATGATTTTGTTTTTTAAACCATATAGAGTTGGGGATTGGATTGAATTTGAAGGAATATCAGGAAGTGTAAAAGAAATTCAAATCTTCAATACAATACTTACTACAATAGAAAATAAAAGAGTTATTGTACCTAATGGTTTACTTCAATCATCTACATTAACAAACTTTTCTGCTGAGGACAAAAGAAGAATTGAATGGGTATTTTGTATAGCATATGGAGATGATTATGACCTAGCAAAGAGACTCATATCAGAATGGATAAAGAAAGATTCAAGGATTCTAAATGACAAAAAATCAGATATAGTATTGTCTGAACTTGCTGATAGTTCAGTGAATATTAGAGTAAGAGTATGGGTAAAGAGAAAAGATTTTCAACCTGTAAAATTTGAATTTAACGAAAAGGTATATAAAGAATTTCCTAAAAAAGGATTAAATATACCTTACCCACAACTAGATGTAAACTTGAATAAATAATCATCAGATGAGATATCTATTAATTATAACTATTTTCTGTTTCTATAATTGTCAAAGTCAAGATAAAAAAATTGAAAAAGATATTTGGAAAGAAAAGCTTTCTGATATGCAATATTATGTGCTGAGAGAAAAAGGAACTGAAAGAGCATTTACTGGGAAATATTGGAATAATAAAAAAGAGGGAACATATAGATGTGCTGGTTGTGACCAAGAACTATTTATTTCAAATACAAAATTTGAATCAGGTACTGGATGGCCATGTTTTTACGATGTATCTAGTGATAATTATGTAAATTTTCAAGAAGATAATAGTTATGGAATGAAAAGAATTGAAGTTATATGTTCAAATTGTAAAGGACATTTAGGGCATCTTTTTAATGATGGACCAAACCCCACAGGTTTAAGATATTGTATTAATTCTGCTGCTTTAGAATTCTATCCTAAGTCTAAAAAATGAAAAATATCATTTTGATTGGATTAGGTGGGTTTATAGGAACTATTTTAAGATATGGAATAGGTAAAATTTTCGAAAAGAATTTAAATTTTTTTCCATATGGAACCTTTCTGATCAATATAATTGGTTGTTTTATATTGGGGTTATTGATTTCATTGTTAGCTAAGGAAAATGATTTGTTTTCAAATAAATTATACCTTTTTATTGGTATTGGTTTTTGTGGAGGGTTAACAACATTTTCTACTTTTTCAATGGAAAGCCTTAATTTAATTTATGATGGAAAATTTTTTTTAATGCTACTATATATAATTTCTAGTATTGGTTTTGGATTATTATTTTGTTATTTTGGAACGATATTTATTAAATAATTATGATCTCATCTGAACTAAAAAAAGTTTTTCTAGAATTAAAAAAAAATCAAAATAGAGTTGGAAACACTTCTTATAAAGAGAGAATTTCTAAATTAGAAAAATTAAAAAAAGTTTTAATTAATCATAAAAGTCAAATTCATAAAGCCTTATTTGATGACTTTAAAAAGCATCCCTCTGAAATTGATTTAACTGAAATTTACCCGGTTACATCTGAAATCAAACATAATATAAAGAATCTTAAAAATTGGGTTAAAGATAAAAAAGTAAAAACTCCAGTTTCACTTCTTGGATCAAATTCATATATAAAATATGAAGCAAAAGGTGTTGTTCTTATCATTACCCCTTGGAATTTTCCAATTAATCTTTCACTTATACCTTTAATTAGTGCTATATCATCCGGAAATTGTATTGTTTTAAAACCATCTGAAATTACTGAAAATACATCTAAAGTAATAAAATTAATTATTGAAAAAACATTTGAAAAGAATGAAGTACGAGTAATTCTTGGGGGACCTGATGTTGCAAAAAGTTTGCTTGAAATTCCATTCAATCACATTTATTTTACTGGCTCTCCTTTAATAGGAAAAATTGTGATGAAAGCAGCAGCAAAAATCTTAGCTTCAGTAACATTAGAACTAGGTGGAAAATCACCCACAATTGTTGATGATACTTCATCGATTGAAAATGCTGCAAAAAGAATAGCTTGGTCAAAATTTATTAATAACGGACAAATATGTATAGCACCTGACTATCTTTTAGTTCATAAATCAATTAAAGAAAAATTTCAGAAAGCTTTAATTTCAAAAATTAAAGAATACTATAATAATGATGCATTAGAATCCCCATCATATTGTAGAATTGTAAATAAAAAGCACTTTAATCGTGTAAAACTTATGTTAGATGATTCAATAAAAAATGGATCTAAGATAATTTATGGAGGAAATTATAATGAAAAAGAAAATTTTATTGAGCCTACTATAATTGAAAATGTCTCAGAAAAATCACTTGTAAATCATGAAGAAATTTTTGGACCAATACTACCTTTATATGAATATGAATCAATAAATGAAGTTATAGATTTTATTAATAACAAAGAAAAACCATTAGCGCTATATATATACAGTAGAAATAAAAAGAACATAAAAAAAATTATAAATAATACTTCTTCTGGAGGAGTTTGTATTAATCATAGCGCGATGCATTATTCAAATAGCAATTTACCTTTTGGAGGAATAAATAATAGTGGGGTAGGAAAATCAAAAGGAATATATGGATTTGAAGAGTTTTCCAATAAAAAAAGTATTTTAAAACAAAATTTACCAAGTGCTACTGATTTAATGATGCCCCCATATAATAACTTAAAACAAAAATTAATTGATTTTTCAATTAAGTGGTTTTAATAATTTTGCTTTAATTTTCTTTCAATATCCTTCTTTTTTATACTTTCCCTCTTATCAACTAATTTTTTTCCTTTTGCCAATGATATTTCAATTTTTGCTAGACCTTTATTATTTATAAATAGTTTTTTAGGAACAATTGCCATGTTTTTTTCTTCTAGATTTTTCTTAAGCTTATTTATTTCATTTTTATTTAATAATAATTTTTTATCTCTCATAGGATCATGATTGTTAGTGTTTCCATACAAATACTCTGAAATATGAAGTCCTTTTATAAAAATTTCATTTTTTTTAAAAAAACAAAATCCATTATTAAATGATACATTAGATTCTTTAATAGATTTTATTTCTGTTCCTTTTAAACAAATTCCAGCGGTAAAGGATTCAATTAACTCATAATTGTATGAGGCTTTTTTATTGATAATTCTGATTTGATTTTTATCTTTCATTAAAAATTTAATCTGGGATTAGGACATATGTTTATATCATCAAACATCTTTTCTTTAATATAATAGTGTGCAGCAATAGCAATCATGGCAGCATTATCAGTACAATATTCTGTCTTTGGAATGAAAGTTTTCCAGTTATATATTGATTTAAGTTTATCTATTTCTTTCCTCAATAATGAATTTGCAGAAACGCCCCCAGCAATAGCAATATTTGAAATTTTATATTTATTAGCTGCTTTGATTAGTTTTTCCTTTAAAATTTCAACTAATGAATACTGAATACTTGCTGCAATATCATTTAAATTTTTTTCTACAAACATAGGGTCTTTTTCCATTTCCGATTTTACAAAGTATAATATTGAAGTCTTTATTCCACTAAAAGAAAAGTTTAAATCAGATATTCTAGGCTTTGAAAATTTATATTTCAAAGGATCACCATTTTTAGAAATCTTATCAATTATAGGTCCCCCTGGATATTCAATTCCTAAAATTTTTGCAGATTTATCAAAAGCTTCTCCAACTGCATCATCTAATGTTTCTCCAATTATATCCATATTAAGAAAATCTTTAACTAAAACTAATTGTGTATGCCCTCCGCTAACTGTTAAACAAATAAAAGGAAAATTTGGAATAGGTTCGTCTATAAAATTGGATAAAACATGAGCTTTCATGTGATCAACTCCAATTAATGGAATATTTAATGCAAAAGAAAGTGATTTGGCAAAAGAACAACCAACCAATAAAGATCCTAACAAACCTGGACCTACTGTAAAAGAAATAGCATTAAGATCATTTTTTTGAATTTTTGCAGATCTAAGTGCTTCTTTAACAACTAAAATTATATTTTTTTGATGTTCTCTTGATGAAATTTCAGGAACTACTCCTCCGTGTTTAGAATGAATGCCTTGAGATATTATAATATTACTTTTCACAATACCATCTATTGCGATTGCAGCTGATGTATCATCACATGAAGTTTCAATTGCTAAAATAACTTCTTTCATTTTAAAATATAATTTCTTACAAAAATATACATACTTTTGTCAAAGTAAGTTGTCTTATCGCTTCATAAAATATTATGAAGAGGAAAGTCCGGACAGTATAGAGCATTATACTTCCTAACTGGAAGGTCTCTTTTTTGAGAACAGAAAGTGCAACAGAAAATAAACCGCCTAATTTAGGTAAGGGTGAAAAGGTAAGGTAAAAGCTTACCAGTTTAATAGTGATATTAAATGTTTTGTAAACCTTATAAACTGAAAGGTCAAGTAGTTCAAATGTGATTTTCACTAATAGTTGCTCGCTATTTTTTGAACGGGTAGACCGATTGAACTTAATAGCAATATTAAGTCTAGATAAATGATAAGAATTTAATTTTAAAAATTAAATACAGAATCCGGCTTATAAACTTACTTTTTGTTTTTTTATAGTTTTAACTTCAGAAGACTCAGTATGTAAATCATAAACTGATGAATATGTAGGACATAACTTCTGTTGACAAGAAATTATTAAAGTAAAAAGGAAAATATAAATGATTCTAATCATTTTAAAATTCAATTTCTAACGCAAAGATATTAAACTTTATTGATAATTATAATTTTATCGTTAATTATAACTCTTTATGAAAAATACGCCTAATTCTTTAAAATATGAAAATAGCCTGTATTTACAAAGCCATTCTAAAAATCCTGTAAATTGGTTTTCATGGAATGAAGAAAGTCTAAACAAAGCAGAAAAAGAAAAAAAACCTATTATACTAAGTATAGGATACTCTTCATGTCACTGGTGTCATGTAATGGAGAAAGAGTCATTTATGGATGAAAAAATAGCCGAAATAATGAATTCTTTTTTTGTTAACATAAAAGTAGATAGAGAAGAAAGGCCGGATATCGATAAAATATATATGGAATCTATTCAAAATATGGGTATTAATGGAGGCTGGCCATTAAATGTTTTTTTAACACCTAATCAAAAACCTTTCTATGGCGGAACATATTTCACCAAAAATAATTGGAAAAATCTTTTGATAAGTGTTTCTGATGCTTATAAAAATAATAGAGAAGAAATTGAAAAATCAGCTATTAATTTTACAAAATCATTAAAAAAAAGTGAAATTGAAAAATATAATCTTTCTAGGTATGATAAAAAAATTAATAAAAATTACTTTGAAAATATTGTTAAAAATTTAAAATCAAAATTTGATGAAATCAATGGTGGTTTAATTGGGGCGCCTAAATTTCCAATGCCATCTATATGGGAATTTTTAATTAATTATTCATTTTTTTTTAATGATAAAAAAGTTAAAAATCACATATCATTGACATTGAATCAAATTTCTAAAGGGGGTATTTATGATCAATTAGAAGGAGGTTTTTATAGATATTCAGTTGATGAAAAGTGGAAAATTCCACATTTTGAAAAAATGTTATATGATAATGGTCAATTACTAAATTTATATTCAAATTTTTATAAGATAACGAATGATGATAAATATAAAAAAGTTCTTTATGATACCATAAATTGGTTAAAAAATGAAATGATGGATTCAAATGGTGGTTTTTATTCATCAATTGATGCAGATTCTGAAGGAGAAGAAGGCAAATATTATAAATGGAATAAGAATGAATTTATTAAAGTAGCAGGAAAAGATTATAAAATGTTTAGTGAATATTATGGTCTAAATATATATCAAGATGAATTTACATTAAATAGAAGATATGATGATTCAAGGTTTATAAAAAAATGGAAAATAAATAAAAAAAAATTTTTAAAAAAACTAGATAATTTCAAATTTAAACTAATTAAAAAACGAAATAAAAAGGAGAAACCAATAATTGATAAAAAAATAATATCCTCTTGGAATGGCTTAGCTCTTATTGGATTATTAAATACATATGAAGCAACAAAAGATGATAAATTTCTAAGAATTGCAAAAAAGAATATATCATTCTTAAGAGAATCAATGATAATAAAAGATAAGCTTCTACATACTTATAATAATCATAGAGAAGGTTTTTTTGATGATTATGCTTTAATTATCAAAAGTTTGATTAAATATCACGAAATAACTCAAGAGATGAGATACCTTGATATTACAAAAAAATTAATAGATATATCAATTCAAAAATTTTATTCAAAAAAAGAAAAGTTTTTTTATTATACATCGAAACAATCAAATAAACTAATTGTAAAAAAAATAGAACTATTTGATAACGTTATACCTTCATCAAACTCTATAATGGCTGAAAATTTAATTAAAATTTCAAAACTATTTAATGAAAGTAAATATTTTAAAATTGGTGAAAATATGCTTCTAAATGTTATTAAGATTTGCAAATACGAACATTCATTTTTATCAAACTGGTTAAATGTATTATTAAATTATAGAATAGGATTTAATGAAATTATTCTGACTGGAAAAAATACAACAGCTACAATAAGAAAAATTAATTTAAAATATTTAACAAACAAAGTAATATTAGCATCTGAAAAAAAAAATAAGATGAAACTTATGAAAGGAAAAATATTTTCAAAAAAAATTAATATCTATTTATGTAAAAACAAAGTTTGTCAGTTACCCGTAAATAATTTGGATGAATTAAATAAATTAATTAAAAATAATAATATATTAAATTAGCTTTTATTATGAATAGATTATTAATTGTTATTATATATTTATTTCTTTCAAATTGCCTACCAAAAGAAGAGTTTTCAAATATACCATCAATCTCGTTTGATAAAATAGAATATGTAAAAAGTAGTAATAATATAAATCAAGACTCAATTAATTTAACAATATCATTTACTGATGGAGATGGTGATTTGGGTTTATCTAACGATGATATTAATTTTCCTTATAATCCATATGATGCAATAATTGATGAAAATTTAACTTGGGTAACTTTAGGATCAGCAAATGTTACTCCACCACTCTATTTATATAAACCAAATGGATCCTATTCTCTATTTAGTAATGATGATTCTAGACCTTCTTTCAATTGTCAAGATTATATTATTGATACTGTTTTTCAAACTACAGAACTTGATACTTTTTACATTCAAAAAAATGAAAATAATAAAAATATTTTTGTAGAATATTATATTAAAAATGGAGAAAATTATGAATTTGTAGACTGGAAAAAAATTTTTGATAAAGAATATTCTTGCGGACTAGACTTTAATTCAAGATTTCCACCTCTAAATATCAGTTCCAATTCTCAATCAATTAGTGGAAACTTGACTTATTCTATGGTTTCTTATGGATTCAAGAGTGTTTTAGAAAATGAAACATTTAAATTAAAAATAAAAATTAAAGATCGAAGTTTAAACAATAGTAATATTATTGAAACTCAAGATTTTACACTCAATTCTATATTAAAAAATTAATTAAATTAAACTAGGATAGGATCTTGGATCTGTTTCATTAAATAAATTATAGATTACTTCAAAAATTTCTTCAGAATTTGGCTTTGAAAAATAATCACCATCACTACTATAAGATGGCCTGTGTTCCTTAGCTGATATTGTTATTGGTTTGGAATCTAAATATCTATATGCATTTTGTTCTTCCAAAACTTTTTGCATCATATATGCAGTACATCCTCCAGGAACATCTTCATCTAAAAATACAACCCTATTTGTTTTTTTTATTGATCCTAAAATAATGTGATTGATATCAAAAGGGAGAAGAGTTTGTACATCTATTATTTCACAAGAAATTCCAATCTTTTCTAACATAATAGATGCTTCCTCTACTATTTTAATAATAGAACCATATGTTACTATTGTGATATCACTTCCTTTTCTAATAATTTCTGGCATACCTAAAGAAACTTTAATATCAGCTATATTATTTGGCATTTTTTCTTTTGATCTATATGCATTGAGTGGTTCAACAATTATTGAAGGTTCATCAGATGATAACATTGTATTATACATACCAGCTGCCTGAACAAAGTTTCTAGGAGTAAGAATATGAATTCCTCTTAAACTATTTACAAGTACACTCATGGGTGATCCTGAGTGCCATATCCCTTCCAGTCTGTGCCCCCGAGTCCTGATAATAACTGGAGCTTTTTGACCACCTTTTGTTCTATATTGAAGAGTTGCTAGATCATCTGCAAGCGTTTGAATTGCCCAGTATATATAATCAAGGTACTGCACTTCAACAATTGGCCTTAACCCTCTAAGTGCTGCCCCAATACCTTGACCAATTATTGTTGCTTCTCTCACACTGGTATCGGTAATTCTTAATTTTCCAAATTTTTCCTGAATTCCTGCAAAGCCTTGATTAACACCTCCAATTAAACCAACATCTTCTCCAACTGCAAAAACAAGCTTATTATTACTAAATATAGAATGAAAACAAGAATTTATAATTTCTCGACCATCTACGATTTTTGAATTTTCATCATATGTTGGTTTTACTTCTGTAATCTTTAGTGCAGAAAACTTTGATTCACTATATAAATGAGAACTGTATTGATAAGTATATTTTTCTGATTTTTCATTTATCAAGTCGATTAGAAAATTTTTAGCTATATTTTCCTCACCTCTTATAATTATCAAAACTTTTTTTAAACACCTGTAAATATCACTTTTTAAAGGAAAAAGAATTGAATTTAATTCATTTCTAAAATTAATTATTTCATTTTTATTTTTTGGACTATTTTGTGCCACTCTAGTTAATACCGAAATAGCATCCTGAAGATCCTCTTTTATCTCATTTCTATAATCCTTCCAAGCTATATCTCTACTTTTTTTTGAGTCAAGAACTGCTTTATTTTCAATTTTATCCAATTCATTTTCATCAGCGATTTGATTCTCCAAAATCCATTTTCTCATCATTTTTATACAATCGTTATCTCTTTCCCATTTTAACCTTTCTTTACTTTTATATCTTTCATGGGAACCAGAAGTTGTATGACCCTGGGGTTGAGTCAATTCTTTAACATGAACAATACAAGGGACATGGTATTTTCTTGCAAATTTTTCAGCATTAATATAGGCGTCTATTAAACCGATATAGTCCCAACCAAAAACTTCAAATAATTCAAACCCATTTTCTTTATCATTTTTTCTTTGGAATCCTTTCAAAGCTTTTGATAAATCATTCCGAGTTGTATGATATTCTGAAGGTACTGAAATTCCATAATCATCATCCCAAATTGATAATATAAAGGGTATCTGTAAAACACCCGCAGCATTAATTGCTTCCCAAAAATGACCCTCAGATGTAGCTGCATTTCCAATTGTTCCAAATGCAATTTCATTCCCATTTACTGAAAAGTCTGGATAATTTTTTAGTTCTTTATTTTTTCTATATAATTTAGAAGCATATGCTAAACCAACAAGTCGTGGCATTTGTCCCGCTACACATGAAACATCACTAGATGAATTTTTAATGTCAGTTAATGTTTTCCACTCTCCTTTATTATTTAGCATCCTAGTAGCAAAATGAGAATTCATTTGTCTACCTCCAGAATGAGGATCTTTTGATATATCAGTATTAGCATAAAGTTGAGCAAAAAACTGCTCAGAATTTAATTGATCAATAGCCATCATAAAAGTTTGATCTCTATAATAACCAGATCTAATATCACCGTTTTTAAAAACTTTAGACATAGCTATTTGGGGTAATTCTTTACCATCACCAAAAACTCCAAATTTTGCTCTTCCCATAAAAACTTCCTTTCTACCAATAAGACTTATATTTCTACTCTCATTAATTAAATAATAATCGTTTAAAATTTCCTGCTTAGATAACTTTATTTTATTTGCAAGTAGTTTTGAAAATTTTATCATAAGATTTTAAAAAAACGAAGTACAAATATAAAAAATAAAAAAAACTAAAATATTATATTAATAATCATAACTATAAATATTTTTGTCAAATAATTACAAAAATGAAAATAGGTATACCTAAAGAAATTAAAAATAATGAGTTTAGAGTAGCTATGACTCCAGTTGGAGTAAAAGAACTTGTTAGTAAAGGTCATAAAGTAATTTTGCAAAAAAATGCAGGTTTAGAAAGTAATTTTTCAGATAAAGAATATTTGAAATCAGGAGCAACCATATACGAAACAGCTGATGATATTTATAATAATTCAGAAATGATTCTGAAAGTAAAAGAACCTATTAAAGAGGAGTATAATAAAATAAAAAAAAATCAAATTGTTTTTACATATTTTCATTTTGCATCAAATGAAAAACTTACCCAAGCTATGGTAAATAATAAAAGTATATGTATAGCTTATGAAACAGTTGAAAAGGTAGATAAAACACTCCCCTTATTAAAACCAATGTCAGAAGTTGCAGGGAGAATGGCAGCTCAAGAGGGAGCAAAATATCTAGAAAAACCTATGGGAGGAAGAGGTATATTATTGGGTGGAGTCGAAAATGTAGCGCCCGCTAAAGTTTTGATAATTGGTGGTGGTATTTCTGGAACGGAAGCTGCAAAGATGTGTTCTGGTCTACAAGCAAATGTAACAATATTAGATACCAATGAAACCAAAATCAAAGAATTAAATAAAGTAATGCCTAAAAATGTTAAAGCTATTTTATCCAACAAAAAAACATTATATAAATTTGCAATACAAAGTGATCTTATTATAGGAGCGGTTCTAGTAACTGGAGGAAAGGCACCAAAATTAATCACAAAAACAATGTTAAAAGATTTAAAAAAAGGTTGTGTTTTGGTTGATATAGCAATCGATCAAGGTGGATGTTTTGAAACTTCCAGACCCACAACCCATCAAAATCCTACTTACGTAGTTGATGGTATTCTTCATTATTGTGTAGCAAATATGCCTGGAGCTGTACCATATACATCTACCCTAGCTCTAACAAATAATACCCTGCCTTATATAATTCAGATAGCAGAAAAAGGATGGGAAAAAGCTTGCAAAGAAAATATAGAACTAAAAAAAGGGCTGAATATAATTTCCGGTCATGTAGTTTATAAAGAAGTTTCTGATGCATTTAATTTAAACTTTAAAGAGGTATCAAGTTTTATTTAGCTTTTCATAATTTGGAAAAGAATCTTGATAAATTATTTTTTTTTTCTTCCAATCATATTTGCAGCAAAAGTGATTAATTCCATTTGAAACAATTAAATATTCACTTTTAAAAATCTTATTATAAATAGAGGCTTGATCAAAAGCTGATTTATTTAGATTTATCTTGAATGATTTACACTCAATTAATAATTTAATTGAGAAATTATTATCATATACTAAAAGATCTGCTCTTTTAGTCAAGTTATTATAATTTAATTTTACTTCGACTTTTATAAAAGATTTAGGATATTTTAAATTAAATACTAAGTAATGTATTAAATTTTGTCTAACCCACTCTTCTGGTGTTAAAACAAAATATTTTTTTCGAATAATATCAAAAATAAATTTTTTTGAGTTTTTCTTTATTAATTTAAAACTAAAAGCTGGTAAATTAAGTTTAAACATTAAAAAATTACCTTTTGATTCTTGTAAAAAACAAGATAAATAATCCAATAATAAAGAAGGTCATTAAAGCAAGAATACTACTTCTCATGCTTCCTGTTATTTGTTCAATATAACCATAAGAAAATGTACCTACAACAACCGAAATATTATAAGATATAGCATAAAAGTTAAAAAAAGATGCATTATCATTAATTTCTGAAGGTATTAATTTTGAAAAAGTAGATCTTGAAAGAGATTGAATACCTCCCATTAAAATACCGACTGCGGCAGCTAAAAAATAAAATTGATTTTCATTGGTTGTAAAATAAGCTGCTAAACAAATAAAAATCCATGCAATATTCATTACAACTAAAGAAAACTTGTTTCCCTTAATTTTAGATATATAAGCAAAAAAATATGCTCCAAAAATTGCAATAATCTGAATTATTAGAATTGTAAATATCAGTTTGTCTTGATCTAAATTTAATTCTTTACTTCCAAAATAAGATGCTACTAACATTATTGTTTGAACACCCATACTATAGAAAAAATAAGAAAATAAATAAAGTCTCAGATTTCTAACATTTTTAATATAATTCCAGACTTTGAATAACTCCCTTATACCATGTGATAGTATTTCAAAGTTTATTTTTATTTTTTTAACATTTTGCGGTAAAAACCACAAGGTTATCTGAGAAAAAATGATCCACCATACTCCTACTAATAAAAAAGTAAATTTTGTTGCTGATTTTGAATCTTTAAAACCAAATGAATCAAACATTTGAATTAAAATCAAACAAATAATTAATAAAATTACACTTCCAATATACCCAAAAGTATATCCTCTAGCACTTATTCTATCAAAATCTCTAGCTGATGCTATTTCTGGTAAAAATGCATTATAAAACACTAAACTTCCAGTAAAACCAATACTAGCAACCACTGAACATATTATTCCAAATTCAATATTATCTCCATCAAAAAAATATAAAGCCATACAAGAAAATGAACCCAAATACATAAATAATCTCAAAAACAATTTTTTATTTCCAGAAAAATCAGCTATTCCAGATAAAATAGGTTGAAAAAAAGTAAGAATTAAAAAAGAAAAAGATAATGAATAAGAATATAATACTGAATTTACAATTTCTATTCCAAAAAAACTAACTATATCTGAACCAGAGGAAGAAGTTGTGACTGCATTATAATATATTGGGAAAATAGCAGTAGTTATTACTAATGAGTATACCGAATTAGCCCAATCATACATGCACCAAGCATTGATGATTCTATTATTTTGCATAATCAAATTTATAAATTAAAAAAAAAACTATTTTTTTTTAATTTATAAATCAACAGACTTAATGGAACTGTAAAGAACTTTTCTTGCATTTGCTTCTCTTAGCTCTTGTTGCACATCTGAAACAATACCCATTTTTGAATCTACATCAACTTTCATTGACATGGTTATTTGGTCTCTCTCAGCTTCATTTAATTTATCTTTTTCCTGATTAACAAATAGAACAATATCAGAAACTTCTACAAAAACATCATTAACTTGAATTTTAGGTTCTTTACCATATAAATTAGTTTGTTTTGGCTCTCCAATGTAAATATAACTTACAAGAGATTTTCTTTCTAATTTTGTAAGCTGAACAGCCCTAGGTAATTGTTGTTTAACTAAAATATCAGTTTCCCTAAGAACTGTTGTTACCATAAAGAAAAATAATAACATAAAAATAATATCCGGCAACGCAGCAGTTGGTATATCTTGAGAGGTATTTGATTTTTTTCCAAATTTTGCCATACTATTAACCTCCTATTTTATTTGGTTCTGCAATTGATATTGCTCTTGGAATACCTTCTCTTGCATTATTATATTTTCTTTTCTGAATTGGATCATCTCTATCAAGCTGCAAAAAATCAGAAGCAGAAATACCAACTCTAGAACCATAAATATCATTATAAGCTCCATTAATTTGATCTAAAACTTGAACAAAAAGCTCATAGGATGTTCCCCTATCTGCTTTAAAAGAAACAACTGCTTCTGTTGGATCATCAGAATAATCAACTCTCCTACCATTCAAAGAAATATATGATTTCATTGTGGAGGGAAGACTATTATAAATAGCAACACCTTCTTCACCAGGATTTCCAAAATTCAATACGAAACTTTTGACCATTTCTTTTAATTCAAATACGTCAGTTAAAGGTTCATCTTCAACAAGCAATTTATCCTGGGAGTTTGCCAAAATCTTAAAAATATTTCTATCATTTTTTGTTACTTCAGGAGGTGGTTCATTTGGGTCAGGTTTTGGTGGTAATAACATTGCAATACCTTTATCATTTGCTATAGTTGTAGTAACCAAAAAGAAAATCAATAGTAGAAAAGCAATATCAGCCATTGATCCATTTGGAATTTCTGCTGTAGGTCTATTTTTTCTAGCCATTTTTGAAACTTTTAGAAATCTCAGAATAAATAATACCGCCTATAGCTATGCCAGCCAATAGATAAACAAGAATTATCATTCCACCAATAAACTTAGACAATCCTGCATCTACTCCAAATTCAATATATGATGGTAATACTTCATTCCCAGAAATCAAATAACCAAGCAAAAACATAATAAGTAAACCTCCAAAAGCAATACCAGAATTTTTTAAGCTAGCCGGATTCTTTGTGGATATATAAATTGGGAAGCCAATTGCTAATAATGCGCCAATTACTACCAATCCATATGCAGAAAATAATGCTATATCTATTATATCTAAAAATAACATTATTTAGAAAGTTTATTTTTCACTAAAATATCAACTAAAGATATTGATGCATCCTCCATGTTATTAACAAGAGAATCTATTTTTGATACAAGATAATTATAGAATAACTGAAGTATAACAGCAACAATTAGACCACCTACTGTTGTCAATAAAGCTATTTTAATACCTCCCGCTACTAGCGAAGGCGAAACATCACCTGCTTCAGCAATAGCATCAAATGCACCAATCATACCAATTACAGTTCCCATGAAACCTAGCATAGGTGCCAATGAGATAAAAAGAGAAATCCAAACCATTCCTTTTTCAAGTTTTCCCATTTCAACAGAACCATAAGAAATAATTGATTTTTCTACCATTTCTATTCCCTCAGAAGCTCTCATTAAACCTTGAGTAAATATTGAAGCAACAGGCCCTCTAGTATTTTTACAAATTTCTTTTGCTGCATTTACACCGCCTTTATTTTTTAAAGCATCATCAACATCTGATAATAACTTTTTAGTATCTGTAGTCGCTAAATTTAAGGTAATAATTCTTTCAATGGATACTGCTAATCCTAATATAAGACATAAAAGTACAATACCCATAAATTGCCATCCACCTTGTATAAATTGTTCTTTAATTGCTTGATGGAAACCTTTTGATTCTTCTTCTTCAAAAATAATTTCTTCTTCTTCTTCGGTAGTTTGAACAACTTCTGAAGTTAAATTTTCTTCAACAACTGCAGATGTATCAGAAACAGATTCAACTGAATCTTGAATTACTTCATCTTGCGCAAATGTGTTGTTTCCGAGTGTGAGAAAAGATAAAAAAAGGATTAATGATAATAATTTTTTCATAGTAATTTTTGATTATTTAGTTAAGTTTTATTTGATTCAAATTTGTCAAAAATATAATTAATAAGAGTAATATAAAAATATTATCAATTTTTTTTCAAAGAACTCCAAACTGCTTCAAATGAAAAGAAGTATGACCCCTAATTACCTCTCTAAATGTTTCCTTACTAATTTTACCATGCATTGGATTTATTATAAATTTTTTATTATAATCATTTGCCAATTTTAATCTTTGAATCAATTCAATCTTTTCTTTATTAAAATCTATATTATTGACTCTTTTTGGATTAAAAAACTTTAAAGTAGGGGTGTTTTTTGGATATTTATCATAATCCCACTTTATAATATATCTAAGAAAAAACATGTGAAAATATCCAAGTGTTTTTGTTACAAAATTTGGAGAATAGTTTTTTTCATTCTGATAAAAAATGATAAATTTTTTACAATGCCAAAGCATTTGAGAAGAATTCATTTTTCCCCAATTTGGTTTAGTTTCTGGGGTAACTTTATTAATTGCACTTACTAATTTTTCAATTTTCATATTTTTTCATGAGCCTATTATAGTATTATTCAATTTATAAATTAAAATTCAACTTAGCAGAGAGGAAGGGATTCGAACCCTCGATACGAAGATTAATCCGTATACACGCTTTCCAAGCGCGCGCCTTCGACCACTCGGCCACCTCTCTTTAAAAATAATATTAATACAATTAAACAAAAAAAATAATTTATAAATCAAATAATTCGATAGCATTTTTTGTGGTAACTCGAGAAATCTTTTTTAGAGGAATTGTAGTGATTTTTTCAAGCATTTCTGCTATATGTAAAATATTTGAAGGTTCATTCCTCTTTCCTCTATAAGGTTCTGGAGATAAATATGGACTATCGGTTTCTAAAACTAATTTTTCTATTCCAATTTTAACTATAGTATTACGCAAATTAGAATTCTTGAAAGTTAATATACCTCCTATTCCAAGTAAAAATCCTAAGTCTACCAATTTTATTGCATCTTTGTAGCTCCCATCAAAACAATGAAAAATTCCTTTTAAATCTTTAAAGTCAGGTTGACTAACAATTTTAATTGTTTCCTTCAATGAATTTCTAGTATGAATTACAACAGGTAAACCATTTTCTAAAGCCCAATAGCATTGAATTTCAAAAGCATCTAATTGTTGTTTGAAAAATTTTTTTTCTCTATATAAATCAATGCCTATTTCACCAATAGCTATAATTTGTTTATTAAAATAATTTTTAATTTTTTTAAGTTCATTTTTATAGTCTTCATTAACATAACAAGGGTGGAGACCAAGCATTGGATAACAAATGTTTCTGTAAAAATCTGAAATTCGATATAATTTATTTACTGAAGATGAGTTTATGTTTGGCATCAATATTTTGTTAACTTGATTTTCCAATGAATTATTTATAACAGAATCAATATCTTCTTCAAATTGATTAAAATATATATGAGCATGTGTATCAATAAAGTTCATTCAAATTATTATTATAGTATCAAATTTAGAAATTATTAAAAGAGTTTAAACTGAAGAAAAAGAAAAATTTTGAATTTTAATTAAATTACAATATGATGGACAAAATTATATTAGGCATTGATCCTGGAACAAACATTATGGGATTTGGGTTAATTAAATGTATTAAATCTGATATTAAACTACTCCAATATGGAATAATTTCTTTATCAAAAGAGTCTAATCACGAAATGAAGTTAAAAAAAATTTTTACAAGAGTTACTGAACTAATTGGAGATTATAAACCCGATGAAATTGCTATTGAATCACCATTTTTTGGAAAAAATGTTCAATCAATGTTAAAACTTGGAAGAGCACAAGGAGTTGCCATGGCAGCAGGACTTCAAAAAAATATACCAATATTTGAATATGCTCCCAAAAAAATTAAAAAATCGATAACTGGAAATGGAAATGCTTCTAAAGAAAAACTTGCAAAATTTCTGATGAATTTCCTTAAATTTAAACATAAATCAGATAATAAATTTGATGCTACTGATGCTTTAGGTGCTGCATTATGTCATCACTTTCAATCAAATTTGAAAAATCAAGAATCCTCCTCTTGGAAAAAATTTATATCAAAAAATAAAATAAGAATTATAAACTAATTTCTTTCTTAATTTCTTCTTTAATTGCTAAAAACTCTTTTTCAGTTAGCTCTAATTTGGGATTTGAAAAATTCATATCAGAAATAGATTTAATAGGAATTAAATGAATATGTGCATGGGGGACCTCTAAACCAATTACTGAAACTCCAATTCTTTTACATGTAATCGCTTTTTCAATTCCAATTGCTACTTTCTTAGAAAAAATATTCATTTCATTAAATAGTTCATCCTGAATGTCAAAATAATAGTCAATTTCTAATTTAGGTATTACTAAGGTATGACCCTTTGTTAGAGGATAAATATCAAGAAATGCTAAAAATTTTTCATTTTCAGCTACAATATATGACGGAATCTCCCTATTAATAATTTTAGAAAAAATTGAGCTCATATCTACAGTGAAATATTTAAAATTTGAAATTTGATATTTCCTGAAGGGGTATTAATTATAACTTTATCACCTTTTCTTTTACCTAATAAGGTACTTCCTATAGGAGATTTTACAGATAATTTACCTGATTTTAAATCTGATTCTTCTTCAGCAACAAGTTGATATGTGAATTTCATATCATTTTGTAAATTTTTTATATCAACCTTGGATAAAATAGATACTTTAGATGCATCTATATTTTTTTTATCTATAATCTTTGCATTACTTAGTGTTGATTCTAATTTTGAAATTTTTAGTTCATGCAATCCTTGTGCTTCTTTTGCAGCATCATATTCAGCATTTTCACTTAAATCACCTTTATCTCTAGCATCGGCAATTTGCTGTGCAATTTTTTTCCTACCGGATGTTTTGAGTAAACGAAGTTCATTTTTTAACTTAGATAGCCCTTCTTCTGTAAAATAAGAAACCTTAGACATAACAAATTATTCTTTTATTTGATCACCAATGACAAATATAACTAAAGAAATTAATAACTATTTAGAAAAATTGCTACCATGAAATATATTGCCAACCCTAATATGTCAATCGATGTAGTTATAAACGGTCCTGAGGCTAATGCTGGATTAAATCCTAATTTATCTAGTATTATGGGCGTTATTGTTCCCATTAATGATGAAATAATTACAACCGTAAACAATGAAAATGAAACAATAAATGAAATTTTGTTATTATCTGGAATAATAAAATTTATACCAAAGTAAACAATAGAAGCTAATACCAATCCATTTATGATTGCAATAATAGATACTTTAAATAAACGAATAAAAACCGAATCTTGAAATACGTTAGGGTTTGATAGAGATTGAATTACCAATGATGAAGATTGAATCCCTACATTTCCTCCAGTTGCCATAATTAATGGTATAAAAAAAGATAAAGAAATAAAAAACTTATTATTATCTATAAAACTATTTTCAAATGATTCTAAAAAAAAAGCTCCAAAAAAACCTCCAAGAATACCAATAATTAACCATGGTAATCTTGCACTAGATAATTTCCAAATTGAATCATCTTCTTCAACATCTGATGAAATACCAGACATAATTTGTCTTTCTTCATCAGCCGATTCTGTTATATAATCAACAACATCATCAATAGTTATTCTTCCAACCAATTTTCCCCTTTTATTGACTACTGGTAAAGCATCCAAATCATATTTTTGCATAATAATTACAACTTCTTCAGCTTTAGTTGATGTATCTACTGAAATAACATAATCATCATATATTTCCTTAACCTTAGTTTTATCTTTTGAAATAATTATTTTTTTTAAAGAAACTTTTCCAATTAGTTTACCATAATTATCAGTTACATAAACACTATATAGCTTTGATACTTCCTCAGCTTGTTTTCTAATTTGGTTAATGCATTGAACAATATTCCAATTTATATTACATCTTACCAATTCCTTAGCCATCAATCCACCAGCAACATTATCATCATATCTAATTAAATCTTTAAGATTTGATGACTTTTCTTTATCTTTTATATATTTAATAACTGAATTTCTAAATTCTAAATCTAATTCAGATAGGATATCTGCACCATCATCAGAATCCATTTTTTCAATATATTTAGCAATTTCTTGAGCAGAAAAAACTTTTAAAAAACTGATTCTTGTATCCTGATCCAATTCACTTATTATTTTTGACGAAATTGATAAATCAATTATATCTAAAACATATTTTGAATCAGTAGAATTAAACTCATTAAGAAGAATAGTTATATCTGCAGGACTTATTTCATATAAAGAATTAAATATGAATTTTTCATCTTTTAATTTAATAGCATCATAAAACCTTTCTTTAAACTTATTAGTGAGTGAAAACTTCATTAAATTAATTTTTTAAGTATTTTGAAAGCCAAATAAAATCATCTGAAGTTAGTTCTTCAGCTCTTTTTGAAAAAATATCATGATCTAACTTGTTTTGTAAATTTAGATTTTTTAAAGCATTTCTCAACATTTTTCTTCTCCTTTGAAAGCTTGACTTCACAACTTTCTTGAAAAAAGAAAATTCAATTCCAAGATTTATTACATCGTTTCTAATTAGTTTTATTACAGTAGATTGTACTTTAGGTTGTGGATCAAATGATTTAGAATCAACATCAATAATCTTTCTAACTTTAAAAAAAGTCTGAATTAAAACTGATAAAATACCGTATTTTTTTGAATTATTAGTAGAAATTATTCTATCTGCAACTTCTTTTTGAAGCATGATAACAATAAGTCCAATTTTATTCCTATATTCTAGAATCTTGAATAATATTTGGCTAGATATATTATAAGGTAGATTTCCAATAATTGAAAATTTATCTCTGAATAAATGAGAAAAATCAATTTTTAAAATATCATCATTTATTAAATGAATTTTTCTATATTTTTTTTTACCTCTTAAATACTCAATTGATCTATGGTCAATATCAATTGCAACTATTTTAATAAATTTTTGATCAACTAAAAAATTTGTTAAAACTCCATCTCCCGGCCCTATTTCAAGAATATTTTTTTTTTTTTGAAATTCTTTTACAATAATTTTTGCAACTGATAAATCTTTTAAAAAATGTTGACCAAATTTTTTCTTAGATTTAATTATATTCACTTGATTTTAGTTAATTCTTCAAATTAATGAAAAAACTAAATAAGAAGAAACCTATTATTGGATTTAGTATTGGGGATATTAATGGTATCGGCCCAGAAATACTCATAAAATCATTATCCAACCATAATTTAACAAAACTTTTTACTCCATTAGTATATTGCAACTTTGAAATTATTGATTTTTATTCTAAAATTTTAAAAAAAAAATTAGTGTATGAAAAAATTGACTCTTTAAATAAAATAAAACCAAATAAAATAAATTTAATCCCAATAACTAATAATAGAATTAATGTAAATCCTGGAAAAATTAAAAAAGAAGCAGGTATTTACTCATTCAAATCCCTAGAATTATCAACGAATGATTTAATAAAAAAAAAAATCGATGGAATAGTCACATTACCAATCAACAAAAAAAATATTCAATCTGAAAAATTCAAATTCCCTGGTCACTCTGAATATTTTGCTAAAAAAACAAATTCTAAAGATTTTCTAATGATGATGGTATCTGAAAAACTCAAAGTGGGTGTTTT
This sequence comes from uncultured Marinoscillum sp., assembly GCA_902628365.1. Classification (GTDB taxonomy): domain Bacteria; phylum Bacteroidota; class Bacteroidia; order Cytophagales; family MED-G16. Next base: position 84,114 of record CACOMW010000001.1, on the reverse strand, counting down.
AACGGGACATATACCATTTAAATTTATATCTAAAAAATTATCAAAATTAGAATTGATAAAAAAAATAAATATTTTAATGGATTCATTAAAAAATAATTTTAAAATAAATAATCCAAAAATTGGTATTTTATCACTTAACCCCCATGCAGGTGAAGATGGTATGCTTGGAAACGAAGAAGATAAAATAATTAAACCAGTTATTAAAAAATTAAATCATAAAAACAAAAATGTATATGGCCCATTCTCAAGCGATAGTTATTTCGGAAATAAATTATATAAAAAATATGATGCGACTTTTTCATTATATCATGATCAAGGACTCATTCCCTTTAAAATGATTTCTTTTTCTGATGGAGTTAATTTTACAGCTGGATTAAAATTTATAAGAACATCTCCAGATCATGGAACCGCTTATGATATATCTGGAAAAAATCAAGCAAACAATATCTCTTTAGATAAAGCAATTTTATTAAATTTAAAAATCATTGCAAAAAATGGGTAAAAAATTCATCAATCAGTATAATATAAATTTAAAAAGTCTATCAGAAAAAGATGATTTTTCTTTTGACTTCTCTAGTGAATTATTTCTTTATTATGATAAAGAAAATGATTTAAAAACCCCTAATGGAACATGTAATATTCAAATAAATAAGAGAGATGGATTAATTGAAATGTATTTTAAGATTAAAGGGAATGTTAATTTAAACTGTGATAGATCATTGAAAGAATTTAATTTTAAAATAAACAAGAAAAAAAAAATTATAATCAAATTTGAAAAAATAGATGAAGAAATTAATGATGAAATTGTTTTTATAAAACAAAACACTGATGTAATTAATGTTTCTAAGTTTATTTATGAATTTTTCTTACTTTCTATTCCATTAAAAAGAATTCATCCAAGTGTAGTAAATGAAAATAATATTGATAATTTTGTGTTTTCAACTAAGAAAAAAAAAGAAAACAACATAGATCCAAGATTTGAAAAGTTAAAAAAATTATAATTATAAAAAATACATTATGGCACATCCTAAAAGAAAAATATCTAAAACACGTAGAAATAAAAGAAGGACTCATATAAAACTTAATTCAAAAAACTTAATTGTTTGTCCTACAACTGGAGAAACACATCTTCCGCATAGAGCACATTGGTATGAAGGAAAATTATATTACAAAGGAAAAGTTGTACTTGAAAAAGAAGTATTAGCTTAATTTATTTAAGCATTAAGTAATATAATGAATTCAAAAATTATAAAGTCTTGTATTAAAGGAATTCACGGTTATGTTCCTGAATATATTTTATCAAATGCTGAGCTAGAAAAGCTAGTTGAAACTTCTGATGAATGGATTACGACAAGAACAGGTATTAAAGAAAGAAGAATTTTAAAAGGAGAAGGAAGAGGAACTTCAGTAATTGGTACTAAATGTGTAAAGGGTTTACTGAAAAAAACTAATACTAATCCAAAAGATATTGATTTACTAATATGTGCTACTGTTACTCCGGATATGTTTTTTCCTTCAACAGCTAACATTATCTCAAATAATGTTGGAATAAAAAATGCATATAGTTTTGATATGTCAGCTGCATGTTCTGGTTTTTTATATTCACTTGTAACTGGCTCTCAATTCATAGAATCAGGAACTCATAAAAAGGTTGTTGTTGTTGGAGCTGATAAGATGTCTTCAATTGTTGATTTTGAGGATAGAAATAATTGTGTTTTATTTGGAGATGGTGGTGGTGCGGTTCTACTTGAACCATCATCAGATGAAAATGGTATTATTGATCATATATTAAAAAGTGATGGCTCTGGAGGCTCCTATCTTTGTATAAAAGGCGGAGGAAGTAAATACCCAGCTTCTTTAGAAACAATTAATAATAAAGATCACTTTATTTATCAAGAAGGTAAAAGAGTATTTAAATTTGCTGTAACAAATATGGCAAATGTATCAGAGGAAATTATGTTAAAAAATAATCTAAAATCAAATGATATATCCTATCTTGTTCCTCATCAAGCAAATAAAAGAATAATTGATGCTACTGCAAAAAAAATGGGAATAGGAGACAAAAAAGTTCTAATGAATATTGAAAAATATGGTAATACAACTGCCGGAACTATTCCATTATGTTTATGGGATTTTGAAAAAAAACTTAAAAAAGGAGATAATTTAATTTTATCTGCTTTTGGAGGAGGATTTACGTGGGGTTCTGTTTACTTAAAATGGTCTTATAACTCTTAATAGAATGGCAACCACTACTGATATAAAAAATGGAATATGTTTAGAATTAAATGGAAACCTCTTTTATGTAGTTGAGTTTCAACATGTTAAACCCGGAAAAGGACCAGCATTTGTTAGAACAAAACTTAAAAATGTAAAAACAGGAAAGGTTATAGATAATACATTTCCTTCTGGTCACAAAATTACTACTGCAAGAGTTGAAAAAAGAAGCCATCAATTTTTGTATAAAAATTCTGATGAATATTTTTTTATGGATAATACTTCTTTTGAGCAAATAACTTTAAATAAAAATCAAATTGATTTTCCCGAATTTCTAATTGAAGGGAAAAATGTTGAAATATCAATACATACAGAAAAAAATGAAATTATAAATTGTGAATTACCGTCTCATATAGAATCGATTGTCATATCATCCGAACCCGGCGTAAAAGGAGATACTGCAACAAATGCAACAAAAACTGCTAAAATAGAAAATGACATTGAAATTCAAGTACCTCTTTTTATAAATGAAAATGATAAAATAAAAGTTGATATTAAACTGAAAAAGTATGTTGAAAGAGTAAAATAATTTTATTGTAAATTTGCATTAAATGAAAAATAAAGAAATTCAAGATTTAATTAATTTTATTAAAAAATCTGATCTAGATGACGTTAGCATTGAAACAGAAAATTATAAAATAAGAGTTAAAAAAATAAAAATACAAATCAACCTAAAAAAGCAGTAGAAAAAATAATAGAAACTACTAGCGAAATTCAAAAAGCTGAAACAAAACAAAATAAAACAAAAGAGACTAATGAATCAAATAATCATTTAATAATAAAATCTCCAATGATAGGAACTTTTTACAGAGCTTCTAACCCAAAAAGTAATCCTTTTATAAAGGAGGGTGATATTATTTCAGAAGGACAAACTATTTGTATAATTGAAGCAATGAAGTTATTTAACGAAATTGAATCTGAAGTATCAGGGAAAGTAATTAAAATTCTTATAGATGATGCTTCACCAGTTGAATATGATCAAGATTTATTTGTGATAGATCCAAAATAATCCTTTCATAAGATTAAAATGATAAATAAAATATTAATTGCAAATAGAGGCGAAATTGCTCTTAGAATAATTAGAAGCTGTAAAGAAATGGGGATAAGTACAGTAGCTGTTTATTCAACAATTGATAAAGAAAGTTTACATGTAAAATTTGCAGATGAAGCAGTATGTATAGGACCACCAAATTCTAAAGATTCATATTTAAATATTCCAAAAATAATTGCTGCAGCTGAAATTACAAATTCAGAAGCTATACACCCAGGTTATGGGTTTTTAGCTGAAAATTCTGAATTTTCTAAAATTTGTTCTGAAAGCAAAATTAAATTTATAGGACCAACTCATCATATGATAGAAAAAATGGGCGACAAAATAACTGCAAAAAAAACAATGGAAAAAGCAGGAATTCCTACTGTTCCTGGATCCAAAGACTTAATAGAATCAATATCTGAGGGGAAAAAATTAGCAAAAAAAATTGGATACCCAATTATTCTAAAAGCTACAGCTGGTGGAGGAGGAAAAGGTATGCGAATTGTAAATGAGGACAAAGATTTTAAAAAATCATGGGAAGAAGCAACTAATGAATCAAGTGCAGCTTTTGGAAATTCAGGTTTATATATTGAAAAATATATTGAAGAACCAAGACATATAGAAATACAAATTGTTGGAGATAAATATGGAAATGTAAGTCATTTATCTGAAAGAGATTGTTCAATACAAAGAAGACATCAAAAACTTATTGAAGAAACACCTTCTCCATTTGTTGACGATAAGTTAAGAGAAAAAATGGGTCAAACAGCTATAAAAGCAGGCAAAGCCATTAATTACGAAGGTGCTGGTACAATAGAATTTATTGTTGATAAATATAAGAACTTTTACTTTATGGAAATGAATACTAGAATTCAAGTTGAACATGGTGTTACCGAGGAGGTTACTGATTTTGATTTAATCAAAGAACAAATTAAAGTAACTGATGGAATAAAAGTGTCTGGAAAAAATTATTATCCAAAACTTCATGCCATAGAATGTAGAATCAATGCTGAGGATCCAAAAAGAAATTTTATCCCTTCACCTGGTAAAATAACAAATCTTCATATTCCAGGAGGTCATGGTGTAAGAGTCGACACTCATGTATATGCTGGATATACAATTCCACCAAATTATGATTCAATGATAGCTAAAATAATTACAACACATCAATCAAGAGATGAAGCTATTGTAAGAATGAAAAGAGCACTTGAAGAGTTTGTAATAGAAGGTATTAAGACAACAATTCCATTACAGCTTAAATTAATGAATGATAAATCTTTTTGTGAAGGAAATTTTACAACTAAATTTCTAGATGATTATGATTTCAAGTCAATTTAATAATTAACTTCTTTGAAGTCTATTCCAAAAGTCTTTAATTCTTTTAAGATCGGATTATAAATTTCTTCTTTAACTGGTAGATGAATGCCCTTTAAATTTATTTTATTCATTAAAAATAATTTTATAAAAATTCCAATTGGAAGACCAACTGTTTGAGCCATAGCTGTTTCAATTTGATTTTTTCCATCTATATGAAAATAAGATACTAGATTTCTTAACTTTTTATTTTTAAAATATTTAAATCTATGAACCATAACTACCCTATCTGTCTCATTTTTTTTCATATTCCATTTTTTAGATAAAATGTATTCCAAAATATCTGCATATGTTCCATTTTTAATTTTAATTAATTTATTGGAAAATAATTCTAACCAATCTAAACACTGTACTTCTAATGAATTTTTTTTAATATTAAATTTTGATGATATTAACTGATATATATCCTCTTTTTTATTTTTAAAAACTTTAGATCTCAAAAAATTATTATAAGTCATATTGAATGATTGATTAATAGATGTTTTATCATCAGTTAATCCAAGTTTAACCAATAAATTCCAGGCAGAAGAAAACCCTTTATTTCTTAATGTTCCTCTAAATAATGTATCTATATTTTTAAGATTATATATATCCAGGTATTTTATTGAATCTCTATTAGCATAACCTTCAAAAATGCCTAATTGTGGTATTTCAATTAAATTTATTTTATTAAATATTTCGTCATAAGAAAGCTTTACTTTTTTTTTATTTTCAAGATAAATAGCACCTTGCGATCCAGCTAAAACTACATTTTTAGAGTTCCAAGTAAATTTATAATTCCAGGGGTTATATAATTTAGAATTTGGTGTTAATAAACCTCCAGTATAAGATTCAAAGCTTTTAAGATTATAATCTTTTCCTAATTTATGAATAATTTTCATTGCGGACATATGATCAATACCTGGATCTAATCCCATTTCCATTAGTAAAAATGCATTTTTTTTTATAAAATCAGTATGAAGTTTTTTTATTTCAGAAGTTAAATAAGATGCCGTTATAAGATTCTTACCAATATTTGAACAAATTTTTGCAATTTTAAAATGCATAAAATTTGGAAGCATACTTACAACTAAAGAAACATCCATCATATTTCTTTTTAACTGATCCAAATTATTAATATCAAGTTCTATTGGTAATACATTATTAAGTGGATTGCTAAAAAAATAGGATACATCAAGCGCTGCAACCTTTATTTTTAAATTAAACTTTTCAGATAAATTTGATAAATACTTAATTAATACTGTAGATGATTTCCCTGCACCTAAAATTAAAATATTTTTCATTAAAATTATTCTCTATTAATAACTGTAGATGATGCTTGATTCTTTGGAAAAATAGTAATATCACTAATATTTACATTATCTGGCCTGTTAATTATAAAATATATTACCTCAGCAACATCATCTGGTGTTAATGGCTTGATTTTATCATAAACTAAATTTGCTTTTTCTTTATCTCCCTTAAACCTTACTAATGCAAATTCAGTTTCAACTAAGCCTGGATTCACAGAACAAACTTTTATATTATAATTATTTAAATCTACTTGCATTCCTTTTGTTATTGCATCTACAGCATACTTTGAAGCACAATAAACATTTCCTTTAGGATAAACCTCTTTTCCTGCTATTGATCCTAAATTAATTATTATTCCTCTATTAAATTTAATCATAATTGGGATAATTAATTTACTAACATAAAGTAACCCTTTTACATTTATGTCAATCATCGCATCCCAGTCACTAATTCTTCCTTCATGAATTAAGTCCATTCCATGAGCATTTCCAGCATTATTAATTAATATATAAACCTTTTTCCATTCAGTTGGTAAAGATTCAAAGCTTTTATTTAAACTTTCATTATCTCTAATATCATAGCACAATGTGTATACTTCAGTAATTTTTGATAACTCATCTTTTATATTTTTTAATCTTAATTCACGTCTTCCACATAAAATAAGAGCATAATCTTTTGCAAGTATTTTTGATACAGAATAACCAATCCCAGATGTTGCACCTGTTATAAAAGCTATTTTTTTCATAATAATTTAATTTGGTCCTCCCTCGAAGGTAAAGAAAATTGATAAATTATGAGGTATTATTTTTTCAATTGGATCAGAATAAATATTTGGAACTCCATTTTCTGATTTTTTGATCATATTAATTAAACCTCTTGAATATCTAATTTCGGGTGATAGTTTAAATAGTTCAAAAAAAATATCAGCACCAAATCCTAATTCAAAAGAAATATCATATGCTTTTAAACCAAGTATATCTTTTCCAGCCTCATCTTTATTTTTAGCACCTACTTCAATTCCAGGTTTTAATCCGGAAATAATATACATTCTTAAATTTTTTCTTCTTTGGGATTTATATTTAACTAAAATAGGTAATTCTACTAAAGTTGCTGCTCTAGTATCAGAAAAAACATCACCACTTAAATACTTATATTCTAAGGAAAATTCATAAAAAGAAACTTGTAATAATGTTCTTAAATCAAATGGATAAATAATATTAATATCTGAAATAAAACCTAATTTAAATCCAGGTTTGGATAGTGGAACAATCGAGTGTAAATCGGAAAACTCAGGAGAAACATATTTTTCCGAATAATTTATTCTGTAATAAGATGAATGAAGGCCAATAAGGAACCCAAAATGAATCCATGCTTCATCGTAATTAGGTAAATTAATTGCAGAATTCTTTGACATCAAAATATTCTGAGATTTTAAATTACCTGAGAAAATCAAAATAAATAATAATACAATTAAATTATTTTTCATTATAATGATAAAAATATAATATGATAACTATTAAAATGAATATAAATTGCATAATAAAGTTAATATCGATCAATTAGTTTTTTTAATATATTAATGGAAGTTTTTAAATCTGAATTTATAAAGAGTAGTAGTAGTTATAAGGATTGCCCAAAAAATCCTATACCTGAATATGCATTTGTTGGAAGATCAAATGTAGGAAAATCTTCACTTCTAAATATGTTAGTTAATAATAAAAAACTATCAAAAACCTCTTCAAAACCTGGCAAAACAAAGCTAATTAACCATTTCATGATAAATCAAAAATTTTTTTTAGTAGATCTACCGGGTTATGGTTGGGCAAAATCAAGTAAAAGTGATAGAGAAAAATGGTTAAAAATGACAAAATCATACTTGAGAAAAAGTTCAAAATTGTCTTTAGTTTTCCAACTAATTGATTCAAGAATTGAACCACAAAGTTCTGATATTGATTTTACACTTTTTTTAGGAATGAATAAAATTCCTTTAAGTATTATATTCACTAAAATTGATAAAATAAAAAAAAATATAGTTGAAAAAAATATTGATTTATATAAAAAAGAGCTTTTAAAAAAGTGGAAAAAATTACCGGAAATATTTATAACATCATCTAAAAAAAAAATAGGTAGAAAAAGAATTTTGACTTATATATCAGAAATAAACAATTCCATATTAAAATAATGATTTATCTATATAATTTAATTGTTTATTTATCTTCTACCTTAATATTTATTGGATCTTTTTTTTCAAAAAAATTAAATCAATTACATAATGGAAGAAAAAAAATAAAAAAGTATTTAAAAACCATAAAGATTACAAATGAAGAAAAAATATGGATACACGTTTCATCTATTGGTGAGTTTGAACAAGCTAAATCAATTATTTATCAATTTAAAAAAAATTTGAAACTTAAAATTTTTGTTACTTTTTTTTCTCCATCAACAGAAAAAGTGATTAAAAGTTTCAAATTAGTAGATTACTCTTGTTATATACCTGAAGATTCAAAAGATAAAATTTCATATCTATATAAAAAAATCAATCCAAAAATTTTATTAATAATCAAATATGAGTTTTGGTATTATTTGATAAATGAAGGAAAGAAAATGAATGTGCCAGTAGTTTCCATTTCATCAATTTTTAGAGAAAATCAAATTTATTTTAATCAGTTTAATTTTTTTTCAAAAATTTTAAAAAGTATAACTTATTTCTATGTCCAAAATGAAGAGTCAAGATCTTTATTAAATTCAATAGGTATAAAAAATGTAAAAGTAGTTGGAGATACAAGATTTGATAGAGTATATGATATTTATAAAGAATCAAAAAATTATCCAAAGATTGAAAAGTTTCTTAAAAAAAAACAAACATTAATTATTGGGAGTTCTTGGAAATCAGATATAAAAATTTTGAAAGAAGGAATATTAAAAAATGATAAATTAAAATTTATTATTGCTCCACATAATGTAAATAAAGATGAAATTATTTTTATTGAAAATTCTTTTCCAAATAATACAATTAAATATTCTGATTTGGATTTAAACAAATATTATGATAAAAATATTTTGATAATTGATAATATAGGAATGCTATCATCAATATATCGCTATGGAAATATAGCTTACATTGGAGGCGGTTTTGAAGGAACTTTACATAATAGCTTAGAAGCAGCAATATGGGATTTACCAATTTTGTATGGTAAACATAAAAACAATAAAAAATTTTATGAAATAAATAATATGGAAAAATTAAAACTATCATTTCCAATTAATTCAACTCTTGAATATGAAAAAAAAATAAAGGAATTATTTCTTAATAAGAAAAACACTTTTGGAACTAAAAAATATGTTTTAAATAATGTTGGTGCAACAAAAATTATTTATAAATCATTAATTAAATTGATAAAATGATTGGGAGCATTATTAAATCAACTGGTTCATGGTATCTAATAAGAAATGATAAAGGAGAAATTTTTAAATCTAGATTAAGAGGAAAATTTAAAATAAGTAATCATAAATTATCTAATCCACTTGCAACAGGAGATAAAGTTGAATTTGATGAAGATAAAGATTATTTGGGTAGTTATATAATAAATAAAATTTTACCTAGAAAAAATTATTTAATAAGAAAGTCCATCAAAAAAAAAAATAATGGTCATATAATCGCATCAAATATTAATCAAGCAATAATAATATCATCAATAAAAAAACCCTTTACTAAATCAGGATTTATTGATAGATTTTTAATTTCATGTTTTGCTTATAGAATCCCTGCGATGGTAGTTTATAATAAAGAAGATTTATTAAGTAGTAAAGAAAAAATTAAACTTAATCAAGAAATTGATTATTATAATAAAATTGGATTCAATTCTTTATCAATTTCGGCTAAGTTTGATAAAAAAATGAAAGCGTTAAAATCTATATTAAAAAACAAAATATCATTATTTATGGGAAATTCTGGAGTAGGAAAATCAACATTAATTAATAAATTAAGTAATAAAGCGAATCAAAAAATTTCAAAAATTTCAAATAAAAGCAATAAGGGAAAGCATAGAACAACTTTCTCTCAAATTTTTGATATTGATAATAAAACAAAAATCATAGATACTCCTGGAATTAAAACCTTTGAATTGTTTGATATGGAAAAAAATCAAATTAAAAATTATTTCCCTGAGTTTATTGAAATTAATGAAAAATGCAAGTTTAATAATTGTTTACATATAAATGAACCAAATTGCCAAATAAAAAAAGAAATAGATAAATCGATTTGGAAAAGAAGATATAACAATTATTTATCTATGATTCAAGACCATTAATAAAGGTTAATATTATTTTAATTTTTTTATTTTTATTTTCAAATATGCAAATAGTATAGTCATTATAGGACTTATTATACTAAAAAAACAATATGGCAAATAAGTTAATGTACTTACGTTTAAAACAGAAGCATGGTAAGCACCACATGTATTCCACGGTACAAGAACTGAAGTAACTGTACCACCATCTTCAAGAGTTCTACTTAAGTTCACAGGATCTAAACCATTTTTTCTGTAGGTTTCAGAAAACATTCTTCCAGGAACTACTATTGAAAGATATTGATCTGAAGCTGTAAGATTAAAAAAGACACATGTTCCCACAGTAGATGAAACTAAAGATCCTGTTGATTTAACAGAGGTTAAAATCGTATTTACAATTTTTTTTAAAAATCCAGAAACCTCCATAACTCCACCAAAAATCATAGCTGAAAAAATCAACCATATAGTACTTAACATTCCAAACATTCCCCCTGATGTTAACAATTCATTTACAATTTCATTGGAAGTAGAAATAGAAATAGTTCCATATAATGATTTCATAATTCCAACAAAAAGACTTTTAAAATTAGAATCATTAATGCCAGACACTTCTTTAACAAGATCAGGTTGAAAAATAAGCGCGAAAATTACACCTAAAAGTGTACCACAAAATAAGGATGGAAGAGCTTTTGTTTTTTTGTAAATCAAAAAAATCACAAATAATGGAACGAAAAATAATATTGGGGACAAATAAAATTTTTCAGAAATTGCATTAGAAATTAAAATAGAATTAGTTTGACTAATATTACTATAATTACTTAGTCCTAAAAATAAAAATAATACTAAACAAATCAACATTGAGGGAAAAGCTGTATATGATAAATATCTAATATGAGAAAAAAGGTCACTTCCAGCTACTGCAGGAGATAAATTAGTTGTATCTGACAATGGAGACATTTTATCTCCGAAATATGCTCCACTCAAAATTGATCCAGCTATTAAACCTTCAGAAATACCCAATGCTTTTCCTATTCCAATCAATGCAATTCCAATAGTAGCAGATGTTGTCCAAGAACTTCCAGTAGCTACTGAAACAATAATACAAATGAGACAAGAAGCTATTAAAAATATTTTTGGATTAAGCAATTGAATTCCATAATAAATCATTGCAGGAACTATTCCACTTAACATCCATGAACCAGCCAATGATCCAACAAGAAATAAAATAAGTATTGATGGTATTGCAGAACTAATACTATTTACTATACCTTTTTGTAATTCACTCCATTTAAAACCAATGTTTAAAGCAATTGCAGATGCTACTGAAGCAGAAACAATTAATACTATTTGATTGCTTCCATCTAAAGAAGAGTCTTTAAAAATAAAAACATTAATTGATAAAAAAATAATTAAAAAAAGTATGGGAAATATAGATTCAAAAAAAGTAGGAGTTCTTAATTTATTTTCTTTCATGAATCAAATTAATAATATTTATTAAAAAAAACTGGAAAACTTAATTAAATAAAACTATAATAGCTATTAAAATAATAGTATGAAAAAAAATAATTCTTACTTATTAGATTTAATTAAATCACAAAAAGATAATTTTAGTCTGGATCAATCTTTTTATACCAATAAAAGTATCTTTGAAATGGATCTTAAAACATTTTTTTTTAATCAGTGGGTTTTTGTTGGACACATATCGAGAATCAAAAATAAAGGAGATTACTTTTTGTTTTCAATTGGTGAAGAATCAATTATAATAATTAGGGAAAATGAAGATAAAATTAATGCATTCTATAATGTATGTAGACATAGGGGCTCACACATTTGTTTAGAAGAAGAAGGAAGAGTAAGAAAATTTGTTTGTCCTTATCATGCATGGAATTATGATTTGTCCGGAAAGCTTTTGAAAGCAAGAATGATGGATGATAATTTCAAACCTAAAAATTGGAGTTTAAAAAAATGTAATTGTATAGTTTTTGAAGGATTGATTTTTATAAATCTATCAGAAAATGCATCTGATTTTCAAAATTTCATTAATCCAATTGAAGATTTTATTAAACTACATGGATTAGGTAAAGCCAAAATAGCAGCAAGAAAAATATATCCTACAAAAGGAAACTGGAAACTCACATTAGACAATTTTCATGAATGTTATCATTGCCAACCGTCACACCCGGAATATTGTCATGTTCATAGTAAAGATTATATTCAAGCATATGGTGCTGGAAGCAATACTGGTCCAGAATCAAAAGAATTCAATAAAAAATTGGAAACTTGGAATAAAAAAGTAAAAAAAATGGGTTACTTGACCGGTGAGTTTTCAGAAAAAAAATTTTCTAAATTTTTTAGGAGTGCAGAAAGAACACCTTTTAGTAATGGAAAACTATCTGAAACAAAATCAGGAAAACCTGCTTCTATTTTGATGGGTGACTTTAATGAATTTGATGGTGGATATACAACGATAGGACCATCTCCATTTAATAGTATTATTATGACTAATGATTTTGCAACTTTATTTACATTTATTCCTAAAAGTCCAACTGAAACAGAAGTTGAATTAATGTGGTTAGTTAATGAGAGAGCTGTCGAAGGAATTGACTATGATATAAATGAAATAACTTGGATGTGGGATGAAACAACAAAAGCAGATAAAAGAATAATTGAAAATAATCAAAAAGGAGTTTTATCTTCTAAATATGAACCCGGACCATTGTCAAAAATGGAGATAGGCTTAGATAAATTAAAAAAATGGTATTTAAAACATCTAGAATTAAAAATAACTAAATAAAATATCTTATTTGGTTATTTCATTGATCATGTTAATAGCATTTGCTCCATGAAGACCACCTCCTGGGTGAGTAGATGGGCTACAAATAAATAGATTTTTAATATGAGTTTTATATTGTGATGAAGCAATTGTTGGTCTCATAAATAAAAATTGATCAAGAGTCATTTCACCATGATTAAAACTACCCTCAGTATTATTTAAAGTCGACTCAAAATCAAGGGGTATGGAAAGAGAAGAGTCAATGATATTATTAGAAAAGTTTATAATATATTTATCTAATATTCCGGTGACATTCTTAATTATATCTTTCTTTAATTTATCAGACCATTCATTATCTTTTAAAGTATAAGGAATATATTGAATTGAAGCGGAAACAATATGATTATTGTTTTTTGCAAAAGATGGGTTAGTTAAACTGGAAATACAAAATTCAATATATGGTAAAGATGAAAAGCTTCCGTATTTAACTTCATCATATGCTTTCTCTAAATAATTTACTGAAGGAGAAATTGAAAATACAGTTTGCAGCTGATCATCATTAACACCTTTAATTTTTGGTAAATTTTTCAAAGCAAAATGTAATCTTGCAGTACTCCCTCTGTATTTAATATTATTTAGCTGTGTTCTTACATAAGGATATAAATTTTCATTTCCTAACAATTTAATGCAGGTATTTTCTTGGTCCAATCCTGAAATAATATTTTTAGAAAAGAATAATTGACCGTCTGCTAAACTAACTCCATCACATTTTCCATTATTACAATTTATTTTTATAACCTCAGAATTATTTTTAATAACTACACCATAATCCTTTGCTTTTTTTATTAAAATACTTGGAAGTAAATTAGTCCCTCCTTTAATAAATTTTGCATCTAAAATATTTGTACCTGAATATATGTTTTGATGTAAAAAATTTAGAACTGTAGCGGCAGAATACGGGCCCTGATTTAAATGATGAATTCCACCAGCAGCAAGAGTTCCTCTTAATAATTTAGATTCAAACCACTCATCTAATAACTCTGGCATCATCATTGGTAATGTTCTCAAAATATCAGCTATACCTCTAGTTCCGTGGCTTAAAATTGGATTAAGTAAATTTTTCATAGAAATAGCATCAGTTAAGCCTATTTTTTGAATATTAGGAGGAGTTATTTTATAAAGAGGTTTCAAAAAAGAAGAAACTTTTGATATAAATGAAGTAAAATCATTCCATTTGTCTGCATCAGATTTTGAAATTTTGGAAATAGATTCAATTGTTTTTTTATTATCTCTATGAAAAAAAATATGTTTACCTTCTAAATCTAAAGAAATCCTATATATATCATTATTTATGATTTCAAGTTCATTATTTTTAATATTTAATTCCTTCAAAACCCTTTCATCTAACCATTTTATATAATCATAAACTAAATTGCATCGAAAACCAGATGAAAATTCATAAGTAGATGCCATACCTCCTAATGTATTATTAGATTCGAATAATATTACAGAATTATTCTTTTTAGCCAAAAGAGCAGCGGCAATTAATGAGTTTAATCCTCCTCCAATAACAATATAATCATATTTATTATTTACCATATTTTAAGAATTTTTTTAGCTGCCATTTCTCCAGGCGATCCTGTTACTCCTCCTCCTGGATGAGTTCCAGAACCACACTGAAAATAATTCTTTATAGGGGTAGTGTAATCCGCCCACTTAACAGCAGGTCTAAACGAAAAAAGTTGTTGTAGTGTAAGCTCACCATGGAAGATATTTCCTTCAGTTAATCCAAAAGTCTTTTCTAAATCTTTAGGCGTTAAAACTTGACGATGCAAAATTAAATCTTTGATGTTTGGAGCAAATCTGGCAAGGGTATTGATAACGGCATCACCAAAAGCTTCTCTTTTAGTATCATCCCATCCTCCATTAATATTATATGGAGCGTATTGAACAAAACAAGACATAACATGTTTACCAGGAGGCGCCATTTCAGGATCAATGACTGAAGGTAAAATAATATCCATGTATGGTTCTTTAGAAAAGTTCCCATATTTAGCATCATCATATGCTTTTTCAAGATGATCATAACTTGGACTAATTGAGATAGCTCCTCTTAAATGAGGACCATTGCCTGGTAAAGAAGTAAAATTTGGAAGTCCATCTAAAGCTAGATTCACTTTACCAGATGAACCTCTAATTCTAAACTTTTTTATATCGTTAACAAAATCTTCTGGCAAATCACTTTCATCCAACATTTTTAAAAATGTAAGCTTAGGATCTAATCCTGATATTACTATATCTGATTTGTATTCATCACCATTTTCTAAAGCGACTCCAATAGCACTTCCATTTTTTACTATTACTTTATCAACAGCTGCTTCGGTTAAAATTTTTGTACCAAAATACATTGCAGAACGAGCTATTGTCATACTTAACTCTCCAGTTCCTCCTCTTTGAAATCCCCAAGCACGAAACGAACCATCAATATCACCCATATAATGATGTAACATAACATATGCTGAACCAGGCGATCGAGGACCCATAAATGTACCAATAATTCCACTAGCTGACATGGTAGCTTTTAAAGGTTCAAACTCAAACCATTCATCAAGAAAGTCTGCAGAACTCATGGTCATCAGTTTACATAAATATTCAAAAGTCTCATTATTAAGTCCTTGAACATGATTAAATATACTTTTTAAAGACATTAAATCATTAAAACTTGGTCTTATAGCATTTGGAGCAATAGTCTCTAAAATTGGCCTAACCGCCATACCAACCTGTCCCATCAATGGACCAAATCTCATATAATTTTCCGCATCTTTTGGAGAATGTCTATAAATTTCCTTATAAGTTTGATCATAATCTGATGTTCTAAATAAATAATCATTATCAAGTGGAGTAAAAGTACTTTCAAGAGGTAAAATTTCAAGACCAAAACGAGGCAACATTAATTCCCTTATTACATTGGCTTTTAATAAGCTTACTACATATGAGCAAACAGAAAATTTAAAACCAGGAAAAACTTCTTCAGTAACAGCTGCACCACCTAATACATGTCTTCTTTCTAATACTAAAACTTTTTTACCAGCTTTTGATAAATATGCTGCTGCCGTCAATCCATTATGACCTCCACCTATAATTATAACATCATATTTATCTATTCTGGACATGATATTTTTCTTTTAGGGTTATAAAAAGGTGTTTTCACAATTTTAGCTGGAGTTAAATATCTAAAATGTTCAACCTTAACTTCAAAATCAAGAATAGTATCTAAACTAGAATATTTAGAATTAACATGAGCAAGTGCAATATATTTTTTTAATATAGGAGACCAACAGCCACTAGATGCATAACCTACTTGATTTTTTTTGTTATATAGAGGGACACTATCCCTCCAAGCACCGTGAGGAAGCTCAGGAGCAAGTCCAACATTTTTATATAATTTTTCAAGATCCTCCCACAAGATTTCAATACCAACAAATCTCCATTCTGATGGATTTTTTTTTTCTATTCTAAGAGCTTGAGATCCAATAAAACTTTCATCATTTAATTTTACTGTCCAACCCAAACCTAATTCAAATGGAGATGATTTTCTATCTTCAATTAATGCATTTCTAGAAGAAATATAATCTACATCTAATAAAATAAGAGAGGCTTCAATTCTAGATATATCAAGAGCATCTAATCCTACTGGGGTTATTCCATAGTTTTTACCAAACTCAATCAAAATATCCCAAACTTTTAAAGAATCATCTGGATTAATCCAAATTTCATATCCCAAGTCACCAGTATAACCCGTACGAGAAATAGAAACATTAATATCTTTTAATTTTGTATCAATGATTTCAAAAAACTTCAAACTGTTGATAGATTTTGAAGAAATAGAATTAATAATATCTCTAGAGTTTGGGCCTTGAAGGGCTAAAGCAGCAATTTTGTTTGATTCATCATATATCTTAATATCCATCCCATAAGAATTTAATTCCAACCATGACAGGTTTGGTTCGGCACTTGTAAGTCTAAAATCATTTTCAGCTAATCTTTGAATAGTACCATCATCAATTACTTTACCATTTTCATCACACCATGTTGAATACATTACTTGTCCTATTTTACAAATCTTAATATCCCTAGTTACCAATCTATTTAAAAATAAACTCGAATCTTTTCCACTTATTCTATACTTATAAAGAGGAGAAATATCTAGTAGTCCGGCTTTAGTTCTAATTGCAAAATATTCATTATCATGATTAAGATCATATTTGGTTGCAGACAGATATCCACCCCATCTTTTCCACTCTTGAGACATATTTAATTTGCTTGTTCTTTCAAAAAAAGGAGATATTTTCATCTGCGTATTTGCAGTAAAATTCTTTGAATTTTTATATTGAAGCATAGAAAATTTATTATTAATAAAAGAAATGTAATTTTATGGATTAATTTTCTTTTTGCAAAAGATATGCTTTAATAAAATCATCAATATCTCCATCTAGAACATTTGAAACATCACTTCTTTCAATATTTGTTCTTATATCTTTGACGAGTTTATATGGATGTAAAATATAATTTCTAATTTGAGATCCAAAATCAATTTGTAGCTTCGTATTTTCAATTGATTCTCTTGATTTTCTTTTTTTGTCTATTTCTAATTGATAAAGTTTAGATTTTAGCATATTCAAAGCTTTATCTTTATTTCGTAATTGACTCCTCTCTTGTTGACATTCAATAATGATACCAGAAGGTTCATGCTTTAATCTGACTGCAGACTCAATTTTATTTACGCTTTGACCGCCCGATCCACTTGATCTAAAAGTTTGCCATTCAATATCAGATGGATTAACAACAATTTCAATGGTTTCATCTACCTCAGGATAGACAAAAACTGAGGCAAAAGAAGTATGCCTTCTTGCTCCTGAATCAAATGGAGATATTCTAACAAGCCTATGTACTCCAATTTCAGATTTTAAATATCCATACGCAAAAGAACCTTCTATACCTAATATCGCAGATTTTAAACCTGCAGTTTCTCCTTGTTGAATATTAATTTTTTTTACATTAAACTTATGAGATTCAGCCCACATAACATACATCCTCATTAAAATTTCAGCCCAATCTTGACTTTCTGTTCCACCAGCTCCTGGATTTATTTCAATGATTGCGTTTAGCTGATCTTCATCTGATGAAAGCATTTTTTGAAATTCTATGCGTTCTAGTTTTTTTAATAATTTATTAGATTCTTTTTCTATTTCCTGTTTATCCGCTTCTCCACTTACATAAAAGTCATTTAATATAACTAAATCATCATACATATTTTGAATTTCTAAATAAGAGTCAGTCCAAATTTTATTTTGATTAATTTTTTTTAGAACAACTTCAGCATTTTTTTTGTCATCCCAAAAATTTGGATTAGTAGTGTTTGATTCGTATTCTTTGATAATTTTTAATCTATTATCATAGTCAAAGATACCTCCTTAAAGCATCAACTCTTGCTTTTAAATCTTTTATTTGATCTGAATTCATATCTATAATTTAGTTATCCAATTATGATTATCATTAATTGATCCGTACTTTATCCCATCAAGTAAATCTAAAAATTTGCTTGATAGTGAAGATGAATCAATTTTAGGCAAATCGTAATCTTTATTTTCATATCCAATAGTTTTAATTGGAGCAATTGTAGCAGCAGTTCCAGCACCAAAAGCTTCTTGTAATGTATTATTATTAATAGAATTTATCACTTCATCGACTGAAATATTTCTAACTTCAGTTTTAATATTCAAATCTTCAGCTAATGCTAAAATGCTATCTCTTGTAACTCCATCCAACACAGTATCTCCCAAAGGAGCAGTAAGTAAAGTATTTTCTATAACAAAAAAAAGATTCATAGTACCAGACTCTTCTATATAATTATGAGTTTTTCCATCAGTCCAAATAAGTTGATCATAATTTTGTTCTTGAGCCAAAACCGATGGATATAAAGAAGCAGCATAATTTGCAGCTGTTTTTGAATATCCAACACCTCCTTTTATTGCCCTTGTAAATTCTGTTTCTATTTTTACTCTTACTGGTTCAGAATAATAATTTCCAGCTGGGCAAGTAAATATGTAAAACTTAAAATTTTCAGCAGGTTTAATACCAATAAATGGATCTAAAGCAATCATCAAAGGTCGGATATATAATGAAGTATTTTTTTTGTTAGGAATCCATTTTTTATCTAAAATTAATAATTCGGATATTGCTTTAGTAAAGTATTGTTCTGGAAAATTAGGCATGCACATTCTTTCAGCACTAATATTGAATCTTTTAGCATTTTTATCCATTCTAAAAATCAAAATTTCATCATCTTTGTTTTTATATGCCTTCAGTCCTTCAAAAATTGTTTGACCATAGTGTAAAGTGGTACAAGCAGGCGAAATAGTTATATTATCAAATGGTAAAATTTTAAAGTTTTTCCATGAACCTTCAAAAAACTGCGCTTCAAACATGTGATCAGAATGAAATGCTCCAAATTTTATATCTGAAAAGTCGACTTTATCAATATCTGATTTTTTCTTATGGATAACATCTATCTTCATTAAAGCTATTTTAGATTTTTTTTATCTGATTCAATATTCCCATCCATTAGTCTAACAATTCTTTTCGAATATGCAGCAATATCATTTTCGTGAGTAACCATAATTATAGTATTTCCAGTATCATGAAGTTTAGAAAACAAATCCATAATACCCTCAGACGTTTTGCTATCTAAATTACCTGTTGGTTCATCAGCTAAAATAATACTTGGTTTATTCACAAGAGCTCTAGCTATAGCAACCCTTTGTCTTTGTCCTCCAGATAGTTCATTTGGTTTATGCGTAGCTCTATTAGTTAAATCAACACTTTTAAGTGCTTTCATTGCCATACTATCTCTAATTTCTTTTTTGTACCCTGCATATACTAAAGGTAACGCGACATTATCAAGCGCAGAAGCTCTTGGTAATAAATTAAAAGTTTGAAAAACAAAACCAATTTCTTTATTCCTAACGTCTGCTAATTCACTTTCAGACATTGAACTAACATTTTTACCATTTAAAACATATTCACCACCAGTTGGAGTATCTAAACATCCTACAATATTCATTAGAGTTGATTTTCCTGAACCCGATGGACCCATAAATGAAACATACTCATTTTGATTTATAGAAATTGAAATAGATTTTAAGGCTTTAACGACTTGCTTTCCTACTTGAAAATGCCTGGATATTTTAGATACACTAATTATTTTTTTCATTGATTTTAAATAAAATATTTAATATTAAATCTATAAAATTTGATCAAATTTAATATTTTTATATCCTTTAATAGACATTTAATTGTGGAAATATTTTTTGAATTAGAAACCTATATTGCACTTATTACACTTACCTTTCTTGAAATTGTATTAGGAGTTGATAATATTATTTTTATTTCTATAGTTTCAAATAAAGTTGACAAGGAGTTTAGACAAAGGATTAGAACTATCGGTTTGTTTTTAGCAATGATTTTAAGAATAATTATGTTACTTGGGCTTACATGGTTTATTGGATTAACTGAACCTATATTTGAAACAAAAAACGTATTTGATACAGGAATAAATTTAAGTGTAAGTTGGAAAGATATTATTCTTGCTGCTGGAGGAATATTTCTCATTCTAAAAAGTTCAATGGAAATTACCCATAAAATTGATAGTAATTTTGATACCAATCCCTCAAAATCATTATCAGTAACATCATTATATACTGTTGTTTGGCAAATCGTTGCTATAGATTTTATTTTTTCTGTAGATTCTATTCTTACAGCAATAGGACTTACTGAACAAGTTTTGCTTATGATTATAGCAGTAGTAATATCAATAATTGTAATGATGGTTTATGCATCGAAAATTAGTAATATTATTGAAAGATACCCTTCACTAGAAATTCTAGCACTATCATTTTTAATACTTATAGGATTTAATTTAATTGTAGAAGCAGCTCATTACAGCATACCAAAGGGATATATATATTTTGCTTTATTTTTCACACTAGGTGTAGAGTATATTAACATAATTTTTAGAAATGTAAGCAAGAAGAAAATAAAAATTAAGGAATAATACTTTAACTATTTTATAATTAATTTCTTATGTAATTTTCTGTCATTTTGATTCAATTCTAATATATATATACCTTGTGGGTTATTAGAAAAATCAATCTTATGAGCGTTATATCCAGAATTATTATTGAATATAGTTTGATATTTAGTTCTTCCAAATATATCAAATACGTTAATTCCTACATCACCTTTTAATTCACCATTAAATTGAATATTAAATACCCCAGTAGAAGGATTTGGATAAACATTAATTTTATTGATAGAAACATCTTCTACTCCAGAAACGACTGGCTTATCCATTTGGACATATAAATCATCTATTGCCCATCCCCAACCTACAGTATATGGATCAGAATATAGCCTAAATCTAAGTTTAACGGTATCACCAACAGAAAATGTAGGAGTAAATTCAATCTCTCTATCTTTTAACATCGATGATGTTGCTGAAATATCCGAAGCATATGCAGACAACCAATCTGAATGTGCGTTGGAGTCATATCCATCAACCAAAGGCTTCCAACTATTTTGATTATATTTTGAAGCTTCTACAATAACATAATCCCAAAATTCTGCATCACCGTAAGAAGTTCCCGCTTCACCAATTTCAACAATAGCTACTTCTCTAAATTTTATAGAAGGAGTATAATTTGATACAATAATTGGAGTATTTAATGTAGCAAATAACTCTAAATATTGACCCGAACCAGCATTTTGATAAGGGTGTGGCTGAGTGTGAAGAATATCTCCAGAAAAACCACTGTATGAACTTATAGTAAACCCATCAAGTGTAAACTCATTTCCTAGCATATCAGAAAAATTTGTTCCATACTCACTTGAAACATCGAGAGTAACACCTATTATAATATCCAAAGTATTTGAAGAATAATTTAAACCATTTTTATAACCAGTAGCAGTAACAGGAAATGTACCTGCATCATTAAAAGTAATGTTAACAGTATCAATCCCAATCGAATTTTGAGTAGAAATCGTGTGTAATAAAGTTGATCCAGTTTTAAAAAGTACTGAATCAAATTCTGATTTAAAGTCAATTCTTACATCGATCTTATATTCGGGCCCTGGTTGGTTATAGCCAAGCAATTCTGGTTGTAATGTGGCAGTTTTTGGAACAAAAGAAGATAAAGCAGGTATTGATGCCGTCCATACACCTCTTCCATGTGTTGCAATAACGATTTCACCTTGATCTTTTATTTTCATATCCCAAATACTAACATTTGGTAAATTACTATCTACTAAATTCCATGTCGCTCCTCTATCAGTAGATTCTACAAGTCCAATGTCAGTTCCTGCCCAAATTACATCACTATCAAACGGCATAACTACTAAACTGTATACACCTACATTAGGAAAGCCATTTGAGGACACGCCTGTCACATTATTAGCAGGAAATCCAGTAATATCATTCCAAGTTGCACCTAAATTTTTAGTTTCAATAATTTTTGCTTTACCAAAAACTGAAAAAAGAACATAAGCAGTTGAATCCTCAGTTGGATGTGAATATAAGCCGGAGATAGAACCAATTTCTTCAAACACTGAAGTAGGTAAAAAAGTTTTTCCCCAGTCTTTTGAAACAAAAATCTTACCAGGAAGACTTGTTCCTGTTGTTTTCATTCTCCCTCCTGCCCAAACAAATCTTGGATTTGCTTGAGATACCTCAACATCCGAGCCAGCCAAAAAACCCCAATCATCGACAATTTCAGTTGTTTTCCATGACCCCCCAAAATTTTCTGATTTATGTACGCCTTTTTGGCTTATTGCATAAACAACATCAGGATCTTGGTAGGAGGTTGATAATCTAGTAAGAAATGGGCCAAATTCCCTCATTTCATCGGTTGGAATATAATACCATTTTGAACCACCATCAAGAGATCTAAATAGATAATTACCTTGAGCTCCTCCAATCATAGAATCCGGATTATTCCAATGGGTTATAACCTCAAAACCATCTCCACCAATTTCTTTTGAATAGTCAGTTGAAGATGATGCTACTTCACTTGAAGGCGAAAGCCAGGTTCCATTGTCTTGAAATCCACTAATATATTGATTTTTCCCTTTGACTTTATCAGCTCCATATGCTTGAGATGTATTGTAACCAGAAGTTCTTTCAAGTATAAAATCACCTTCAACTTCACCTGGAGTCGTACTTGATTTAGTAAGAGCTACACCACCGTCATTACCATTTAATATTCTGAATTTTCCACCTCCATCTTTAATAATAGTTAAAAAATGATGATCAACATGAACATCATTATTTAATGTGTCAATTTCATTGTAACCATCAGTTAAGTGAGTAGTATTTTTATATAATAAATTGGTTAGCTTTGACTTATATATATCAACAGATCCTGTATAAAAGATACTATCATTATATGGGTGAACAGCAATAGTATTTGCATACCAACCAAATATTTGAAGATATTGCTCTAAAGTACCATCCTCGTTAGCAGCTTCAGTCCATGTTGAACCACCATCAAATGAAACAAATACATGAGATTTTGAAGAGATTCCTTCTAAAGCAGAATATAAAATATTAGAAGTATTGTGAGACACGGCTATTTCAGCTCGATTAAAACTTCCTGATACTGAGCTGCTATATATAGGTAAATCATTCCATGTCGTCCCTGCATCAACAGATTTTAAAGCATTACCTCCTCTTACTGCAGCGTAAATAGTATCAAAGCTTGTTGGTGCAGCAATAACCTGTTGTATTCTTTTAGCACTTTTTTTTGCTTCAGTCCATGTTGAACCTCCATCAGAAGATTTAAATATATACGAATAACCATCAGGACCCAAAGTAGATGCAATAACAATATCAGCACTAGAAGGACTAGCGATTACCCTACTCACTTGATAGAATTTATCATCAACTATACCAGATGTATTTGGAGAAACATTTGACCAATTTAAACCTCCATTCGTAGATTTGAAAACACCACTACCATCAATAGCATCAAAATTTCCAACCCAACTTTCTCCAGTACCAGCATACAATATAGATGGGTTAGCTGCAGATTGTGCTAGACTTGATACAGCTATATTTTCTAAATCTTGTGATAATGAAGTCCAAGTCGTCCCAGAATCAGATGTTTTCCAAACTCCTCCTCCAACTGCAGCAGCGTACCATGTGCTTCCTGTATTGTCAGCTGCATCTACTACAATAGCTCTTGTTCTTCCAGGAACATTAGTTGGACCTCTTTCAGTAAATGTTGCTGTGGCAGCAGAAGAGGTTCCAAAATTGGGATTATTATTATCTTTTTGAATAATAGATGAACGTAATAAAGATTTTTTATATAAGTTTTTTTTCATCTTTAAAAGTTCTTTTTCTTTATATCCTATTGGATAAAGATTTTCATTTGACTCATCTCCTTTTTTAATAGATGAAAAATATTCTTTGAATTTATCTGGACTATCTTTTCTTACAATTTCTGAAACTTGAATCTTAGTAATGTTACCTTCAAAATAATAAATAGTTACAGTTAATGAAATTATTAGTAATACTATTAATGAGATGCTAAAAATATTCTTCATAATATGTAAATATGAGTTTAAATATAAGGATTTTTAAAGTTATTATTAAAAATTATTGTTTAACAACTTTTTTAATAACCTTTTTATTATCCATTTCCAACTCTATTACGAAAATACCGTTAGATTTGTTTGATATATCGACTTGATATTCTACTTGACCAGATGAATTATCAATATTTCTTTGATATTGTGATCTTCCAAAGATATCTAATACTCTAAGATCCACATTACCTTTCCAAGTATCATTAAATCTTATATTAAAGATTCCAGAACTAGGATTAGGATAAATGCTGATCGAACCGTCAGATCCTTGATCTTCAATTCCTGTTACCGTATCATCATCTGTGATGGTAATGGTTACAGTTGTATCACTAGATAAAGTTGCATTTTCAACAGAATCAATTGATATAACTACGGTTTCATCGTCCTCGTCATCTGAATCCTGAACAGCTGTAACTGTCGCTGTACCAGTAGTTCCTGATGAAATTGTAATAGTTTTTGAACTCAAGGTATAATCAGCTGCTACAGCCGTGCCTCCAGCACCAAATTCTTTTAAAGCAACAACTACGTCACCTGAATTTGGAGCTTTATCTAGAGTAGCCGTTATAGTTGATACACCTGAATCTTCAGTTATAGAAGTTTTATCTACAGAAAGAGATACAACCGGTGGAGAATTAGCACCGTCATTATCTTTTACAGTTATTGTAACCTGTTGGGGGGTTTCTGCTTCCTTGCCATTTACAACAGATGAAATATCTACAATAATTGTTTCATCAGGCTCTACATCATTATCATCAGTAGTTGTAATTATTATATTTCTAGACTTATTTGCAGAATCTAGTATTGAATAACTTGGACCTCCTAAAGTATATTCTGACGCTGAAAGCGTACCAGTTACAGATAGATTAACTGTTATTGGACCATTAGGTGAAACATCCTTTTCAGCTGTAATAGTTAGTTTTGCATCTTGACCCTCAATAATATTAACTGTATCAACTGATAAGGTAACAATATTTTCTTTTGGTTCCCAGTTAACAAGGTATGGTACAGTAGCAGTCCAAATTCCTCTTCCATGAGTAGCAAGGACAATTTCTCCTTGATCTTTAATTTTCATATCCCAAACTGTTACATGAGGGAAATTGGATGTTGCATAAGGTATAATATTCCAACTTGCTCCCCGATCTGTCGTTTCAACAATTCCTATATTAGTTCCAACCCAAATATTATCTGGATAATCTGGCATTACAACAAGGCTATGAGTTTCTACATCGGGAAAACCAGCAGTTGAAGTACCTTCAGTAAAATTTGCTGGAAAACCAGTAATATCAGTCCAAGTAGCACCTAAATCTTTACTTTCTAATACTTTTGATTTTTTTGGTTTTGAAAATAAAATATAAACAGTAGAATCTTCCGTTGGATGAGAATAAATTCCTGAAATTGAAGAGCTAACTCCAGCAGGCTTTGTAATCGGATTAAAAGTTTTTCCCCAATCTTTGGAAAGAAATAAATTATAATCAGATGTTATTGCGCCTCCTGCCCATACAAATCTTGGGTTTGCAATGGATACTTCGACATCTCTACTGTAATATTTATTGGGAGAGGGATTTAAAATTTCAATTAGCTTAAATCTATCACCACCAAAATCTTTAGACCTCCATACACCACTATCTTTATGCACAGCATATACAACATCAGGGTCTTGATATGAAGTAGATAATCTTGTTACAAAAGGAGCTATAGTATTACCATAAGTATCTTGTCCAATATAACTAAACCATTGTCCATTAGTCATTCTTGCTAATCTATTATATTGAGATCCTGTCATCATTGAATCTTGATTTTCCCAGTGAGTAA
The DNA here is from genome assembly GCA_902628365.1 of uncultured Marinoscillum sp. Classification (GTDB taxonomy): domain Bacteria; phylum Bacteroidota; class Bacteroidia; order Cytophagales; family MED-G16. The sequence continues at coordinate 57,566 of CACOMW010000001.1, read as the reverse complement.
TAACCTCAAATCCATCACCAGACCAAACTCTCGCATGAGGCGTAGTTTCTTTCGCTACAGAGTCTTTAGGAGATAGATAAGTGCCATTGTCCTGAGTTCCTCCAAGATATTGTTTTCTGCCAACGACTTTGTCTGCTCCATAAAATTGAGTAGATCTATAACCAACATCTGTGGGTAAATATGGAACATTGGTATATGCCCATTTATATTTAGTTGCTATCCAGTCTCCTTCATTAACCCCTGGGTCTGAAGAAGAATTTGAAATAGCCAAACCACCATCATTTCCAACTAGAAGTCTAAACTTTCCACCACCATCTGATACTGTAGTGATCGTATGTTGATCTGGATGGACATATCCATTTTTTTTATTAATTCCATCTGATCCAACATCTTCATACACATCCGTTAAATGAACTGAATTTTTTGTGTTATCTGCTAAAACAGTAAATTTAAAAAGGTCTATGCCTCCGACATAAACAATATCATCATTTAAAGGGTTTAAGGCAATACAATTATCATAATAACCTTGTTTATCTAACCAAAAGTCAGTTGAATACCTGGGATCACCTGAGGTTCCATTCTCTTGAATATGCGTCCAAGAAGAACCACCATCAAGGGTTCTGTATAAATACGAAGGGCCGTTAGCTGACGTTCTTATACCAGCATATACTTTATTAGGATCCGTATGAGAAACAGCTATTTCATAACGACCATAGCTTCCAGATATTCCAAAAGGTGTAGTAGCTGTCCATGTATCTCCGGCATCAGTAGATTTTAACAATGGTTTTCCTTTAGACACTGCATATTGAGTATTAAAATCTGATGGCGCAGCTACAACTTGAGTATAAGTGTGACAGCTATTATAATCATGGACTTTTGTCCATGAAGTACCCCCATTAGAAGTCTTGTAGATATAAGTGTTACAGTAATAATTATTTCCAGCTGTAATAATTACTATATCTGGGTTAGTTGGATCAACAATTATTCTATGAACTGTTCCAAAATTAGAAATAACCTTTCCTCCTGACTTTTTAGATACATTTGTCCAAGAACTACCTCCATCTGTTGATTTAAATATACCATCGCCCCATCCACCTGATCCACCAATATGACTTTCTCCTGAACCAGCATAAATTACATCTGTATTTGATTGAGATTGAGCAAGAGAATTAAAATTAATATTTGGCAGTGCAGATGTAAGATTAGTCCAAGACACTTTCTCTGTAGCACCAGTACCACTATGAATTCCTTTCCATATTCCACCGCCAGGACTAGCAGCATAAAATGTTTTTCCAGATGCATCAGCAGCATCGACAATTAAACCTCTTGTTCTACCTGAAACATTCCCTGGTCCTCTTTCAGTAAAAGTTGCAGTAGCAGCTATAGAACTTCCAAAATTAGGATTATCTTGATCACTAGAAGCACTTAAGGTAGGTCCACTTAATCTAGCAAGCATTTTATCAAGCTCAACCTGTTTGTATCCTGGATAATAATTTGATCCAGTTTCATTATAAGTAATGTCTCTAAAGTATTTTTCAAATTCATCAGAATATTCAAGCTTAGAGTCTACAATAAGCCTCTCTTCTTGATTATAGGACACAAAAATTAAAAACGAAAAAAAGAGTATAGATATAAGAAAGTAATATTTTTTCATAAAGTGGTTTAAAAATATAAATCTAAAAAATATAATTTAATTTATATAGTAAAATTGAAGTGATTATTGTTTAATAATCTTCTTTATGACTCTTTTATCCTCTTGAGATAACTCTACAAAGAAAACTCCATCGGATTTGTTTGAAATATCCACTTCATGTTCTAGCTGACCAGATGAATTATCAATGTTTCTCATGTATTGTGATCTTCCAAAGATATCTAATACTCTCAGATCCACATTACCTTTCCAAGTATCATTAAATCTTACGTTAAAGATACCAGAAGAAGGGTTAGGATAAATACTAATCAAGCCATCAGATCCTTGATCTTCAATTCCCGTAACAGCATCATCGTCTGTAATGGTAATAGTTACTTGTTGCGTACCAGACTCAGTTCCATTACTAACTGATGAAATATCAATAACTACAGTTTCATCATTTTCATTATCAGAGTCCTGAACAGCAGTTACAGTTGCAGTACCAGTAGTTCCAGATGAAATTGTTATAGAAGTCGAACTTAAAGTGTAATCAGATGCAGATGCAGTACCTCCAGCGCTTAGAGAAATAACTACATTCCCTAAATTTGGTGCTTTATCTAAAGTTGCAGTAATAGTGGACACACCTGAATCTTCAGTTATAGAAGAATTATCAATAGATAAAGTTGCAACAGGAGGAGTATTATCTCCATCATCATCTTTAACAGTTATTGTCACTTGTTGACTACCAGATTCCTTACCATTCACAACAGAGGAAATATCAACTATTACAGTTTCATCGCTCTCTTGATCTGCATCATCTACTCCAGTAACAGTAACTGTTTTCGTAGTACCTGTAGAATCAAGAGTAACAGAAGTAGCACTTAACGTATATTCTGAACCAGCAGCAGTACCACTTGCAGCTAAATTAACTGTTATCGGTCCATCTGGAGAAACATCTTTTCCAGCAGTAATAGTTAATGTTGCAACACCTCCATTTTCAGTAATATTTACAGTATCAACAGATAATGTAATTAAATTTTCTTTTGGTTCCCAACTCACAAGGTCTGGGATGGTAGCTGTCCATATTCCTCTTCCATGCGTTGCCAATACAACCTCTCCTTGATCTCTAACTTTCATATCCCAAACACTAACATGAGGAAAATTAGTTACTAAGTTCCAACTAGCGCCTCTATCCGTGGTTTCTACAATTCCTATGTCAGTTCCAGCCCAAATTACATCAGTGTCATAAGGCATTACAGCAAGACTAGTTACTGCTACATTAGGAAAACCACTAGCAGAGACACCAACACCCCACCCTGATGGAAATCCTGAAATATCAGACCAAGAATTTCCTAAATCTTTGGATTCAAATATTTTCCCTCTTCCATAAGAAGATAAAAGAATATAAACCGTAGAATCTTCAGTTGGATGAGAATATATACCTGAGACACCTGCTGATACTCCTCCTGGTTTATTTGTAATTGCTTGAAAAGTATTACCCCAATCTTTTGATACGTAAAGATTGCCTGTAGCAGTGATAAAACCTGAAGCCCATACAAATCTAGGGTTTGCCATAGAAACTTCTACGTCTCCAGGACTCCAACCTCCAATATCAGGTGGAATTTTCAATTGCCAATTAGCTCCAAAATCTTTGGTTTTATAAATGCCATCATCTCCAATTGCGTATGCCACATCAGAATCTTGATAAGAACCAGAGATTCTACTAATAAATGGCCCACCACCAGAACCGTTGTGAGGAGACCAGGTTGTTCCAATATATGTCCAATTTGTACCTCCATTAAGACTTCTATATAATCCATTATATTGATAACCACCCATCATCGAATCTGCATTATCCCAATGAGTAAGAACTTCAAGACCATCTCCACCTACACCTCTAGTATAGTTTGTACCACTCGTTGCGCTTGAAGCTGGGTCTGAATACCATGTACCATTATCTTGAGCCCCTGCAAGATAAGCATGAACTCCTTTTACTTTATCAGCACCATAAAATTGAGTAGTTCTATAACCATCTGTCGATGCAAAAAAATCATTGTGATTGATACCTGGATCAGCAGCTGAATTTGAAACAGCAATACCACCATCACTGCCATTTAATATTCTAAAATTACCGCCTCCATCATTAATTGTCGTTAAAAAGTGATGATCTACATGAACATAATAATTTTTATATCTACTTACAAAATCTGGAGGATCGGCATCACCATAGCCATCTGTTAAATGTGTAGAGTTTTTTGTATTATCTCCTAATACAGTAAATTTAAAAAGCTGAACCCCACCAGCATACACTACATTATCATCTAATGGACTTACTGTAATACAGTTATCATACCACCCCTGACCATCTAACCAAAAATCAGTTGTATATCTTGCATCTCCTGAAGCACCATTTTCTGTAATATGAGTCCACGAAGTACCACCATCAAGACTTCTATATAAGTAAGATTGATCACCAGATTTTCTAACTCCAGCATAAACTTTGTTAGGATCGGTATGAGAAACAGCCAATTCATAACGACCATATCCTGCAACTGAAAAGTCAGTAACTGCCGCCCAATTGTCACCTGCATCTGTAGATTTTAACATTGGATTTCCCCTAACTGCAGCATATAGAATATTAAAATTACTTGGAGAAGCATAAATTTGTTGAATATTTCCACCTCCCTGAGCCTCCTGCGTCCATGAAGTTCCTCCATCAATAGATTTAAAGATATAGGATAATCCAGTTGATTTACTTAATGTACTAGCTAAAACTATATTTTTATTTGCAGGATCAACTATTACCCTACTAACATTACCATATTTAGGATCAATTATTCCTGCTCCAGTAGTTGGAGTTATATTTGTCCATATTGGAGACGCCGGATCTGAAATGTCTACCTTAAATATACCATCTCCAGTAATTGCATCTACATTATAGGACCAATCTTCACCGGTTCCCACATACAATATATTCGGATCATTAGCAGATTGAGCTATTGTTGAAATTGCAATATTTAATACCGTTGTAGGTGTTAAATTTGTCCAAGAAACAATTTCACCAGAACTATCATTCGTATAGACCCCTTTCCACAATCCACCTCCCACAGCACCTGCATACCATGTATTTCCTGTAGCATCAGCAGCATCCACCACAACTGCTCTAGTTCTTCCAGGAACATTATTAGGTCCTCTCTCTGTGAAAGTGGCAGCAGAAGCAGCAGAAGCTCCATAACGAATAGAATTATCACTACCTTGAACATTGCTTTGACCTAACCTTACAACATCTAACCTAGAAATCATTTTATCGAGCTCCACCTGTCTATATCCAGGATAGTAACCGTCACCTAATATTTCACTTTTATATTTATGGAATTTTTCGGGACCTTTATACTTTGGGGTTTCTGAATTATTTTTTTTAAGTGAAGAATAAACAAAAACAGAAATAAGAATTAATGAAAAAAAATATTTAAAATAATGTCTGAAATTAGTAAATGCATTCATATTTGATATAAATTATAACGCGTCAAATATATAGATTTTTATTTATTGAATGAAGATATTAAAGCTAATTTGCAGTGAATTCTTTCAGTCTCATATTTTTTCCAGGCTCTCTTAACTTTTGTAAAGCTTTTTCCCTAATTTGTCTTACTCTCTCCCTAGTTAATCCCATAACATCTCCGATTTCTTCTAAGGTATAAGGATTATCAAATCCAATTCCAAAACTCATTACAATAACGTCTCTTTCTCTTGGTGTAAGTGTTGACAAAGCTCTCATTGTTTCAACTTTTAAAGAATCATTAAAAACTAGACCAGAATCTGTAGGATGTTCAGCATCATTTTCTAAAACATCTAACAATGAACCAGAATCATCTTCACCAAATGGAGCATCCATTGACATTTGCTTAACCTCAGCACCCAGTGTGCTTCTTACCTCACTCGATTTAATATCTAAATTTTCTGCTAATTCTTCTTCAGTGGGCTCCCTTTCAAATTTTTGTTCTAATTCAGCATATGCTCTTCTAATCTGATTAATAGCTCCCGATTTATTCATTGGCAACCTAACAATTCTAGATTGTTCAGCTAAAGCTTGCATGATTGATTGTCTAATCCACCATACTGCGTAAGATATAAATTTAAAACCTTTTGTCTCGTCAAACTTTTTTGCTGCTTTAATTAATCCAAGATTTCCTTCGTTTATAAGATCGTTTAGAGGTAGACTTCTATTCTGATATTGTTTTGCTACTGATACAACAAATCTTAGGTTTGCTTTAACAAGTCTATCCAATGCTCTTTGGCTACCTTTCTTAATTTGTTTAGCTAATTTAACTTCTTCTTCGGGTGTAATCATAGGAACACCACTCACCTCTGTAAAATATTTTTCAAGAGTATGACTCTCTCTTCTATTGGTTATTGATTGTGTGATTTTGAGTTGTCTCATTAGAAATAAAGTATTTTTGAGAAATTAAACAATTGACAAATGTATCATATTATTATATATATATCAAGACTAAATACGAAAGAAATCGATTAATGTTCTTATTATATTAATGAAATCGATTATTTAAACAATCTAATCAATTTCAATAGTAATTTTCTCTGATCTTGGAAAAGATTGACAAATTAAAATGTATCCATTTTCTAATTCTTCATCAGAAAGACCATCATTTACTTCCATTTCAACCTTACCTTCATTTAATTTACCTATGCATGATGAGCATATTCCACTTTGACAAGAAAATGGAATATCAATATCTTCATCCATTGCCTTTTCAAGTATTGTAGTATCCTTATCTACTTCCATTTGAAAAGTTTTTCCATCCATTAATACTTTAACAGTACTCATAAATATAAATTTAAGTTGACGCGCAAATATAATTTAATGATTTGTTTTAAAATATCTCTTTAGTTAAATATTTCTTACTTTTGCAAAAATCATTATTATGAATATGCAAAGTCTATCTGCAATAAGTCCAATAGATGGAAGATATAGAAAAAGTACTGAAGATATATCTAGATATTTCTCTGAGTTTGCATTAATTAGATATCGCGTTTTTGTTGAAATTGAATATTTTATCGCTCTATACGAAATTAAATTGCCCGAATTAAAAAATATTAAAAAAAGTGAAATAAAAAATTTGCGCGAAATCATAAATAACTTTTCTATAAATGATGCAAAAAGAATAAAAAAAATTGAAGAAAAAATAAATCATGATTTGAAATCAGTAGAATATTTTTTAAAAGAAAAATTCAAAAAATTAGGAATAGATGAATACAAAGAATTTGTACATTATGGACTTACATCTCAGGATATAAACAATACAGCAGTTCCTTTAATGTTAAAAGATTGTCTTAAAAACAGTATTATACCTTCAATTAAAATTCTTTTAAAATCTATAAGAAATAAGTCAAAAAGATTTAAAAATATACCTATGGTAAGTAGAACACATGGACAACCAGCCAGCCCTACCACTTTTGGAAAAGAATTTCAGGTTTATCATGAAAGAATCAAAGTTCAATTAGATTCTTTGAATAAAATTCCAAATAATGGTAAATTTGGTGGCGCAACGGGAAACCTAAATGCTCATTATGTATCCTATCCAAAAATTAATTGGGATTCCTTTTCAGATAAATTTTTAAAAAAAATTGGATTAATTAGAAGTAAGCCAACAACCCAAATTGAACATTATGATAACATGGCAGCTATTTTTCAATGCTTATCTAGAATCAATACAATTTTAATTGATTTTACTAGAGATATATGGCACTATATATCTATAAATTATCTTAAACAAAAAGTAAATAAAAATGAGGTAGGTTCATCTGCAATGCCTCATAAAGTTAATCCAATAGATTTTGAAAATGGTGAAGGAAATTTAATGATGGCAAATAAAATATTTCAGTTTCTTTCTGATAAATTACCAATTTCAAGACTTCAAAGAGATTTAACAGATTCAACTGTTTCAAGAAATATCGGTGTACCAATTTCGCATACTAAAATTGCATTAAACTCTTTATTGAAAGGATTAGAAAAAATAGATGTTAATAAAAAAGAAATAGAAAGTGATTTAGAAAACAATTGGTCAATAATTTCTGAGGCAATCCAAACTATATTAAGAAGAGAAAAAGTCCCAAATCCATATGAAAAGCTAAAAGAAATTACGAGAGGAAATTCAAAAATTGATAAAAAATTATATTTAGAATTTATAGAAAAACTTCCAGTGAACAATAAAGTAAAAAAGGAATTAAAAAATATATCTCCAAAAAATTATTTAGGAAATAGTCAAAATCAATAAAAATGTTCAGTAAAGTTATTGGATTTTTATTAAAAAAATTTCCTAGACCTTTCTTACAAAGAATCAGTAAGCCAATTTTTTTGATTATCAGATTATTTTACAGAGGAGAAAAAGTACTTTGTCCTATTTGTAAAAAAAAATTTGATAAGTTTCTTCCATATGGAAGAAAAATTAGAAAAAATGCTTTATGTCCAAATTGTTTATCTCTTGAAAGACATCGGCTTTTGTACCTTTTCCTTGAAAGAAAAACTGATATTTTTAAAAAAAATATAAAACTTTTACATATTGCCCCTGAACAGTGTTTTATTAATGTTTTTAACAATTCAAAAAATATAGATTATGTATCAGGAGATTTATTTTCCCCTTTAGCAAAAATAAAAATGGATATACATAACATGCCATTTCAAAATAATTCGTTCGATATTATTCTTTGTAATCATGTTCTTGAACATGTTGAAGATGATAAAAAAGCAATTAAAGAAATACATAGAGTAATGAAAAAAGATGGTTTTTCTATTCTTCAAGTTCCATTTTATTATCCAATTCCGCAAAAAACTATAGAAGATAAATCAATACTATCCGAAAAAGAAAGAGAAAAAGTTTATGGGCAATCAGATCATTTAAGAAAATATGGAAAGGATTATGATAAGAGGATATTATCACAAGGGCTGAAAGTCAAAAAATCAAATTTTATTAATTCATTCTCTAAAAAAGAAAAAAACTATTTTGGACTACAAGAAAAAGAGATAATATATTATTGCTATAAATAATTTTTGATCCAAGCTTTCAAATATCCTGTTCCATAAGCAAAAAATTGAGTAAAAGTTGTTATTACTGATAAAAGACCAACCAATGGATTTTTGTTTAAGATACTTGATTCTAAAAATATTAACATAAAATAGATAACATAAATAAATTGAATTAAAAAAATGAAATTAAAATCAATTTTAAATAGTAAAAGTAAACACATGAAAACAAAAAAAATAAAAAATAAAGAGGGTAATAAATGAAAAAATCTAAATGTACCCTTATGCTTTTGGTTTAATTTAACTCTAGCATTACCTGAAGAAAAAATTTGATTAAAAAATCCAATTAAATTGTTTCTTCTTTTATGATAAACATATGCGGTTTTAATAATACTTGATTTTGCTCCTGAAGATAAAAGTCTATATGTCAAGTCCAGGTCTTCACCAAATCTCATAGAAGAAAACCCTCCTACCTGCAAAAAGTTTTTTTTCTTCATACCCATATTAAATGATCTTGGTAAAAATTTATCAACTGTATATTTAGAACCTCTAATACCACCTGTTGTTAACATTGATGTCATTGAATAATTAATTGCCTTTTGTAAAAAGCTAAAACTTTTATTTGATTTATCTGGGCCACCAAAAAAATCAACTTCTGTATTTGACTTTAAAAACTCATCGACTTCATAAAAATAATTTTTGGGAATTGTACAGTCAGAATCAAAAAATATTATCCACTCTGAATTTGCAAATTTTACACCATGATTTCTAGCTAGGCCAGGGCCTTGATTTGATATTTCATGATACTGCAAATTAATTTTATTTTTAAAACTATTTATAATATCATTTGATGTTATTGAAGATCCATCTTCAATAACTATAATTTCAATATCTCTATATTTTTGATCTACTATACTTTGAATTAAATCGTTTATTTCTTCAGGCCTGTTGAATACAGGTATAATTATCGAAAATTTCATCAATCAAAGCCTTTCTTATCACTAACAATCTGGTCATCATTTTTAGAACTAACTTTCACAACTATTTCTGCTAAAAAACCTGCTAAAAATAATTGAACACCAATAATTATGGATACCAGTGCGATAAAAAAGAGTGGCTGGTCAGTTACAGGTCTAATTTCAACAAGAGGAACACCTGCATATATTTTAGAAACTTTATCATAAATTATAATACCTGCCCCAATCAATCCAAATAAAAAAGAAAAAACACCCATTGTTCCAAAAAAATGCATAGGTTTTTTCTTAAACTTATAAACAAAACTTACAGAAATCAAATCTAAAAATCCGTTAATAAATCTTTCGATTCCGAATTTTGTTTTACCATATTTTCTTGGATTATGATTCACTATTTTTTCTCCTATTTTATTAAAACCATTCCATTTTGCAATTAAAGGAATATACCTATGCATTTCTCCATATATAGAAATATTTTTTATAACAGAACTTTTATATGCTTTAATACCACAATTAAAATCATTTAATTTAATACCCGAAAAAAGTCTAGTTATAAAATTAAAAAATTTTGAAGGTAATGTTTTAGTAATTGGATCAAATCTAATTTTTTTCCAACCAGAAACTAAGTCATAGTCTTGATCAATAATCATTTTATAAAGGGGTAAAATCTCTTGTGGGTCATCCTGTAGATCAGCGTCCATAGTTATAACCACTTTACCAGATGAATGTTTAAATCCAATATCTAAAGCTGCTGATTTACCATTATTTTTAATAAACCGAATACCCTTTATCAATGAATTCTTTGAAGCTTGATTTTTAATAAATTTCCATGAATTATCTGAGCTTCCATCATCAATGATAATTATTTCATATATAATAGATGAGGTAATTGCATCATTAATTGAAGCAATTAATTCAGGAATTGACTCTTCTTCGTTATATGCAGGAATTACAATAGATAAATCCATATACAAATTTAGTTTAATAATTAAATTTTGAATCTTTAGAGTTTATAACCCCAAAGATTTTACCTTTCAAAGACCAATTTAACCATGGAGAATTGGAGGATTTAGATATATTATTTTCTAGTGAGTAATCCCATGATCCATCTATATCAAAAATTGTTAGGGAAGCATTTGAACCAACTTTAATAGATTTTTCTTCAATATTTAAAATTTTTCTGGGGTTCGAAGTAAATTTTAAAATTAAAGATTCTAAAGAAATTTTTGAGGATAAAATTAATATATTACTAAAAAATGTTTGAAGAGAAATCATTCCATTTTTAGCATTATTAAATTCAACAGATTTATTTTCAATATTTTGAGGTTGATGATAAGAAGAAATTACATCTATGGTGCCATCCTCTAGTCCAAGTATTAAAGCATCTATATCATCTTTTGTTCTTAAAGGAGGATCCAGTTTATAATTTGTATCAAAATTTATAATTTGACTATCATCTAATAATAAATTATAAATAGAAACATCACAGGTAACATTTAATCCATCTTTCTTTGCTTTCCTAATTATTTCAACTGAAGATTTGGTTGATATACCAGAAAAATGTAACCTACCTCCTGAATATCTCAAAATTGATAAATCTCTATTTATCATTATTTCTTCGGCAATATCTGGAATGCCTTTTAAACCAGATATAGTACTATTATACCCTTCATTTACAATACCTAATCTTGATAAACTATAATCTTTTGGTTTATTTATTAAAAGACCATCAAACTGTTTAATATATAGTAATGCTTTATATATTATATCTGAATTTTGTAATTCTTTTTCACCATCAGTAAATGCAACTGCACCTGCCTCATTTAAATCTAAAATTTCATTTAGTTCATTCCCTTCTGTATTTCTAGTTATAGCAGCAGTTGGATGAATAGTTGAGAGGTTGTTTTCAGTTTTATTTTTTATATAATAAATATCATTTTTAGATTGTAAAACAGGATTTGTGTTAGGCATTAATAAAATATCTGTAAATCCTGAAGATGAAGCTAAGTTAGAACCTGATATTAAATCTTCTTTATGTTCAAATCCAGGATCACAAAAATTTGATCTAAAATCAAACCAGCCAGGAGAAACCATTTTCCCTTTACAATCAAGAACCTTAGTAGATGAATTTTTTACATTTATTTTGGATAAACTAATTTTATCAATAACACCATCTTTATTAATTAAAATATTTACTTTTTTTGAATTATACTTAGAATTTAAATCAACAACTGTAATAGATTTTAAAAGTATTGACATTAACGGATAGTAAATATTTGCACAAAAATATAATATATTTTTATATTATATAATTAGTTTAATAAATCGTGTTAAAATTTATTTTTTAAAAGGAGAGGCAGCAAGATGCTCCAAAATTGCCATTCTAGCAAAAAGAATTGCAACACCTAACGTAACAACACCTCCTAGCCATATACCTGGCACAAAATCCAAGAACAAAAAATAATCATAAAATGCGTGCATGGTTATTGATACAAAAAGCGACAAAAATACATAAAACCATTTTTTTCCAACCTTACAAGTTTTTGCTTTACCTAAATAATATCCCATAATAACAGCAAAAGCAAAATGAGCTGGAACAGCTGTCAACATTCTAAAAAATGCAACTGATGAAGATCCTTGTAAAACGTAAGTAATATTTTCTGCTGTAGCAAAACCCATACCAACAAATACTGAATAAACAATCCCATCAAATGGCTCATCAAAACTTTTATTTGGAAAGATAATTAAGAATACCACAATAAATTTTAACATTTCTTCAGTTATAGAAACAGTTAATGCTTCACCTCCTACTCGTAAAAAATTATTTTCAACATTTATATATGAAAAAACAAACTCAAGAATATCTACATCAAAATGTAAATTGATTGCTCCAAGAATAAAGCAAGTCGCAAGAAGCCATACTGGCTCCTTATCATATTCATCAGAATGATAAATAAAAAACATAATAAAAATTCCAGGTGAGATAGATAGAGTCACAAGCAACATATCATACCAATCAAATCTATGAATTAATACCAGTGGATAGAATAAAACAAGATAAAGAAGTGTAGCCATTATGCTACCGTAGATACTATCTAAAAATATTTTTTTCATTCATCTAAAATTTTAAAGAAACCATCCATTCATCATAAGCCAAGCTACTATCATCCAAATCATATGCTTTTGCCCAACCTACCGATAAAGTTGCTGCTAGATGAGAAAACATTACAAGTCTTGTATCCAATTGAAATCCTATATTATAAAAGTTCTGATTAACATCATTACCAGAGATATTAATATCTTTTGCAGTAAGAAAACTTGCAAAAATTGTTGGATGAGACCATGATGCAAAAAAGTTAAAGAACCCTACTTTTCTATATCTTAATGGAGGAAGCAACAATTCAGCTGTAGTTTTAAAAAAGTTTTTTGCAATAATATTTCTACCTGAATCAAAGCTTACCCCAGGAAAAGAATAAGTACCCCTATATCTTTTTGAAGATAAATAGTCTATATAATTATTACCAAACGCTGCAAATCCAAATCTAGTAAATGGATTTACTTTTTTGCTAAATGAATTTCCTGAGGAAGTTCTAAACCAAAGAGAAGTATGATTAACTGGTAGCTGTATACCAAAATCAAAATTTCCAGTAAAGGTTGGATAAAAATTTCCTTCAGAAACTGAAGATGAAGCATTTAATGACATATTAACCCCTTTTTCTCCATCTACTGCACCTACAGATCTTCTAATATTTCTATAAGTTAATGAGGAAAAAATATCATAGAATAGATTTGTATCATAATCTTTATCAAAATTATCAATTTGCTGAAAATCTGGCGATTGATCTAAACCATAAAAACCTCTAAAACCAGTGGTTAAATCTAAGTTTTTTGGATTATCCCATATCAGAGACTTTTTATTATTAAAACCAAATAATAATCCTTTTCTTGATCTTTTGGTGGGGCCAAATAAATCATAAAAATTGTCTTTGTTATAATGTGCAAAGAAATCATAACTCCCAGATAAAAAGCCACCAATTTTACTTGTAGAAAAATTTAAAGAACCATGAAATTGTTCGTCATTATCAATTGTTGCATTTCCATCACTTAGTTGATTTTTCCATTGTTTTGGCGTAAAAGAAAATGACAGATCAAATGATCTAAAGCTAAAAGGATCTTCAAAATTGAATTTGTAACCTATACCGATATTATCTTTATAACCTACCACTATTGGGTAAGCATAATTTAATTTCATTTCCTTTCTAGGAAGATAAACACCGTTTTTTTCAATAGTTATTTCATCTAAATTGACTGTCTGAGGAGTAGGCAATTCATTCCTCCATTCTTTAAGTTCTGGATGTTTTTTGATAGTTTCATTTCCTAAATATTTAATGGTTTCAATTTCTAGAACAGTATTATTAGGTATGTAAACAGGAAGAAAACCATCACTAGTATATCTAAAAGCAAAAATTCTATCTTTATCTATTTGAATAGGTCGAAAATACCCTGTAACTGCATTAGAAATTAAATCTATATCATCTGCTTGATAAGTATTTGCATCTACTCTCCATATATTACTCACACCTGTATAATAAGAAGAACCAAAAAGATAATTACCATCTTCGGTATATCGAAAACTTTGAGGTGAAGAAACATCAAAATTAAAAACCTCCTTATAAACTATATCTTCTTTACCTCCTTTATCAAAAGATTCAATATCATATATATGAAGGTATTGATTGCCAAAGTAATCAGCAACTGCTGCACTTAAACTTTTACCATCAGGTGAAATATCTATATCAAAAATATCATGACCAAATGGTAATGTATATTTTTGATTCCAATTTGTATAATAATCATTTGGAGACTCAGAATTATATTTTGGTATCTTAACGATTGTATTGTAACCATTTAGGTGTCTAATACCCCATAAAGATTCATCTTTTTTATTAAAAGCTAAATCACCAATATGTTCATTTTTTTGTAACAATTTTGTTTCACCAGTTTTTAAATTGTAACTATTTAAATCTCTATTTGCATTGTTATCAGTTGAATATATAAGAAGATCATTTTTTTCATCGTAGGTAAGTGAAGCAACATTAAATAAAGCTGGTCCCTTTACATCTTTAAGTCTATCAATCTCACCTGTTTCTAAATCAATACTAGCAATATGAGGAACTTTGCCAGGATAATTAACTGCAACATAAATTTTATTTCTTTTTTTATCATGAAATGCATGAGAAACACCACCTAATACTTTTTCAGTAATAGGTTCATATTGAGTAACAGGAAATTTTTTAAGTCTATTAATATTTTCATCCTGAAAGGAACGTTCAAAATCAATCCAAGTATCCCAAGCTTTACTAATTGATAAACCAAATACGTTTTTAAAATTGGATGCAAACCCACGTTTGCTTTGATCTTTTCTTTTTATCCATTCAATTAAATTAGTAGGTCCATATTGGTGAGCTACATAACTCATAAATCTTGTTCCATAGTAGTATGAATTAGCTTTAGACATAAAATCTGCAGAAGTACCTTCTGATTCCAATCCTTGAGCTGAATAAATCCTAGAGTTTTCAAGTGTTCTAGTTCTAAAAAACATTTCATCATAACTACCTAAAGCATTTCCCTTTCCACCATCCATCCAAGTTTCAATAAATACAGCAATACCTTCATGGAACCATCTAGGAGAATAATATCTTGGATTAGTGAGATAGCTATAAAACATAGAAACAGGATGGTCGTTTGTATTTCTAACTTTTCCAGCAAAAAGTTTTCTATAAAAAACATCTGTTTTTGAATAATTATCTAGCGCAACTATATGTACAAGTTCGTGATTCATGATAGCAAATACTCTTTCGCCAGCTATACTTGACTCAAAAGAATAATTCATTGGTGAAATACAAGTTGAAACCATGTTATTAGGAATTGAGGTTGCTCCTCCATTTCCATAATCTCCAAAATCTTGAATCATAACATGAATTTTATCTCTTGGTTCGTAGTCAAATAACTTTTTATGAAAATTAAGAGCACTATGAGCACATCTTGCTGCATGAGGTAAAACAAATGCTTCACCAATTCCCATAGAAACAATATCAAAATTTTCTATTTCTAATTTATCCATTTGAGAAAAAGAACTATTAAAATAAAAAAAGAAAATAAACGATAATAGAATGGATAATTTTTTCATTAGATAATTTTTTTGTTTAAGATAAAAAAAAAAGGAGAAAAATTAATGTTTTCTCCTTTTTTATAAGATGTAAATTAATGTAAATACTAATTTACAGCACCTTTAGCAAATTTTTGAAATTCAGCTCCTTTCATAAACTTCTGAAATTCTGCTCCTTTCATAAACTTCTGAAAAGATGAACCTTTTGCAAATTTAGAATAAGCACCACTTTTCATAAATTTTTGAAAATCAGCACCTTTCATGAACTTCATAAAGTCTCCATTTTTAGCAAATTTAGCAAAATCAGCTCCTTTAGCAAACTTCTGAAGATCAGCTCCCTTAGCAAATTTCTGAAGATCAGCACCTTTCATAAACTTCTGAAGTTGAGCATCTTTCATAAACTTCTGAAATTCAGCTCCCTTCATAAACTTCTGAAATTCAGCACCTTTCATAAACTTCTGAAAAGCAGCATCTTTAGCAAATTTTTGAAAATCTGCACCACTCTTCATAAACTTTTGAAATTCTGCTCCTTTCATAAACTTTTGTAATTCAGCACCTTTCATAAACTTTTGAAATTCTCCTAGTTTCATTAACATCTTACCAGGAGTACCCCTACTATCTGAAGTTTTATTACTATTGTCACCTAATTCTCTTCCACCACTTGAAGATATTGATCTTCCAGCTCCACCATCTTGATTAAAATTAGATAAACTAGAAGTTCCTTGTCTTAAATCATCTTCGCCAATACCTCCTCCAGAACCTCCTCCAGACTTACCGTCTCTTGTTGTATATGGTTCTTGCTCATTTGAGGTCATCAAATCATCATTTCCCATAACATCAGCAACAATACTGAATACAGGATCATCAAGGACCTTTAAAAACTCATCACTCTCAACAAGTTTAGCAAATTCAGGAGTTGCAATCATTTTCATGAAGTCTTCATTTTGTAAAACTTCCTGAATCTCCTCACCTTCTAATTCAACAGCAATAGTATTTTTCTCAGAATACTTCTCAGCTTTCTTAATACTAGTAATACCTGAACCAGCACCCATTGACGGATCAATAGTACCAGTCTGAATAAGAAGATAACCTACAGCAGCAATTGCTACTACAGTACAAACAATCAAAATATTTAATTTATCATGTACTTTTTTCATAATATTTAAAATTTATAATTAATTAAATTGTAAAAAATTTAAAAAATTATTTTATAATGGAGTTATATGAATAAAGTCATAGTTCGATTATAAAATAATTTAAAAAACGTAGGCAAAGATAATAAAAAAAATGTAGTTATATTCTATTTGACTATACTAATACAGTTTGATTCCTATCTGGACCAACAGAAACTAACTTAATAGGTATTTTTAGATTATTTTCTATAAACTTAATATAATTAATTAATTCTATAGGAAAATCAGATTTTTCTTTACATTCTGATATATCATTTTTCCAACCATCAAATGATTCATAAATAGGTTCAATAGTAGAATCACCAATAGTAGATGGAAAATAATCAATTTCTTTTCCTTCAAATAAATATTTGGTACATAAAAAAACTTTATCAAATCCAGATAAAACATCTGCTTTCATCATGAATAATTCTGTAACTCCATTTAACATAACTGCATACTTAAGTGCTAATAGATCTAACCAACCACACCTTCTTGCTCTTCCAGTAGTTGAACCAAACTCATTTCCTTTTTTAGCAATTTTCTCACCTTCTTTATCAAATAGTTCAGTAGGAAAAGGTCCTTTTCCTACTCTTGTACAATATGCCTTAAATACACCATAAACTTTTTCTACTTTTTTTGGAGAAACACCTAATCCTATACAAGCCCCTGCAGTAGTTGTATTTGAAGAAGTAACAAAAGGATAACTACCAAAATCAATATCCAATAATGTACCTTGAGCACCTTCAGCTAAAACGCTTTTTCCTTTATTTAAATTTTTATTAATTAAGTATTCCGTGTCTGTTAAATTAAATTTTTTTAAAAAATTTATTGAATCAAAAAATTGCTTTTCTTCAGAATTAAATTCTTCTAAATTAATGTCTTTAAATAAATATGAATGCATTTCTTTCTGTCTTTCATATTTATTCTTAAAATTATCATATTTAATATCACCTACCCTTAATCCATGTCTGCCTATCTTATCTTGATATGTTGGACCAATACCTCTCAATGTAGAACCAATTTTTTTATCTCCTTTTTCTTTTTCTAAAATTTTATCAATAAATCTATGAGATGGAGTTATAAGTTGAACTTTATTAGAAATAAAAAGATTATCAAATAATGTCAATCCAAATTTTAATTCTATTTTTTCTATCTCATTTTTAAAAATTACAGGATCAAGTACAACACCATTTCCAATAATATTCAATGAATTATTACTAAATATACCTGATGGAATTTGATGAAGAACATGTTTTTTATTATCAAATTCAAGAGTATGACCAGCATTGGGCCCCCCTTGAAATCTTGCAACCAAATCATACTGTTTAGAAAGATAGTCAACAACTTTTCCTTTTCCTTCATCTCCCCACTGAAGCCCAAGTAAAACATCTAATGACATTATTTTAATTTTTTCTTTTTCTTACCAAAAAAATATAGAGAATGACTTTCTATCTCTACGTCATAAATTTTTTCGATAGAATTTTTTATTAGTTGTATTCTTGGATCACAAAACTCTAATATCTCATCACTATCTAAAATCAAATGATCATGCTGTCTGTAACCAAAAGATTTTTCATATTTAAAAGTATTATTTTTAAATATATGTTTAGTTACAAGATCTAATTCTACAAGTAAGTCAAGTGTATTATAAATTGTAGCTCTACTAACACTAAATTTACTTTTTTTCATTTTATTATATAATTCATCAGCATCAAAGTGATGATTAAAATTATATATCTCTTCTAAAATAGCATACCTTTCTGGAGTTTTCCTTTGTTTTTTTAATTCTAGATGATTATCAAGAATTTTTTTTATTTGATCCATTACTTTATTGTTGCTCATTACTTAGTTGATTAAAAAATTTCTATTCCTCAAATCTAGATACTTTAATTACATTTCTAATCTTTTCAAGTTTTTTTATTAATCTTAAAAGATGTGAAGTGTTATTTACATATAATTGTATTTTACCTTCAAATACACCACTATTAGAATTTATTGATATTGATTTCATATTTACTTTTAGCTCAGATGAAATAATTTTAGAAATATCATCAATAATTCCAACTCTATCAGTTCCTTTAATTTTTAGCGAACTTAAAAAAGAAATTTCATTTTTTGAATACCATTTTGCTTTTAAAATTCTATAAGCATATTTTGATAATAATTCAGGTGAATTTTTACAATTTGTTCTATGAATTTTAACACCATCATTAATTGTTATAAAACCAAAAACATCATCGCCAGGTATTGGATTACAACAGTCAGAAAATTTATAATCCATTAAACCAACTCTATCATCTAATACAATGTAATTATCTTTACTGAATTTTTTTGAAATTTTCTTTGGCTTGGTATTAGACTTTGATTTTATTTTTTTCTTTTCTAAATCAATTGATTCTTTGTAATTTTTTAAAATCTTTAAATCAATTTTATCTTTACCTATATCAAAATAAAAGTCAACAACATTTTTATATCCAAAATAATTGGCAATCGGAGAAATATTTTTTTCAAAATCAATTTTTAAATTATTCAATTTTCTCTTTAATATTTCTTTACCAATTGAGAAGTGGTTTGTTTTGCCTTTACTAAAACTTTGCTTGATAGCTGATTTTGATTTTGAACTTACAACAATATTTAACCAATCTTCAGATGGTTTTTGATTTTTAGAAGTTAAAATATTAATTTGATCACCATTTTTCACAATATGATTTAATGGAACTAATTTTTGATTAATTTTTCCCCCTATACACTTAAGCCCTATTTCAGAATGAATTGCAAATGCAAAATCTAAAACAGTAGAATCAAAAGGAAGAGTTATCAAATCTCCCTTTGGAGTAAATACAAATACCTCATCATTATAGAGTTCACTTTTAAAATCATCAAGTAGCTCTAATGCACTAGAATCATTTTGATCTAAGAATTCTCTAACATTATTAATCCATTTATCTAATTTATTATCACTTTTCGAATTTTCTTTATATTTCCAGTGTGCTGCAAAACCTTTTTCTGCAATATCATCCATTCTTTTAGTTCTAATTTGAACTTCAACCCACTGTCCAGAATTACTCATTACTGTAGTATGAAGAGACTCATATCCATTACTTTTAGGAGTTGATACCCAATCTTTTAATCTATCAGGATTTGGTTGATAACAATCAGTTACAATTGAATAAATTCTCCAACAAATAGATTTTTCTTCAACTAATGTTGAATCTAAAATAATTCTAATTGCAAATAAATCATAAACTTCCTCGAAGGTAATGTCTTGTTTTTTCATTTTATTATAAATCGAAAAAATTGATTTAGGACGTCCAAAAATTTTAATTTTATTATTTAAATCTTTTGTCTTTCTTTTAATTGGTCTAATAAATGATTTTATGAATTTATCTCTTTTTTCTTTAGAAGAACTAAGTTTTTTTACAATCGAAATATAATCTTTGTAATTAGTATATTTTAAATATAAATCTTCTAATTCAGTCTTAATTGAAAAAATGCCTAATCTATGAGCTAAAGGGGCATAAATATATATGCTTTCTGAGGCAATTTTGATTTGAGACTTTCTATTCATACTATCCAATGTCCTCATATTATGAAGTCTATCAGCTAATTTTATTAAAATGACTCTTAAGTCATCTGAAATTGTAAGAATCATTTTTTTAAAATTTTCAGCTTGTTTAGAGATTTCAGGACTGAAGAACCCGGAAATTTTAGTTAATCCATCACAAATCTTAGATACTGGTTTTCCAAATTCTTTTTCTAAATAATTTAGAGTTATATCAGTATCTTCTACTACATCATGTAATAATGCACAAATTATTGATTTGGAGTCTAAACCTAATTCTTTAACACAGATTTGAGCTACAGCTAAAGGATGAAGGATATATGGTTCTCCAGATTTTCTTCTCATATCTTTATGAGCTTCTAAAGAAATCTTAAAAGCTTTTTTAATAAGAACTAAGTCATGCTTACTAATTACAGATTGAGAATACCTAAGTAATTTTCTGTAATCACGCAGAATAAGTTTTTTATCAAGTTCTTCGCTAATATTTTTAGTTTCCATTTAAAAAAATCTAATTGAAATTTAATCTAATTTTTCTCATTAAAATAATTTATTTCTACATTTGCTGACCAATGAAAGCGGATGTGGCGAAATTGGTAGACGCACTAGACTTAGGATCTAGCGCCGAAAGGCATGGGGGTTCGAGTCCCTCCATCCGCACAATTAAATTTTTATATGAATATTTCAATTGCTAAAAAATCTACAACTGAATCAATTATTAAAATAAATATTGTTCCAAATGACTATTTAATTAAAGTTGAAAACAGAATTAATGAAATAAAACCAAAACTCAATTTAAAAGGCTTTAGACCTGGAAAAGTTCCTGTTCAACTTATTAAAAAAATGTATGGTAAAAGTATATTAATAGAAGAAATTAATAAATTGACAAGCCACGAATTGACAAATTATATTAGAGAAAAAAAAATTAATCTAATAGGTGAACCAGTACCAGAAAAATCAAATGAAAAAAAAATAGATTGGGATAAACAATCTGATTTTGAATTCAAATTTAGGATTGGTATGGTCAGTGAGTTTAAATTAGAAACATTTTCTAAAAAAATTAAATTCAATAAATACGATATTAAAATAGATAAAAAAATAGTTAGTGAAACAATTCAAAATTTACAAAATCAATTTCCAGCAATCATTGATACTAAGGAAATTAAAAATGACTCAATAGTTGAAGGTAAAATTGTTAATTCTGAAAAATATAAAAATCAAAAATTAAAACTATTTTTAAACTCACTAAATCAAGATGAAATTAAAAGTTTTTTAAAGAAAAAAATTGGTAATAAGATAATTTTTTCATCTTACAAATTATGTGATTCAAATATTAATCTGTTAAATCAAATATTTCAAACGAACCATAATTCACTAAATGATTTTGATGATAAAATAGATTTTCAAATTGAAAAAATTTCTTTACAAAAACCTTCAAATATAAATAATGAATTATTTGATAAAGTATTTGGTAAAGGTAAAATCAAAAATAAAACTGAATTTGAAAATAAAATTAAAGAATCTATAAAATCAAATTATGATAGGGAAAGTGATATACTTTTAAATAGATCAATTCAAAAACAAATTACAACAAAACATAAAATCTCTATTCCAGATGAATTTCTAAAAAGTTGGATTGTAAAGAATAATGATAAAAAATCATCAGATGAAATAATTAATAAAAATTATGAGAATTATTGTAATGAGTTAAAATGGACATTTATTGTTGATAAAATAATAGAAAATGAAAAGATTAAAGTAGAAAATAATGAGATAGAAGAAACTGCTAAAAATCAAATAAGATATCAATTAGCTTCATCTGGAATTCAAAATCCTGAAAAAGAACTTGATAAATTTGTAAAAAATTATTTAGGTCAGAAAAATGGAGAAAATTATATGAGAATACATAATCAAATAAAATCAGATAAAGCAATGAATGCAATTAAAAAAAGAATATCAATTTCAAATAAAAATATTACTTTTGATAAATTTAAATCTTTATCAATGAAAGAATTAAATTAATTTATCTTTAACATTAAAAATTTAGTAAATGGATATTAAAAAGGATTTTAGAGATTATGTAGTAAAAAATAAAAGAGCTAGTGGTCATCAGTTTGACTCATATGTTGAAAAAGTTGAAAGCATGACTAGAGCAGTAATTGAAGAAAGACCAACTAATTTTAGAGAAATAGACGTATTTTCAAGATTAATTATGGATCGAATTATTTTCTTAGGAATGCAGGTGGAAGAAAATATATCAAATATAATAACAGCTCAATTATTATTTTTAGAATCAGTAGATTCAAAAAAAGACATTTTATTATATATAAATAGTCCGGGTGGTTCTGTTTATGCTGGATTAGGTATTTATGACACAATGCAATATGTATCACCAGATGTAGCAACTATATGTACTGGTATGGCTGCTTCAATGGGTGCAGTTTTACTAGCTGGAGGTTCTAAAAATAAAAGATCTGCTTTAAAACATTCTAGAATAATGATCCATCAACCAAGTGGTGGAATGCATGGTCAATCAAAAGATATGGAAATCAGTTTAAAACAGATGCAAGAACTAAGAAAAGATATATATACAATATTATCTGATCATACTGGTAAAAAATATAGTGAAATTGAAAAAGATTCTGATCGTGATAATTGGATGAGAGCAGAAGAAGCTAAAAAGTATGGAATAATTGATGAAATTTTGATTAGAAAGTCAAAATAATTTTATTCTTTCATTATATGTAATGCAATTTTAGAAATTACATTTTTTTTATTTAAAAGCCTTGATATTTCTTTATATCCTTTTTTAATTTTTTTATTGTAATCATTATCTGAAAGTATTTTTATTATTTCATCTTTGACTGTTTTTGAATTAAAATCTTTTTGAATAAATTCTTTTATTAATGGTTTATTTAAAATAAGGTTAACCAAAGAAATATATTTAACTTTCACAACCATTTTAGCAATAAGATATGTTAGAAAAGAAGTTTTATATACTACCATCTGAGGAATATTTAATAAAGCTACTTCTAAACTGGCAGTTCCAGAAACAGTGACTGTCACATCAGATTGTTTTATCATATCATAAGTTCGACCAAAAATTAATTTTACATTTTTTAAATATTTTAAAGGATCATAAATTGATTTTTCAAAATGGTCTACGCATGAAACAAAAAATAAATTATCTGGCATTGAATTAATTATTTTTTTAAAAATTGGAATTGAATTATTTACCTCTGCAACTCTACTTCCAGGCAACAGTGATATTGTATTTTCAAAATTGGATTTGTAGGGTATTTTATTGAATTTATAACAATCTATAATTGAATACAATGGGTTACCATAATAAAAGATTTTTAAACCATATTTTTTAAAAAAATCCACTTCAAATGGTAATATAGAAAATGTGACATCAACATATTTTTTGATTTGATAAATTCTATTCGTATTCCATGCCCAAACTTTTGGAGGTATTAAATAAATTACTTTCATACCTTTTATCTTGCAATATTTTGCGAATCTTAAATTCAAACCAGGAAAGTCAATTAAAATTACAACACCTGGTTTTATATCGTTCAAATGCTTTTTAAATAAATTTATCTTATTTAAAAAAAGATTTAAATTTTTAAATACTTCGTAAAACCCCATAAAATTATATGACCTATAATGCTGCAAAAGATTTCCTCCAGCTTCCTTCATCATATCACCACCCCAATAATTTATAATTGCTTTTGAATTAATATTAAGTAACTCCTCAATTAATTTACTTCCATATAGATCTCCAGATTTTTCTCCAGCAATTAAAAAAAAATTATTTACCCTCTGGACCATAATATTCTACTGAATTTTTTGGAGTTTCATAAAGCTTAACGCAGTGTAAAAAACATTTATAATTTTCTAAAGAAGAAATTTTTTTCTCTAAAATATTCCAAAATTCTACAACAACATTTTCTGTGGATGTGATTTTGTTTTTTAAAAAAGGAACATCTATATTCAAGTTTTTATGATCAACCTTACTTATAATTTCATCATTAATTATTTTGGATAAAAGTTTTAAGTTAATAACCATTCCGTCATCATCATTGATTGAGCCTTTTATTGTGACTAACAATTCATAATTATGACCATGCCAATTTTCATTAGAACAATCTCCATACACTTGATAATTTTTTTCTTTTGACCACAATGGGTTATATAGTTTATGAGCTGCGTTAAAATGTTCTTTTCTAGTTAAGTAAATCATAATAAATATCCTTCATTTTTTTTAAAATCTATTTTTACATGTTCATTTATTGTTGTATTTAATTTAACACCACTATACTTTGCAAGAATAGGGAATTTTTTGTGGCTTCTATCTACCAAAACAGCTACTTCTATTTTTTTTGGATAAAAGGGTAAAATTAAATTAATTGAATATGCAATTGTTTTACCTGAATTAAGTACATCATCAATGATAATTATAATTTTTTCATTCAATTGATCTTGTTTAAAATTTAAATTATTAGATCCAGTGGTATTATGATCTATATTGAGATTATAAGATTCTACATTTGCTGAAAACAGATCATCTAAATATTTTTTAATTCTAAGAGACAAAATATTTCCGTTAGCATTTATACCAAATAAAATTATTTTTTTTTCTTCAAGATTATTCTCATATATCTCATACGAAAGTCTTTTAATTTTTTGATTTATTTGATTTGAGTCCAGTATTTTATTTGACATAAAACTAAAGTATTTTATATATAATTATTGAATGGCAAATATTATTATAATACTATAAAGAAATATATAATTACCTCATTTTTTTTATAAAGATTCGCGAATCAATATTTATTTTTTCACTTCTTTTAGTCAATTTGATAACTTTATTAAAATATTTCTTTGCAGAAAAATAATCATTTTCATTAAAAGCATATTTTCCTAAAGAAAAGTATGAATGTAAAGTATAACCCATTTTTTCAGCATCAATAATTTTTGCCATTTCAATGGATTCATTATAATATTTTTTTGATAGTTCGATTTCTGATTTACTACTATATATTTCTCCTAAAAAAAAAGCAGCTTGTCTTACTAAATTATGTTTATATCCATACTTATTATTTTTAAAATTTTCAATTATAATTAATGATTCTTTCTCACATTCGTTAAATCTACCTGATCTATACAGAAGCGAATTGTTAACACCATGAAAAATAGAATTATTTGGAAAGAGATCGGACAAATAATTAGATAATTGAAAAGACCTAGAAATATTATTCTCTTGAGATAAAATTTTCATTAAAAAAAATTGTGCTTCAGTCCTCGTATAAAAAGAATTTTTCGCTGCATTGTCCAACTGTGAAATTCCCAATTTCTTATCACCTTTTGGAAATAATCTTATTATCGGTTTTAGCAGTGGATATTCCTCTGCTACCCATATTGCATAATAATTAAAAAGTCCATTTCCAAAGGAAATTTCTGGAATAAAATTTTCTTCACCCTTTACCTCTTTTAGAAATTTGAGTGCATTTCTTCCTGAAAAAGCAGCTTTTCTCCATTTTTTTCTCTCAGAAAGTAATCTTCCTTTAAATCCATATGATGCAGCTAAAAAAAAAGCCCCTTCTATTTTATTGTAGTTATTATAAATTTTCTTAGATAAAACTATCGAGGTATCCATTAAAAATAAAAATTGATTGTCTAAATTTTTATTATCTAAATCCGGAGCAATCTTCCACCATGTACTTAATCCAAGTAAAAAATATGGAAGTGGGTGCCAACCATATTCTTGGATCAACCAATTAAATTGTTTATCTGATTTTTCAAACTCAAAATCATACATTAAATTAATGGCTTCAGTAGTTTCTATCTGTATATCAATATTTAATAAAAGTGGTATTGAATCATAATCAGCTTTTGCTGCATATACATTTTTTTCTATTGAAAAGAATGAAAATAATATCAATACGCAAAAAAAAGATTTAAATTTTCTAAAAAACATATTTTTCGCAAATTAAGTCAAACAATAGATTATCATTAATATAATTTGTATTATTTTCGTCCATATAAATAAAAAAATTGAATTTTAAGAGAACAAATGATGTAACCGGATGGATTATGTTTGCTATATCTTTTATAGTTTATGCTATAACTGTAGAAGATACAGCAAGTTTTTGGGATTGTGGAGAGTTCATCGCGGTATCCTATAAATTAGAAGTACCGCATCCTCCAGGAGCTCCATTTTATTTATTATTAGGTCGGATTTTTTCCTTCCTAGCTTTAGGAAATGTTGAAAAAATATCTTTAGCAATTAATTTTCTTAGTGTTATAACAAGTGCTTTTACTATATTATTTCTGTTTTGGACAATAACTCATTTTTCCAAAAAAATTTTTGAAACTAATAATAATAATAGTAATATTTTAGTAATCTCATCAGGTATCATAGGTTCACTTTCATATACTTTTACAGATTCATTTTGGTTTTCAGCCGTTGAGGCAGAAGTTTATGCTATGTCATCTTTTTTTACTGCCTTTGTTTTTTGGGCTATATTAAAATGGGAAAATATTCAAGATGAAAAGAAAAAAAATAGATGGATAATATTAATAGCTTATATGATGGGTTTATCAATAGGTGTACATTTATTAAATTTAGTGACTATTCCAGCACTTGCACTTATAATATATTTCCATAAAACAAAGAAAATTAACTTATTAGGAATTTTTTATACTTTGATTATTAGTGCATTTTTAATTGGATTTATAATGGTAGGAATTATTCCTGGATTGCCCACTTTAGCAAGCAATTTTGAAATATTTTTTGTAAATAGTCTTAACCTTCCATTTGGATCTGGAATAATATTTTTTTCAATTTCTTTATTTTTAGGATTAGTATATTCTATTATTTATTCTCAACAAAAACAAATTGTTTGGTTAAACACATCTTTGATTGCCTTAAGTTTTATACTAATTGGTTATTCATCATATTCTTTAGTATTAATTCGGTCAAGCTTTAATCCTCCAATTGATGAAAATAATCCCGAAAATATCTTGAGTTTCATCTCTTATTTAAAAAGAGAGCAGTATGGGAATAGACCTCTATTCCACGGACAATATTATGACGCAGAGGTGATAGATCAAAAACAAGAAAAAATAGTTTACAAACGTGGAAAAGAAAAATATGAAATAAAAGAAAAAAGTTTTAGTTATGTATATGATCCTAAAAGAACAACAATATTCCCTAGAATGTACAGTGGATCAAACCCAAATCATAAAGAAAGATATAGAGAAATTGTAGGGTTAAGTCAAAATGAAAAACCAAATTTTTCAGACAATTTGGAGTTCATGTTTAAGTATCAAATAGGTCATATGTATTTAAGATATCTATTGTGGAATTTTTCAGGAAGGGAATCAGATATTCAAGACGCAAATTGGTTAAGTATTAATGATAAATTTAAAGATGTACCTGATGAAATTCTTAATAACAAAGCAAGAAATAATTATTATATGATTCCACTAATTTTAGCTTTGATGGGTCTTTTTTTCCATTACTTTAAAGACAAAAAAAACTTTTCAGTTGTAATGGCCTTATTTATTCTTACTGGAGTAGCGCTTGTAATATATTTAAATAGTCCACCATCTGAACCAAGAGAAAGAGATTATATTTATGCAGGTTCCTATTATGCATTTTCAATTTGGATTGGTATTGGAGTTTTATCTATTTTTTCAATTTTCTCTTCAATTTTAAAAAACAACAAAATCAGTCTATTGATCTCTATATTTTTTGGAATAATCAGTCCAATAATCTTATGTATTGAAAATTGGGATGATCATGACCGATCAAATAGATATTTATCTGTCGATTCTGCTAAAAATTTACTTGCATCATGTGCTCCAAATTCAATATTATTCACCGGAGGTGATAACGATACATTTCCTTTATGGTATGTACAAGAAGTAGAAGGTTTTCGTACTGATGTAAGAGTTATTGTTTTAAGTTATTTTAATACAGATTGGTATATTGACCAAATGAGAAGCAAAAAAAATAAATCAGAAAAACTAAAATTTCTACTTACAAATGAAAACTATCAGCAGGGAGGTCTTAACGACTATTTACCTTATATTAATAATCCTAAAATTAATGATGCTTCAATTAATTTAAATGCATATCTTAATCTTATAAAATCTGAAAATAAAGGAATTCAAGTACCTGCATCTTTAAGTAATTATAATATTCTTCCATCCAAATCATTATATCTAGATATTGACACAAACAACCCAAATCTAAAAAAAATAATTCCTCAACAATTTTTAAAATATTTAGTTAATAGATTGATTATAAATTTAAAAGACAATAAAGGTGGTTTAGAAAAAAAAGATTTAGCAATTTTAGATTTTATTAATTCAAACAACTGGGAAAGACCAATTTATTTTAATAATACTTCATTAAATGGTACAAATCTAAATTTCAAAAGAAATGTTATTCAAGAAGGACTTGCTTATAGACTATTACCTCTAGTTAATCCAAATACATCTAAAAACTTCATTAATACCAATATAATGTATGATAATATGATCAATAAATTTTATTGGAGAGAATTAGATAATGAAAAGACATATTATTCTGAAGATCATAGAGGGTTTGTATTGAATTACAGAGCAACATTTAATACACTTGCCTCAGAATTAATTAAAAACGGAGAAACTGAAAAAGCGAAAAATGTAATAAAAACATGTTTAGAATTAATACCTGACAAAGCAGTAAATTATGATCATTTTTCTGTTCAAAAAGTTGAGATGCTTTTATCAATGGGTGAAGATGAAATAGCTAATAATATTGCAGAAATTACTAGCAAAAGATCAGATCAAATGTTAGAATATCTTATGAATAATAATATTAATAATAAATATCAAATTCAGAGAAATTTAGTTTCTTTGAATGCACTAGCAAGAGCATACAATAAAGATGGTCAATATGACCTTGCAAGCAAGTACAATGAATTATTTGAAAAACACTATAAAAATTAGATATTATTATTTTTTGAGAAATTTCAAAGCTTTTTTATATTTCGATTTATCATTAGCTACAATTACAAAATAATATCCATTAGATATTTCTTTTACTGAAAATTTAATTTTATTATTTGAAATAATATTACTAGAAACATTGATTTTATTACCTATTATACTGTGAATTTGAAAATTAAATTCTTTAATATTTTTTGTGTTTGATTCTAGTATTATAAATTCAGAAGCAGGGTTTGGGTAAATATCAAACTTAAATTCATTATTAAGTTCCTGAGCATTTACTAGGACAGGAAATAAAAATGATATAAACAATAAAAAAATTTTTCTCATCAAAAAAAAATTAATTAATTATAAAATTAGATAAAAAAGATCAATTATCTATTTTTTTGAATGCTTTTGGTAAAGTGTCAATTAGATCTGTTGCCATTAAAGATTCTTCACCTAATTTTTTTTTTGAAATATCCCCGGATAATCCATGTATATACACACCCATTATCATTGCATTAAAGGGTTTATAGCCTCTACCAATTAAACCAGTAATAATTCCTGTTAATACATCTCCACTTCCTCCTGTTGCCATTCCTGGATTTCCGGTTGAATTAATAAATAAATTACCATTAATATCAGTCATCATAGAAAAAGGACCTTTTATTAGAATATTTAATTTAAATTTTTTACTAAGTTTTTTTTGTAATTCTATTCTTTGATTAGAATCTTTATAAGTCCCCATTAATCTTTTAAATTCTTTTGGATGTGGAGTTAATATAGAGCCTTCAGGTAGAAATTTTAAAATATTTTTATTTTTTGATATAATATTTATTGCATCAGCATCTACAACCAATGGTATTTTAGCTACTTTAATTAATTTTATAATAGCTTTTTCAGTATCCTTCTTAAGACCTATTCCTGGACCTAAACCAATTGAATTAAAAACTTCCAATTTAGGGATTGAAGATATATAATCTTTTTCTTTATCAGTAATAACCATTGCTTCTGGGACTGAAGTTTGAATTATTGATTCACCAATTTTTGGAATATAAACTGAAAGTAAGCCTATTCCAGATTTCAATGAAGCTTTACATGACATGACACAAGCTCCCATTTTACCTTTGCTACCTGATATAATAAGGCCGTGTCCAAAAGTTCCCTTATGAGAAATTAAACTTCTGCTTATTATATTTTTTTTTATATCACTTTTTTCAATTACTGATGCTAAGGGCAATAGCTTATCTAAAGCATTTTTGTCTAAACCAATATCTTTTATTACAACTTTACCAATAAGGTTTAAATATTCAGGGAAAAAGAAAGATAACTTAGGTGTTTGGAATGTAAATACATAGTCAGAATTAAAAAATACATTACCATAAACTTTGTCAGAAGAAATGCCAGAAGGAACATCAATAGAAATTTTTTTACCTTTTAAATTATTTAAGTGCTTCATCAAATCACCACAAGGATTTTCTAGCTTTCTAGATAAACCATATCCAAATAAGCCATCTATTATAATTTCTGAATCTTTAATTTCAGAAATCATATTTTGATTTATATCATAAATAGGAATTTTCTTATTTAAATTATTTAACTGAATCAAACAGTCTTTAGATATTTTATCTTTATTATTTAAAATAAAAACTTTTACATTATATCCTCTATCATAAAGCATATTTGATATAAGTAAGGCATCACCTCCATTATTTCCAAAACCACAAAAAATTTGTATTTTATTTGATTGAGAAAATTTTGATATAAACCATTTTATAAACCTCTCGCAGGCTCTTTTCATTAACATCAAAGAGGAAATTTTCTTATTTTCAATAGTCTTTAAATCAAGACTTTTAAGGTTTGATGAAGATAAAACTTTTAGCATAAAATTAGTTAATCAATTGATGAACTCTATTTGCTATCCAATCTCCAACCTCATTGGTTTTATAAAATTTATTTTTGTTAATATCTTCTGTAACTATGCCTTTGTTTAAAGCATCATTAACTGCTCTATTAATAATTCTTTCTTCAAAACTCATATTAAATGAATGACCAATCATCATAGCTGAAGATAAAATCATTGCCATTGGATTTGCAATATTTTTTCCAGCTGCTTGCGGGTAAGAACCATGTATTGGTTCAAACAAACTGATATCTTTTCCAACTGAAGCAGATGGTAACATTCCAAGTGAACCAGTTATTACTGAAGCTTCATCTGTAATTATATCTCCAAACATATTCTCTGTCAAAATAACATCAAAATCAGAAGGATTAGATATTATTTTCATTGCTGCATTGTCAACAAATAAATAATCAACTTTCACATTTGAATAATTTTTAGAAATATTCTGAATAACTTCTCTCCACAATCTTGATGTTGATAATACATTAGCTTTATCTACTAGTGTAAGCTTTTTGTTTCTTTTCAAAGCTTCATCAAATGCTAAAACAGCAATTCTTTCAATTTCACTTTTATTATAAACACAAGTATCAAATGCTTTATTACCATCATCTAAAATTCCTTTTTTACCAAAATAAATTCCACCAGTAAGCTCCCTGAAAACAATAAAATCTACATTTTTTAAAATCTTATTTTTTAAAGGAGAATATTCAATTAAAGATTTATAAGTTTTTACAGGCCTTATATTTGCATACAAACCTAAAAATTTCCTCATTTCTAATAATCCATCCTCTGGCCTTATTTTAGCTTTTGGATCATTATCGTATTTTGGATCCCCTATTGCGCCAAATAAAATTGCATCGGATGATTTACAAATATCTTTTGTATCTTTTGGAAAAGGATTTCCTTTTTTATTTATTGCTGAAGCCCCAACTAGAGCATTAGAATAACTAAATTTTAACGAACTTTTTTTAGAAATAATATTCAAAACTTTTATAGCTTCTTTCATTACCTCCGGGCCTATACCGTCTCCTTCTAATACAGCAATATTCTTTATCATAATTTATTTAATTTTTCAAACTGTAATATTGAATCTTTCTTACTATTCAAATAATCGATGCTATCATATCCATTAATCAGGCATGTTTTATTGAAACTGTTAATACTAAATGACTCATTGAATGATCCATTATTAGTAAAAAAAACTTGATTCTCCAAATCAACATTAAATTCAATTTTTTCATTTTCTCTGATTAGTTCAAAAACTTTACTTAAAGATTTTTCATTTAATTTTATAGTTAATAAACCGTTATTTAATGCATTATTATTGAATATATCTGCAAAAAAACTACTCACTACTACCCTAAATCCAAAATCATAGATCGCCCATGCAGCATGCTCTCTACTTGAACCACATCCAAAATTTCTTCCAGCCACTAATATTTTATTTGTTTTATCAGCTCTATTTAATATAAAATCTTCAATGGGATTATTCATGTTGTCATATCTCCAATCTCTAAATAAATTGTCTCCAAAACCCTCTCTGGAAACAGCTTTCAAAAATCTTGCTGGTATAATTTGATCTGTATCAATATTCTCAATATGAATCGGTGTTGCCTTAGATAAAATATTATTAAATTTTTCCATAATTAAATATAATCTCTAACATCCGTTACATATCCATTTACTGCTGTGGCAGCAGCAGTTAAAGGGCTAGCTAACATTGTTCTTGAACCTGGACCTTGTCTTCCTTCAAAATTTCTATTTGAAGTGGAAACACAAAATTTATTTTTTGGTATTTTATCATCATTCATTGCAAGACAAGCAGAACAACCTGGTTGTCTAAATTCAAAACCTGCATTTTTAAAAATCTTATCTATTCCTTCCTCTTTTGCCATTTTTTCAACCTGCTTTGAACCAGGAATTACCCATGCACTAACACCAGATGCTTTTTGTTTTCCAT
This sequence comes from uncultured Marinoscillum sp., assembly GCA_902628365.1. Classification (GTDB taxonomy): domain Bacteria; phylum Bacteroidota; class Bacteroidia; order Cytophagales; family MED-G16. The sequence goes on along the minus strand of CACOMW010000001.1, from coordinate 24,166 downwards.
CAATAAATTTCGCTGCTATTCTTAAATCCTCCATTCTTGAATTGGTACAACTACCTATAAAAACATAATCTATTTTTTTGTTTAATAAATGAGTTCCAGATTTTAAACCCATATAGTTCAAAGATTTATCAAATGAATCTTTAGATCCCTCCATTGGTAATTCAGGTATTTTATCTCTTATTTTCATTCCCATTCCAGGATTTGTTCCATATGTTATCATGGGTTCAATATCTTTAGCATCAAATTTTAAAACCTTATCATATTTAGCATTACTATCAGAAACCAAACTTTTCCAATACTTTACTTTATTATCAAAATCAATACCATCAGGTGAAAATTTTTTATTTTCAACATAATCAAAAGTTTTTTGATCAGGAGCAATCATACCTCCTCTAGCACCCATTTCAATACTCATATTACAAATCGTCATTCTAGCTTCCATTGATAGAGAAGAAATTGTAGAACCAGAATATTCTACAAAATAGCCTGTTCCACCTGAAGAAGAAATTTTTGAAATAATATATAATATTATATCTTTAGAATAAACTCCTTTTTGTAATTCTCCATTTATTTCAATCAACATGGTTTTAGGTTTTTTTTGAAGTAAACATTGAGATGCTAATACCATCTCTACCTCACTTGTACCTATTCCAAAAGCAATGGAACCAAATGCTCCATGAGTTGAAGTATGACTATCTCCACATACAATAGTCATCCCTGGTTGAGTTATTCCAAGTTCTGGACCAATAACATGAACTATTCCTTGATATTTATGACCAAGTCCATATAATTCTATTCCAAAATCTTTACAGTTTTTTGTAAGTTGGTTTAGTTGATTTCTCGATAATTCTTCTTTAATTGGTAAATGTTGATTTAATGTCGGAACATTGTGATCAGCAGTTGCAATAGTTTTTTCAGGCCTAAAAACCTTAAGTCCTCTTTTTCTTAAACCTAAAAAAGCTTGGGGACTAGTTACCTCATGAATTAAATGTTTATCAATATATAAAATACTAGGACCATCAGGAATTTCGTCTACTACATGAGCTTCCCATACTTTATCAAATAAGGTTTTAGGGTGATTCATATTAATGAATTATTTTTTTTTCTTAACTAATTCATATAAATCTTCATCATGAACTAATTTCTTTTTGTCTGCCATCTCAAGAAATTTAGTGTAAAGTGTTTCCAACTCAATTTTACTTAGTGTAATACCCAATAAAGAAAGTCTATGAGATAATGCTGCTCTTCCACTTCTGGCAGTTAAGTCAATTGAAGAAGAATCAACCCCTACAACTTCAGGATCTATAATTTCATACGTTTCTCTGTGTTTAAGAAAACCATCTTGATGTATTCCAGATGAATGCGCAAAAGCATTTGCTCCCACTATTGCTTTATTTCTCTGCACAGGCATATTCATTAGTTTACTAACTTTTTTACTTAATGGAACAATTTTTTTTGTGTTTATACCGGTTCTGAAATTTAAATGTTTATGAGCATGAAGAGCCATTACTACTTCCTCAAGAGAAGTATTTCCAGCTCTTTCTCCTATACCATTCATCGTGACTTCAACTTGTCGAGCACCATTTTGTAATCCTGCAATTGAATTAGCTGTAGCTAATCCCAAATCATTATGACAATGAACTGAAATTGTAGCTTTATCAATATTAGGAACATTGTTTTTTAAAAATTTAATTTTTTCACCATACATATCAGGTAAATTATACCCTGTTGTATCAGCTATATTTATTACAGTAACACCTGCTTTGATTACTTCTTCAACCATTTTAGATAAAAAATCTTGATCAGCCCTTCCAGCGTCTTCAGGATAAAATTCAATATCATCAAAGTATTTTCTAGCATATTTTACAGCTGAAACAGCTTGTTCTAATACTTTCTCTCTTGTAGATTTAAATTTATATTTAATATGAATATCTGAAGCACCAATTCCAGTATGAAGTCTTTTTCTTTTAGCATCCTTAAGAGATAAATTGGCCATATCAATATCCATTACAACTGCTCTACTAAGTGCACAAATAATAGTTTTTTTTACGTTTTTAGAAATTTCTACAATAGAATTAAAATCTCCAGGGCTTGAAATTGGAAAACCAGCTTCTAAAACATCCACTCCAAGGTCCTCTAGATCTTTAGCAATCTCAACTTTTTCTTTTGAATTAAGCTGACACCCAGGAACTTGTTCTCCATCCCGCAGAGTAGTATCAAAGACTATTATTTTTTCTTTTTTAGTCATAGATTACATGTTTTTTATAATTTCTTCTCCAAATTCAGAACATGATAGTAAAGTGGCATCATCCATTAATCTTTCAAAGTCATAAGTAACTTTTTTACTAGATATAGATTTTGTTATACCCTTATGAATAAGATCTTTAGCTTCGACCCATCCTAAATGCTCTAACATCATAGCCCCAGATAAAATAACAGAACCTGGATTTACCTTATTTTTTCCTGCATATTTTGGCGCGGTTCCATGTGTAGCTTCAAAAATAGCGTGACCAGTTTCATAATTTATATTTGCTCCTGGAGCTATTCCAATGCCACCAACTATCGCAGCTAGAGCGTCTGAAATATAATCTCCATTTAGATTCATTGTTGCAACTACAGAATATTCTTTTGGTCTTAATAGAATTTGCTGTAAAAAAGCATCAGCAATAACATCCTTAATAATTATTTTTCTATTTTCAATATTTATTTCTTGCCATGGGCCACCATCTAAATCTTTAGCACCAAATTCTTCTTTTGCTATTTTATACCCCCAGTCTCTAAAAGAACCCTCAGTATATTTCATAATATTTCCCTTGTGAACAAAGGTGACTGAATCTCTTTTATTTTTAATAGCATAATCAATAGCAGATCTAACTAACCTTGAAGTTCCATCTTCTGAAATTGGTTTTAAACCTATTCCACTTGATTCTGGAAATCTTATTTTATTAAATCTTTCTTCAAAATTTTCCTTCAATAAAGATTTTATTTTTTCATTTTCTTTTGTACCATTTTCAAATTCTATTCCAGCATAAATATCTTCCGTATTTTCTCTAAAAATGACCATATCAGTAGTACTTGGATCTTTAACTGGAGATGGGGTACCATCAAACCATCTAACAGGTCTTACGCATGCAAAAAGATCTAGCTTCTGTCTTAAAGCTACATTTAATGAAGTGATTCCACCTCCAACAGGTGTAGTAAGAGGACCTTTTATTCCAACTAAATATTTATTAAATGAATCAAGAGTTTCTTGAGGAAGCCATTCACCAGTTTGATTAAATGCTTTTTCTCCTGCTAAAACTTCTAACCACTTAATTTTTTTTGAACCTTTGTAAGCTTTTTCAACTGCATGATCAATAACTTTTTTACTTGCTGGCCAAATATCAACACCTATTCCATCTCCCTCTATAAAAGGTATAATAGGATTACTACCTACAACCATGTTTTTGTCTTTTATTGAAATAATATCTCCGTTCATATTTTTAGTTTTAATTTAAGGGAATGTAATTTAGATATTTTTTAAGAAAATGATACCTTATTTAATTATTTTAGAAATATTAGATTATTCTATTTCCATTTTATATTGCATCCCATACTCGGAAATTGATTATTATCAATTTCATTATTAGAAATAAAATTGTCAATTGCGGACCTTAAATCTTCACCAGATGGCTTTATTCCATTTCGAGGAGAAGATTCATCCATTCTTCCACGATATATTAGTGAATTATTTTTATCAAAAAAATAAAATTCCGGCGTACACTCAGCCAAATATCTTTTTGCAATCTCTTGCGATTCGTCATATAGATATGGAATTGTAAGACCAAGATCTTTAAAAAGAATTTTCATATTTTCAGGAGAATCTTGAGGATAATTTTCTACATCATTAGAACTTATTGCAACAAACTCAATATTCTTTTTAAGATATTCATTAATTAACTTCACAAGTTGATCATGATAATGGATAACATATGGGCAATGATTACATATAAACATAATAACCTTACCACATTCCATAGATAAATTATTTGAAGAAAATCTATCTCCTGTGATAACATTAGGAAGATCAAAACTTGGAAGTTTTGTAGCTAATGGTAACATTTTAGAATAAGTTAATGCCATATCAAATATTTTTTTTTTAAAGTTTAAATATAATATTTCAAATTAAAATTAATTTGTAATCTTTATTAAATTTTCTATATTCATCTAAATAAATCAACACAAAAATGAAAATCAATATATTTTTTACCACAATTCTATTACTCTCTTATAATATTTTACTTAGTCAAATCAAAGAACCACCTGAAAGATTTAGAGGGGAAGGTCCATTCGATCAACTCATAATTAGAGGAGCCACATTAATAAATGGAAATGGAGCACCACCATCAGGCCCTGTTGATGTAATAGTAGAGAATAATAAAATAGTAAGCATAAAAAACGTTGGATACCCAGGTTTAAAAATAAAAGAAGAAAGAAGGCCTAAAGCAAAAGAAGGAGCAAAAGAAATAGATGCTCATGGCATGTATCTTTTACCGGGATTCATTGACATGCATGGGCATATTGGAGAAACGACAAAGGGAAGAGCAGATTATGTATATAAACTTTGGATGGCGCACGGAATAACAACAATTAGGGACCCTAGCTGTGGAAATGGATTAAAATGGGTTTTAAAACAAAAAGAAGACAGTAAAAAAAATAAGATTACTGCACCAAGAATTCTTGCCTATACTGGGTTTGGACAAGGATCAAAAAATGGAATTAACTCACCTGAAGAAGCAAGAGAATGGGTAAGAAAAAATGCAGAAAATGGTGCCGATGGTATAAAATTTTTTGGTGCTAGACCAGATATTTTTTCTGCAGCATTAAAAGAAAATGCTAAATATGGTTTAAGGTCTGCATGCCATCACGCACAAATGGATGTAGCATGGATGAATGTTCTTCAAACCGCAAGATTAGGGCTAACCACCATGGAACATTGGTATGGTTTACCTGAAGCACTTTTTAATGACAGAACAGTTCAAAACTATCCTTTAAATTATAACTATATGAATGAGCAAGATAGATTTGGTGAAGCTGGAAGACTATGGAAACAGGCTGCAGAACCTTATTCTAAAAAGTGGAATGATGTGATGAATGAATTGATAGAACTCGATTTTACAATAGATGTAACTTTTGTTCCTTACAGCATTTTTAGAGATGTAGCAAGAGGAAGCAGACTTGAATGGCATAAGGATTATACCACCCCTACTCTACTTAAGTTTTTTCTTCCAGGTCGAGATTCTCATGGGGCAGCATATTTTGATTGGGGAACAGAAAAGGAGTTGGAATGGAAGGAAAATTATAAACTATGGATGACTTTTATTAATGAATACAAAAATAGAGGAGGTAGAGTTACTGCAGGAGCAGACTCAGGATATATGTATAATTTATATGGTTTTGGTTATATTCAAGAACTTGAACTAATTAGAGAATCTGGTTTTCATCCATTAGAAGTTATCCGATCTGCTACATTACATGCAGCAGAAGCACTAGGTATGGAAAAAGAAATAGGCACAGTTGAAGTTGGCAAATATGCAGATATGATTCTTATGGAAGAAAATCCGTTGAAGAATCTTAAATACTTATATGGAACTGGTGATATAAAAATTAATGAAAATAATGAAGCAATAAGGGTTGGAGGTATAAAATACACCATAAAAGACGGAATTATTTTTGATTCAAGACAGCTTTTAGAAGATGCCAAAAAGATTGTAGATGAAGAAAAAGCTGCAACACCAGGTTGGGAAAAATATTTTATGGATAACGTTGAAAGGGACTAGAATTGAAATTTATTAATTATGAAAAAATCATTACTTTTCTTATAACCCTAGCTCTTTTCTTTGAGTAGAATCAATATTAGAAGGTGAGTCAATCATCACATCCCTTCCTGAAGTATTTTTTGGGAAAGCAATAAAATCTCTTATTGACTCCTGTCCTCCAAACAAAGCACAAATTCTATCAAAACCAAATGCTATACCACCATGAGGAGGTGTTCCATATTGAAATGCATCTAGTAAAAATCCAAATTGCTCTTTTGCTTCTTTTTCAGAAAATCCTAAAGCATTAAACATTTTTTCTTGCAACTCTCTTTTATAGATTCTTATAGACCCTCCCCCTATTTCAACTCCATTAACTACCAAATCATAAGCATTTGCTCTTACAGAAGCTGGATCTTTGTCAAGAAGATCTATATCATCTTCTAAAGGAGAGGTAAATGGATGGTGCATCGCATGAAACCTTTTAGATTCTTCATCCCATTGTAAAAGTGGAAAATTCACTACCCACAAAGGCTTATATATACTTGGATCTCTTAAGTTTAACCTTTCTCCCATCTCCAATCTTAACTCAGCAATAGCATTATATGTACTATTTTTTTCTCCTGCAAGCATGAGAATAAGATCCCCTTTGTTTGCCATAGATAGATTAGCAATCTCAGCTAATTTCTTTTGATCAAAAAATTTGTCTACTGAAGATTTAAAAGAACCGTCTTCATTAGATTTAATATACACAAGACCCTTTGCTCCTATCTGAGGTTTACATACAAAATCAGTAAGTTCATCGATTTGTTTTCTAGAATATTCACTGCACCCTTGTGCAACTAATGCTAGGACAATTTCTGAAGAATCAAAGACGTTAAAACCAGTTCCTTTTGTAATAGATGAAACATCATTTATTTTCATCTCAAATCTTATATCTGGCTTATCTGTACCATAATTTTTTATTGCATCATCATATTCCATAATTGGAATAGATCCTATGTCAATATTCAAAACACTTTTAAATAAATGAGAGATAAGTCCTCCAAAAGTATTCAATATGTCTTTCCTTTCAGCAAAAGAAATTTCGCAGTCTATTTGAGTAAATTCAGGTTGCCTATCTGCCCTCAAATCTTCATCTCTAAAACATTTAACAAGTTGATAATATTTATCAAATCCAGAAACCATGAGTAATTGCTTAAAGGTTTGTGGAGATTGTGGTAGAGCATAAAATTCTCCTTGATTCATTCTAGATGGAACAATAAAATCTCTTGCTCCTTCAGGAGTTGATTTAATCAATACAGGAGTCTCTATTTCAACAAAATCTTTTTTATCTAGATAATTTCTAGTTTCTCGCATTAGAGAATGCCTTAGTTTTAGATTTTTTTGTAATGGAATTCTTCTAAGATCAAGATATCTATATTTCATTCTAAGTTCTTCTCCTCCATCAGTTTTGTCTTCAATAATAAAAGGCGGAACCTTTGATTTATTTAGATATTGCATGCTTTCAACTACGATTTCTACATCTCCTGTCTCAATATTTTTATTTTTCGAAGATCTCTCAGAAACAACTCCAGAGGCTTGTAAAACGAATTCCCTACCACACTCTCTTGCCATCTTATAAATTTCATTTGGTGTAGATTCTTCCTCAAAGATTAGCTGGGTAACACCATATCTATCTCTTAAATCAATCCATATCATTTTCCCTTTATCTCTAACTTTCTGAACCCATCCACACAGCGATACTTTTAACCCTACATGACTGATTCGTAATTCTCCACAAGTATGAGATCTCAACATTTGAATTTTTGTTTAAACAAAAATAATAGTTTTATAAATAAAGGATTTAATTTTTTAATAATCTTGTCATGAAATTAGTAATTTAGTTTTTATATGACCTTAGAAACAAAAAAACATCAATTTTTTATGAGGGAAGCATTAAAAGAAGCAAAAAAAGCATATAAAGAAGATGAGATTCCAGTAGGAGCAGTAATTGTCAGAAATAATAAAGTTATAGCAAGGGGATATAATCAAATGGAAACTCTCCATGATGCTACTGCCCATGCAGAAATGATTGCAATTACATCAGCACAAAATAGTTTAGGAAGTAAATATTTAAATGATTGTGAATTATACGTTACTCTAGAACCATGTATGATGTGTTCTGGAGCAATATTCCTTTCAAAAGTAAAAAAAGTAGTGTATTCACTGCAAGATAAAGAAAGAGGGCACATCTATAAATCAAAAGAATCTATCAATAAAAAATTAGTTATTATCGATAATATCCTTGAAAATGATTCCAAAATATTAATTAATTCATTTTTTGAGAAAATAAGAAAATAGATGCAAATAATTTATTTATATTAGATAAGAAATTAATGATAACAATTAAAATACAGAAAAATGGCTTTTGAATTACCTCATCTTCCTTATGCTTATGATGCTTTAGAACCTCATATAGATGCTAAAACTATGGAGATTCACCATACAAAACATCATAATCTATATCTAACTAATTTGAATAATGCTATTCAAGGGAATGAACTTGAAAACAAATCTCTTGAAGAACTTTGCAAAAATCATTCTGATAATCCTGCAATTAGAAATCATGGGGGGGGACATTATAATCATTCTCTTTTTTGGAATATTCTTTCTCCAAACGGAGGAGGAAATCCAAGTGGTGAAATTGCAATAGCTATTGATTCTAATTTTGGTAGTTTTGATGAATTTAAAAATGCTTTCTCGACTGCTGCCGCAACAAGGTTTGGATCAGGTTGGGCTTGGCTATGTAAAACAGAAGAAAATCTAGAAGTTTGCTCTTCAGCAAATCAAGATAATCCATTAATGCCAGGAGTATGTAAAGAAAATAGTATTCCTATTTTAGGAATAGATGTATGGGAGCATGCTTATTATTTAAATTATCAAAATAGAAGACCAGATTATATAAATGCTTTCTTTAATCTAATAAATTGGGATGAAGTAAATAAAAATTTATCTAAATAACTTTTGAAAGAATCAAGAAGAAAATTTGTTAAAAACTCATCAGTTTTATCCCTTGGTGGAATACTTGGAGCAGGACTGCCATTAGAAGCTATTGCAAAAATGAGAAATAATATCTCTGCAAATGAAAAAATTAATTTTTCTATAATTGGATGCAAAGGACAGGGATGGAGTAATATGAGATCTATTTTAAAAAATAGTGAAGCAAACTGTATAGGACTATGTGATGTAGATAGAGATGTTCTTGATAATAGAAGTAATGATGTTGAAAAAATAACTGGAAAAAAACCAAAATTATATGGTGATTATAGAAAAATGTTAGAAAATAAAGATATTGATGCAGTTGTGATTGGAACTCCCGATCATTGGCATTGTCTTAATCTGGTTGATTCTTTAGAAGCAGGAAAGCATGCGTATTGTGAAAAACCAATTTCTAATTCCATAACTGAAGCGAATATTATGCTTGAATCGGCAAAATATCATGGAAAATGCGTTCAAGTAGGTCAATGGCAAAGAAGTGGAGGTCAATATAAAGAAGCAATAGATTATTTGCGGACAGGAAAATTAGGAAAAATTAGACTAGTAAAAGCTTGGGCATATCAAGGGTGGTACGGATGGGTTGATGAAAAGCCTGATAAAGATACACCTCTAGGCATTGATTATAATATGTGGTTAGGCCCTGCACCAATGAGAAAATTTAATGAAAATAGATTTCATTTTAACTTTAGATGGTATTGGGATTATGCAGGCGGATTGATGACCGACTGGGGAGTACATGAAATAGATATTGCCCTATGGGGTATGAAAGCAAAAGATCCAATTTCAATTATGGCATCTGGTGGAAAATATGGTTATCCAAATCAAGATACAGAAACACCAGATACACTTCAAGCAATATATGAATATGATAATTTTACATTATTATGGGAACATGCAAATGGTATCGATGGAGGAAATTATGGATTGAGTGAAGGAATAGCATTTATTGGAAGTCATGGCACCTTAGTCGTAAATAGAGTTGGATGGCAAGTGATAGCACAAAAAGACCATAGAAATGGTGGAGATTTATTTATTGATGACGTAGCAAAAAAGACATCAACATGGGCTGAAGTAAATAAAACTTACGGCAATGCTCTTGATAAACATACAAAAAACTTTATTGATTGTATAAAAGACAACAATCCAAAAGGGCTAAACTGTGATATTGCTAAAGGAAGTATTGTTGCAGTAAATGCACATATGGGAAATATTGCCTATAAAACTGGAGAAAAAATTTATTGGGATAGAGAAAATGGAAATTTTGGTGAAAATAAAAAGGCAAATAATTTAATCACCCCTAAGTATAATAATAATTGGGAGTTACCAAAAATTTAATTTTTTTCTTTTAACAAATTCAACTCCGTTATTTCATCCCTAAGCCTTGCCGCCTCAAAAAAATCAAGATCCTTTGCAGCTTTCTTCATTTTGATTTCATTTAACTTTATAATCTTATCAATTTCACCTGGCAGCATATCTTTCAAAATTGGATCTAATTCTATTTTTGATTCAAAAGCTAAATTAATATCTTCTTTGTTTTTAGCTACAGCAGTCTGCGCAAGTATGTTTTCTTTTGATTTGTTGACAGATTTTGGTTTAATATTATTTTTTTTGTTGTATTCCTTTTGTATTTTTCTTCTTCTACTTGTTTCGTCAATAGTTGCCTGCATCGACTTAGTTACCTTATCAGCATACATAATGACTTTTCCATTTACATGTCTAGCTGCCCTTCCTGAAGTTTGAATTAGGGATTTTTCATTTCTTAAGAAACCTTCTTTGTCAGCATCTAAAATAATTACTAAAGAAACTTCGGGTAAATCAAGTCCTTCTCTTAATAAATTTACTCCTACTAATACATCAAAATCCCCAAGCCTTAAACCTCTTAATATACTTACCCTTTCAAGAGAATCTATCTCAGAATGGAGATATCTACTTCTAATATTACTATTATCAAAAAACTTTTTAAGATCTTCAGACATTCTTTTTGTTAATGTTGTAATTAACACTCTTTCTTTTTTAATTATTCTTTCATTTATTTCATTTAATATGTCATCAATTTGATTTTTAGAACTTCTAATATCAATAATAGGATCAAGTAAACCCGTTGGACGAATTATTTGCTCGACTACTGAGCCACCTGAAGAATTTAATTCATATTCAGAAGGAGTAGCTCCTACAAAAACAACCTGATTAACCATAGATTCAAACTCTTCAAAATTTAAAGGTCTATTATCCAATGCGGATGGTAATCTAAAACCATAATCAACAAGGTTTGTTTTTCTAGACCTATCTCCCCCCCACATAGCTCTAATTTGAGGTATTGTCACATGACTTTCATCAATAAACATCAAATAGTCACTTGGAAAATAATCTAATAAGCAAAATGGGCGCATACCAGATTTTCTTCTATCAAAATACCTAGAATAATTTTCAACTCCAGAACAGTAACCAATTTCATCTATCATTTGTAAATCAAATTCTGTTCTTTCCTTTATTCTTTTTGCTTCAACAAACCTTCCTTCTTCTTCAAAAAAATTAATTTGATTTTGAAGATCTTCTTCAATTTCTTTTATCGCAATATCAATTATTTCTTTATTCGTTACAAAAAGATTTGCTGGATAAATAATTAGTGAATCTTGATCTGATATTTTTCTACTTGACAAAGGATCTACTTTTGAAATAGATTCAATTTCGTCCCCCCAAAAAATAATTCTATAAATAAAATCGTCATATGCAACATAAATGTCAACAGTATCTCCTTGAATTCTAAAACTACCTCTTTTAAACTCATCTTCACTTCTTTCATATAAAATATCGACCAAGCTAAAAAGAAAACTTTTTAATTCAATTTTATCACCAACTTTTAATTTTATAACATTCTTGCCAAATTCATCTGGATTTCCTATTCCATAAATACAGGAAACAGAAGCTACTACCACTACATCTTTTCTTCCTGAAAGTAAAGATGAAGTAGCACTTAATCTCATTTTTTCAATGTTTTCATTTATTGATAAATCTTTCTCTATATAAACATTAGTTGTTGGGATATAAGCTTCAGGTTGATAATAATCATAATAAGAAATGAAATATTCAATTGCATTGTTGGGGAAAAATTGTTTTAATTCTCCATATAGTTGAGCAGCTAGAGTTTTATTATGTGAGAGTATTAAAGTAGGTCTATTGATTTTTGATATTACATTGGCCATTGTGAATGTTTTACCAGAACCTGTTACTCCTAATAGAACTTGAGATTTCTCTTTATTATTTATCGATTTAACCAATTGATTGATTGCTTTCGGCTGATCTCCAGTTGGCTTAAAATCTGATATTAATTTAAATTTCAAAACTATTTATTTTTGATTCCAATAATTCCATGATAATTCTGCCTGTAAATGAAGCATTTCAAGTCCATTTTTTATTTTAGCACCTCTTCTTTTACCTTTTTCTAAAAATTTTGTTGTTTTAGGATTATATACCAAATCATATAAGAAATAATTTTTTGTTATTAATCTATAAGGAATATTAGGAAGTAAATTTATTTTAGGATACATTCCCAGTGGAGTAGTATTAATGATTAATTTATAATTAGAAAAAGTTTTAATATCTAAAAGTTCATCATATGAAAAAACATTTTTTCTTTTTTTACGCGAAACAAAATTGTGATCAATATTTAATTCTTTTAAAGCTAAACTTACTGATTTAGAAGAACCACCTGTACCCAAAATGAGAGCTTTTGAATTAAAACCAGTATCTAACCATTCTTTTAAGGTAATCTTAAAAGCTTCATAATCAGTATTAATTCCAAATAATTTATTATCAATAATTTTTATCACATTTACAGCGCCAATATTTAAATATTTTTCATCTATTTTATCTAAATACTTAATCACTTTTTCTTTATATGGAATTGTAACATTTAAACCTCTTAGATCTGAATTTCTTTTTATTAGAGATTTTAATTCATTTATATTTTTGAGTTCATAATTTTGGTAACTAACATTTTTTATATTTTCATTATCAAATTTTTCATTGAAATATTTTTTTGAAAATGAGTGAACCAAAGGGTATCCGATTAATCCTAACTTAATCATTGAATTTCAGTTTTTGTTTTTCAAATAATAAAATAATAATTCCGGAAATAATAAAAATAATTATTGAAGACATTATATAATTATTTTCATTTAAAAATTCACTATAAAAAAAAGGTGAAACATTATCATCTTCTACTTTCCAAGGCCATAATTTATTAGATGAACCTAACATTAATCCAACCAAAAAAAACAATGAATTATAATAAAATTTTTTTAAGAAAAAAGAAATGATTCTAGAAAAAGAAAAAAGTCCGACTAAGGCACCACTTATAAAAATAAATAAAATATAAATATCTAAAGTTTTAACAGCCTCAATAATATAAAAATATTTCCCAAGTATAAGTAAAATGAAACTCCCTGATAATCCAGGTAAAATCATAGCACAAATAGCAATCATACCTGAAAAAAAAATAGAAAAAAAATGATTTGATAATGATATAGGATTGAGTGTAGTTATAAAGAATCCAAAAAAAATACCAATAAATAAAAATAAAAATAGTAGAAAACTTAAATCAGAGTTTTTGAATGAAGTAAGAAAAATTGATAATGACGAAAAAATAACTAAACCGAAGAATAATGAAAAAACATGAATAGGAAAATTTTCATATGCATTTGATATAAATGAAACAAACAAAAAAATTGAACAAAAAATACCAACTAATAATGGAAGTAAAAATTTCAAATTATAAGTATTGTATATTTTTTTAAATTCAAAATTTATTAATAAAAAAATAATGTTAAAATTAAAAGATTTAATAGTGTCTATTAACTCCTTGTATATATTTGTGATTAATGCAATGGTTCCCCCTGATATACCAGGAATTAAATCAGCAATACCCATTAGCATACCCTTTAGAAAAAGAGAAGTTTTAAAGTTTTTGATAAAATTAATCAAGTATAATTATTTAATTATATCCTTAAATTATAAATATTGATGGAAAGTGTCCCCCCTAAGACCTAATCTTATTGTCTCCAAAGATATTACCTCATTTCCTGAAATATTTCCAAGATTAACGTTGGGACCAGACAACTGTACAAACCAAACTTGTTGAGCTTTTTGTGGTGCTTCCCATATAATTTTCTCTGAAGGAATTTCAGTTAAAATCTCCTCAACTAAGCCTTGTCTCACCTCTCCAGAATGTCTAAAAAGACCTACATTGCCAGAATCTCTTGCTTCACCAATAACTTTCCATGATCCAGCCTCTAATTCATTTCTCATTTGCCTAATCCATTTATAAGGAGGAATTATTTTTCTTGTATCTTTAGACCCAACCTCTGATAAGACAGTAACATGTTTAGATAATTCAGAAATATATTCACATTTTTTCTTATGAGGAATTTCAATTGAACCATCAGATACTTCAGCATATTTCAAATTATACTTTTTTAAAACATCGATATAATCTTCAAATTGATCTCTTGCAACAAAAGCTTCAAATAAAGTTCCACCAAAATAAACTGATATCTCAACTTTTTTGAACATATTAATTTTTTTAACTAAATCCTTGGTTAACAAAGAAGTAGACCAACCAAATTTTACAAGATCAATAAACTCACCTGAGGATTCAATTAAATTTTTACATTCATTTATACTTGATCCTTTATCTATCACCATTGTTAAACCTTTATCACGAGTTTTCTTAGTTCTTTCAGGTAAGTTTTTTAAGTGATAATTCATCATAATCTATTTTCTTTAAACTGATTTATTATTCTGTAAAATGCTGAATTTTCATTTAATTCAGGTAAAAACTCAAATAAAATATAATGATTATTAAAATTAATAGATAAAGCACTTTCTAAAACTGAAATAGATTCTTTATACCTACCAGCTTTTAATAAATAAATTACTAATCTATAATATAAAATAGATTCCTTAGGTAATTCGTTTATACCATTTTCTATTATTTCGATAGATCTTTCAAAATTATCATTGCTATAATAAACAAATGAATAATCTAGATATATATCTTTATCATTTTTATTCAGTTTCAATGCTTCATTGAAAAGTTCTTTACTAGAAATTATATTACCAATTTCGAATTCAGCTTTTGCCAAAAATTTTAAACAAATAATATTATCTCCTTCAATGCTTATAGCTTTTCTAAAGTAATGAATAGCTTCATGCCATTTTTCAATAGATGATAGGCTTTTTCCAATTCCAATCAAAGATTTCACATGATATTCCTTTTCTTTTAATGCCTTTTGAAAAAATTTGATTGAAATATCATATTCATTTCTCAAAAAATAAATATTACCTAAATGATAATATATATCAAACCCAGGACCATCTAATTCATAAATTGTTTCAAATATTTTTGTTGCTTTCTTGAATTTTTTCATTTTTTTATATGCTTCTCCCAGACCTAAATATGCTGATGAAAACTCATCATTTATTGTAATTGAATATTCATATGCTTTTATCGATTTATTATATTTTTTTAAATTATAATATACTTTGGCAAGATTAAACCAAGCAAATTCAGAATATGGGTCTTGATCTATAAACTTTTTATAAAATTTTATGCTTTTCTTGCTGTCTCCTAAAATATTAAAGCATTCTGCCAAATCATTGAGTGCATTTTCATGTGATATATTTGAGTTCACAGCTTTTTTAAAGTATTTTAAAGCTTTTTTATATCTTTCTGAAGATTTATACGCCAATCCTATTTGGTAATACAATTCGTCCTTATTTGAAGAAAATCGAATTGCACTTTTAAAGACTTTCAAAGCTTTTTTTATCCTTCCTAATATAACAAAAACTTGTCCTTTTAAAATAAAAATATTTTCATCTGTTGGATTTAAAAGATAAGCTTTATCAAGCATTTCTAATGACTCCTTAAATTTTTGCATAGCTACTAAAATATTAGCTTTCAGGAACAATAAATCTGATGAATAAGAATGTTGAAATATAGCAAAATTAGCAGCATCTAAACCTTTCTTAAATTTATGATTATCAATATACCATTTAACAATTTTTTCATAATATTCTGAATCATAATAAACCTTTTTATTCTGGCTTAAATTCATTTCAAAATCTAAAACTAATTTCCTTAACTTTTCTTGACGTTTTTTAAATTCTTCAGTCATATCTGATAAAATTCAAATATCACCATGAAATAATTATCCTCCAAATTAAATATTAAATTAATATTAATTTTATTTTATCAAAAACTACATTTGCTCTTATATTGGCCTCGTAGTTCAATGGATAGAATAGGAGTTTCCTAAACTCTAGATACAGGTTCGACTCCTGTCGAGGCTACAATTGTATTTAATTATTTTTTTTCTTGAAGTCTCCTCTTTTAATAGCTTTTATAAATCTAGCCCAAGCAAATGGATTCAACAACGGGTTTGATGGTAATTGATATTTATTAGATGTAGCAAGCATTTGTTGATCCATAAAATACTTATAGTTCATATTTGCACTCATTGGTTCATTCATATACATTTCCCTCAAAAGTTGTTTATTTAATGATTTATCTAAATTTTCTAGGTCTCTCCTGTTTGGTAATTCTAAAGCTAAAACAGCTTTTTTGAATAATTCTTCTGTTGGATACGGAAAGATTTCTAATTCAGGAAGTATCGTTGTATCAGGTTTTAACTCTATAATTAAAGAGATTGATTCACCCTTGTCTCCAGGTACAATCAAATTTTGTTTTTGATAACCAACAGCACTAATAATTAAACTGTCATCTTCTAAAACCGGCATGGTAAAGTACCCATAAGGGTTAGAGGTTGTTCCTCTTCCTGCTTTAGGCACATATATATGAACCCCACCAACTCCTGAGATGCTATCAGCGCCAACAACAACACCAGACATCTGTATGATCTTTTTTTCACCTTGAGAGAAAGTAAAATGACTAAAAAGAAAGAAAATGGCTATTAAGTAAACAAGTTTTTTGAACAACATTAAAATTGAAAAATTTTTATAATTAATAATTATTTCATCGCTAAATTACTTAAATATTATTTTGTTTTCATAAAAGATGCATTTATTAACTATTATTAACTATGAGATTAAAAAATTTTAACGTCGATTATGGAAGTAAGGTTTTCAGATCATTTTCTGACATTTCAAGAATTAGAATAATGAATATTTTATATAATAGAAAAGAATCTTGTATTGCAGATTTAGAACTAATTTTAAATTTTACTCAAACAAAAACCTCAAGACATGTTAATTACCTAAAAAATGCAAATTTATTAAATATGAAATATGTTAATCAGTTCATTTTTTATTCAATAAGAGAAGAAGCTTTAGATTTAATAGACCAAATATTTAAATTACTTGAAAAAGATAAACAACTAGAAAAAGATTTAGAGATTTATGATATTATGAATTCAAACAGAGAATTATCAAAAAATAAACTTGAAATATTAAAAAATAAATAACTGGAAATATGAAAAATCTAAATGAAATTCCTATTAATGAACCTGTTTTAGAATATAAATCTAAATCAAAAGAGAAAGTTGAATTAAAAAAGAAAATTGAAGAGTTAAAAAATAAAAAGATAGATATACCTATGTTCATTGGTGGTAAAGAAATAAGAACTGATAATAAAATAAGAATTTCAACCCCTCATGATCACAATCATACTTTAGGATTTTATAATAAGGGAGATGAATCTCATGTGAAAAGTGCTATAAAAGCTGCCATGAATGCTAAAGAGAATTGGAATAAAATTGGACCTGAAAAAAGAGCAAAAATTTTTATTAAAGCAGCCGAATTATTTGCAGGGCCATATCGATCTGAAATAAATGCTACAACTATGCTGGGGCAATCAAAAAATGTATTTCAAGCAGAAATTGATGCAGCATGTGAATTAATTGATTTTTTAAGATTTAACCCTTATTACATGAAAAAAATTCATGAGGATCAACCAATTTCTCCTAATGGAATGAAAAACTCTCTATCATATAGACCATTAGAAGGATTCATTTTTGCTTTAAGCCCATTCAATTTTACATCAATTGCAGGAAACCTTTGTTCAAGTGTTGCTTTGATGGGAAATACAGTAGTATGGAAAGCATCAAGTACTCAAATTTATTCTGCAAATGTAATAATGAAAGTATTTAAAGAAGCTGGGCTTCCAGATGGTGTAATCAATTTAATTCATACTGATGGAAAAACTGCTGGAAATATAATATTTAATCATAGAGACTTTGGAGGTATTCATTTTACAGGAAGTACAGGTGTATTTCAAAACTTTTGGAAAATAATAGGTGAAAACATAAAAAAGTATAAATCTTATCCAAGAATAGTTGGAGAAACAGGAGGAAAAGATTTTATAATTGCTCATAAGTCTTCTGACCCTTTAGCAATTTCAACTGCTATATTACGAGGAGGTTTTGAATTTCAAGGACAAAAATGTAGTGCACCTTCTAGAATATACCTACCAAATAATTTATGGAATGAAATTAAAAAAAATCTTATTAAAGATGTATCAAGTTTAAAAATGGGAACCCCTGAAGATTTTACAAATTTTGTTAATGCAGTAATAGATGAAAAAGCATTTGATAATATTTCTTCATATATAGATTTTGCTAAAAATGATAATGAGCATGAATTAGTAATTGGAGGAAATTATGATAAGTCCAATGGATATTTTATCGAACCAACAATTTTTTTATCTACAAATCCAAAAAGTAAATTAATGTGTGAAGAGATTTTTGGACCAGTAGTTACTATATATATTTATGATAAAGACAAGTACGAAGAAACACTCAATTTAGTAAATGAAACATCTCCTTATGCCCTAACCGGTGCAATTTTTGCAAAAGATAAAAATGCAATTGAGCTTGCAAAAACAAAACTAGAACATTCAGCCGGTAACTTTTATATTAACGATAAACCAACTGGTGCTGTTGTTGGACAACAACCATTTGGAGGTGGTAGAGCATCTGGAACAAACGATAAAGCTGGATCATATCTTAATTTAATTAGATGGGTTTCACCAAGAACAATTAAAGAATTATTTGAAAGCCCAAAAAATTACAGATACCCTTTCATGGATGAAAAATAAATTATTCTTTAGAGTAGCTCAATTGATTTTTTTCAAAATAAGAAAAGTAGAATACAATTAGTAATGAACTAATGAAATATGTTTGTATTATAAACGTTGCAGAACTAAAATAATCACTGATAAGAAACCAATCTCCAAAAAAAATTATTATAAAAAGTCCTAAAATAGATTTGATTAACTCAAAAAATAAGGCATAAGTATCTCGATCCATTAGGCTGGTTAAACTATAAATGAAAATAAATAAAAAAAGAGAATAAAAAATACCTTCAACAAATGTTATTAAATGAAGATGATTAATAAAATACATCATAAAAAATGAAACTATCACATATTGTATCCAAGACCATATTTGCAAATTATTGGATATACTAGGATAATATTTTTCATAATTATTTGTAGATTCTATTGTAGACACAGGAAATTTTTTTTCAACATCTTTTGGTCTCCATCCTGTGGGCATAAACCATATTCTAAATTTATCAATCCAATTGTTTGTTCTCCAAGCATCTTTAATTAATAAAAATAGATGGACAAAATTAATATATATGGGATTCCAAGATCTTACCGGTCTTTTAACTCCGTAAACCGGAGGAACATCGTCCAATTCTTCTTGAAATGTTCCAAATAACTTATCCCAAATTATAAATATTTGAGATAAATTTTTATCTAAATATTCTTTATTAATTGCATGATGTACTCTATGATGTGAGGGTGTTACGATTATGTACTCCAAAAAACCAAGTTTACCAATAAGTCTAGTATGGTACCAATACTGTGCAAATAAATGAAGTGGGGCAAGAAAAGTAATTACTTCTGTTGGAATTCCAAGAATTGCAGTTGGAATTAAAAAAATAAAAGTAAGAGAAAAAAAATTGGAAATAGATTGTCTTAAAGCACAAGCTAAATTAAATTCCTCACTGCTATGATGAATAATATGATGATTCCAAAAATAATTAATGCTATGGTTTATTCTATGAACCCAATAACCTGCAAAATCAATACCAATAAATGCTATGACATAAGTTAACCATGTAGTTTTTATTTTAAATAATGCTAAATTATCTACCATAAAGTCGTAAGATAAAATGATAATAGTTAACCCTAAGACATCCCTAATAACATTGGTTAATCCAGAACATAAACTAGAAAGAGTATCCATACTTCTAATAACATAGGTCCTATCAAGATATTTAGCATAAAATATTTCCAATAAAATAAGAGATATAAATACTGGAATAGCAATATTTAATGTTGTTATGTAGTATGTTGGCATAATTACAAATTTAATTTTTAATATAAAAAAACTGAATGAAAAGAACAATAATTAAATTTTGGTAATTTAACTTCGCAATTGTAAAATGAAGCCGTATTTACTTTCTTTTTTTATATTTTTTCATCTAACTAATTTATTCGGACAAGACACTTATATACCCACCAAAGTGTCAGATGATAAAATAATTTTAGATGGAGTTTTAAATGATAAAGAATGGGAGAATGCCACAAAAGTTGATTTTGATTTTGAAGTTGAACCAGGATACAATATTGAACCAATTGTAAAGACTTTAGGTTATATATATTACTCAGATAAATTTATTTATTTAGCTTTTGACGCAGAAACTAAAGAAAATGTAAGAGCATCTGTTAGGAAAAGAGATGACTTTGGAATTTTTAATGATGATGTTATTGGTTTTAACATTGATACTTATGGTGATGGTAGAAATAATATATTTATTGCATCAAACCCATATGGTTCTCAAGTTGATGTTAGAGTTTTAAATGAAGTAGATGAAGAAAAACGATATCAAATTTCTTATGATTTAGAATATGAATCAGTTGGAGCAATCAAAGGAAATAGATATTATATTGAAATGAAAATCCCATTTTCTTCAATACCATTTCCTAATGGAAAAAATCAGAAATGGAAATTTGGATTATGGCGAAAATATAAAGATTATTTTCTTCAGTCTGGAAAGGTTGATAGAGATAATAACTGCTCAACTTGTCAACTAGAAGATGAAATAATATTTAATGATATTATAATAAAAAAAAAAATTAATTTGTTACCATATGTTTCAAGTAATGTAAGCGGTAGTTATAATCAAAATTCAAATATAGTAGAATATGGTAAAATAAAAACTAACCTTGGAATAGGTATTAATGCAGAATTATCAAAAAATTTATCTATTGAATTAACGATTAATCCAGATTTTTCTCAAGTTGAATCTGATGTAACTAAAATTGATGCTAACTCAGCTTATTCATTAAGCTATCCTGAAAAAAGACCTTTCTTTAATAAAGGGACTGATATTCTAAATATAAACTCTGATGATTTACAACCATTTTATTCTAGGTCAATAAATAATCCATTATATGCTCTCAAAATCTTAAATCAAGGTACAAACTCAAGAGTATTTTTTCTTTCTTCTATTGATAATGATTCACCATATTTGATTGCTGGTAATGATAGATCATATTTTGGAGAAGGAGGTAAAAGTTTAATAAATGTATTTAGATATCAAAGATTATTAAAAGGCGGTTCAAAAATTGGGTTTCTATCAACTAGCAGATATTATAAAGGTGGTGGATATGGTAATATTTTTGGATTAGATGGTTTATTTCAATTATCAAAAAATATAAGGGTTTCATTTGACATATTAAAAAACTATAATCAAGAACCAAATACTAACTGGATAGATTCTGAAGATTCATTTAATAGTAAAACTGTTAAACTTGATGGAGAAAAATTTAATGGTACTGGAGTATCAATTGGCCTTTTAAGAAGTACTGAAAACTGGACAACCTACTTGGGTTATAAAAGTATAAATCCTGAATATAGAGCAGATGTTGGTTTTGCAGTAAAAAATGATAGAAAATGGTTAACATTTTATCAATCCTATAAGAAAAATTGGGATAAAGGTTTTTTTAAGGGAGCATCATATGCTATCAAGAAGGATATATTATATGATTTTAATAATAACTTAGATGTTATGAGTTTAGATGCTATATTAAATGCGGAGATAATTGGAAATACTAGTATTTCCTACATTTATGATTTTGATTTTACAACCAATTATCTTGGAAAAGAATATAAAAAATATGGAACTAGTAGAATAAATTTTTCTAGTAATCCAAATGAAATTTTATCCATTACATCCAATTTTGGAATTGGGAGAGATATAGCTTTTAATTCAGATAATCCAGAAATTGGTAAAGAACTAAATTTTTTTTCAAGAATACGACTTCAAATAAATAATAGCTTTTCAATTGCTAACTCTATTGATTTTTCTAGATTAAAATATATGGATAAAAATGAATTTTATTATAATGGGTTTATATACAGAGCAGATTCAAAATATCAATTTACAAATTCTCTTGGAATAAGATTGGTCATAGAATTAAATGATTTTAATGATTATTTATTTATTCAACCTTTATTTGAATATACACCAAATCCATTTACAATTTTCTACATAGGTGGAAATCAAAATTTAACAAATAACAATAAAAACTATTTAGTAGATAATTCTCAAATTTTTATTAAATTCCAATATTTACTAAGCTTATAATAAAATATTTAGATTGATAGTAACATTATATTTAATTATTAGTTTTACATATAACTATGATTAAAAACAGGAGAAAATTTTTAAAAACAGCAAGTTCATCCGCTTTGTTTGCAACATTAGGTTCGTCATTTTTTATAAGCTGTTCAGAAAAAGTTGAGGATATAACTCCAGTTGATGATGAAAATAAAAATGAAGATGAAGATAGCTGGGAGAATGGGTATAATATAGATAGCACTAATATCAAAATTGATTTAAATCATAATAATTTTAAAATTTTAAAAAATACGGGTGGATGGAAAAGGTTTGATGAAGGTGCATTACTTTTAGTTAATGTAGGATCAGACATTATTAGGGCATTTTCAAGTATCTGTCCTCATGCACAATGTAGAACTAGTTGGGCTTATACTAATAATAATTTTACCTGCACCTGTCATGATTCAATATTCAAAAATGATGGTAGTTTTGTTTCAGGACCAGCAGCTGGTCAAGATTTAAAATCTTTAACAGCAAAAGTTGAAGATAATATATTAACAGTTACTGAAGATTAGATTCCAACTCGCAAACCATTTTTAAAATATAATTCTTTATCCAATTTTCCGTTTCTGTCATATATTTTCCAAAATCCATCGTCAACCCCATTCTTCATCTCTTTCTAAAATATAGCTTAGATCATAATTTTCTTTCCAATATTCTGCAACATATTTATCAATTTTTCCTGTTTTTTTATCCCATATAGGTTTCGGGTACCCGTCATCTCCTGCAGGAGAAAATACTGCTTGCCAGATATCCCATTGATCTCCTGATCTTCCTTTTGAGCCTAAAACCATTTCTCTATGATTCATATCTATAAGGTGAGATTTTATAATTCCCTTACCATCTCTCATTCCAGCTCTTAAAGTTTTCTTATAATCACTTTTATGATAATATGCATTTTCATCCTCATAAATATTAACTACTGTAAAAGCTCTAAAATCAATAGGGTCTGGACATGCTGCAAAACAGCCATTATATTCACTTGGATAAAAAACCTGAACTGCTAATGCTTCCCAACCACCTGTTGAACCACCATATAGAAACCTTCCCCATCCTTCTCCAACACCATTAAATAAATTTTCTACATGGGGGATTAACTCATATGTGATAGCATCTCCGTATGGACCTAAATTTGCTGAA
Organism: uncultured Marinoscillum sp.; assembly: GCA_902628365.1. Lineage (GTDB taxonomy): Bacteria > Bacteroidota > Bacteroidia > Cytophagales > MED-G16. The sequence goes on along the minus strand of CACOMW010000001.1, from coordinate 482 downwards.
TTAACAGCATAAGAATCATCATAATATGGATTTTGATGTTGAATTTCAATTGCAATAAATCTAGGAAAATCATCACTAATCCAATTTTTATATAGATCATATGCTTCTTTTTCTTGGATATATTTGTACCCCGTAATTCCAAATCTTGAATTATATATAGTATCTTTTTTTGGTGCAGCTGGAGGTTCAGTTCTAAATCCTCTAAATGTATTTGGAAAGTGTCCATGAAAAATCATTAATGGGTATTTAACCTTTGAGTTTTTATTAAAATTATGAGGAACAAGAACATTAGCTTGTAAAAACATATCTCTTCCCCAAAACTTTGAAAGCATTTCACTTTTTATTTTGACATGTTTTATGTACTTAGAATCTTTTATAGGCTCTATAGGAGAAATTTCATTTTCAAGGGATATCTTAATCGTTCCAGATTTTGAAATTTTTACTTTTTTTGGTGTACTATAAAGATTTTTAGGGCTTATATT